>CAZJKJ010000015.1:0-6807 GCA_964546435.1 uncultured Cellvibrionaceae bacterium
CGTCAACGTAGCAGCTAAGGTCTTTTAACGATCGAGAAGTTGCTTATGCATACGCATTCCATCCAGATGGCGGAGCCGGAACTGCCGGCGGATACCCCCGACAAACCCGATATCAATCCCGGCGAGCCGCGACCGGAACTGCCGCCCCGGCAACCCGATGAAATCTCGCCGCCGCAACCGGATGGCCCGGAAATACCGGTGCCGGGTACCGACCAGCCGGAAATCCCCGTACCGGGACCGGATATTCCCGAAGTGGGCTGACTTGAATCTAGTTTAGGCGCGGGAAGTGAGTGATTTGAATCCTCTTCGGGGAGCTGCTAGTGTCCGCCTATTTGGAGGTCAGGACCATGAGCAGCATTGCAGGCCGGTGGGCATTGGTAACAGGTTCAACCCGGGGGATCGGTCGCGAAACCGCGCTGGCGCTGGCTCGCCTCGATTGTAATGTGGTCGTTCACGGGCGAACGCTGGAGCACACCCGGGAGGTGATGGGGCTGCTGGCGAATCTGCCGGTAAACAGTTGTGCGGTCGCTGGCGCGCTGGACACACCCGCCGGTGTGCAGCAGATCATCGACCAGGTCGGTCAGTGCGGAGCGCCCCATATCGATATCCTGTACAACAATGCCGCCGTCAGTAACACCTCCACGCCCCTCTTCGAATTCACCCTCGCCGAATGGCAGCGCACGTTCCAGGTTAACCTCTTTGCAATGGTGGAATTATGTTCAGCATTTGCACCGGGAATGCGATCTCGGCGCTGGGGCCGCATCATCAACCTGACATCGGGGATCGCCAGGCAGCCGGATCTGGCCCCTTACAGCGTCTCCAAGGCGGCGGTGGACAAGTACACCCAGGACCTGGCGTGGGAACTCAAGGACGATAACGTGCTGGTCAATTGCGTGGACCCGGGCTGGATACGTACGGATCTGGGGGGCGCTGACGCGTGGGAAGCGGTGGAAAGTGTGATACCGGGGATTCTGGTTCCCGCCCTGCTGGGGGATCGGGGCGCGAGCGGCAAGTTTTTCGCCGCTCAGGATTATCGGGATTTGATGGAAATCTAACCGGTCCTCAACGCACCGGATGCGGGACCAGATGACTGCCCAGCAGGCGGCGCCAGTGGGCGCGCGCATCGCTGTGGCGACGGACCGCGTCGCGCCAGGTGTCGAGGGAATCGGGTTGAGGGCGACGGTGCCGGTTCAGATCCGCCGCCAGGCCGCCGTGCCTGATGGGCTTGCTGCTGCCGGCACTGCCGGTTTCGCGGGCGAACAGATCGCAAAGCTGGTCCTGATTTCGGCTCAAAGACGTGTCCATGATAGCTTCCTCGCATTGCAACGCAGTGGTTGACTCAAGCTTCAGAATGATCGTTTCAAGGGTCATAAACTGTGAATTTCTACCCTGCAAACTTCCCAATTTTCCCTGCCACCGTGAACTGCTGACTGTGTGACGGAATGCCGGCGCGTACCAGCCTCAATGCAAACAGCCGGCCAATAGCGGTTAGAGCCCCGGGTGTGCTGGTGATCGCGGCTTGCAGCGGTTGCGCGGGCGCCAATGAAGACGGAATCAGGCGGGTGGATTTGATTTGGCCGGGGTGTTTATGGGGGGCAGGGTGCCGGATTGCACAAACTACAAAAAGTCGTTGTGGGGGCGGACCTTGTCGTATTAGTGCCGGGATTTGTCATGCGGGCGCATTACGCGCCCCCCGCATCAATGCAGCGCCGGTTTGCCGTTGCCGAAGAGTTCGTCCAGATCCGCTTCGCCGAAATGGTATTGGGCGCCACAGAACTCGCAGTTCATCTCAATCCAGTCCCGCTCTGCCAGCAAGGCCAGGGCATCGTCGCGGGTCAGCGCAGTCAGGGCATTAAGGCTACGCTCCCGGGAACAACTGCAGGCGAAATGCAGGGCGGTGGGTTCGAACAGTCGGACCGTGAACTCGTGGAAGAGGCGGTGCAGGATGGTTTCATGATCCAGCGTCAAGGCTTCGGCGGCCGTGAGGGTGTCTGCCAGGCTGCCGACTGTCAGCCAGGTATCGGCGTCGAGCGCCTCGTCCCCCTGGGGCGGAAGTGCCTGCAAAAACAGCCCGATCACTTCCTGTTCACTGGAAAACATCCACATGCGCGTCGGCAATTGCTCTGACTGACTGAAGTAATCGGATACGCAGCCGGCGACGCTGGCCTTTTCGAGCGGGACTATGCCTTGATATCTCTGGCCGTTTTCCGGATCGACCGTCAGCGTCATGACGCCGTCCCCCACGTTGCGGGCCAGATCCGACGACGGCAAAGTTCTGGTGACATTGGCTTCGCTGAATTTGATCAGGCCGCGCAGGCTGTGTTGATGGGTGGTTTCCGCCACGATCAGGGGAACCGGGCCCTGGCCGCGCGCCTGCAAGGTCAGTACGCCGGCGAACTTGAAGGTTTCCGTGAGCAATACGCTGGCAGCGAGAAACTCGCCCAGCAGTCGCCGGGCATCGGCATCCAGTGATTGATGTTCCACCGCGTCTTGAAAGCTTCGGGAGAGGGTGACGATTTCGCCGCGCAAGGGAATGTTATCGAAGACAAACCGGTGAATCAGGTCTGCACTGGGGTGGGAGGGCGTGTGTTCCATGGCGTTCGTCTAGTCCTCGTCATAGTGATGGATATTTTTGAATCGGTGGATCTGGCGGCGCTGCTTCTTGTTGGGTTTGGTGTCGGGCGCCGCGAGCAGGGCGCCGGCCAGTTTGCGCTGTTCGGCGAGATTTTCGCGGCGCACGCGGCTCGGTTCGGTCTCGGCATACAGCAATGCCGCTTCCGGCGCGCCCCGGCGTTTGTCGGACAGCGCCAGGATTTGCACCTCTTTCTCGTCCAGGCCCTGGCGAATGGTGAGCATGAGACCGACCGTCAAATCCTTGCTGGGCTTGACCCGCTGGCCGTCCACCTGAATTTTGCCGCCTTCTATTGCCTGCTTGGCGAGACTGCGGGTTTTGAAAAACCGCGCCGCCCACAACCATTTGTCGATACGTACTTTTTCCATAGCGTCATTCATTCAGCTGATATTCTCACGCACATTCGACGGCATGATCTCGTCAAAATCCGCAATGTCAATAAACTCGCCCGTGGCCAGCCCCTGTTGCTGGGAATCCGGCTGGGTGATGCAGACAAGGTGATGGATGCCAAACGCCTGGGCGGTACGCAATACGTGGGAATTATCGTCAATGAAGAGCGTGCGGGCGGGATCGAACGACTCCGCCTCTGCCAGTCGGTGCCAGAACGCCGGCAGCTCTTTGGGCTGCTGGTAGTCGTGCGATGAAATGACCAGGTCCAGCCAGCGATCAATGCGGGTGACTTCCAGCTTGAGGGACAAGCCGTGCCGGTGGGCGTTGGTCGTCAAAACAACTTTTTTGCGCAGTTGACGCAGGTACTTCAAAAAAATTTCCGAATGCGGCCGCAATTGGATCTTGTGGCGTATCTCATGTTTCAGCGCGGCCATATCCATGCGGATAAGGTCGGACCAGTGGTCCAGGCAATACCACTGCAGGGTGCCTTCATATTTGCGGATCAGCGCAGTCAGCTCGGCTTCGGCCGTCTGAAAATCCATTTCATGGAACTGCGCATACCGTCGGGGCAAGTGCTGAAACCAGAAATAGTTATCGAAGTGGAGATCCAGAAGGGTCCCGTCCATGTCCAGTAGAACGGTATCAATGTTGTGCCAGTCAATCATGAGGAAGTTCTGCTAAAGGTCGGGAGGACCACAGTATGTATTGTCAGAATACTGAAAAAAAAGCTCAGCCCTGGATAAGTTACGTGGCTATAATGTGAACCAGTCGAGACATTTCGTGTCTACAGATGCGTATCACGGAATCTCGACCCGCTGGAACGAAACAATCGGTTGGTATTTTGCCATCCGGTCAGCCTTTTCAGGACCCGGTTCCAGCATCTGCCCGGACGCAGCGCCTGGCCACGGCGCGCAAAGTAGTGCAGGTGGTCGGAAACCATGCTCCCCTTGCCGAATTATGCCTATTCTTAATATAGACGCGTTCACCGCGTTGAGGCTTCGCTTGGCCTGGTAGCAGCCAGATGAACTGAAATGTCACGGAAGGTGCAGGGAGGCTCGCTATACGGGCCGATTGAAAGAGATAAACAAGCCGTGTGCACGTTTTTACCGATTGAACTGCATCATGAGCTTTGAGCTTACATTACCCAAACCCGGAAGTTGCTGGTTGCGACAGCAGATACCGGAAAGACACGAATATGCCTTTTGCCGCGAGGGTCTCACCAGAACATGAAACCGCAATTGTCTGAAACCTGCCAAAGTATCAGCAATCCACCATTTTCTATTCTCAAAAAACAGCTTGTTAAGGAAATCATTTGTCTGGAACGACAAATGGAGCTGGCGCGTGAGCTGGATGCCAGCGACGAGGTCCGCATGCAGACCTTCGAGTCCATGATTGAAAGTCGACGCCGCATGTTGAACAACATGCCCTGGGGAGAGTAAAGCCTGCACTGCCAAACCGGCAGTCTCCCGTCCAGCCGCTGGTGAACTTCTGTGTTCACCAGCGTGTCTTCAGTCCTTGAGAGTCAGCGTATCGATAGGGAAGTGAGCGGCTGCGCGAGGACAGCGTTACCGTTTCAGGTTATTATCGCGCCAACGACAGACATCAATAAGGCAGTACCACCGCCTATGTGCCCCGTTTGCCATGTACCATAGCTATTTCGGACTGGATGACCAGGCATTTTCCATAGCCGTCAATCCGCGTTATCTCTATATGAGTTCCCAGCATCGGGAGGCTTTGGCGCATGTCCTGTATGGGGTCAACAGCGGCGGTTTCGTCATGCTGTCGGGAGAAGTGGGAACCGGCAAGACCACGATCATCCGCTGCCTGCTGGAACAATTGCCGGAAAATGCCGACCTGGCCGTTATCCTGAACCCGGCGGCAACAGCACGGGATCTGATGTGCAGCATCTGCGAAGCCTTCCGGGTGCCCTACGAGCGCAATGAAACCAGCCTCAAAGTCCTCATGGACAAACTCTCGGATTTTCTGGTGGCCAATCACCGCCGGGGCCGCCGCTCCATCGTTCTGATTGATGAAGCCCAGCTGCTGAAGGTTTCCACCCTTGAGCAGGTGCGGTTGCTGACCAACCTTGAAACCAACACCCAGAAGCTGCT
This sequence comes from uncultured Cellvibrionaceae bacterium, assembly GCA_964546435.1. Taxonomy (GTDB): domain Bacteria; phylum Pseudomonadota; class Gammaproteobacteria; order Pseudomonadales; family Cellvibrionaceae; genus CAYNST01. The sequence goes on from CAZJKJ010000015.1 coordinate 5,134, forward strand.
GCAGATCATTCTGGTGGGGCAGCCCGAGCTGAATGACCTGCTGGCCAAGCCTGCCCTGCGCCAACTCTCCCAGCGCATCACCGCCCGCTATCATTTGCGTCCGCTGAATGAAAAGGAGGTGGCGGCCTACATCAAACACCGCCTCAAAGTCGCCGGCATGCCCGCCGGGCGGCAACCGTTTCCTGTCAGTATCATCCGCAAGATCTACGTCACCAGTCGCGGTATCCCGCGGGTAATCAACGTCCTCTGCGACCGCATGCTCCTGGGTGCCTACAGTCGGGAAGCGACCCTGGTGGATCAGTCGATTTTCCGGCAGGCGACGGTAGAAGTGCTGGGCCGACCGCAGGAACCGTTGCGGCGCTGGTTCAACAAAAACTGGATATTTGTCGGTGCCGGAGTGGCAGGCACGCTGCTGCTCAGTGGCCTGTTCTGGCTGCTGCTGGGCGGCCAGTCTGTGGCAGACCGGGATACGCAGATGGTGGGCGAAGGCCAGATCATTCGCGACGTCCAGGCAGAGATCACGTCAACGCGGGACGCCGCCCGCGTGTCCCGGGCCGATTACTGGTTTCGGGACCAGTCACTCGCCGTGCGCGAACTTCTGCAACTGTCCGAAATTCCGTCCGAGGGCATGGATCCCTGCTGGTCTGTGTCTGAAGCCGGGCTAGCCTGCGAGAACCAGAAAGTCGCCACCTGGGACGAATTCCAGAAAATCGACAGGCCGGCGGTACTGACCATCACGACACCCTCGCGTCACACCGGTTACGTGGTGCTGGCGGCCATCCGCGGGGGCGACGGCTGGGTGCGTAACAACGGGCAGTTGCAGCGGGTGTCCCTGGAACAACTGGGCAAGCTGTGGAACGGGGAATTTGTCTTTGTCTGGCGTCGGCCCCCCGGTTTCGGCGAGGCCATTGGTCTGGGCGCCAGCGGTCCGCTGGTGGCCTGGGTTGCCGGGCAGTTTGCCCAGCTCGACGGTCAGCAGGCGCCCCTGGCGAGAGAGAGATTCAACACGCCGTTGCAGAAGCGGGTGAAGCTGTTCCAGCAGACCGAAAACCTGCAGGATGACGGCCTGGTCGGGTTGCAAACTTTGCTGCGTCTGAACGAAGCACTCGGGTTGGAGCTGTCCATGTCCGACATGGAGTTAACCATGCTGGGCACTGCCCAGGGGGCGGGGGGCTGATGTCACTCATTCTCGATGCCTTGAACAAGGCTGATCAGGAGAAAGACCATCAGGGGGACGTGCCTGATTTAAAGGTTAACCACTATGGCGCCGATAAAGGCGCGGGCAAGGACGCCATCGTGATCGAGAAAAAGCACCTGCTACTGGCCTTGCTGGTGGTGCTGGGGTTGGCCGTGATAGTGCTGTTGGGCCTGCTACTGTTTCGCGATGCCCGGGTGCCCGCCGCACCCGCCAGCGCCAGGGTGACGGATGCACCACCCGCCACGAGCGCGCCGGCACCGGTCGAAACCTCTGCCGCCGCACCGTCAGTTACGCCATCCATAGCGCCACCAATGAAAGCTGCCAAGGTGAAGCCGGCGCAGGCCGATCCAGCTGAGGCGGACAATTCCGCCTTCGGCCGACAGATGCTCACCCCCCTGGGTGAAGAGACGGTACGCACGCCGGTGGTCGACGACGAAGTGGCAGCGCTGTATCAGACTCAGGTGGACGAAACACCC
>CAZJKJ010000015.1:6907-10297 GCA_964546435.1 uncultured Cellvibrionaceae bacterium
CATTCCGATGTGCTTTTCCTGCACGAACTGCCGGTCGCCTTTCAGGATACGATCCCGACTTTGATGTATAACAAGCACGACTACGCCCAGGGTTTCGTCATCATTAATAAAAAGCGGTACCACGAAGGCGAGACTCTGGCCGCCGGCGTGGTGCTGGAGGATCTCCTGGCGGATGGCGTTTTGCTGCGTTTCTCTGATCGGGCGTTCAAATTGAGCGCCGAAAGCAGCTGGGTGAATTATTAGCGGCGCCGCCCCTCACGGGGTGGCCGCCTGCAACTGGATCACATTGGGCCGGTCCTTGCCGTGCCCCGGACATCCCCGCCGGGTTTGCCTGCGTATGCAGTGCATCCAGCCCTTCAACCCGAGTGCTGCACCATGGCCAATGCGATGGATATAGCGGACTTTCGTCTGGATTCGAACCGTTATGCGGGCGCGGCGGCGCTGGTGCTGGTGGCACCGTTTTCAGTGATCAATATCGTGCAGGGACGCTATCTTCTCGGTGTGATGTCGCTGGCTATTATTGTGCTGTTCGTTGCGCATTCCTGGACGTTTACGCGACGTCGATCGGTCCCGTGGATAGGTTTTCTGGCGTTGGGACCCGCTGCCATCATCTGTCTGGCTTTAGCCGTCTGGGAACGCGGCATCATCGGTGTGCTCTGGTGCTATCCCGCTGTCCTCGCGTGCTATCTGATTCTCCCCGAAAAGCAGGCATGGGTCGTCAGTGGCCTGCTGGCCGCCGTAATTTCAGGGGTAGTCTGGCAGATCATGGACCCCCGGCTCGCCTGGCGAGTGGGCTTTACGTTGCTGACGGTGAGCGTGTTTTCCGCCATATCCCTGCATTTGATCTCCCGGCAGCAGGAGCGCCTGCAACAATTCGCGGTAACCGATCCGCTGACCGGCCTGTTTAACCGGTTATTGCTTGAAGCCTCCCTGGAACAGGCAATCAGCTACAGCAAACGCAACGGCAGTGCGATGACATTGTTGGCTATAGACCTAGACAATTTCAAGCGTATCAACGACGATCTTGGCCACACCGCCGGCGATCGGGTCTTACGGCAGCTCGCAGAACTGCTGCAGAGCCGGGTGCGTCGCAGCGACCGGTTGTTTCGCTGGGGCGGCGAAGAATTTCTGGCGCTCCTGTACGGCACCGATCGCGAGGCCGGTTTCACGGTAGCCGATGAGCTCCGGCAAGCGATCGCCGCCGCCGCGTTTCTGCCCGATCGCCAGATAACAGCCAGCATGGGTCTGGCTACGCTACGTGAAGACGAAAACTGGAACGACTGGCTGAAACGCTGCGACCAAAAACTGTATGAAGCCAAGGGCAGCGGACGTAACCGCGTGTGTCATTAACCCGTTGCCTCCAACAATCCACACGGGAGACATTCAATGAAAACCCGAGCCGCCGTGGCCTTTGCCGCGGGCAAACCGCTGGAAGTGCTGGAAGTTGATCTGGAAGGGCCCCGCGCCGGAGAGGTGCTGATCGAAATCAAGGCGACGGGGGTGTGTCATACCGACGCGTTTACCCTGTCGGGGGATGATCCGGAGGGCGCCTTTCCGGCGATTCTGGGTCACGAGGGCGCCGGTGTGGTCGTGGATACGGGCCCCGGCGTCACATCCGTAAAAAAAGGCGATCACGTCATTCCGCTTTACACGCCGGAGTGCCGCCAGTGTGATTATTGCCTTCATCCAAAAACCAATCTTTGCCAGGCAATCCGTTCGACTCAGGGCCAGGGGCTGATGCCCGACGGCACCAGTCGGTTCAGCCTTGAAGGCAAGCCGTTGCTGCATTACATGGGGTGCTCGACCTTTTCGAACTACACCGTGTTGCCGGAAATCGCAGTCGCGAAAATCCGCCCGGATGCGCCGTTTGACAAGATCTGCTACATCGGCTGCGGCGTCACAACCGGCATAGGCGCCGTGGTGTACACGATGAAAGTCGAACCGGGCGCCACGGTGGCGGTATTCGGGCTGGGAGGCATCGGTCTGAACGTGATTCAGGGCGCAAAAATGGTGGGCGCCGGGCGGATCATCGGCGTCGACCTCAATCCCAAGCGCGAAGCGCTCGCCCGGCAGTTCGGCATGACGGATTTCGTCAATCCGAACGAGGTGGACAATGTCGTCGACACGCTGATCCAGATGACCGGCGGCGGTGTGGATTACAGTTTTGAATGCATCGGTAATGTCAAAGTGATGCGGCAGGCGCTGGAAGCCTGCCATAAAGGGTGGGGGCAGAGCTGCATTATCGGGGTCGCCGGTGCCGGTCAGGAAATCAGCACCCGGCCATTTCAGCTGGTGACCGGGCGCAGCTGGCGGGGGTCGGCATTCGGCGGCGCACGTGGCCGCACTGATGTTCCGACGATTGTTGACTGGTTCATGGAAGGCCGGATTTCCATTGATCCCCTGATCACGCACACCCTGCCACTGGCCGATATTAATCAGGCATTTGACCTGATGCATCGCGGTGACAGCATTCGTTCGGTGGTGCTCTATGACCAGATCTGAGCCCATCCTTCAGCAGACTGGTGCAGCCCGGTCGTTCGAAGGGCAACAGCTGCGCTTCCGTCACGCCTCCGCAACCCTGCAATGCGAGATGGACTTTTCCGTCTATCTGCCTCCGGCCGCCCAGAACGGGCCGGTGCCGGCCATTTACTGGTTGTCCGGGTTGACCTGCACCGACGAGAATTTTGTCCAGAAGGCCGGCGCCCAGCAGTTTGCCGCAGCCCACGGCGTCGCCCTGGTGGTGCCGGACACCTCGCCCCGGGGAGACCAGGTTCCCGACGACCCGGACGGTGCCTGGGATTTCGGCAAGGGGGCGGGCTTCTATGTGGATGCGACTCAGGCGCCCTGGTCACAACATTACCGGATGTATTCGTACATCACTGGGGAATTGGTTTCGCTGGTGGAATCGCAGCTGCCGGTGACTGCGGCCAAGTCCATCATGGGCCATTCCATGGGCGGGCACGGCGCCATGGTCATCGCCTTGCGGGAACCGGCGGCCTGGATGAGCGTGTCCGCCTTCGCGCCCATCTGTGCACCCAGCGAATGCGCCTGGGGCCGCAAGGCTCTGGGGCAGTATCTGGGCGATGACCCGGACTTGTGGAAAACCTATGACACCTGCGCGCTGGTTACCCGGGCCACGCGCCACATTCCGCTGCTGGTCGAACAAGGCAGTCAGGACTCGTTTCTTGCCGAGCAATTGCAGCCCGAGCGGTTGCAGCAGGTCTGCACTGCCCACGGCTATCCGCTCACTTACCGGTTGCGCGAAGGTTATGATCACAGCTACTTCTTTATTGCCAGCTTCATTAGGGAACATATCGCCTACCACGCCGGCCACCTCCAGGGGGCGATCCCGCAGCCTTAGGCGCCCCCGGACGATGCCGCCCCGGCGGA
>CAZJKJ010000015.1:10397-21422 GCA_964546435.1 uncultured Cellvibrionaceae bacterium
CACAGCGACAGCCACAGCGGCAGTCACAGCCGCAACCTCTGGCGAGGACTGGTTGGCGCCCTTGTACTGTTCTGTCTGGAGGGGTGTGTGGTTGCAGAGAGTAAATATCCAGAGACCATCGACCTGGTCGCGGGCAGCTACAGCGAGCAGGGCAGCGAGGGCATTTATGCGCTGACCTGGGCGTCGGCCAGTGGAGCGCTGTCGCCGCCGGAAGTGCTGGTGGCGACCGACAATCCGTCCTGGCTGGCCGTGGACGCGGACATTTTGTACGCCGTCAATGAGCTCGATGAGGGGCGCGTGAGTGCCTTCCGCTGGGGGGACGAGGTCCAGCTCCTGTCCAGCGTGGCCACCCGGGGCGCCGCCCCTTGTTACCTCGCCCTGAGTCCGGACGGGGGTTTCCTCGCCACGGCCAATTACAATGGCGGCAATATCTCTGTCTTCCGGCGCACGCCCGATGGCGCTCTGACCGAACGTCCGCAGGTGCGCCAGCACGCCGGCACGCTGGGTACAAACGCGACGCGTCAGGAAGCGCCTCATGCGCACTGGGTGCAGTGGTCGCCGGACGGGCAACGCATCTATGCGGTGGATCTGGGAATCGATGAGGTACTGACGGCAGGGTTCGATGCGGCCAGCGGGCAGGTATCCGCGCAACAGACCGCCCTCAAACTGCGGCCCGGCGACGGTCCGCGGCACCTGTACTTCCACCCGGAACTGGCGGTGACCTATGTTCTCAACGAGCTGAGCAACACCGTGGTTGTGGCGGCGCTCAATCCCGATGGCCGCCTCACGGAACGGCAGCGCCTGAGTACCCTGCCGGCGGGGTATGCCCAGCACAGCCAGGCCGCCCATCTGGACGTTTCCCGCGATGGCCGTTATCTGTACGCCTCCAACCGGGGTCACGACAGCATCGCCGTGTTTGCCATCGACGCGACGGGCAACCTGCGCGCCCTGGGTACACAGCCATCCGGTGGCAAGTGGCCGCGTCATTTTCTGTTACTGGAAGAGGCTGGCGTCATGGTGGTCGCCAATCAGCACAGCAACCAGCTAAGCGTTCTGCCGATTCTGAAAGACGGCACCCTGGGTCTGCCCCGCACGGCGGTGACGCTGCCTCAGGCAACCTTTGTCGGGCGCCGGTTTCCGGCACCCTGAAGCCCTGAGTCAAAAATAAGAATTAAGCCAAAATAAACATTAAACCGGAAACAACGCCTGAAGCCGGCGAACCGTGTAACCTGTTATCCGACCCGGCGGCCGGTGGCCGCTGTTAAAGTTCATCCAGTGAATCACCTTCATGATGATCGACACCCTGCCTGTTGCAGTGTCTTTACTGTATCTCGCCGCCAGCTTTCTGGTGGTGGTCTGCACGACCAGCGTCGGCGTGGCGGTGGTGGCGCGGCGCAGCCAGATCCGGCTGATTTTTATCGGCTTGGCGGCCCTGGGCCTTGCGGCGGCCGGCTATCAGTATTGCACGGCGCTCTACTATCAGTCGGTGCGCATCGCGGATGCTGCCCGCTGGCTGATCTGGCAGGTGGATTACGCCACGCTGTCGCTGCTGGCAGTGGCGGTTCTGGCAGCCATAGAGCGTCAGCATGCGCGTTCGCTGTGGTTCTGGCTGGGGCTCGTTCTGGCGGGTTTGCTGATGGTCGGGCTCAACCGCAGTGTTCCCTATTCGATCCATTTTTCGACTGTGGATGCGCTCTTCTGGAAGCCGGTTGACGCGGACGACGGGGTGCGGGTTCTGCGCGGTACGGCGACGCTGGCACTGGGTGTCTGGATGCTGGGGGCGGTGGCGCTGACTGCCTATGCAGGGTACGCCTACCTGACCGTGAAGAACGGCGTGACTCTGGGTGCGCGGCCGGTGATCCTGACCTATCTGCTGGCGCAAACCATCGCCTTGGTGCAAATGGGGTTGATCGATTTCGCGGGGCAACCCGGCGTTTATCTCAACGGCTATGCATTTACTATATTTGCCCTGCTGACAACCTACCGCCTCGCCGCCGAAGCCGCCCAGCGCAGCCGTGAACTCACCTTGCGGGACCGGCAGATGCAGGCGGAGATCGTGCAGCGCCGCCAGGCCGAAGACAAGCTGCGCCGGCTTTCCCAGGTCTTCATGCAAGCGGCGGCACCGACCCATATCATCGACCGGGAGGGCGTGAGCCGTCAGGTCAATGAGGCAAGCCTGCGCTTTCTGCATCGGGATGTCAGCGTTCCGCCCCGGGTCAATTTCTTCAAGGTGCTCGAACAGCTCGGTGAGTCGCCGGCGCAACTGGTCGCCGGCATGCGTCACGGGGATATCCGGGAATTCGGACCCTACCGTTTTGCGGCCGGCAAGGCGGTCGACAACCTGTATCTCACCCGCGACGCCTGGTTGAGGTTCAGCATCTCTCCCATCTTTGATCAGCAGCGCCAATTGGAAGAGCTGGTGGTGCAACTTGAAGACATCACGGAAAAGCAGTTCGTATCCGATGCCATCAGCACCATTTCGATGTCGGTGACGGCGGAAACCGGTCACGCGTTCTTCAAGAAGATCGTTATTTATCTGGCGCGCCTGCTGGGTTGCAAATACATTTTTATCGGTCTGCAAAAAATCCACGAGGGCCGCAGCGTGCTGGAAACGCTGGCCGCCGCCAACGACGGCGAGCTGGTGGAAAATTTCCGGTTCGAACTGCATCAGACCCTTTCCGAACTGGTACTCAAACACGGCACCTTCACCGTTGCCCGGGACGTGCAGGCGCACTTTCCCGGAACGGCGCACGAGTGCAATTTTGCGCTCCACAGCTTTCTGGGCGCGACCATTGAAGATGAACAGAAACGGCCGATCGGCGTCCTGGCCATACTCGATTCCAAGCCGCTGGAGCATGTGGATCAGGCGCAGCAGCTGTTGAATATTTTTGTCTCCCGCGCCAGTACCGAATTGCAGCGCATTGAAAAGGAAGAAACCATCCGCCGCATGGCCTTTGAAGACCAGCTGACGGGTCTGCCTAACCGCTCCCGCCTGCAGGAGTACATCGGCGGTCTGCTGGATGCCGTCACGCCGGAACCGGCCGCGTTTATCCAGATCGATCTCGATCATTTCAAGACCATCAACGACGCCCTGGGCCACGAAATCGGCGATGACGTATTAAGGATTCTCGGCAAACGTTTAACCCGCTTTGCCGAAGCCAGCATGCTGGTGACCCGCATTGGCGGCGACGAGTTTGTAGTGGTCGTGGGCGGGCTGGACGGGCGTGAGGAGTTTCAGGTGGACGCCATCGCCACAAGCATTTCCCGCCTGATGGAAAAGCCCGTGCAGGTGGGTGATCACCTTCTGGATATCGGTTGCACCATGGGCATCGTTATTTTCCCCGAAGCGGCGCGCACGGTAGTCGACGTGTTCCGCAGCGCGGATACGGCACTGCACCAGGCCAAAAATGCTGGCCGTGGCGGCTACAAGCTGTTTACGCCGGCGATGCGGGAGGCGGTGAACAATCGCCTGAACATGGAAAAGGGATTGCGCAGCGCGCTCCTGAACGACGAACTGCGGCTGCATTATCAGCCCCAGATCAACGCCCAGGGGGAATTGGTCGGTGCCGAAGCACTGATCCGCTGGCAACACCCGGAGCAAGGTCTGGTGCCGCCGTACCAGTTTATTCCCATCGCCGAGGAAACCGGGTTGATCAACCCCATCGGCCATTGGGTTTTGCAGGAGGCTTTGAAGCACTGTGGCGACTGGCAGACACAAAACATCCGGTTCAGTGGCCGCCTGTCAGTCAACGTCTCCGCCTGGCAGTTTGCGCGCCCCGATTTTGTGACAACCGCCATCGACGAAATCCGCAAGTCGGGGATCAACCCCAGGTTGATCACCTTTGAAATGACCGAATCCGCCGTCCTGGCAGACGTCAGTGAAACCATCGAGAAGCTGTCCCAGTTGCGCGCCGCCGGCATCAGTATCGCGCTGGATGATTTCGGAACAGGGTACTCGTCTCTCGCTTATCTGCGGGATCTGCCCCTGGACCGGATCAAGATCGACAAATCCTTCGTCGATGCCCTGGAGATCCAGCCTCACGAACCTCTGGTGGAGTCGATGATCTCGATTGGCCGGCACATGGGGCTGGAGGTGATCGCCGAAGGCGTGGAGACGCAGGTGCAGCTGGAGCGGCTGCGGACGCTCGGATGTACGGTGTATCAGGGGTATTACTTCGCGCGCCCAATGGAAGAAGGGACCTTCCGCCAGTGGCTTCAGGCCCGCACTGAACGCAAGCCCGGCCCGGGCGCTTGAGCCGGGCCGCCCCGCCGCCGCTGGACGGCAACGGGGTGACCGGGCGTTCGCAACTTACTTCTGGATCGACTTGACTTCAGCACTGACCTTGGCCGTTACCCGGCGATTGGTTGCGCGGTTTTCTTCGGAATCGTTAGCCACCAAGGGCTGACTTTCGCCATATCCCACTGACGTCAACCGTGACCGGGCGATACCGAACTGACTGACCAGGACTTCCACTACGGAAGCGGCACGCTTCTCGGAGAGCTTCTGATTGTAATCCGCGGCACCGCGATCATCGGAGTGACCTTCGATGACGGCTTTGGTCAGGGCGTATTTGGTCATGAAATCAGCGGCTTTTTTAATCTCGCTGATTGAGCCGGGCGACACTTCAGCAGAGTTGTTGGCGAACTCGACCCGCATGGTGACTTCGCGGGTTTCGGTGATCACTTCATAACAACCCTGGGCATCCACAGAAGCGCCGGGCGACGTATCGGGGCAGGCATCCTGTTCGTCGGCAACACCATCGCCATCTTCATCCAGAATAATCTTGCAACCGTTGGCATCGACGGACGTGCGCCGGGGTGTACCGGGGCAGCGGTCGATATCGTCGGCAACGCCGTCCTTGTCCGCATCGGGCGCTTTGGTGACTTGGGGTTCTTCGACGGCTGGCGCCGACCGTTTGGAGCCGAACACATAACGCAGGCCCAGGCCCACGCCGTAGTCCGTGTATTCGTAATCGAGATCATTGAAGATCCGGAAGTCACTGCGCACGCTGAGGTTGTCGTTCAGAAAATAGTTCACACCGAAACCGAGGGTGGCAACCGTATTGTCGGAGTCTTCCCAGCCATCGGGCGTTAACAGTTGCATGCCCACGCCGGCAACCAGATAGGGCTCAACCGGGCCGCTGCGCCCGAGGTGATAGAGCACATCCAGGCGGACCTGCTCCTGATCCAGATCGAGCACGTTCACTTTATGATCGGTCGAGGTGAACATGTAAACCAGTTCGAGTCCCAGAGGGCTGTCGAAGCGGTAACCGACGGCGCCCGATGCAGAAACGCTGTCATCAAGCTCCAGCTCCCGGTCGAAGACATACAGCCCCAACATGGGGCTGATGGTAAAGCCAGACGGGTCCTGAGCACTGGCGGCGCTCCCCGCAAAGGCGGTGCAGACCAGTGCGAGACGAATGGATGAGGCTAGTTTGGTCATTTGATTACACTCCCGGAGTTTATTAATTTTTATTCGCGTCGTGCAGGTGTAGAAAGGCTGGCAACATGAGGCTGCCGGGGATCAGGCACGCGGACTCGACTCCGTAGGGCACGGAGCTATGGTTTTGAGTATAGCTTTTTATTTCTTTATACAAATTTATTTGGAAGAAGATGGCTCATTTAACGAGTTACAGGCCGACCACCCGGTGCACGTAGCAGGTGCTGCTGATAAAAAAGCGTTAACCCGTAGGCGACTTTTGGCCATGCCAGGCGTTCAGTAACACGCAGGCGTGCCTTGTGCTGTACTTGCCGACGCAGGTCCGGATCGGTTAATAACCGGTTCAGGGCATGTTCCAGAACGGCGGTGTTGCCCGGCGGAAACGAGAAACCCGCGCCGGCCAGCAATTCCCGCGTGCCGCCGCCATCGGCCCCGACCACCGCAATTGCGCAGCTCATGGCTTCAAGGGCGCTGAGGCTGAACCATTCCGCCGCCGCCAGGGAGATCGCCACCTGGGCACGGGCATATTCCCCGGCGAGTTGTTCGTCGCAGACCGCACGTTTGTAAACGACGCCGGGAAGCACCTGAGCGTCGACGTCCGTTGATAATTCCGCCGTCGATGGACGGTGAATCATCCGTTGAATCACCACCAGATGCGCGCGGGGATGGGTTGCGCGCAGCCGGGCCAGTGCCTGGAGCAGGGTGGGTAATTCCGCTGCGGCGGCCGGGGAATCCACAACCGTGATGAGCCGGCCAGGGACGACAGCGAGTTCCGGTCGCGGGCAGAACAGGTCGGTATCGACGCCCACACAGGCCGCATGCAGCAGCGGTGCCGGGCGCCCGGTCTGCCGGACGAGCTCCTGCCGGGCGTGTTCGGACACGGTCATCAAACCGTTAAGTTGACGGATGACCCAGCGCTGGGGCGCGAAGAACGCGGAGTCCGGCGTCAAATGCCGGGCCAGCCAGGGTGGCGCCCAATCCAGGCGCGCGATCCATTTATCAACGGGGGAGCTGTGGATCGACAGAACAACGGGCAGTCGCCCTGTCTGCAATAACAGTTTCTGCAGCACCAGCGCGAAGAATACGCCGCCGTGGCAGAGGTGGATAATGTCCGGCGGATGCTCGCGTTTGCCCAGCTGCACAAGCAGCACCGCTGCCCGGCCCATCACGGTCAGATGCGAGAGCTTGCGCAGCAGTGCGGCGCGCCAGCCAGTGGCTCCAGGGTGCTCCGCAACGTTGAAGCTGAACCCCGCCAGACTATCCGTGAGCCGGGTAAGCTTCACGGGCGTTGTTACCATCGGGCAGGGGGGGCCGCAGACAACTTCGATCTTGTGGCCCAGCCTCGCCAGAGCCGCGCTGAGATTGCGCAGATAGATCCCCTCACTGGTCACCAGCGAATCGCCACGCAGTCCCAGCAACACGATATTCAAGGCACGAACCGGAGGGCCCGGCGCAATATAGCTTTCGTGGGAATCGGTGCTGGGCAGGATGGCGTTCATGGCCGTGCCGAGGTGATCAGAAAAGGCATAGCTGCAGTGTTTCCGTGCAAAACAGAATTATTGTCCTCGAAGCCGAAATGATCAAATGGAGTCAAGGCTCGCCGCCGTCTGCCATTGGCGCTATAATTGCCGCCCATTTTCGGAGTTGCCGTTCCCATGATACGTAGTACACGTACAGCAGATGTCACCAGGGACACCCTCGAAACGCGGATTTCCGTGTCGGTCGATCTGGATGGCTCCGGTCAGGCCAGCTTTGCGACCGGTGTACCCTTCCTTGAACACATGATGGACCAGATTGCGCGCCATGGCATGCTGGACATGACCGTGAAGTGCCAGGGTGATACGCATATTGACGACCATCACAGCGTTGAAGATATCGGCATCACACTGGGCCAGGCGGTGTCCCGCGCGCTGGGAGACAAAAAAGGTATCCGGCGCTACGGTCATGCCTATGTGCCTCTTGATGAAGCCCTTTCCCGCGTGGTCATCGATTTTTCCGGCCGGCCCGGCCTGACCATGCATATCCCTTTCACCCAGAAGCGCATTGGCAGTTTTGACACGGAACTGTTCTGGGAGTTTTTCCAGGGGTTCGTCAATCACGCCAATGTCACCCTGCATATCGACAACCTGCGGGGCGCCAATGCGCATCACCAGATCGAAACGGTGTTCAAGGCCTTCGGTCGCGCCCTGCGGATAGCGCTGGAGCGGGACGAGCGCCTCGGGGACGCCGTGCCCTCGACCAAGGGTACGCTCTGAGAAGGGCGTACCGCCGCAGCGGCCCTGCATACCTTGAACCTGCAAACACTGCTGCCAACCTGTATTCCTTCCCAGTCCCTGTGTCCCCTGGAGGTCTCATAGCATGAGTTCGAACTCGATTGCTGTTATTGATTACGGCATGGGTAATCTGCATTCGGTGGCGAGTGCGCTCCAGAAGGTAGCGCCGCATGTGCAGATCCAGGTCACCGGCGAGCGCCGGGACATACTCGCGGCGGAGCGGGTTATTTTGCCGGGCGTCGGAGCGATCCGCGACTGCATGGCAGAAATCCGTCGTCTCGAGATCGACCGGGCAGTGGCGGAAGTTGCCGCCAGTGGCAAGCCGTTGCTGGCGGTGTGCGTCGGCCTGCAGGCGCTGATGGATTTCAGCGAGGAGAACGGTGGTGTCGATTGCCTCGGTCTGTTTGGTGGCGCCGTGCGAAGTTTCGCGGCGCAGCCGGAATTTGCTCGACCCACTGGCGGCGCCGCGCCCCTGGGTGAGCGTCTGAAAGTGCCCCATATGGGATGGAACGAGGTGGCCCAGACCTGCGAACACCCCATGTGGCGCGACATTCCCGCCAATAGCCGGTTTTATTTTGTGCACAGTTTCTATGTGCAGGCGGAAGACCCCCGGCTGCTTGCCGGGGCGTGTCATTACGGGATTGATTTCGCCGCAGTGCTGGCGCGCGATAACATTTTTGCCGCGCAGTTTCACCCCGAGAAAAGCCATGTCGCCGGTTTGCAGTTGCTGAAGAATTTTATTGACTGGGACGGCCATTACGCGGGCAATGCCGCAGATTAACAGGAGATCACCATGCAAGTTATTCCGGCTATCGATTTGAAAGATGGCCAGTGCGTCCGTTTGCGCAAAGGCATCATGAGCGATTCAACCGTCTTTTCCGACGATCCGGTGGCCGTGGCTGGTCAGTGGGTGGCCCAGGGCGCACGCCGCCTGCATCTGGTCGATCTCAATGGCGCTTTCGCCGGCGAACCGGTCAACGGGGCCGTGGTCAAGGCGATTGCCAAAGCCTTTCCGGCGCTGCCGATCCAGATCGGGGGCGGTATTCGCTCGCTGGACGTTATCGAGCACTACCGCTCGGCCGGGGTGAAGTTTGTAATTATCGGCACTCAGGCGGTGCGCCAGCCGGAATTTGTCCGCGAAGCCTGCCGCGCCTTTGCGGGGTCAGTCATCGTCGGGCTCGACGCGCGGGACGGCAAGGTGGCTGTGGCCGGCTGGGCAGACGTGACGGATGTGGACGCGACGGATCTGGCGCGTCAGTTCGAGGCGGACGGCGTCAGTGCCATCGTCTATACCGATATCGAGCGCGACGGCATGATGCAGGGCGTCAACGTGGAAGCGACCGTGGCGATGGCCAGGGCGTCGCGGCTGCCCGTGATTGCCTCGGGCGGCATCACCAACCTCACCGATATTCAGGCCCTCTTGAACCGCAGCCGCGAAGGCTCGGGCATTTGCGGTGCAATTACCGGTCGTGCCATCTATGAAGGCACACTCGATCTGGTGGAAGCACAGACGTTGTGCGACCAGTTTGACGCAAAATCAGACGCGATCTGACCGATCCGGGAGACACTTTCATGGCCCTCGCTAAACGCATCATTCCCTGTCTTGACGTTGATGGTGGTCGCGTCGTTAAAGGCGTCCAGTTTGTGGATATCCGCGACGCCGGTGATCCGGTAGAGATCGCCAAGCGGTATAACGAGCAGGGCGCCGATGAAATCACCTTTCTGGACATCTCTGCAACCCATGAAGCCAGGGATACCACCGTGCACACCGTGGAGGCCATGGCCTCAGAGGTTTTCATCCCGCTGACAGTCGGTGGCGGCATTCGCACCATCGCCGACATCCGTCGCATGCTCAATGCCGGGGCGGACAAGGTGGGCATCAATTCCGCCGCAGTGAGCAATCCGGACTTCGTCAAGGAAGCGGCCGACCGTTTTGGAGCGCAGTGCATTGTGGTGGCGATAGACGCCAAACGCGTCAGTGAACCGGACGCGGCGCCCCGGTGGGAAATCTTTACCCATGGCGGTCGTCGCCCCACGGGTATTGATGCAGTGGAATGGGCCGTGCGCATGGTGGCCAACGGCGCCGGCGAACTCTTGCTCACCAGCATGGACCGTGACGGCACGCGAGACGGCTTCGATCTGGGGGTCACCCGCGCCATTTCTGATGCCGTAGGCGTCCCGGTCATTGCCTCCGGCGGGGTGGGGGAGCTGCAGCACCTGGTGGAAGGCATTACCCTCGGTGGCGCCGATGCCGTACTCGCCGCGAGCATTTTCCACTTTGGCGAGTACACGGTGCCGCAAGCCAAGGCCTATATGCGGCAACACGGGATTGAAGTTCGGTTGTAGCGGGTCGCGAAGGGGCGGAAAAAGAAAGCCGGGAAGGGGGGCAGCGAAGGGTCCGTTACGGCAGCCCTGAGTGGCCGCTTTTTTCCGGGTGGTGTTTGCAGTTGTCCAGAGGGGGTCTGCGGGCCAGCTTGCACGCGGCAATTGCTGCGTTTGCAGTGGCTCCGCACTTCAGACCCGGGTGGCTCATGCGGCGGTACCGTAGACCTTCAGGGATTCCACGACATCCGGCTCGGCATGCATAACAAATTCAATGAAAGAGCTGGCACCGCGTTCGGCCGCATGAAGGCTGTCAAAAGGGCCAATGTTCACCCGCTCCCGGGTGCCGTAATACCAGTAGCCATCGACTTCAAAAAATCGCGACTTCCGGATCGGACGGTGGCCAGCTTCACCGATTCTGTTCATATGAATTCCTCGTTACCAAATTGTGGTCGTGTCAGTTATCTGCACGTATCAGTTGTCGGTTCGTCTGCTGCATGTGCTCGCTAATGGTCGGGTGGTACTCCCGTAAACTCGGCGTTTTCGCCTGTTTTTGCATTGCTTTGGACGCTTGTTGACGGCCAGATCAGCCGGCCTTCCAGGCTCCAGACACAAGCAGATTCCTGCAACCGGGCCGAAGCTGAATGGTTGCTGAACGTGCATAGTTTGAGATTGTTTTGATTTTTTAGTTCCGCGGCCAGGAAGGGCAAAGGTGTTGCAAAATGGCAACGCGGTATCGCAATTTATCACAGTTACAGCGGGGAGAAAGGGGAAAAGACGACAGCGATAACTATTTTCTATATCGTTTTTGCATTGTTATTTCTAACTCTTATAGATATTTGTTCTATAAATTCGGCTTGAATTCCGGATGCACACGGGCGAAAGCGCCGGGTGCATCTGGCATCCCGATGGCGGCCGAGCAGAGTTGAAACCCATTGCGTGCGAGGGAACGACTGTGGATCCTGCGACTTCGCGCAGGATGACGAGAGT
>CAZJKJ010000015.1:21522-62255 GCA_964546435.1 uncultured Cellvibrionaceae bacterium
TTGCGTGCGAGGGAACGACTGTGGATCCTGCGACTTCGCGCAGGATGACGAGAGTGAGATGCTGGATGACGTGGATGAGCTGCTGGATGACGCGGGTGAGGTGCTGGATTCCACGATCATGGGCTCCCGTGCGCAACGACGGGGCACGGAAGCACATTTCGTACGCGATCTATGGCTTTGCCGATTCCGCGTCGCCGCCCGTACGCAGCTTGAGTATGCTGATGCCTTTGAGCAAATTGAGCGCCTGAAACAGCTGGCTGTCTTCCCGCAGCAGGTCTTCTTCCTCCGTGGCCACTTTTTTGGCCGGCGCGGTTTGGGTTGGCGGGGGCGGGAGCGATTTGCGGTTATCCAGATGTCGGGCCAGCTGCGCTTCACGCAGGATTTCTTCATTTTCGATGCTGGTGACCTGGACCGGTTCAGCCTTGATATCGGGCACTATGCCTTCGGCCTGGATTGACCGCCCGTTGGGGGTGTAGTACAGGGCGGTGGTCAGCTTCAGGGCCTTGTCATCGGTGATGGGGATGATGGTCTGCACCGAGCCTTTGCCAAAGCTTGCCGTGCCGAGTACCACGGCCCGGCTGTGATCCTGGAGGGCGCCGGCGACAATTTCCGAGGCGGAGGCCGAGCCCTGGTTGATCAGCACGGCCATGGGAAGTCCGCCGGTGATATCGCCTTCGCCGGCATGATATTCGACATTGGAGTGGGCCATGCGACCTTCGGTATACACCACCAGACCGCCATCGAGGAACAGGTCCGCAACTTCCACGGATGACTGCAACAGCCCGCCGGGGTTATTGCGCAGGTCGAGGATGACGCCTCTTAGAGAGTTTTTGGCTTGCAGTTTCTTGATGGCCTGCTGCACATCATTGCCGGTATTGACCTGGAATTGCGCAATCCGGATATAGGCGTAATGCTTTTCAATCAGCTGCGAACGGACGCTCTCCACCCGGATGGTATCGCGCACCAGCGTCACTTCGAACGACTGGTCCCGGCCTTCGCGGACGATGGTCAGAACGATTTTGCTGCCCTTGGGACCGCGCATCTTCTCAACGGATTCGTTCAAGGTAAGCCCTTTGATGGCGGTGTCGTCGATCTTGACGATCAGATCCCCCGCCTGGATGCCGGCGCGCTGGGCCGGAGTGTCATCAATGGGACTGATGACTTTCACAAAGCCGTCTTCCATGCCGACTTCAATCCCGAGCCCACCGAATTCGCCGGTGGTGTTCACCTGCAGTTCGTCAAAGGAAGTCGCGTCCAGGTAACTTGAATGGGGATCGAGTTCATCCAGCATGCCGCGCAGGGCGTGTTCCAGAAGGGTTTTGTCGTCGATTTCCGTCACATAAGCACTGCGGATATGTTCGTAAGCCTTGGTGAAGACCCGCAAGTCTTCCAGAGGCAACACGTTCTGCACGACGGGTGCGGGATCGGCCTGGGAGGATGCGGCCTGCGTGAACGCCGGAGCGCCGCAGGCAAGGGTCAAAAGCGTCAAAACGATGCGGGAATTGCGGAGCGCCATTATTACGCTTCCTCCTGATGACATGAATGTGGTTTACGGGTGGAGCTGTGGTCGGGATCAGGCTTTCGACAGCCAGGACGCAGGGTTGGTCGGTTTGCCCTTGAAACGCAATTCAAAATATAGCGCGGCGTCGGCTTGACCACCGCTCTGACCGACGGTCGCAATCTGTTCGCCGGAATTCACCCATTCGCCCATCTGCTTGAGCAGTAGCTGATTATGGGCATACAGGCTCATGTAGCCGCCACCGTGATCGACAATGATCAGCAAACCCTGGCCGCGCAGGTAATCGGCAAATATCACCTGGCCGTGATGCACCGCGTGCACCGGGCTGCCTTCTTCGGCGCGAATGAGCAGGCCTTGCCAGGTCAGCTTTTTAATTCGTTTGGTGCCGTATTTCTCGACGACCTTGCCTTGCGCCGGCCAGGGCAGTTTGCCCTTGAACGCGGTAAACGGCTGTTCGGGCACATCCAGATCAAAATCACCGGCGACCGCCACCACACGTTCCAGGACTTTTTCCAGATTGCGCCGGTCTTCCTCCAGCGCCTGCAGCTTGCCGTCCGTGGCGCTGATGGTCTGCTCCAGCAGGCCCAGCGTGTGTTTGCGCCGGGCCTGCTGCTGCTCGAGGCTGATCTGTTCGGTGGTCAGGGCCTCGTGATCCCGTGCGACGGCGGCTGCCGTGGTGGTGATCTGCGCCTCGACCTGATCGATCTGCTGCAGGGTGCCGTTCAGGGACTCAATCTCCTTCGCCCTGGCTTCAATGAGATAGTCGTAATACTTGAGGTTGCGAGAGAGTTGCGCAGGGTCCTGCTGGTTCAGCAAAAGCTTGACGGAGCTTTGCTGACCCAGCTGGTAGGCCGCATTAACATGCTGACCCACTGAACCCTGTTGGTGCTTTTTTACAGAGGACAAGGCCTCCTTTTCCTTGTCCAGTTGATGCAGTCTGGATTGATGATTCTGCAACTCCTGGCGCAGTTCACGCACCTTCTGGCGGGTGTTGCGCACCTCGCCTTCGGCGGTTTCCAGGTCCGCCTGCAGAGCATTGCGATCGGACTTGACCTGATCCAGCTCGTCCTGCAGTTCCTTGATGGTGGAGCGCAATTGTTCCAGGCGCGCCTGTGCCTGCGGGTCTTCCTGGGCCAGTGCGGACGGTGCACCCAGCAGACAGCTCGCACCGACGATGCCTGCGGCGATAACCGCCCGGGCCCAGCGCCCGGGTTGAGTTGATAGCATATGTTGTTCTCCTGATGTAATTCCGGACCTCTTGCAAGCCGCCAGTCATCGTCGCGGCGACAACCCGCTGACCAGGCACTACGGGCTTGTTCGGTGCCTGCGAATACTAGTGTAGTTCAATCAGGCAGCGGCCCTTCATGGGCGCTGGCGGCTCGACGCCCAGCAGTTTCAACAGGGTCGGTGCTACATCGGCCAGGCTCCCACCCTCAAGCAGGCGTACCGGACGCTCACCCACATACACCAGGGGGACCGGCGTGGTCGTGTGCTGGGTGTGTACCTGACCGCTGTCGTCGTCGAACATCTGCTCAACATTGCCGTGATCGGCCGTCACCAGCGCTTCGCCGCCGACTTCGCGAATGGCCGCGAGCACCCGTCCCAGACAGGCATCCACTGCTTCGACCGCTTTGACCGCCGCGTCAAAATTGCCCGAGTGGCCGACCTGGTCGCAGTTGGCATAGTTGCAGATGATGGTGTCGAAGCGGCGGCTGCGGATGGCATCGACGAGTTTGTCGGTCACCTCCGGCGCGCTCATCTCCGGTTGCAGGTCGTAGGTGGCGACTTTCGGTGACGGCACCAGAATCCGGTCTTCACCCTTGAAGGTTGCTTCCTGGCCACCGTTGAAGAAAAAGGTCACATGGGCGTATTTTTCCGTCTCGGCGATGCGCAATTGCGTCATGCCCTGCTGCTCGATCACCTCGCCGTAAGTCTGCACCAGCGCTTCCGGCGGAAATGCACAGGATGCGTGCAGGTCTTCGGAGTATTCGGTGGTCATGACGAATTCCGACAGAGCCGGTGCCCGGCTGCGGGTAAAATCACCGTAGTCGGGCTCCGTCAGCGCATGGGTCATTTGACGCGCCCGGTCGGGACGGAAGTTCATGAAGATGGCGATGTCTCCATCCTCCATGCGCACCGGCGTCTCGCCGCTGCCGCAAATGGCGGTCGCCTTGACGAATTCATCGTCTTCACCGCGGTCATACGCCGCCTGCAACGCCTGCCGGGCCGTGCTGGCCGTGTGGACGGCGACGCCATTGGCCACCAGTTCGTAAGCGGCCTGAACGCGATCCCAACGCTGGTCCCGATCCATGGCATAGAAGCGCCCCACGACCGAGGCAATGCGACCTGCGCCCAGTTCATCCAGCACCGCCTGGGCGCTTTCAAGGGAGGCATCGGCGCTGCGCGGCGGCGTGTCGCGGCCATCGAGGAAAGCGTGCAGATACAGTTTGCGGGCGCCGCGCTGGGCGGCGAGGCGCATCATCGCGTGGATATGGTCCTCATGAGCGTGCACACCGCCCGACGAAAGCAGCCCCATGACATGGACGGCCCGGTCGTTCGCAATGGCTGCGTCAATCGCGCGGGTATAGACAGGATTCGAATAAAAATCGCCGTCGCTGATTGCTTTGTTGATCCGGGTGAAATTCTGGTAGACCACGCGGCCCGCTCCGAGGGTCATATGGCCCACTTCGGAGTTACCCATCTGGCCCTCGGGCAGCCCCACGGCGAGACCGGACGTTGCGATGAGGGTACTGGGAACCTGTTGCCAGAGACTGTTCCACACCGGTGTGTTCGCGGCGGTAATGGCGTTGTAGCGGTCGGACTCGGAGTAACCGAAGCCGTCAAGGATAATCAGGGCGACAGGTCTGGGTGTGGGTGTGTTCATGGGAAAACCTTTGCGTGATAACTGAAACCTGACGGCGGTGCGACCCCTCTAACACAGATGTCGAAAGGTACGCGGGCCAGGCGTTTCGGGCAGTACCGGAAAACTCCGACAGGCGGCGGGCAATGACGGTGCAAGCCCGATGCGCACCGGCGTTTCCCGGGTCGATGTGGGCGCTAATCATACCTTTTTATACGGGGCTTGCCGAGGCGTGGAATGTACGACGGGGCATTTCCTTTCCGCCTTTCCCTCAAGGCAATCCCCGACTGGTCAATCATGTATACTTGGCCGCTTTTTGCAAATGGGCGGCTGCAAAATGGCGGTAACACCGCCGGAGGACCCCATCAGAGCAGCGCAGGCAGTTTTCAACCGCTTGCTAAATACATTTCAGAAACAGTGACGGGTAGTGGCAAATGTGGCTTGAGTTTATTGCGCAAGAGTGGATTTTGTTCAGCATTTTGGCGGTCGTAGTCGCAGCCTTTCTGCTTCTGGAAAGCCGCAAGGGCGGCGCCAGTGTGTCTTATAACGAAGCCACGCGCCGGCTTAACAGCGACAGCGCCGTGGTCGTGGATGTGCGGGAGCAGGGTGAATTCCGCGCCGGGCACATCACCGGGGCGGTGAATATTCCGTATGCACAGATACGGGATAAGGTGGTGGAGCTTGAAAAATTCAAAAGCAAACAGATTATCGTAGTCGACAAAATGGGTCAGCATGCTGGTTCGGCCGGGAAGACCCTGCGCGAGAAGGGCTTCGATGTTGTACGTTTGCAGGGCGGAATCACCGAGTGGACCCAACAGAATCTACCGCTGGTCAAAACGTGAATCCGATCGGTGGCCGAGCCGGGAGTTCTCAACCATGTCAGAAGTCACAATTTATACACGGCAGACCTGCTTTTATTGCGTCAGCGCAAAACGCCTGCTGAATGAACTGGGCGTGCCGTTCCAGGAAATCCAGGTAGACAGAAACCCTGAAAAATTTCAGGAAATGCAAGAGCGTAGTAGTCGTCGCACCGTTCCTCAGATCTGGATCGGCAAAACCCACGTTGGCGGTTGCGACGAGCTTTATGCCCTGGAAGAGTCCGGAGGTCTGCGGGCACTTCTGGAACAGAGTTGAATCCCGCAATGGTTGCCCCCATTGGCGGTTTAATCCGGCGCTCTTGAACGGGCGTTTACACTTTCGTTAATAACAAATTCAAGGCAAGTCCATGACCGATTCCAACGCTCCCGAAGACAACACTCCTGAAGACAGCACGCCGTCCGCCGCAGACAATAACTCCGGTCAGCAAAACCGGCCCGGACTGCAGTTCCAGTTGCAGAAAATCTACCTGAAAGATCTTTCCTTTGAAGCGCCTCTCGGTGCCGAAGCGTTCCAGCAGCAGTGGCAGCCCAAAGTAGGGCAGGAACTGCACACGTCGGTCAACCAGCTGGACGAATCCCTGTTCGAGGTGACTCTGAAGATCACCATCAACGTCGCTCTCGGCGAAAAAACCGCGTTTCTTGTTGAAGTTCAGCAAGCCGGCCTGTTCAGCGTCACGGGTGCGGAAGGCCCGCAACTGGCACAGATCGTCAATACGGCCTGCCCGCAGATTCTCTTCCCCTACGTGCGGGAAGTGGTTGACAGCTGTGCCATCAAGGGCGGCTTTCCGGCGCTGGCGTTGCCACCCATCAATTTCGACATGCTGTTTGCCCGGGCAGTCACCGAAGCGTCACGCAAAGCCAAGACCGAGCGGGAAGGCCAGGAATCCCTGACCAACTGATCCCCGGTCGACGGTCGTCAACCTGGCGACCGTCAGCGCAGCCGCTCAGACAAGTGCTCAGGCGAGCACTCAGTCGAGAGTTCAGACTAGATCTCAACCGAGAGTTCAGACAATGTTCAGTGTCGGACTCTTAGCCTGCTCATGACGTCGACAGAGACGGATAAGGAGCAGGCCATGAAAACTCTTGCAAGCATTCTCGCCCTCGCGGTCGCTCTGACCGCCACTGTGCCAGTCAGCGCTGGTGAACGCGGACATTCCGATGCCTATCGCAGCTACCAGCAGCATCGCAGCGGCGGCCATCAGGCGACGCACCGTCATCACCGCCATCCCGAGCGGCACCGGCATCATCGCCCGGTACGTCACAAGCATCATGCTCATCACGTCAGGACTCCGCGTCACCACAGTCACAAAGGCGAATATCTGGTCGGCGGCGTCATGCTCGGCGTGCTGCTGAATGAGCTGGCATCCGATCGGCGGCAGGTGACGACTACCACTTCCTATGTGGTGTCAGACACGCCGGTTCGCACCACCAGCCAGTCAATGAGTGAATTCCTGCTGGACCGGGACGGACGCTGCTACGCCGTGGATTATCGCGGTGGTAGCCGCGTACTGACTGCGGTCGACTCCATCAACTGCCGTTGATCCAAGCGGTTTCCCCGGGGAGTGCAGTGCACTTTCCCGGTGGTACACTCCACGCGCTCACCGGCGCCAGGTGCCTGCTGCGCATCACCTGACAGGCGGTTAATCGCTGTCGTCGCTATCCGCCATCCCCAACTCCTTGAGCTTGCGCGTCAGGGTGTTGCGTCCCCATCCCAGCAGGTTGGCCGCGTCGCGTTTGCGTCCGGCGGTATGATTCAGCGCTGTTTCTATCAAAGCTCTTTCGAACGTCGGGACCGCCCTGGACAGAATGTCATTCTGGCCGCTCGCCAGGCACTTGTCGGCCCAGTGGCGCAAGGCTTTTTCCCAGTCTCCCGAAGGCGTGTCCACGTCTTTGCGGGTCATCAGCTCGGGGGGCAGGTCCTGGATGTGGACTTCCCGCCCGGACGCCATCACCGTGATCCAGCGACAGGTGTTCTCGAGTTGGCGCACATTGCCCGGCCAGGACAGTTTGCTCAGATAAACTTCAGTATCTGCCCCGAGCATCTTGGGCTCCACATTGAGTTCCTCGGCGGCGCGGTGGAGGAAGTGCTGGGCGAGTTTGGCGATATCCTCGCGCCGGTCCGCCAGCTTCGGCAGATGAATCCGAATAACATTCAGCCGGTGAAAAAGGTCTTCTCGAAACCGGTTCTCTTCAACCAGGTGCTCCAGGTTCTGGTGCGTGGCGGCAATGATGCGCACATCGACCTTGATGGGTGTGTGTCCACCCACGCGGTAGAATTCGCCGTCGGCCAGCACCCGCAGCAGTCGCGTCTGGGTTTCCGCCGGCATGTCCCCGATCTCGTCGAGAAACAGAGTCCCGCCATCGGATTGCTGGAACCGGCCCTGCCGCATGGTGGCGGCGCCGGTGAACGCGCCTTTCTCGTGACCGAACAGCTCGGATTCAATCAGGTCCCGGGGAATGGCGGCCATGTTCAGGGCGATAAACGGGCCGTCCCGCCGGGGGCTGTGTTTATGCAGCGCCTTGGCCACCAGTTCCTTGCCAGTGCCTGATTCGCCATTGATCAGAACCGTGATATTGGATTGCGACAGGCGTCCGATGGCCCGGAAAACCTCCTGCATTGCCGGGGCTTCGCCAATGATTTCGGCACTCATCTCGGGCGACGAAACCACGACATCCTGATGCTGTTCCTGGGCATGGGCCAGCGCCCGCTGGGTGACCGCCACGGCTTCATCCACATCGAAGGGCTTCGGCAAGTATTCAAAAGCGCCGCCCTGATACGCGGCAACCGCGCTGTCCAGATCCGAATGGGCCGTCATGATGATGCAGGGCAGGTCGGGAAACTCGCGTCGCACGCTCGACAGCAAAGATATGCCATCGATGCCGGGCATGCGGATATCGCTGATGATGGCGTCGGGGCGCTTGTTCTGCAGTTTCGAAAGCGCCCGGTCGCCGGTTTCGAAACTGTCGGTTTCGATGCCGGATTGTTGCAATGCCTTTTCGAGAACCCAGCGGATGGAGCGATCATCATCGATAATCCAGACGAGATTAGATTTATGCATATTGATTTTCCAGCGGCAAAAATATGGCGAACTCGGTTTCACCAGGGGCACTTTCACATTCAATCAGGCCCTGATGCTGGTTGATAAGATTTTGGGCAATGGCCAGTCCGAGCCCGGTTCCATTGGCTCGGCCGGTGATCATTGGCAGGAAAATGTCCTCTTTGAGTTCGGAGGGAATTCCGGGTCCGTTGTCGAGGATGGACAGCCGCGCAACCAGCGGGTACTGCACCCGGCCGATGGTGTAACGCCGCTGGATGCGGGTCCGGAACAGGATCTGCCCTCCTTGCTGGCGACCGGACTCCAGCAGCACCTGCACGGCGTTGCGGGCGATGTTGAGAACCGCCTGGATCAGCAGTTCGCGGTCACCAGGCACCGGCGGAATGCTCGGATCATAATCGCGGACAAGTTCCAGGTTGTTGTCCGTCTCGGCGCGCAGCACCATGATCACGTGTTCAAAGATTTCGTGGATGTTCAGCAGCTTGCGTTCCGGTGGCCGGTGGGGCCCCAGCATACGGTCGACCAGGTTACGCAGGCGGTCGGTCTCGTCGATGATGACGCGGGTGTATTCCTCGAAGTCCCCCGCCGACGCATTCAGCTCGCGCGCCAGCAGTTGGGCCGCACCCCGAATACCCCCCAGCGGATTCTTGATTTCATGAGCCAGCGAGCGCACCAGGTTGCGTGATGTTTCCTGATTCGAAATCATCGCTTCTTCACGGCTGATGCGCAGGAGGCGGTCGAGGGGCTGTACCTCGATGATGATGGAATCCAGTTCCGGGCTCGGTGTAATGGAATAGTCGACGATGATGGTGCTCTGGTTCTGCAACTGCCAGCGGGTGCGGCGCAGGGTGAAGTTGCGGTTCTCGTGGAGGGCATCGTGGAAACTGGTGTCATGGCCATCTAGATCGGTGAAACAGAAACCCACCCCTTTACCTACCGCCTGCTCGGCGCTGACGCCCAGGAGCATCTCCGCAGAGCTGTTGATGCAGTAAACATTGAGTTCGGCATCAAGAACGATGACGGCCGTCAGCAAGCTGTCGAGGATCTGTTTGAATTCGGGCGCGCCGACCATCGTTTTTCCCTGAAATGAAGCAGAAAGGGGCGGAAAATCAATGCATAGCAAGAACTAAACCAATCTTCGCCTACCGGTCTGTCACGCCGTCAGAAACGAAATAATTGACGACCGCAGGCACTGCAATGCCGCTAAAGTCTTCCAATGAGGCGCAGTAGCTGCCGGATTTGAACGCATTCAGACAATTCCGCCGACAGCGCCATCCGACCTAAAAGGGAGCGGTGGGGCTATGTTGCACCAAAACTGTGCATTGCGCCACGAGCACGGTGAAGGCACGACAGCAGAATCAGTGCAGGCTCAACGGCAGGATGAAAAGACGAGCAAAAAAAAGCCCGCCGGGTGGCGGGCTCTAGTGGATCAGCAGCTGTAGTACAGCTGGAATTCTTTCGGGTGGGTGGTCATGTTGACCGCTTCGACTTCGAGCTTCTTCAGCTCGATATACGCGTCGATTGCATCGTCAGTGAAGACGCCGCCGGCTTTCAGGAACTCCCGGTCCGCGTCGAGCGCACGCAGTGCTTCTTCAAGGGATGCGCAGACAGTCGGATATTCCGCCAGTTCTTCCGGCTCCAGGTCGTACAGATCCTTGTCGGCGGAATCACCGGGGTGGATCTTGTTCTTGATACCGTCCAGACCGGCCATCAGCAATGCTGCGAAGGCCAGGTACGGGTTGGCGGTGGAGTCGGGGAACCGGGTCTCCACACGCTTGGCTTTGGGGCTGGTTACATAAGGAATGCGGATGGATGCAGACCGGTTGCGAGCAGAGTAGGCGAGGATTACCGGCGCTTCAAAACCCGGTACCAGACGCTTGTAGGAGTTGGTGGACGCGTTGCACAGCGCGTTCAGCGCCTTGGCGTGCTTGATGATGCCGCCGATGTAGAACAAAGCCATCTCGCTCAGGCCGGCATAGGCATCGCCCGCGAACTGGTTGACGCCGTCTTTGGTGAAGGACTGGTGAACGTGCATGCCGTTACCGTTGTCACCCACCAGTGGCTTGGGCATGAACGTCGCGGTTTTGCCGTAGGCGTGCGCAACATTGTGGACGCAGTACTTGAGGATCTGCACTTCATCCGCTTTTTTGACCAGTGTATTGGCGCCGACGCCAATTTCGCACTGACCGGCCGTCGCCACCTCGTGGTGGTGAACCTCAACAACCAGTCCCATTTCGGTCATGGCATTACACATGGCGCCCCGGATGTCGTGGAGCGAGTCGACCGGCGGCACGGGGAAATAGCCGCCTTTCAGGCCGGGACGGTGACCCAGGTTGCCGCCTTCGATGACTTCACCACTGAACCACGCGGCCTCTTCAGAGCCGATCTTGTAGAAGCTGCCGCTGATGTCGACACCCCATTTGACGTCATCGAAGATGAAAAACTCGGGCTCTGGACCAAACAGAGCGACGTCACCCAGGCCGGTAGTACGCAGGTATTCTTCAGCGCGCCGGGCGATGGACCGCGGGTCGCGCTCGTAGCCCTTGCCAGTAACCGGTTCCACAACGTCACAACGCACAATGAGCGTGGACTCTTCGGTGAAAGGATCCATGACTGACGCGGCATCATCCGGCATCAGGATCATGTCGGATTCGTTAATGCCTTTCCAGCCACCGATGGAGGATCCGTCAAACATCTTGCCTTCTGTGAAGAAATCATCTTTGACTTCTGAGGCGGGGATGGTGACGTGCTGTTCCTTGCCCTTGGTGTCGGTGAAGCGCAGATCAACCCAACGCACTTCGTTATCTTTAATGAGTTTCAGAGTCTTCTCTGACATTAGGATGCCTCCAGAATTGGCACAAACCATGAAATGGTATTTAAGGGTTCTTCATAAACAGAAGGGTTTTCATACACAGAACCCATCCCGGTATTGTTTGGTTTTGCCTGCGGATGAAGTGATATGCGGTGGGGCGGCTCGGCCTGTGCCGACGGCGTTCCGAACGGGTGTTCCCCTGAAAACGGCGCTATTCACTTCACGATCACCTTAGGGGCCACCTCCGGCGCATTCCCGAAGGAGGGTTCCTGCGGAATCCAGACAATACTGAAATGGGTTCTACCTGCGCCTTCGGGCGGACAATCTAAAAGTTTCGCCTTCAATGCGCAAGTGCATTTGCTGCACCCAGGTAGGGCAAATTGCATGCCAGACAAAAGAGCGCCGGCAAACGCTTGAAAGCGCGGACAATTGGTGCAGGCTGCGCGGCGAGCGCACCAGACTGGTGAATTAAAATGGTGCGCTGGAGCCTTGATATGCGCTGTTATGGTGCAAGCCAAAAATGCGATCTGGAAAGGTTGACGCGTTGGGTACCGGTTGCATCTGGAGACCGTCTGGTGTGGCGTTTTACCACTGCGATAGAAGACGACCTATAGTTAGTCGGTGGGCGCGTGTTCGGGCAGCCCGGGTTGATGGGTGTGATTCTCTGCGGGTTCGTTGTTAAAGGTAGCGGTGTGGCGACTAAAATTGATGAGCGAATGCTGCTGGTGGGCGCGATAATGGTGGTAATCATCTCCGTGGCGGCCACCTTCATGTTCTGGAGTTATCGCTACGGAGGCTTTGGCTTTGGTATTGGCGAGGGAGGCGAAGTCGTCCGCAACGTAACCTTCTCGGATGCCGTCATTACCTGTCAGGACGAGGCTCGGGCAAAGCTCGGCACCGACCTGATCAGCATCAGCGTGGATGACCATTCAAGCCGCTATGAGTACAAGTCCAATCTCTACAAGCTCTTTTATAATGCACTGGTGCAGAACGGACGCAGCGAAACCGGGCGGATCAATCTGGCGGTGTACTGCTTCGTGCGTGCGGATCATGGCCGGGTTACCCATTTCGAGCAGGTAGAACAAAAGGAAAACGGCGAGGCCTCTCCTCGGAAAAGCGGAAATGGCCTCTTCGGCTGGCCAATGTGAGCGTCAGTGACTCCAGCTAGCCTGCGGGTTACGGCTTTTCTTCAACTTTTTTGGCCGCCTTGTTGCCGCCCGGTTTCAAGGTTTGGGCGATCTGCTGTTCCAGCTCTGAATCCAGCGGCTCCACCTTGCTGCCAAAGTGCTGAATCCGGCCGTTGCTCACCAGATACTTATTGAAATTCCACTGGGGCTCCCGGGTCTCTTCCGCCAGATGCCGGAACAGGGGGTTGGCAGATTCTCCCTTCACGTCGATATGAGTAAACATCGGAAACGTGACGCCGTAGTTTTCATAACAGATGGATGCGGTTGCCGCCTCTGACTTTTCTTCCTGTTTGAAACTGTTCGACGGAAAGCCGAGGATCACCAGGCCGTCATCCTTGTATTTTTCATGAAGCGCCTGCAGGCCATTAAATTGCTTGGTGAATCCGCAGTGACTGGCCGTGTTCACGATCAATAGAGGTTTGTCCCCATGGAAATGGCGACACAGGTTCTCCATTTCACTACTATGCAGCTTCTTCAGGTCGACATTCAGCCAGTCAGGACAAGCGCCTGGCGTAACTGAGCCGGGTGCCGCCTGAGCAGACAGCCCGAACAGCAGACTAACAACAATGAGCAGAGTGCGTGGCATGGAAAGTTTCTCCTCGAGTGAAACGCCCGCAGGAATCCGGGCGGGTGGGTGCAAATCATGATTGCCGAAGAGATCATTGATCAGCGGCTGGAGTTGATTGTACGGGGCATTGAGCAGCGCGGGTACGCTGTCTGTGAACAATTCCTGCCGGATACCGTCACCGCGGCGCTGCTGGCCCAGATTCGCAATCTCGACGATTCGGCGTTTCGCGTGGCCGGGGTGGGGCGCGGCGACCTGTTCCGGATCAACGCCCGCATCCGGCGCGACCGGGTCTGCTGGATTGAAGAAGAGGGTGGCGCGCTGACGCCCTTTTTCCAGGAAATCGCCCGCCTGCAGCAAACGCTTAACCGCTGTCTGTATCTTGGCCTTTTCGATTTTGAATGTCACTGGGCCTATTATCCCGCCGGCGGCTTTTACCGGCGCCACGTGGACGCCTTTGTGGGGCAGGCGAACCGGCGATTGTCAGCCGTGCTTTATCTGAACCCTGACTGGCAAGCCGACAGCGGTGGCGAACTGGTGCTGTACGGCGGGGAGAGTGAAATCGAACTCATCCGCATTCCTCCGCGTCAGGGCACTCTGGTGGTGTTTCTGAGCGAGGAGTTTCCCCACGAAGTCCTTCCCACGCAACAACCGCGCTACAGCGTGACCGGTTGGTTTCGCGGCCGGAATCCCGCTGCTTTCTGATCAGGCGGCGCTGGTGACGTGTTCCAGCAAATGGATGATTGCTGCCAGGGAGCGCACCGAACAGGTTTCT
Organism: uncultured Cellvibrionaceae bacterium; assembly: GCA_964546435.1. Taxonomy (GTDB): domain Bacteria; phylum Pseudomonadota; class Gammaproteobacteria; order Pseudomonadales; family Cellvibrionaceae; genus CAYNST01. The sequence continues at coordinate 35,175 of CAZJKJ010000015.1, forward strand.
TCGGTGGTGTGATAGCCCGTGGTAGGCAGCTGCACGGTCGCGCCCTGGACCTTGCCCTCGGACGCCTGAATAATGCGTCCCAGCTCGGTGCTGCCCAAGGTATAGGGGCTTTTGCCTTCCAGCAGTCGCTGGGCGTTTTTCGCGACTATGTATTCATCCTTGAACCCGTAAGTGATGCCGAGCGTCTGGCAGGCATCCTGCAAAGTGTGAACGAGATCCGGTTCAAACTCCGCATTGGAATCCCGGTGCCGCAACACCAGGTGCTGGCTCTCGGCTTCTTCCGGGGTGGCATAGGGGCTGGTGTCCAGCACGATGAGCCGCTGGGTGTCGAGATCGAACCGGCGGAACCATTCCTGCAAGAATCTCCAGCTGCGTCCCGCTTCTTCCTGGGACGTGAAAAACGCCGTCCCCTGAAAGCCGCGTCGAAACAGATAAATAATGACGGCCGCTGAAATAACGTTGTCCAACTGCGCGCTGATGTGAGTGCTGTTGCTTTTGAGTTTGTCCTGGAAAGCGACCGGAGTGCCCGCGACGGCGTGTTCAAGCCCGCGGATTTCGAAAACCATATTGCCCCGCCGGGGGCACAGCCAGGTGCGTTCGATAATGCCCTGACCCCGGTAAATACCCGACCAGGGTTCATAGGCATTGACGGGCGCACCGACGAAGCGCTGGGAGATGGTGGTGTAGGTCTGTTCCGAAACCGACGTGCCCATCAAGTCACCCCGGTTGCGGGCAATAAAGGCAGCATACTGGAATTCATTGGGACCGGTACAGATCAGGCCATGCCGATCAATGTGGGCAGACAGGTAATAGCCGCCGGGTTTATTGCCTTCGGCGACAAGAAGCCCTTCGTACCAGGTCACCTTGACGCCCACCTCGTCCAGCTCTCGTTGCAACACCCGACAAAACGAATGCTCCGCGCTCACTACACTGGGGTGACGGATCAGTATTTTGAGAATATCGAGGAGTTCGTAGAGATCAAAAGACAGCATGGACGGGTTCCCGTTTCGAAAGACGCATGGTAACCGGTCTGCCTTGCGGTGTAATCCGCGCCGTGGGTTCGACCAGCAGGGCGCGGCGATCAGGAAGTCCGGTTTATGCGCGTAGCAACGGCAGGGAACGGCCCTCGCCGTGCCGCAGGGATCAGAAGGTGTAGGTGAAACCTACGGAACCGCCACGGGCGCCGACCGAATCCGAATCTACGATCCGTTTCCATTCCAGGCGGACGTCGACCCGCTCATGCACTGTAAAGCCAATGCCTATCCCGGCAGAGAGTCCATCCTGTTTGGTCTCCGAATTAGCGGTTTGCGGCTCGCCGTCAAATTCCATGGTGGTATAGCCGAGCAAACCGTACAGGCTCGCTTTGTCGTTGCGCAACTCGGGACGGAAATAGATGCTGGCGAAGTACTTGGTTTCCACTTCGATTCTGGTACCGGTCACCGGTGGCACAGTCTCGCTGTCGCGGTTTAGCCCGGTGCCCACGCGCCCTTCAAAAGTGACATGGGGCAGGACTCGAATCCCCGCCATCACATCCAGCGTCAGCATGGTGAAGTTGGCGTCAATCTTCGGTTCGGACTGCTCGAGTTGAAACGAACCGTAGTTGCTGCCCGCATAAAATTCAGGCTTCCAGGCGTGGGCGGACGCCGCGCAAGTGGACAAAACGATGAGCAGTACTTTTTTCATACCAGAAAATCTCCAGAATTGATTTCGCCATGCGCTTGGCGGCAGTTCCATGGCGTCGATACGAGAGGGCGCGCACTTGTTGCCGCCCGTCTCGTATCCGCAACAGCCGGCCACACTTGGCGCCTTTCACCAAAGAATAGACCGAAAACAGCGGGACGCGACAAAATAACGGTGCATGGTCGCGCCGCCGGCAGAGCCGTCTTTTCGGGGAAGCCCACCGGGAAACCTGTCTTGAGTGACTTTTGAAGCGTAGCACTTTCTGCCGCTATCGCTCCGCAGCGCGCTGCGGCTATAATGCGCGCCTTTTGCGGCCTAGCCGAATTTTTGAGGTTCAAGTGTGATTAACAAACTGCGCAACATCGCTATCATCGCTCACGTCGACCACGGCAAAACTACCTTGGTAGACAAGCTGTTGAAGCAGTCTGGCACTTTGGATCGAAAAGACCAGGGCTCCGAGCGGGTCATGGATTCCAATGATCAGGAACGCGAGCGCGGCATCACCATTCTCGCGAAAAACACCGCCATCAACTGGGGTGAGTACCGCATCAACATCGTCGATACCCCCGGTCACGCCGATTTTGGGGGTGAAGTGGAGCGGGTTCTGTCGATGGTCGACAGCGTGTGTCTGCTGGTCGATGCCGTTGACGGACCCATGCCGCAAACCCGTTTCGTGACGAGCAAGGCGTTCGAGCGCGGTCTCCGACCGATTGTGGTCGTTAACAAGGTGGACCGTCCGGGGGCGCGACCTGACTGGGTAGTGGACCAGGTGTTCGACCTTTTTGATCGCCTCGGTGCGACCGATGAGCAACTGGATTTCCCGATCGTCTATGCGTCGGCTCTGAACGGCATTGCCGGGCTCGAACTGAACGATCTGGCGTCCGACATGACGCCTCTGTTCGAAATGATCATCAAGCATGTGCAGCCACCGGAAGTCGATCGCGACGGTCCTTTCCAGATGCAGATCTCGGCGCTGGATTACAGCAGTTACGTCGGCGTAATCGGAATCGGCCGGATCAACCGCGGCAGTCTTTCGCCGAACCAGCAGGTTGTCATCGTCGACATCGAGGGCAAGCGCCGCAAAGGCAAGGTCCTGCAGGTCATGGGCTATATGGGGCTGGAGCGGATCGAAACCGATAAAGCCTCCGCGGGCGACATTGTCTGTATTACCGGAATCGACAAGCTCGGAATTTCCGATACCCTCTGCGATCCCGACAAGGTAGAAATCATGACACCGCTGTCGGTGGACGAACCCACCGTCAGCATGACCTTTCAGGTCAACGACTCACCCTTTGCAGGACAGGACGGCAAATACGTCACCTCGCGCAATATCAAGGAGCGGCTGGAACAGGAGCTGATTCACAACGTAGCACTGCGGGTGCGTCAGGGGGACAGTCCCGACAAATTCGTTGTGTCCGGCCGGGGCGAGCTGCACCTGTCTGTATTGATTGAGAACATGCGTCGCGAAGGTTTCGAACTGGGGGTTTCCCGTCCGGAAGTGGTTCAGAAAGAGGTCGATGGGGAAATCCACGAACCCTATGAACAGTTAGTCATTGATGTGGAAGACGTGCATCAGGGCTCCATCATGGAGGAGCTGGGGCTGCGCAAGGCCGAAATGACCAACATGCAGCCCGACGGCAAAGGGCGCGTCCGGCTGGAATTCATTATCCCCTCGCGGGGCCTGATCGGCTTTCGCGGGCAGTTCATGACGCTGACCTCTGGCTCCGGCATCATGACCAGCATTTTCGATCACTATGGCCCGGTCAAGGGCGGCACCATGGGCAAGCGCAAGAACGGTGTGCTGGTCAGCATGGTCAAGGGAAAAACCCTCGCCTATGGCCTGTTCAATCTTCAGGACCGGGGCCGGCTGTTCCTGGGGCATGGCGAAGAAATCTACGAAGGCCAGGTCGTCGGCCTGCACTCCCGGGATAACGATCTGGTGGTGAACCCCACCAAGGCGAAGCAGCTGACCAACATCCGCGCCGCCGGTACCGATGAAGCGCTCACCCTCACGCCGCCCATCCGCCACAGTCTGGAGCAGGCGCTGGAGTTCATCGAAGATGATGAGCTCGTCGAAGTTACGCCTCATTACATTCGTTTGCGCAAGAAACTGTTGACCGAGAACGAGCGCAAGCGCGCCAAAAATACCAAACTGAACATGTAGTTACCTTGGTAGTTACCTCGGTAGTTATCTTGGTATTTAGCCGGTGGAACGCCGGGGGGCGTATTCGTGTGAGTCACGCCCTGCGGGGCATACAGCCCGATCTGGTCGGAGCACCCGCCCGGGTCGGCTGGCAATTCCAGAGTTCGTCGTTGACCTGGATGACGGAATTGTGACCGACCGCTGTCACCCGGGAAATTTTTCTTGCAAAGAGGGTCATAAGCGTCCATTGTTAATTCAAAGCGCGTTCATTTCAGAAGATGAACAGTGGCGGTTGTTTAATGGATACAATCACATTCAGCCAGGTGGACTTGGCGAAGTACGAGGTGTTTATGACCAGCGTTTTATTTTTGCTCTCGATAGGCATGGTTGCTTTGGCCGCGTTGATCGCCAGGCAGATTACGGATCAGCGGCGGCAGGAAGAAGAATTACAGCGCAGCCTGATTCCCATTCGTCATACCGAGACCTCCCCCCGACGCCACATGCACTAAAAATTTTCAGGAAGGCCGGCACTCGCTGGCCTTTCTTGCAAACCCTTCTTACTTTCTGCTGACTCCGTCGGCGGCCCCTGCGTTATTTCCATGATTACATGGGGATTTCAGTTTTTAAGTTCTTCCCCAGTCAGTTCTTCCCCGAGAAAGCCACCCGACTGGTGAGCCCAGAGTTGCGCGTACAAACCGCCACGGGCCAGCAAACTGCGGTGATCGCCTTCTTCAATGACGCGTCCCTGATCCATGATGATCAGGCGATCCATCGCTGCGATGGTCGATAGCCGGTGCGCGATGGCGATGACCGTCTTGCCTTCCATCAGTGAATTCAAGTTGTCCTGAATGGCGTTTTCCACTTCGGAATCGAGAGCGGAGGTCGCTTCATCCAGCACCAGTATGGGCGCATTCTTGAGCAGTACCCGGGCAATGGCGACGCGTTGACGCTGACCGCCCGAAAGTTTGATGCCGCGCTCGCCCACGTGGGCGTCGTAGCCGCGCCGCCCCTTGCTGTCTTCCAGGGTTTCGATGAAATCGTGGGCTTTGGCTTTGTGGGTTGCATCCAGGAGCTCCGCATCGGTAGCTTCCGGCCGCCCGTAGACAAGGTTATCCCGGACAGACCGGTGCAGCAGCGAGGTGTCCTGCGTCACCATGGCAATCTGCTGGCGCAGGCTGTCTTGCTTCACGGCGGCAATATTCTGCCCGTCGATAAGAATCTCACCGTCTTCAACCTCATAAAACCGCATTAACAAATTGACCAGAGTAGACTTGCCGGCGCCGGAGCGTCCGACCAGGCCGACCTTTTCCCCCGGCTGGATATGGAGGTTGAAGCCGTCGAGGACGCCGCTGCCTTTGCCGTAGTGAAAGTGCACGTTGCGAAAATCGATGGCGCCGGCGGTAACGTCCAGCGTCTTGGCATCGGGCTGATCGCGAATGGTATGGGGCAGGGACAGGGTGTCGACGCCGTCCTGAACAGTGCCGACATTCTCAAACAACCCCGAAACCGCCCACATGATCCACTGGGACATTGAGTGAAAGCGCATGACCAGTGCCAGAGCCGTTGCCATGGCGCCCGCAGTGACCGAGTTTTGCGTCCACAGGCTGATGGACAGGGCGCTGACACTGAAGATCAGGAGCGCGTTGATCGTCAGCACCGTGGTGCTGAACACCGTCACCAGTCGCATCTGCGGATAAACCTTGGCGAGAAAGATTTCCATGCTTTCGCGGGCGTAAGAGGCTTCCCGGTTAGAGTGGGAGAAGAGCTTGACCGTGGTGATGTTGCTGTAGGTATCGACGATGCGGCCGGTCATCTCCGCCCGCGCATCGGCCTGCTGGTTGCCGATCTCCCGCAGACGCGGAATGAAAAACGCGACAGCAGACACATACAGAACCAGCCATACCAGGAACGGGATCGCCAGCCGCCAGTCCATACTGGCGGCAAGGACCAGCGCGCCCACAAAGAAGACCACGAAATACAGGAAGACGTCGAGCAACTGCATGATGGTCTCGCGGACCGCCAGGGCAGTTTGGAGCATTTTGCCGGCGATCCGCCCGGCCATATCATCCTGATAGAACGAGATGCTCTGTCCCAGCAGATACCGGTGAGACTGCCAGCGCACCCGCATGGGGAAATTGCCCAGCAGGGTCTGATGAATAATGAGGCTATGGAAGAACGCAACAAGCGGGATGCCCACCAGCACCAGCGCGCCCATCCACCACAACCGCGCCATGTCCTGGGCGCCGAGGGTTTCCGGCGTGTGTTGATTGAGCCAGTCCACCAGTCCGCCCAGAAAATGGAAGATGGTCAGTTCAATAACCGAGGTCAGGGTCGTCAGCAGCGCAACCAGCAGCAGCCAGCGTTCACTGCCGCGCATGAAGTACCGGCAGAATGACCAGAGGGTGTCGGGGGGTTGTTCGATCGGTTGCTCGGAAAACGGAGCAAGGCGTTTCTCAAAATACGAAAACATAAAACTGCGCCATCAAAAGGCGGTGCATCGCCGAGGCGAAAAAGAGTGATGCGACAGGAACGGAGTGCCGGTGGCGGGTGGGGCGAGTGCTCGCCCCGGAATTACAGCCCGAAGAGAATCAGGCCGGTGCCCAGGGCAGCCGTGATGATCACTTCCTTGCCTTTGTTCCAGGCGAAACACGCGTAGATATAGGAAATCGCGGGAAGGAAGATGGAACACAACCCCCATCCGAAATCGTCCTGAAAAGAAATCATGATCAGATAAAACCAGCTGATTACCAGTAATATCACTCCAAAAGTAACAAGAACCGCAGAAACAGGATCCATTTTGGCAACGCCCCCAAGTCGTTTTCAAAGCTCCAGGGACTCTCTGGTCAAGTTCCGATGGGGACTGCGCGAGCCGAATCGGAGTTAATCAGGAATTCCCCAGCAAAAAGGTCACCGGGCCATCATTGACCAGGTGCACCTGCATGTCGGCGGCAAAGATACCGGTTGCTACCGGTGCATGTAAAGAACGCAATTGCCGGATGAAGCTTTCATAGTGCTGTTTTGCCTGTTCGGGCGGCGCTGCTACGGAAAATCCCGGCCGCAAACCCTTGCTGGTGTCCGCCGCCAGTGTAAACTGCGAAACGGCCAGCACGCCGCCGCCGACTTGTTGCACGTTCAGGTTCATCTTGCCTTGATCATCCGGAAAGAGCCGGTACGCCAGAACCTTTTCAGCCATGCGGCGCAGGCCGTTTTCATCGTCGTGCTTTTCCAGCCCCACCAGCAGCAGCAAACCCCGCTCTATGGAACCGACCACCGTGCCGGCGATCTCGACCCTGGCACTGGAAACCCTCTGGATCAATACTTTCATGCTGGACCTGCGATTCCCCATCCTTGCGGCGGGTACTAAGTTGAAATTTGATCAGATGTGGGATATTTGCGGGGGATGCCCCCGCGTTGGCAGCATGTTCGCTGCAAAGTTCTCTGCTGCCCCCTGCGTGTAAAGAATTGTAACCGCAGCGCGCCGGCGCTGGCCAGTGGCGGCCGGTCTTCCTACAATCGCCTGATGCAAACCGGAAGTACCTTTGAGGGTGTAGCGAGTGCCATTATCCGTTGTAACGGGCACCAGAGTGTGTCTCAGTCTGCTGCTTTTGATTGTCAGTTTCCCCGCGGTGGGCAATGTGGACTGCACGGACGATTGTGTTCCTGTAGGACAATGGCAGGTCAACCTCGCGGTGGGGGTGGGGCTGCGGGAGAACCCCCTGGTCGGAGGTGAGCATACCCCCTTGGTGGTGCTCCCGGAAATCAGTTGGTACGGGAAGCGATTCTTTCTCAATAATCTCGAGTTCGGCATGACGCTGCTGGAAAACCGGCGGCACCAGTTCAGCGCCCTCCTCACCCCCAGTTACCAGCAGATGCATTTCAACCGTTGGGATCCCTTCAATTTATTTGAAATATCGTCAGGCACTGCCCTGGGAGAGGCGGGGAACAGCAGTTTGATCGACGCGGATGACCAGGCGCGGGAGACCCTCTCCGGTCAGGACGTCCGGCACCGGAAGATGGCGGGCCTGGCGGGGTTTGAATACCTGTATTCCGGGCAGGGCTGGCAGTGGCACGCCCAGGCGCTGCAGGATGTCAGCGGAGTGCACCGGGGCAATGAAGTGCGAATGGCGCTGATCCTGCCCCGCCAGATCCGTGAACACCGCATCGCTTTGACGCTGGGAACCAACTACCAGAGCCGTAAAGTGCTGGATTATTATTACGGCGTTCACCCTGCGGACACCGCCCGGACAGATCTGCAGTTTGCGCCGGCCTCGGCGGGGTTCGGCCACATGGTGCGGGTCGACTGGCAGAAGCCGGTCAGCGAGCGCTGGTCCTTGCGCGGACTGATCAAACTGACGTCCCTGGCTGACGAAATCCAGGGCAGTCCCCTGGTGGCGCAGGATTACAGCGCCGCAGTATTCGTCGGGGGGGTCTATCATTTTTAGGCAGAGCGGTATCACTGCGATTCACGTGGCGTGGCTGCTGGCGGGCACGGCGGAGGCTGCTGAGCTTCCGGCTCTGGAGTTCTCCATCAAGCCACGCCTGTGCGTGCTGACGGTGGGCGAGGAGGCCTGCTATGACGAGGTGCTGGTGCGCTGGCGCTCGCCCCGGCCGTTGAGCCTGTGTCTGTTCCAGAACCGGCTGGATGATCCGATCACCTGCTGGCAACAGACCAAGGAAGGGCAGCACCGGCTGGTGCTCTCGGCGTCGAACAGCGTGACCTTTCATTTGCGCGAACCAAGCGAGGGCTGGGAGGTTTCCGAAGCATTCGAAGTGATTCATGACCATCAGCAATACCGTCGCCAACGCCGCAATCCCTGGAGTTTTTTTTAGTGAACAAGATCCTGCTGGCAGAAGATGACCTGCGCCTGGCCAGTCTGGTCCGGGATTATCTGGAATCCATCGGGGAGTTCCAGGTGGCCGTGGAAGTCAACGGCAACAAGGTGGCGCGCCAACTGGAGAACCTCTGTCCGGATCTGCTGATTCTGGATGTGATGCTGCCGAACAAGGACGGCCTGACGGTCTGCCGGGAAATCCGGCCGTCGTACAAGGGCCCGATCCTCATGCTGACGGCCCGGGACACGGACGCCGACCAGATTCTCGGTTTTGACTGCGGCGCGGACGACTATGTCATCAAGCCGGTAGAGCCGCGGGTGCTGCTGGCGCGCATCAAGGCCCTGCTGCGGCGTTTCGATCCCGGCAGTCGCAGCGATCATGAAGTCCTGCAGTTTGGCGCGCTCAGCGTCAATGTCACCTCGAGAAGCGTTAGCTGGCGCGAGGCGCCGGTGGAGGTGTCGAGCCATGAATTCGATTTGCTGCTGACCCTGGCGCGTCAGGCGGGGCAGGTGACTACGCGGGAGTACCTCTTCAGCAGCGTGTACGCCCGCCCCTATGACGGCCTGGATCGCACCATCGACGTACGCATCTCCCAGTTGCGCCGGAAGCTCGGGGACAGTGCCGAGCGGCCATTCCGGATCAAGACCGTCTGGGGGCGCGGCTACCTCTTTGTACCCGACGCCTGGGAAGGCTGATGTACCGTGCCTTTCTGTCGTTATATCTGCTCATCGCTCTGTCGCTGATAGTCACCGGTTGGGGGCTGGACAAGGTCTGGCAGTTGTATTCCCACGAAGCGGGTCCGTCCCCGCAGGATGCGGATCTGATGCAACTGGTGCAGGCGCGACTGGAAACCCTCCCGGGCGAGCCGGGCATCGCGTGGCTCAACGGGCACCTGGGCTTCCACACCGAAATGATTGCCCTGGAGGATTTCGCTCAGTCGCGCCTGCGGGAAGATCTGCGCCGGGGCGATCTGGTGGTTGTCCACGATGCGGCCGGTACCAAGATCATCTATCAGCGCGTCAGTGACCCGGCCGGGGCCACTGGCGGGGTGATCAAGCTGGAGCAGGCATCCCGCGTGCCGGCGCGCCCCCGCCTTTATGATGCGTTCGTGGTGCTTTTCTATCTGGCGATGGCGATTGCCGTGCTCTTCTGGGTGTGGCCGCTGTCCCGGGATCTGGCCAGGCTGGAGCGGCAGACCGGCCTGATCGGCAGGAATTCCGTGCCGGGGGATCTGCATTTGCGGGGCACCTCGCCCGTGCGCAATCTGGCTGCCGCCTTTAACGGTATGGCCCGGCGGATTCGTGATCTGTTGCTGTCCCATCAGGAAATGACCTGCGCCGTATCCCACGAATTGCGGACACCGCTGGCGCGGATGAAATTCGGTCTGGAGCTGGCGAGCGAAGCCCGCGAGCTGGGGGCAGTGCGCCGGCAGCTGGCGGGGGTGCGCCAGGATGTGTCGGAAATGGACGCGCTGATCAACCAGCTGCTGACCTACGCGGGCTACGAACAAAGCGATCAGTCTCTGGATCTGCAGGCGGGCGATATGGGCTATCTCATTGAACGCTGCACCCGGCAGCTGAATCTGCAGCAAACCGGCCTCACGCTGGAGGTACACCCGCATCATCTCGATCCGGTGGTGTGTGAATGGCATCTGATGGAAAGGGCGATCATCAACGTTTTGCAAAACGCCAGCCGGTTCGCGCGGCAACGCATCCGCATTTCACTGGCCCTGGCGGGGGACGACTACCTGGTTTGCATTGAAGATGACGGGCCGGGTATTCCGCCGTCCGAGCGGGAACGGGTATTCCAGTCCTTTGTCAGGCTGACGCCTGAGGGGCAGAGTCAAAACAGCGGTTTCGGGCTGGGTCTGGCCATCGTCCAGCGGATTCTGGCCTGGCACAATGGGTCCGCGAGGGTGGCGGCATCGGAACTCGGTGGCGCCCGCTTCGAGTTGCGCTGGCCGCAGCCGAGCGGCTAGTTCTACCGGCGGGGCAGTCGCACTCGCCCGCTTTAGCCGGAACGGTCATCCTCGCCCAGATGCGCTGCCATCTCCTGGGTAGCCTTCACCAGCGCGTCAGCAATGGTCGGTTCCGCAGAAGAGTGGCCCGCATCGCGGATGATGTGCAGCTCCGAATCCGGCCAGGCATTGTGCAGCGCTACGGCATTGTCCAGCGGACAGACAATGTCATAGCGGCCGTGGATGATGATGCCGGGAATGCCGTTGAGATTGCCGGCATTGCGGATGATCTGGTCGGGCTCCAGGAACGCGTTGTTGACGAAATAGTGCGCTTCGATGCGGGCCAGGGACAGTGCCAGATGCGGATCGGAAAAGCGCTGTACCACGTCGTTATTGGGGCGCAGGGTGGCGCAGCGGCCCTCCCAGATCGACCAGCTTTTGGCCGCAGACATTTTCGCCAGCTCATTAGCACCCGTCAGGCGGAGGTGGTAGGCGGTGATGAAATCATCCTGTTCTTCGGGGGGGATCTGGTTGGCGTAGTCCTGCCAGTAATCGGGGAAAATCCGGTCGGCGCCACTTTGGTAGAACCAGTGCAGGTCCCGCTCCCGGCAGAGAAAAATGCCCCGCAGCACCATGCCGAGAACCCGTTCAGGAAAGGTTTGCGCATAGACCAGGCTGAGGGTCGAACCCCAGGAGCCGCCGAAGAGAACCCACTTGTCGACTTTCAGGCGGGTGCGAATTGCTTCGATGTCCTGCACCAGATGGGCCGTGGTGTTGTTTTCGAGTTCGGCGTGGGGCGTTGACCGGCCTGTTCCGCGCTGATCAAAGAGGATAATGCGATATCTTTCCGGGTCGAAAAAGCGCCGGTCATATTTGCTGCACCCGGCACCGGGTCCGCCGTGAACGAACAGGACAGGAATTCCATCGGGGGAACCTGACTCTTCAACATATAACGTGTGCAAGTGGTCAACGGGCAGGTTGTGTTCCTGATACGGGCGAATGTCCGGAAATAGTGCTTGCATGGGTCAGTCCAGAGTCGAGGTGAAGATGGCTGTGCTTTGGAGGCGCACTGTCGATCGAGTGGGCGGCGGACTGCACAGTTGGTGCCGGCAGCGGAATTTTGCAGAGCCGCGCCGGGGCAGGCGGGCACTATTACAGGGGGCGCGCCATCTGAAAGATTAGGTGATTCGCACTACGCGGGCAAGCGTTGGGGAAAGAGGGGCGTCATGCCGGCACCCGCACTGGCACCCATGAACAGGTGATCCATCAGCCGCGTGGGTTTACGGGGCGGGATCTGCCGGTGGTGCATGACCCGCCTGAGCTTCGAGGTGCGCGACCCGCTGCTCCAGCAATTCCACCTTTTCCCGGGTGCGCGTCAGCACGGCCTGCTGTGCATCGAACTCCTCCCGGGTAACCAGCCGGCATTTGCGCAAGGCGGATTCCACGGCGCTCTGGAAATGGCTGCGGGACATCTCGGCGGCCCGGTTGCCCTGCAGTTTTTCATTGAGATCCTGCCAGAGTTGCTGCGCGAAGTTGTTGATCATGAAATACCTCCAGTTAACGTGTGCACCAAAGTGGGGCGCGCATGAACACCAATGCCCTGATCTGGTTCATGGCGTTCGTTCAGAACGCGGATGTCGTGCCGGATTGCGGACCTGAATTCCAGTTGCCGGTGGCTGCGCCGCAGTTTCCGACGACTGCACGCGGTTTGTTTCACCGGTCGTTGTGCTCGCGGGGATCATGCGTTAACTTTCCCCGTCTTTGCTTCCTCTTCCCGCCCATGAACATTCAAGCTCCTCGACATACGCCAGCTCCGCTGCAAACGGCGGGCCCGGCAGCGCCGCCGGTGTCTGCACGGGAATGGGCGGCCTCCCTGCGGCTGGTGTTCGATTGCCGGGCGGGGCGCTGTCGGTTGCTGCACAGTCTGCACGAAGGGCCCTTGCGGGTTCAACGTCCTTTTTATCCGGAAGGGGCGGGCTGCCCGCATGTCTATCTGCTGCATCCGCCGGGAGGGCTGGTGCTGGGGGACCGTCTGGTGATCGAAGGCCATCTGCAGGAAAAGGCGGCCGTGCTGATCACTACCCCGTCTGCGGGCAAGCTCTACAGTGTCGGCCAGTCGCACACCGAGCAAAGCCAGCTTGTCCACTGGCGGCTGGAAGATGGCGCCTGTCTGGAATGGCTGCCCCAGGAAACCATCGTTTTCGACGGTGCCAAGGGCCGCCTGACGACCCGGGTGGAGCTGAGCGGCGCGGCCCGTTGCTGTCTGTGGGACATAGTGGCGCTCGGACGCAAAGCGTCTGCCCAACCCTTCCTTCAAGGCAGTTGCCAGCAGACCCTGGAAATCCACCACGAGGGGCGCTTGCTGTTTGTGGAGCAGAATCGCTGGTCCGGCGGCGCCGACATCATGACGGCCGACTGGGGCATGCGCGGCTGTCACGTGAGTGGCACGTTTCTGGCATTTCTCGGCGACGCCTGTCTGAACCTGGACGACGGCGGGCGGATACTGGACTTCCTGCAGGCGTCGAGCCGCCAGGACATTGCGGGGCACTGGAGCCTGACTCAAAAGGGGGGACTGCTGATCGTGCGTTATCTCGGCGACAGCGCCGCCCAGTGCCGAACCGGCTTTGAACGGGTGTGGCAGATCCTGCGACACCTGCTGAACAACAAGGCGGCGGTCGCGCCGCGCATCTGGAACACGTGATTCCTTCTGACAATTGCCGGAGTAAGCCATGGAGTTAAGTCCACGGGAGAAAGACAAGCTGTTGCTGTTCACCGCCGCTCTGGTGGCGGAGCGGCGCAAGGCGCGAGGATTAAAGCTGAATTATCCGGAAGCGATCGCCCTGATCAGCGCCGCCATCATGGAAGGAGCCCGGGACGGCCGCACCGTCGCTGAACTGATGAGTCATGGGCGCACCATCCTCACCCGCGAGGACGTCATGGACGGCATTGCCGACATGATTCCCGAGGTCCAGGTTGAAGCCACCTTTGCGGATGGCACCAAGCTGGTCACCGTTCACAGCCCCATTGTGTAGGAAGCAACCATGATTCCCGGCGAATACCAGATCCGCCCCGGTTCGATCACCATCAACGAATCCCGGGTGACCGTGACCGTGACCGTCGCCAACAGCGGCGACCGCCCCATCCAGGTCGGTTCTCATTACCACTTTTTCGAAACCAACCCGGCGCTGCATTTCGATCGCGCCCAGACCCGCGGCTTCCGGCTCAATATTGCCGCCGGCACGGCGGTGCGGTTTGAGCCGGGGCAAGAGCGCGAGGTAGAGCTGGTGGAGCTGGACGGTCTGCGACGGGTTTACGGGTTTCGCGGGCAAATCATGGGGGATCTGTAATGGCGACCATTGAACGGCGTGCCTACGCCGAGATGTTCGGGCCCACCGTGGGCGACCGGGTTCGCCTGGCGGACACCGAGCTGTGGCTGGAAGTGGAGAAGGACTTCACCCTCTACGGCGAAGAAGTGAAATTCGGTGGCGGCAAGGTCATCCGCGACGGCATGGGTCAGAGCCAGCAAAATTGCAGCACTTCGCCGGATACCGTCATCACCAATGCCCTGATCGTGGATCACTGGGGCATCGTCAAAGCCGACGTGGCCATTCAGGAGGGTCGCATTGCCGGGATCGGCAAGGCGGGCAACCCGGATATCCAGCCCGGCGTGGACATCATAATCGGACCCGGAACGGAAATTATTGCCGGGGAAGGTCTGATCCTCACCGCCGGCGCCATTGATGCACACATTCATTTCATCTGCCCGCAGCAGATGGAAGAAGCCCTCATGAGCGGGGTCACCACCATGATCGGCGGCGGTACCGGCCCGGCCACCGGCACCAAGGCGACTACCTGCACACCCGGTCCCTGGCACATCGGCAAGATGCTCCAGGCGGTGGAATCTTTCCCCATGAACGTGGGCCTGCTGGGCAAGGGCAATGCCAGTCTGGCCCTGCCGCTGGAAGAACAATTGCGCGCCGGCGCGCTGGGCCTGAAGCTGCACGAAGACTGGGGCACTACGCCCGCCGCTATCGACAACTGCCTCACCGTGGCAGAGCGCTACGACGTGCAGGTGGCCATCCATACGGACACGCTTAACGAATCCGGCTTTGTTGAAGACACGATTGCCGCCTTCAAGGGGCGCACCATCCATACCTACCACACCGAAGGCGCCGGCGGTGGCCACGCACCGGACATCATCAAGGCCTGCGGTCTCAACAACGTCCTGCCATCCTCGACCAATCCCACCCGGCCCTACACGGTCAATACGGTGGATGAGCATCTGGACATGCTGATGGTCTGTCATCACCTCGATCCGAACATTCCAGAGGATGTGGCTTTTGCAGATTCCCGCATTCGCAAGGAAACCATCGCGGCCGAAGATATCCTGCACGATCTCGGCGCCCTGTCCATGATTTCGTCCGACTCCCAGGCCATGGGGCGCGTGGGTGAAGTGATCTGCCGCACCTGGCAAACGGCCCACAAAATGAAAGTACAGCGCGGCAATCTGCCGGAAGACGGCGCCGCCGCGGACAACTTCCGCATCAAACGATACATCGCCAAGTACACCATCAACCCGGCTCTGGCCCACGGCATCGCCCACGAGGTGGGCTCGGTGGAAGAGGGCAAGCTTGCCGATCTGGTGCTGTGGAAGCCGGCTTTTTTTGGCGTGAAACCGGCGCTGATCATCAAAGGCGGCGCCATTGCGGCCGCCCCCATGGGAGATCCCAACGGCTCCATTCCGACGCCGCAGCCGGTGCACTTCCGCCCGATGTTCGGCGCCTACGGCCGGGCGTGCAGCGGTACCTCCGTCAGTTTTGTCAGTCGTGCGGCCCTGGAATCGGACCTGGCGCACCGGGTCCGGCTGGAGCGTCGGCTGGTAGCGGTGCGCAACTGCCGTTCCATCCAGAAATCGGACATGCGCCTGAACCATTACCAGCCGGTGATGGAAGTCGATCCCCAGACGTATGAAGTGCGAGCCGATGGGGTGCTGCTGACCTGTGAACCCGCCGTCGTGCTGCCGCTCGCGCAGCGCTATTTTTTGTTTTAGGAGTTGATGCCCCATGCTGGAAGCCTTCGAAGTGCACAAAGGCCCGTCCTGCGCCGCCCTGCAGGTCGTCCTGACGTTTGAAGAACGACAAAAAAGCCGTCACCGCACCGCCACCCGCTGCGGCCAGAATCTGGGCTGGTTTATTGAACGCGGTCAGGTGCTGGCGGACGGCGATCTGTTGCGCTGTACCGACGGTTCCATGGTGCAGGTGGTGGCCGCACCGGAGCAGCTCAGCCGGGCGGAATCCGGCGACGCGCTCCTGCTCGCCCGCGCTGCCTATCATCTGGGCAATCGTCACGTACCGCTGGAAATCGGCCCGGGTTACCTGGCCTGGCAGCATGATCATGTGCTCGACGAGATGGTGGCGGGACTGGGATTGGCGGTTCACTGTCGCGCAAATGCATTCAACCCGGAAGCGGGCGCCTATCATGCGTCGCCTCATCATCACCACGACCCTGAACACGCCCACGAGCACCCCCACCGGCAGCACCCGTCATGACATCCGGAGGCCTGCCCGGGCTGCATCTGCTGCACCTGGTCAGCCCGGCGTTACCCGTCGGTGCCTACGCCTATTCCCAGGGCATTGAATGGGCGATCGACGCCGGCTGGTTGCGGGACGAGCGCGGCACGCCGGCAAATACCCGTCTGGGCCGATGGCTGGAAGGGTTGCTGGAGCACGGGCTGGGACGTCTGGAACTACCGGTTCTGTTGCGCTGCCTCGACGCCCTGAAGGGCTCGGACTTAGCCGCGCTGAATCACTGGAATGACTATGTACGGGCGTCGCGGGAGACCCGGGAGCTCCTGCTGGAAGACGAACAAATGGGAATGGCGCTGGCGCGTCTGTTGCGGGATCTGGAGCTTCCCCAGATGGCTGGGACGACCCTCCTGGCGCCCCCCACCTATGTCAGCCAGTTTGCGCTGGCCTGCCATGGCTGGGCCATTGCCCCGCCGCAGGCGTTGGCCGGATTTGCCTGGAGCTGGCTGGAAAATCAGGTTGCGGCGGCGACCAAACTGGTGCCGCTGGGGCAGACCCAGGCGCAGCAGCTGTTGCTGCGCATCATGCCCCGCATCGAGGTTGTGTGTGCTCAGGCGATGAGCTGGGAAGACACTGATCTGGGGGCCAGCCTGCCCGGACTGGCGCTGGCCTCCGCCTCCCACGAGCGGCAGTATTCGAGGCTGTTCCGCTCCTGAAACTGTTTATCTGTTGATCGGGAAAATACTGATGAAAAAACCTCCATTGCGCCTGGGCGTCGGCGGGCCGGTCGGCTCGGGAAAAACCGCGCTGGTCAAAACCCTGTGTCTCGCCCTGCGGGAACGATTCAATATTGCCGTCATCA
This sequence comes from uncultured Cellvibrionaceae bacterium, assembly GCA_964546435.1. Lineage (GTDB taxonomy): Bacteria > Pseudomonadota > Gammaproteobacteria > Pseudomonadales > Cellvibrionaceae > CAYNST01. Next base: position 52,175 of record CAZJKJ010000015.1, read on the forward strand.
CCAACGACATCTACACCCGCGAAGATGCGGAATTCCTGCTGCGCCACGAAGCCCTCGCGGCGGATCGCATTATCGGCGTGGAGACGGGGGGCTGTCCCCATACGGCGATTCGCGAAGACGCGTCCATGAATCTGTCTGCGGTTGCACAGTTACAGGAGCGCTTCCCCGATCTCGACCTGATCATGATCGAAAGCGGCGGTGACAATCTGGCGGCAACCTTCAGTCCGGAGCTGTCCGATCTGACCCTCTACGTCATCGACGTATCTGCCGGCGACAAAATCCCCCGCAAGGGCGGGCCGGGCATTACCCGCTCGGATTTGCTGATCATCAACAAGACCGATCTGGCGCCGCTGGTGGGGGCCGACCTGGCGGTCATGGATCGGGATGCCCAAAAAATGCGCGGCCAGAAGCCCTTCGTTTTTACAAATCTGAAGGACGGCACCGGCGTAGCGGACGTCATCAGCTTCATTGAACGACAGGGCATGCTCGCGTAACCCGAATAATCCCTAACCTGAAACCCTGGAGTCGAACATGAAAAAACTGATCTGTGTGGCGGCCGCTCTTGTGGCCGGTGTTGTTCCCGGCGTCGCGTCCGCCCATGCCGGCCATGGAGATGCCTCTTTGCTGGCCGGCGCTTTACATCTGTTTACCGGTCTGGATCACCTCTTGGTATTGATCGCGGCGGGCTTTTGTCTGGCGATGGTGCCGGGGCGGCGGGAGCGCCTGGGCGGCTGCCTGCTGTTGGGTGCGGCGCTGGCGGCCGGTATCGTCGTCTCGCCCTGGTTGCCGGTGATCAATATGGAGCCGGCCATCTGCGCAACCCTCGTCGTTCTGGGGGGCATGGTCGCCCTGGCCATCAATGTGCGCTTGGCGGGTCGCTTGGCCGCGCTCGCGGCTATTGCCCTCATTCACGGGATCACCCACGGCCAGGAAATGCCTGCCGGGGCAGGGGGTTACGCTGTCGGCCTGGTGGCAGGGAGTGTGGCGGTGGCGTTGGCGGCGAGTTTGGCAGCGCCCTTGATGCGGGCGCTGCCCGGACGCTGGGTGGTCCGCGTGGCGGGTGCTGGCATCGCCATCGTCGGGGTTGTCCTCGCGGGCATTTGAGACGGCATTGCAGGTGCACGAAAAGTGCGCCTGATCACATATGGGGAAGGCTCCGTATAGACTTCTGATTCGTACAGGGAGCGTGCCCACCGATCCAGACGGATACTTGCCACACACAAACTCTAGGAGGAAATATGCGCCGCAGCGCAGCTTCCCGGTTGAACCTACCGTTATCCGCATTGCTGCTGGTCGTGCTCGCCGGCTGTGACCAGAGCGCCCGTAACGCCGACATGACGCCCCCACCGATGGGCCCCGAGCCAGCCAATCCGCCAGCGACGGAAGCAGCAGCGGCCCAGGAGCAACGTCAGGCCGGCACTTTATCCGACACGGCAAGCGTATCTGTGGATGTGGTGAGCGCGGAGGATCCGCAACAGAAACTCGGCAGCGCCACCTTGCTCGATATGGAAGCCGGCCTCACGGTGAAATTCGATATTGCCGCCAACAGCGTGATTTCCGCGGGCGAACATGCCATTCATATTCATGAAAACGGCAGCTGCGACAGTATGGACACCGACAATGACGGCGAACCCGACGCCGCCGGCGCCGCGGGCGGCCACTTCAATCCTGCCGGTGTGCCCCATGGGCAGAAGGACGGTCCCCATGCGGGGGACAGTGAAGACTACAACTACACCTTCAACGACGACGGCAGCTTTACCGTGGAAGTGGTGTTTGCGGAGGCCACGCTTTCCGGTGAACATGCGGTTCAGAAAGAAGGGGGTACAGCCATCGTCATCCATGCGGGTACCGACGACAAGGAAAGCGATCCCGCCGGCAATGCCGGGCCGCGAATCGCCTGTGCGGTCATTCCGCCCGCTTGAGACCAGGGTCCGGTCCCGGTAAACCCTGCGGGCGTTGTTCATGCGCCCGTTTATTCGCGCCTGCCCGGCTACGGGCAAGTCGCTGTCCTTGACTCTGGACATGCAGGTCATTGAACCGTTAATGTTGCCGGGGCCGGCGAACTTGCTTAACCCGTCAAGGTTCAATCCGTGTGCGTAACCTGTTATGCGTGTCCGCTTTTGGCGGACCACCAGGGTCGCCGAACGGTCGTCACGCCGAACGATCGTCACAGTGTTCCTTTACCTTTCTCACGCAGATCCGCCGGGGACGCTTTGCCTTTCCAAAGCCGGATTTGCTCGGGGTGATCAACGAACGGGTTTTTCTTCAACACGATTGAGCAGAGTCATGAATCACATTCTGTATGGCATTTTTTGGGGCACGCTGACCTTACCGCTCGCCAGGATTCTGTATTACCTGATCGCCTGGTATGTGTTCGGGGGACATGTCAACGGCAGTCTGACGGCGGGTAATCTGGCCATGATTGGCTTTTCCGACCTGCTGCGCAACATGGCGGCGACGGCAATTCTGCTGGCAATTTATGCGTTGCCGGTATTTTTAATCCTGCGCTGGTGGTTCGGTAAAGTGAGCTGGGGCGCCATGGTGTTCTTCGCGATTATTCCCTGGGCGATTTTCGATCTGTATGGTAATCGCAACTTCAATCATTTCATTGAATACTCCTGGTATTCAATTGCGTGCGGTCTGGTCTTCTGGCACCACGTCCGGCGCATGGGCTAACCCGGCTTCCAAGACGGAAGTCATGAACACAAGGATGTGGCATGTCATTATCGATTGTTTTTACCCGCGCCCAGTTGGGCATTGAGGCTCCACTGGTCACCGTGGAAACCCACCTGTCCGGTGGTCTGCCGGGCTTCGCCATCGTTGGTCTGCCGGAGACGGCGGTCAAGGAAAGCAAGGACCGGGTCCGCAGTGCCCTGCTGAACAGCCATTTCACCTTTCCGCAGAAACGCATCACCGTCAATCTCGCACCCGCCGACCTGCCCAAGGAAGGCGGGCGCTATGATCTTGCCATAGCGTTGGGCATCCTGGCGGCGTCGGCCCAGATACCGGCCGATCTGCTGGAAGATCTGGAATTTGTGGGTGAACTGGCCCTGTCCGGGGAGCTGCGACCGGTGCGGGGCGCCATTACCGCGGTGCTGGCGAGCCAGGCGGTCGGACGGCAGTTGGTGGTGGCGCAGGGCAACGCAGCGGAGGTCGCCCTGTGCCCTCGGGCCGGGGCCCTGAGCGCCGAAAGCCTGCTGGCAGTGTGCGCCCATCTGCACCGGCGCGAATCCTTGCCGCTGGCACAACCCGTACCCCTGAAAAGTGCGCGGACCGGCGCCGATCTGATCGACGTCAAGGGGCAGCTGCAAGCGCGGCGCGCGCTGGAAGTGGCAGCCGCCGGCGGTCACAATCTGCTCTTCTACGGGCCACCCGGCACCGGCAAGTCCATGCTCGCCAGTCGTCTCGCCGGTATTCTGCCGCCCCTGGATGAAAATGAAGCCATTGAAGTCGCCGCTATCCGCTCCCTGGTGGACCGCCAGGTGTCTGCCGACTGGATGGCGCGCCCTTACCGGCATCCCCATCACACCGCTTCGTCCATCGCCATGGTGGGGGGTGGTTCCAACCCCAAACCCGGGGAGATTACCCTGGCCCATCGCGGCATTCTGTTTCTCGATGAATTGCCGGAATTCCCCCGGGGCGTGCTGGAAGTGATGCGGCAGCCGCTGGAGACCGGTTCGGTGAGTATCTCCAGGGCCTCGGCCCAGGTTAACTTCCCGGCGCGCTTCCAGCTGATCGCCGCCATGAATCCCTGCCCCTGTGGCTATTACGGCGACGACAACGATCGTTGCCGCTGTTCAACCGCACAGGTGCAACGCTATCGCCAGAAAATCTCGGGGCCTTTGCTCGATCGCATCGACCTGCATGTGCCCGTGAGGCCGCTGCCCATCGCGGAGCTGCAAGGGACGCAGGCCGGCGGTGAATCCAGTGCCGTGGTCAAAAAGCGGGTTGAGATCGCCTGCGACCGGCAACTGGCCCGGCAAGGCAAGCAGAACGCACTGCTTGCCGGCAAGGAACTCCTCGAATACTGTCGCCTGGATGCGCCGGCCAGCCGTATCCTCGCGTTTGCCATGGAGCGCTTGCAACTGTCGGCGCGGGCCTACGACCGCATCTTGAAAGTGGCGCGCACCCTGGCGGATCTCGCCGGCGAGGCCGACATCAGCCCGGCCACCGTCAGTGAAGCGCTGGCCTATCGCAGCCTTGACCGGCCGATCAAATAAACCCGCACAGACTGTCACCGGTTTTAGTGCGTAGAAACCCCACACCCACTGTAACGGGAAAACCTGAATGCATACGCAACTGCCGTTTGTCGCCATCACCGATGGCCAGCCTCGTGAGGGCGAATTCGAAGCCAACCGGATCATCTGTATCGGGCGCAACTATGCCGACCACGCCAAAGAGATGGGCCACGATCCGAAGAACACCTCGCCCATGTTTTTCTTCAAGCCGCTGACGGCGCTGAACCAGTCCCGGTACTTCACCCGTCCCGGATTCTCCTCGGAAGTGCACCATGAGCTGGAGCTGGTTGTGGCCATTACCCGGTTCGGGCAGGCGCTGACGCCGGATACAGCCGGCGCCTGCGTGGGCGGATTTGCCCTGGGGCTCGACATGACCTGCCGGGACATCCAGCGCGCCGCGAAGGAAAGCGGCCAGCCCTGGGACCTGGCCAAAGGGTTCGACGGGTCGGCTATCTGTTCGCCCATTGCCCAGGGTGAATATGCCGATCTGCTGCGCATGGGTCCGTTGACGCTGAAAAAGAACGGCAATGTAGTCCAGAGCTGCCACTGGCAGGATATGGTCTGGTCGGTGCCCGAACTGCTTACCCATGTGTCCCAGTTTGTGGCGCTGGTGCCGGGCGATCTGATTTACACCGGCACGCCTGCCGGGGTCGGCGAAGTGCGCGAAGGCGATCACCTTGAGGCCAGCATGGAGGGCCTGCCTGTGGGGCTGGATATTCACGTGGTGTAGCGCAGAACCGGAAAGTCGGCGAGACACGCGCACGGGTTTGGCTTAGAATCCAGCCCGCGACGGCGTTCCTCGCCGCCGCCTTTGACCGTCCATACTCAGTGGTATCCAGCGCCGTAATCAACGCAGTATCCAGCCTTGAACAAGCTCAATCCCCGACAAAAAGAAGCCGCCCGCTACATCGACGGGCCCTGTCTGGTGCTCGCCGGCGCCGGCAGTGGCAAAACCAGCGTCATCACGCGCAAGATTGCTTATCTGATCGAGGAGTGCGGTTACCCGGCCCGTCATATCGCCGCGGTCACCTTTACCAACAAGGCCGCCCGGGAGATGAAGGAGCGGGTGGCAAAACTGGTGCGGGGCAAAGAAGCCCGCGGGCTGACCGTCTGCACCTTCCATAACCTCGGCCTGAATATCATCCGGCGCGAACACAAGACGCTGGGCTTCAAGCCGGGATTTTCCATCTTCGACAGTGAGGACAGCCGGTCGCTTCTAAAGGAGCTGGTGCTGCGCGATGGCGACGTCGATACCGATCTGCTGGACCTGCTGCAGAACCAGATTTCCAGCTGGAAGAGCAGCCAGATCAGCCCCGCCGAGGCCGAAAACCGCGCCCAGTCACCGGCTGAACTGCTCTGGGCGCGGGTCTATGCGCGCTATAACCAGGCACTGCACGCCTACAATTCTGTCGACTTCGATGACCTGATCCGCCTGCCGTCGGAACTGTTTGCCCGTCACCCCGAAATCCTGGAACGCTGGCGCAACCGACTGCGCTATCTGCTGGTGGATGAATATCAGGACACCAATACCAGCCAGTACCTGCTGGTTAAACAGCTCATGGACGGTCGCGGGGCCCTCACGGTGGTGGGGGATGACGACCAGAGCATTTACGCCTGGCGCGGCGCCCGCCCGGAGAATCTGATGCAGTTGCGGGAGGATTTCCCCAGTCTGCATGTGGTCAAGCTGGAACAGAATTACCGCTCCACGGCCCGCATCCTGCGAGCGGCCAACACCGTCATTGCCAATAATCCCCACGAATTCAACAAAAGCCTGTGGAGCGAGCTGGGGCTGGGAGAGCCGATTCGGGTGATCCGCAGCCCGACCGAGGATACCGAAGCCGAACGGGTCGCCACCGAAATCCTCAACCAGCGCCTGCGCCGCCAGTGCGGCTATCGCGATTTTGCGATCCTCTACCGTGGCAACCATCAGGCGCGCCTGTTCGAGATGAAACTGCAGCAGCACCAGATTCCTTACAACATCAGCGGCGGCACCAGCTTTTTTTCCCGCTCCGAAATCAAGGACGTGCTCGCCTATCTGCGCCTGCTGGTCAATCCCGATGATGACAACGCCTTTCTGCGCATCATCAATACCCCGCGCCGTTCCATCGGCACCGGCACCCTGGAAGCGCTGGGCCGCTATGCCAGCGAACGCCAGATCGGCCTGCTCGCGGCGTGTGGCGAGTTGGGGGTCCAGACGGTATTGCATCCCAAAGGGCTGGAAAACCTCACGGCCTTCCGCGAGTGGATCGAGCGGGTTCAAGTCAAATGCCACAGCGTCGGCGCGATCACGGCGGTGACGGAAATGGTGGAAGACATCGGCTACGAGGCGTGGCTCCACCAGAACGCAAGCTCCCCCAAAGTGGCGGAAAAGCGTATGGAAAATGTGCGCTATCTGCTGGAATCAATCCGGCGGATCATCGCCCGCCAGGATGAGGAGGGCGAGGGCGAAGAGCCGTTAAAGGGTGCCATTGCCAAATTGCAACTGATGGATCTGCTGGATCGGCAGGAAGAGGAGGATGAGAGCGATCGCGTTCAGATGATGACCCTGCACGCGGCCAAGGGGCTGGAGTTTCCCCATGTGTTTCTGGTGGGGGTGGAAGAGGAGCTGCTGCCTCACCGCAGCAGCCTGGAAGAAAACAATGTGGAGGAAGAGCGGCGACTGATGTACGTGGGCATCACCCGCGCCCAGAAAACCCTCACCCTCACCCTGACCGCATCGCGCAAACAGTTCGGCGAGAAACAGCAAACCACCCCCAGCCGTTTTATCGACGAAATGCCTGAAGAGGATCTGGTGCGGGAAGGCTTCGGCACCGCAACCCGGGAGCAGGTGGCCCGCCAGGGCGCCGACACCGTGGCCAGCATCCTGAACTGGCTGGACTGATCCGTGATCCAGCCGGAATTTATTCCGGCGATTCGGGCGACACCCGGCAAGCGGGTATACACTTCTGAGGGATTATTTTTTTGACACTGAGGTTTTTAAGGAGCTGTATGTTGCGCACAATTGTCATGGCCGCCGCAGTGGCTGCAATAGTGGGTTGTGGAGGCAGTAACCGGGGGCCCATCGCGTCCGGGGCGCTGGACGATATATCACCTTATCGCGACCATGGCACTTTCCGGCAGGTGCTCAAGCAATGCGCCGCTGCGGAAAATGCAGCCGCCTCCTGCACCCTGCAGACGCTGCCCACCATCGGGATGGAGACCGCCACCCCCACCGCCGGCGACATCATGGAGCGCGTACTCGTGTCCCACCCGTGGATGGGCGCGCGTTTTGAACAGCTGCTGGCAGTGGTTCCCGCAGACATGCTGCAGTTATTCGGCGCGGTCACGGCGGTCGTGATCGATGCGGATATCCGCCCTTCTTATTACCTCAATCTCACCGGAGCGATTTATCTCGACCCGCAGAACCTGTGGCTGACCGCAGCGGAACGGACCGTGATCAGCACCGATCCGGACTACCGCCTGGCATTCGCCGAACCCATGGCGTACCGCGCCTACTGGCAGTATGTAAAAGACAATAGACCCGTCAATGACTACGCCTGGTCGGCCGATGGTTCGCGCACCTTGAGCGACATCGAACCGCGCATGGCGTCTTTGCTGTTTCACGAACTGGCGCACGCCAATGATCTCTTCCCGCCGGCTCTGGCCGCAGGGGTAGACCGGAACCTGTCGTTTCTGCGCGCTGCCAGCAGCGTGTTCAACGACCTGCCCTCGACCTGGCTGTTCAATCTCAACGGTCTGGAATCAGACGAGATGCGGCGGGTAGCCAACATCCTCTATCGCGGTTTCGAGCCCAACAGCAGCGATCGGGAGGTCACCGCCGCCATGGTCGGCAGCTATTTCGAACCGGACGCTGCCAGTGATGATTACGCCTATTACTCCCAGTACGAAGACCTCGCCATGCTGTTCGAGGAAACCATGATGAAACTGCATTACGACATGGACCGCGACCTGGCATACGTGACCCCGCCGCGCACCGAAAATCCCCGCTGCAATGATTACGTCATCGGCTGGGGAGTGCGCAACCGGATTGCTGCCGAGCAGGTATCGACGCGGGCTCAATGGGTGGTCGAGCAGTTGTTGCCGGCGCGGGATTACGGGGATTTTTTTGCCGGTCTCGGCGAACCGACACAACTGCCGGAAGGGGCGGGCTGGTGCGCGTATCTGTCTGAAGGGCAGGCGCAGTCGAAATCCTTCAGCCGGTTTGGTCGCGAGTACAACGACCGCCCCGCCGTGACCGAAGAAGACATGTTGCGACCTTACGATCTGCTGCAATAACCCGTCACCGAGCAGGCGCCGTCTGCCCGGCGAACGCCCTGACCGGATCGCGGAAAGCCGGATTTGCGGGTTTTGTGTCATAAGCAAAATGCCTTTCTTCAGGCGACTTTAGAACAAAGCGGCAAGATGCCAAGGGTGCCAATGGAGAAGCAGAACGGTTCAGCTATGATTAAGTTGACCCGGCTATAGTTCGATCGACTGGAAGTACGACGGCCAGGCAGACGGCAAACGGCGAGAGCCGGACACCCGTTGCCGGGGGCGGGAGGGAAACCCGCGTTGCAGGATTGCAAAAGGGGGGCAGCACCTGGCGTGATGCGGATGTGTTGACGCATTCCAGTGGCGGTCCGGGATCCGGGTTGCGATCAGGCACCTGGTCCATAGTGGTATTCGACAAGACGCATTCAATAATTATAGAGCGTCGTTTTTGTCAGTGAAGGCAGTGGCAGTAACACGAGAATGACAAAGTGACACCAGATCAGTCCGCGTTGTGCATGCCGTTATTGATGAAGTGGGGAAAAGCGTATGTCTGGTAAAGATGCTGTGACACTGGAAGCTGTCATCAAGACTTTGCAAAGTGGTGTGGAGTTTTATGAAACTGCGGCAGTCAATTCGAGCAGAACGCAACATCAACGAATTTTTGAACGCATGGCGCTGACACGGACCGCCGCCATCAATTATCTGAAACCATTTTTACAGACCCGGGAAGAAGGGATCCACGCCTTCGGCAGCGTGTTACAGAAAATGTATCCGGAAATGCTGGCCGGACTGGATCCCGAAGATGATCGCCTCTGGGTGGAAAAATCCGCCGAAATGGAAAAGGAAACCCATAGCGCAATGTGCAAGGCCCTGCGGCAGATCCAGTCAGAAACCGTCAAGTCGGTACTGATCGACGTCTACCCGCAAATCAACTGCCGCCTCGACAAAGCCAGTTAAGGCACGTATCAAATACTTTCGCCACGACTAGCCGTAGCTCCCGCGCGAGCGGGATCACGGTGCCCGCACGGGTATTTGCATTTTATTCCTTTCCCGCTATTAAGGTGAAACTGTCCGTGCCCGACGAGGTTACCGGCGGCAATCTGCGAGGCGGCAGTCACACCTGGCAATCAAGACACCCACCGCTAAAGGCAATCAAGACACCCACCGCTAAAGGCAATCAAGACACCCACGGCAATTAAGACACCCACCGCTAAACAAGGGAGTGGCAATTAAGACACCCACAAAAGCGAGCGGTGAAATTGAAGTGAGTGAACTGCCACCGTAATCAAGACGTCCACGCTGCAACGCCAGCAAACAACAAACCCACGCAAAGCAAGTAAGCAGAGGTAAAATGCTGCCCAGGAAGGGCAATCAAGACACCCACAACAGCGAGCGGTGAAATTGAAGTGAGTGAACTGCCACCGTAATCAAGACGTCCACGCTGCAACGCCAGCAAACAACAAACTCACGCAAAGCAAGTAAGCAGAGGTAAAATGCTGCCCGAGCAATATCATCGATCTTTGTCTATAGGCGATCGATTGACGTCATTCAGCGACAGATAGGGCGGGAAATTTGAAAGCAAGCGATGGCAT
>CAZJKJ010000016.1:0-59328 GCA_964546435.1 uncultured Cellvibrionaceae bacterium
CCCCGACATTCTGCTCCCAAAGCAGACGCGCTACCAGGCTGCGCTACACTCCGTTAACTTGCACTATCAGTCGTGAACACGGGTGCAACAAGCACCTGATTCAACGAGGTGCGCATAATACCGGGGGCATCTGTATACGTCAACGGGCAATTTGCCGGGGTAAACGACCTCCCAATTGATGCCTCATCTTTTTGGTCTCTCCCAATCCGATTGGCTAGTTCCGGCAGCTATGTGACAATAGCGCGCTTTTACTGGCACTGGATTTCGAACTCATGACAGCACTCATTCTCGACGGCAAGGCACTGGCACAAAAGACCGAAACGGAACTGACGGCGCGGGTTGCAAACCTCAAGGCGGCCAGCGGTCTCACTCCGGTGCTCGCTACAATTCTCGTGGGCGATGATCCGGCCTCCGCCACCTACGTGAAAATGAAGGGCAATGCCTGCCAAAGAATCGGCATGGAATCCCTGAAGATCGAACTGCCCTCTTCTACCACGACCGAGCAACTGCTTGCTCAAATAAATGAACTGAATAACGATCCGGCTGTTCATGGCATTCTTCTGCAGCATCCGGTGCCGCCTCAGATTAACGAACGCGCCTGCTTCGATGCTATCGCCCTGGCAAAGGATGTCGATGGGGTGACCTGTCTCGGCTTCGGACGGATGGCAATGGGGGAGCAGGCCTGGGGATGTGCAACACCTAAAGGCATCATGCGACTTCTGGACGCCTATCAGATTCCGCTGAAAGGCAAGCATGCCGTCGTCGTTGGCCGCAGCCCGATTCTCGGAAAACCCATGGCGATGATGTTGCTTGGCGCGGATTGCACCGTCACCATCTGCCATTCCCGAACCGTGGATCTGCCATCGCACATTGCCAAGGCTGACATCGTTGTCGGCGCCGTCGGCAAACCGGAATTTATCCGGGCCGAGTGGATCCGCAGCGGCGCGGTTGTTGTGGACGCCGGCTATCATCCTGGAGGCGTTGGAGACATTGAATTGCAGCCACTGCTGGAGCGGGCAAGCGCCATCACTCCGGTGCCCGGCGGCGTGGGGCCAATGACTATTAACACCTTGATTTATCAAACGGTAGCCGCAGGCGAACAGTCATTGAGCACGCCCTGAACCCATGCGTCTCGAGAAGTTTATCAGCCATGCCACCGCGTTGACGCGATCTCAGGTTTCCGTGGCGGTGCGCCAGGGTCGCGTAACCGTAGACGGCAAGATTTGTCGCAGCACATTGCGACTGGGCCCGGAATCCAGAGTTTGCCTGGATTCACAGCCGCTGAATTTGCCGCAGCATATTTACTTGATGCTCAACAAGCCGACGGGGACAGTCTGCGCGACAACAGATTCGGAGCATCCTGTCGTTCTGGATTTGCTGGATTTCACGGACATAAGCGCACCCCAGCGGCAAGCGTTACAGGTAGTCGGGCGCCTGGATCTGGATACAACCGGTCTGGTTCTGATTACTACGGACGGGCAGTGGAATCACCGGATCACCGCGCCCCACGGAAACTCCCCAAAAACCTACCTGGTCCACCTGAGTGAACCGCTCACCGACGCGACCGCCCTGCTACTGGAAGAAGGCATACTTTTGCGCTCGGAGACGAAACCCACTTTGCCCAGTGCAATTGCACACATTTCTGCAAAGGTGGTGAAAATCACGTTACAAGAAGGACGCTATCACCAGGTAAAAAGGATGTTCGCCGCGGTGGGCAACCATGTCGAGGCGTTGCACCGCCTCCAGATTGGCGCCATATCACTGGACCCGGCACTGCAACCGGGTCAGTACCGGACGCTCACACGAACCGAAACAGAATCCGTATAAACGTGACAGATCAAGCATTCATTCCGCTCCTGAAACAGCTGCAATCCCACGCGGATTCAAAACGCCCGGCAGCCCTGTGGTTGGCCGGCGAGAACCACGAGCCGGTTATTCCCGAGCTTGCAGGTCATCGGAATTGCGTCACACTGGTCAGCAACCGTTTCGATATCGCTCAGCTGGCTAGGCACTACGGTATTGAATCCGTGTTCTCCGACTGGGCAGTACCCCCCGGGCTGGTTTTCGACAGCATATTTCTGCGAATCGGCAAGGAAAAGGCGGTTACCCATCATCAGCTCAACATCGCATTTGACAGGCTTCCTCCGGGGGGCCGGCTTTTCCTCACCGGATACAAAGACGAAGGCATAAAAAGCTGTGCGCAAAAGGCCAAAGCATTATTCGACGCACCGAATGCACTGGTCAAAGACGGGGCGGTCTACTGCCTCGAACTTACCAAACGCGATTCAGAGTTGCCGCCCATACGTCTGGATGATCAGGATTATCAGACGTTGCGCCCTGTCGCCACTCCGCTGACGCCCGCAGTGCTTAGTAAGCCGGGGGTGTATGGTTGGGAAAAAGTCGATCGCGGCAGTGTTCTTCTCGTTGAAACCCTTATGCGGACGGGCGAACTGGACGTTAGCCGTGTGGATTCACTGCTGGATCTCGGTTGTGGATATGGCTATCTGACACTCGCAACCAACGCGTTTCCGGTCTCGCGTCGCACAGCGACGGATAACAATGCCGGCGCGCTTGCCTGCATGAAGGCGAATGCCGACGCGTTCGGGATTTCGGTTGAGGTCGTGGCGGCAGACTGTGGCGACCTGGTCGATGGGTTCTTTGACCTGATCCTGTGTAATCCGCCGTTTCACAAGGGATTCGATGTGGATACGGATTTACATCGAAAATTCCTTGAAAGTTCTGCACGGAAGCTCTCTGCCACTGGCGCAGCCTACTTCGTCGTCAACAGCTTTCTGCCCCTGGAAAAGGCCGCCAGGCGCTTCTTCAACCGCATTGATTGCCTGAACAATGATGGCCAATTCAAAATTATTCGTCTCGCTGTGGGCACTGGATGACCATTAGCAGGTTGTTGAAAAGCTATCCGGGTTGCCATTGCGGGTTTAAGAACAGGCTCAAAATACATACTTAAGCCGAGTAAACTCCGCTTCTTCGCCTGTTTTTGCCTTGCCTGACCTTCGCTCGACGACTTTTCGGACAGACCCTAGGGAATCGCTTCCCCGCGCGCCTTGCGTTCCAGCAGATCGACAAAACCGCCTTCGTTGACCACCTGACGATAACCCATGGCCTTGAGTGTGTCCTTGGCAACCTCAGAGCGGCGCCCAGAACGACAGTAGACACGGATATCCGAGTCCAGATCTTCTGTTACTCTGGAAATTCGCGCACCGATTTCTTCGTAAGGAATCAGGAGAGATCCCTCAATATGCCCTTGAACATACTCCTCGCGAGTACGAACGTCGATCCAGATAGCCATAAGTTCTTCCCAGGCATGAATGAATTAGAACGAGTCGATGGATATTAAACCAATTCGACAAGACGAAAAAACCACGAATGTAAAACCACGACGGAAACACGAAAGGCGGCATAAAATGCCGCCTTTAAAACTGCACCCGCATACACTCTGCGAGCTGCTTTACGTCACATCATGCCGCCTGCTCAGATCGTCCAACGGCTTTTTCAGGTTTCTGATCGGTATCCTGGGTCAGCACAGATCGGTCGGTGCCAATTTCGATACGACGTGGTTTCATCGCTTCCGGCACTTTGCGTACCAGCGAGATAACCAGCAGCCCGTCCCGGTAATCCGCACCTTGAACTTCGACGTGCTCGGCCAGATTGAATTTCCGTTCAAAGCTTCGGAACGCAATACCCTGATGCAGGTATTTGTGCGTAGCAGGCTCGGCATTCTTTCGTCCCCGTATGGACAAGTTGCCCTTCTCAAGCTCTATTTCCAGCTCATTCCGCGCGAACCCGGCAACTGCCAGCGTAATCGCATAGCGGTCTTCGTCCACCACTTCTATGTTGTAAGGGGGGAAGGTAGACCCTACAGTTTCACCGCGCAGGGCGGCGTCCAGGAGCGACGCAAAGCGATCATATCCAACGGTGTGGCGATACAAGGGTGTCAAATCAATGTTCATAACAAATCCTCCAGAGAAGCAAAATGTTTCGATTCAGCAGACTCCAATCTGGACATCCGCTGACTACGAATATGAGATTCTAAAAGAGAATTTCAAGGCTTCGATGCGATACTTTTTTGGAGGACAATCGCTGGACTTACGTTAAATGGTGCGCACAGTGCGGCCCTGAGGCTCGTCAGCGGCACGCGGCGACGGTCGGGATTTCAGGTGGACCGGCCGCCTCGTAGGGTGCGTCCAGGAACCACCGGATCAGCTCAAACCCGCAGTCGTCATTGAAGAACTCCGCATGGGACCGCCCCGGCAATTGCAAGCTCAACGCGTATGGCATATGACGTACCAGAGACGGGGTGTGGCGGGCAGGCGTAACCGGGTCTCGCTCACCAACCACCACCAAAGCGGGCATCTCAAGTGAGCTCATTGCGGGAAGCGGAGCCGGCTGGAAGTAGCTGTGACGACAAATGTCATAGCGCCAATCGAACTCGATATATCGGTTCCAGGCACCTGCGTCTGGCAGCAAATCCGTGAACTCCTTCTCGGAAACCCTGCGGTTATCGACGCACTCGGTGGCAAAATAAAGCATGGAATTAAACGAGGGGTCGAAAGAAAAGTTATAAAAGTTCTCAAAAATCTCGAGATGACGAATCTCTTCCTGTGCCAGAACATCGTCAACTATCGATTCTATTTTTTGATACGATTCCTCCCCATGCATGGCAGAATAAATTACATGCATGAATTTTATGTCGTCGATAACCAGATCAACGGTGTCAGCGGTGTGCCAGTCGTCTATCTGCAACTCCAGAGGTGTCGCCCGCAAGCGGTCCATCGCCGCCCAAAACGCAGTTTCCGCACCGGTTGCCTTTCCCGACGAACATCCCTCCCCTGCATCGCACGCCGTCCAATACTGTTCGAATGCGTCAATCCATACGCGCGTGCTTTCGACCATGTCCCCCGCGTCCAAAGGATACGGAGAATCCAGAATCAGCCGCCGCACCCGTGACTCGCTCAATGCTGCCAGCAATGCCACCCGGGTTCCGTAAGAAACACCCAGGAAATTCCAGTTTGAATAACCAAGTGCCTGTGCGATACCGTTGGCATCCCCGGCGTTGTGCCGAGAGCTGAACAGTCGGGACACCTCGCCTTCAGGAATCGTAACCGCGAGTTGGCGGCGTAGGGATTTGTCCCAATGCTCCACGCAACGCCCCAGTTCTTTTAACGCACGTTTATTGCTGTCTTCCAGAGAGGACTGCACCGTCATGCCTTGCCTGGACAATTCGGTGAAAGAGCGGCACTCCCAGCTCGGCTCTCCCAGGGCCGCGCCACGATAATCAAACACTATAAAATCGCGATCAAGCTGAGCATTGTTGTACCAACTGTTCCAGAAGGCCAGACCGTCCGGGTCCATATTGCGACTTTCGCCGGGGCCACCGGCCAGATATATCAACGGATCCTTCTGCTGGTTATCTTCGTGGGAGAAAACGGCAAGCGGCAATCGAAAGCCTTCTGGAGTTCGGAACCAATAGCATTGCAAAGTGATTCCGTAACGTGGATAAAAGCCGCAGGCGCGCTCACCAAGGGGACTCTCCGGCACTTTCGAAGTCCTGTCCGAGGGGCTGGCAAAATGACGGATTCCAAGAGCCCCCAGCGCAAACACCACAAGCACTACTGCGACGACCAGACATCGCCGTACAGCACGAACAGACAAAACCGGGGTAGCCATATAATTCAGAAATACATCCTGTGACCATCAGCAAGCAACGTCTCTTCAATCCGTTGCAGCGCGACAAGCATTGGTTCAGTCTGAAAGTATGTTCCTGAATTGATGGGCGCAACATATCGTCGAAACTCGGCATCCCATGGCAAAGTCAATTGCCATGCGTGCAGATAGAGTCGATCGGCAGACGAACCGCCATAGCGGGTATCGCCGAGAATCGGGGCACCAATGGATTTCATGGCTACCCGCAACTGATGGGTCTTTCCCGTTTTGGGTTGCAACACAACCAGACGCAATCCGTTGCCGAGACCCAGACTGTAAAATCGCGTAATGGCAGGGTTTGATCGGGTGCGCTGCAAAATCCAGTTACCGTCCCGACTCTTTGTCATATCTCCGATAATCGCACCCTGCTTCTTGGAAGGCTTCCGGTCAATGAGTGCCAGATAGGTTTTTTGTATCGTCCGCTCTTGAAAGCTGCGCGACAGCTTCACATTACCCGCGTCGGTGGTTGCCACGACCACCAATCCCGAGGTCGCCGCATCCAGCCGATGGACGGGATAGGCAGGCCCTCCCGATTGCAGCAACCGGATTCTGGCGAGCAGATTGCCGGCCGCATCCGCACCCTGAGTCACCATCCCCGGCGGTTTGTTCACCACCAGATAATCGGACGTTCGAGCTATCAACGGGAGCGATTCTGCATTGGGTTGCTGCATGCCTAAAGCGCACCCATGGCCTTGGCATGTTGCGAAATAATGTCGATCGTCGTTTCATCGACATCAAACACCGAATACAACCCTTGGGGTTCATGAGGAGGGTCGCCCGTGAATGGATCCCCCGGCTTCCAGACGAAATCCGTGGATTGTGCACGACCCGCTCCGCCCCAACCCCAGAAATTAGAGCCGGCAATGGGAAAGCCCAACCGTGCCTGGCCATGCACCAGTTGATATATCTCCATGAAAAACCGGTTGCGAAACGCCGTTGAAGAAGTTAATTGATAGCTGCCCCGATCGCGTTCAATCCCGAACTCTTCCATGACGATGGGTTTACCGAGGGTACGCGCTACTTGAATATGCTGGAGAATATAGGCGCGGGATTTCGTCAGTGCACTCTGAAACGAATCCTCGGCATTGTGGATATCAAACCAGCCCCAGTTTTTGGGCCACAGATGAAACGTCAAATAATCAATATTGGGGTCGATGTGCGCGTCGATATAGAGATCAATATCGCCCAATGTACCCATGGAGCCTTCGCTTCCGGTGCTGACCAGATGATTGGGATCCAGCGACTTGATGAACGCGGCCGTATCGGCCAGCCAGTTTTTATAGACCGGAAAAAATGGTCGACCTTCTCCGTCACTTCCTGGTCTGGGTTCGTTCGCAAGCTGCCAGGCCATAATCGTTGAATCATCTGTATAACGCATTCCATTGACAGTGTTGACTCGCAATACTACTGCTGAAATCACTTTCTGGTAATAGTTTTGGGCGTCGTTGTCACGATAGAAACTTGCGGAATTCTGTACGAACTCATTCCAGTTTCCAGTCGCAGCCGGGTCCATATCCGCACTGTCACTGGACCAGGTGACATACTGTGACATGCCGCCAGACCACTGCCAGAAGTTATTCAAGTACAGAACGGCATGCATTTTCCGCTTCGCCATTTCGGCGAGCAGATAATCCAGGCCCTGAAGCAACGTTTCATCATACTCACCCGGAGCGGTCTGAATCGCCGGCACAACGGCTCTGGATGAAGAGGTGCTCTCCGACATTGCGAGTATGCGAAGGTTCGTTACACCCATGGACCGCAACTGGTCGAGTTCCTTATGCAGCCGTTTGCGCCCCTCGGCAGAGGCTCCCAGATAGGCGCCATACCAGTAATTTGCGCCGGTGAAATAGTAGGCCTTCTGGCCCTTTTTTAACTGCGCGCCATCGACCGAGATGAAATAGTTATCTGACCGCCCGCCTTCACCTGTAGCGGGGGTTGAGCTTCGGATGCTGTTTGACTGACATCCGGCAAATATTCCCGAAAGCGTGATAAACAGAACCGTTCTGCACAGAAACACCATGGTGGCCTAACCTTGAATTCACTGCCTTGCAATTATTTGTTCATGGGTGTCGGCTCACCTGAATCACGTGTATTTATTTGAGATATACCTCAAAAGGGAAGGCAGGAAGTCCTTCTGAGTTATAGATGGCAGCCTTTGGGTTGTCGGCCCATGCATACCGAACTGTCACAGGGTCGTCGACGTCCCCGATATCCAGCGTAATGCTGTCCGCTTCCACCACCACGTGCCGAGGCTCAATGACATCATCGTTGCTCAACAACTCCAGTCCGGACTGATGGAATTCGGTTTCTCCATTCTTGCCCAGCATCAAGCCGTTGGCAGCCGCGTCGAACTTCAACACAATTCTGGTATTTTTGCGATGGCTTTTTTTAAGAATCGGACCGGTCGCAAGCGGGCCTCGTTCTCCCAAAGCCAGAGTTTCCGCCAGTTTCCAGATCCGGTCTGTCAGCACGTTCAATTCCTCCGGACCGTAGGGTTGGCCAGGCAAATCAAGAGTTGCCGCCAGGCTCGTATACGGAAGGGTCAGCGCATTTTGCTGTGCGCTGCGCAGCGCTGCCAGCGCTCCTGCAGGCGATTCAGCGAGGGGGTTCGCCGGGGGCAGCTGAATGACAATAAACGGCAGCTTCAGCTCATTCCACTTCAACCTCCAGCTATAAATCAGGGTCTTCAGGAGGAGCTCATAGCTGCTCGCCTGCTCCAGATTACTTTCACCCTGGTGCCACAGCACGCCGGCAATGGGGTACCCGCTAACCGGATGAATCATGCCGTTGTACAGCACCCCGGCCATGCGTTGCGGTGCTTGCAGGATGCGCGGCAGGGGTCCCTCAATGACATCATTGTATTTCCAGCTTCCATCAAGGACCGCGGACGAGTCCGCGCTACTGATAACGGCAGTCCCGTGACGGCCAAACTGGACCACGCCACTATCGGCGTTAATTAATCGCAGAGTCAGACTGTTAGTACCGCGTTCAAGAAGGCCCGCCGGAATGATAACCCGTTCGTTGACGGCATTCAGTTTACCCAGGCTCTGCCCATTGACGAAGACCCAGGCGATATCGTTAAGCCCATTGAGGGAAAGTTCCGCTGGTTCCACCGACGCTCCGCGCCATTCAAAATGCTTGCGTAACCACACGATTCCGGTCCAGGTTTCATCAAATGGCACAGTGATCTCTGGCCATGCCATCGCGTCATAGTCGTCTCGATGGATGCCGATCGAAAGAAATTCTTCCGTATCGGCCATGATTTCTCGCCTGACCTTCAGGTTGTGACGATGTTTCTGAAAACGGGTATGCCAGGTATGGGGATCATTGATGAGACGACTTGCCTGTTCGGCATATTCGTCCAGGTGGGATTGATCTCGTGGATCAACCCAGGCTTGCGCTGGCGTGTCTTCCCAAAGCGCCTCAATGATGCCGACGGGCACTTCCCTCTTCTGATAATTTTCATCTGCCAACAGGCGGGAAAGAGTGCTGATTGTGGCGTCTGAATCCAGAGGCGTTCGCCAGATTTCATCGCCAGTGTCAAATTCCGGAACTGCCGAAAAGTTCTGCTCGACCTTGAAAAACCGGATGATGGATTCTCCGCCTTCGCCCACATTCGCAGCTTGCGTTTCTTCACGGGAATCCTGATTCGCGGAATCTGCCGGCCCGCCAAGCAGACGATGCCCTTCGCCGCTGACCAGCCACACATCCCCGACATAGACGTCACTGATAATCTTCTGTTTGCCCGCCGCGACAACCTTGATTTCATACGGCCCGCCTGACTCGGACGACGGAAACTGTACTTTCCAGTCGCCATCGGAATTTGCACGCGTCCGTCGATGCTTTCCCTTGAACCACACCTGTACCGTTTCGCCGGCAGCGCTCCTCCCCCAAACCGGAACCGGCTTGCCGGCTTGCAACACCATTCCCTCCGAGATAATTGACGGAAGGTCCAAAGTTTGCGCGAAAGTCGCGCCACCACTGAAAAACAAAACCGATATCAAACCAATCTGAATAAATATGCGCATTAGAATCTCGATTTATCAGGTGTCTGCCCAGCCAAAAGCGAATCAGATTGCTCAGCTTGATGGCGTGCCAATGCAAAGCTCCAAACGAACCAATCGTCGGAGGCAAAAACGGGTCAAGGATTTTTTGTCAGTGATACGTCAGGAATCTGTCAGGATTTCCATACTGGGTTATTTTTATGTTGGCTCGTTCTGAATATCTGAAACCGGCGGATATCTGCCAGTATTGGTGCGGTCGTTTCCAGCCCGGGACCGCCAGCCCACCAGGCCGTTACCTGAAACCGTCACGGAACCACTTGTGAAGCCGGAACTGTCCGCTATAGCCGAACAGTACGCACTTGCCGGGATTGCGGTTTACATTATCGGAACGCTATATAGATAACAAGTTGACCGGAACCCTGAGAGGAAGCTGGGCATCCGGCAAATCAAAGACTGGCCAATCGCAACGACCTTAAAGTTCGCCCGAATCGGTGGCTTCCGTAAGCTGAATTGCCAGATCGACGATGCGCGAGAGGTTGGCGGCGCCGGAGCGGTTGGGCATGGATTGATCTTTCGGAGTGAACGAATCCCGCATGAGGCCGGGCGTGCTCTCACACAGGTAGAGATCGAATAAAGCCCTTGTACCCGCTTCAACCGTTCCAAGAGCAGCCTTTTCTCCCAGCTGGCTGGCGGTGACTGCTGCGCTTATCTGGTGCAGCAGGTGCCGGAGACAGTAACTGGAATCCAGCGCCCGGCCATTGCTATCCAGGCGACCGGGAACCAACCCGGGCTCGACGCCTGCCATTGCATGCATTGTCTGTCGATAGATGCCCAGGGCAATCTCCCGGGTGTTGATCGCGGTGGCTCGTTCGATGCGATCCAGGAGTGTCACCAGGTGATAAAGATCCCCCGGTACAAGCCAATCGGTGCGCCGATCCGCAGACCAGTCGTTGCACCGATATTCAGTGAGCGAATTAATGGTGCCATCAAAAATATGCGCGGTGAAGTGATGCAGGAATTCGCTGGCATGCTTGGCCCACTTTTCCTTGCCGCAACACTCATGGATATACACAATCGCTTCGCACATCTGGATCTGTGTGCTCAATCGCAATGAATTACCGGTGCTGCTGCCCTCGCTCCAGCCACCGGATTCCAAGGCATACCGCTGTTGCAACCATTCGAATATGTTGTATGACCGCCGCAACTCAGTGCCCCGGTTGAACGCATGCCAGGACGCCGCGCTACTCATCATGAACCAGGCGTGGTCTGTGAGGTAATGGTCGGCATCGACGATTCGCAGGTCGCTGTCCAGAACATGCACGAATCCGTTGCTGCGGCAGGGCGAAGTTCCGAGAAGAACAGCACTGGATGTCATTTGTTCTATTGAGCTCTGCCGACCGGTTGTCCAGGCCATTTTTTCCGCACGGGAAAATGCATAGATCTGCATGGCTTGTACTGCCAGACTATGCCCCACATTTCGATCCGCGGTCCCACCTGACGTCAAATAGTCATAAGCAAAGCCATTCTGATAATTGACGCCCCGTCCTGCCCATAAGGGCAATGCTTTATCGGTCAGCCAGCCGGCTAACCGCATTTGGGCCTGGAGCAGCACGTTATTTTGCATAATGCCTCGGACGCAGAAAAAGTTTTGGTGCGGTGCCCTCTAGTGCATTGCCAAACCCTCGAAAACCCATCATAATTTCGCGCCTTGCAGAACACAGTTCGGAGAGTAGCTCAGTCTGGTAGAGCACTGCCTTCGGGAGGCAGGGGTCGCAGGTTCGAATCCTGTTTCTCCGACCAAGTTTAGTCCGGAATATTTCCCGCCGATCGACCACGGACAGATCAGCCTCGGGCAGTGTGACGAGGCGCGCAAGACGAATGCTATCGATGTCTCATAGCTCGGCTTCCAGCCCGTTCATTTCCCTGATTTTTCTGTACCAGGCTGCCGGCTCAACGATTTCTCCGTCATCACCAACATCAGGATAGGCCAACGCATGGGCATCGCAATATTGCGCGACTGCCGGGTGAGCCCATTGGAAAAAACGCTGTCGGTAGATGCGGGGGTCCAGACGACTCTCGTCATACATTTTTGCTTCCCCGCGCTGACGCTGGGCCTCGGCCAGAATAATGGCGCAGGCGGCTGATACATTCAGCGACTCGACCATCCCTGCCATCGGTATGCGAATCCTGATATCCGCATGCTGTTTTGCCGCATCGCTGATCCCCTGCCGCTCAGACCCCAGCACCAGTGCCGTCGGCCGGGTGTAGTCCGGATCCCAGTAATCTTGCGCATCGGCGTCCAGAGAAGTGACAACAATCTGCATCCCCGCGGCCTTGCAAGCCGCCAGCGGTTCGTCAACGCGATCACATAAGCGGATCGATACCCATTTCTGGGTGCCCAGGGCGGTGCCCCGGTATGGGCGATATCCCGCTTCCGGCCGCACGCAGTAAACCTGATCGATACCCACCGCATCACAGGTTCGCAGAACGGCCGCAATATTTCGCCCTTTGTGTACCTCGTCCGCAATAACGGTCAGATCCGGTTGTCGTCGTCCCAGCACCTCGTGAATCTTCCTGAACCGTTCAGGGGTCATGACTTGCCATCTCCCGTTGAATTCGGGCGCCTATACTGCAGATGCAACCCCGTGCAATCAAGCCCTGGTTGGTTTTTTGAGGGCCCTGCGACCTTGCCTCGATTGCGGTATCACGAGTGCTGCCGGCACCGCACACTATTGCGATGATTGAAATTGGTTTACGGACAAGCCAAAACCGATAGATTACAATGGCCGTCGCGGGGCGAAGTCCCCATTCCATGCATTTATTCAGAAAACGGTTATGGTCAATACTTTGAACGTCGAAAACCTGAACGTGGTGTCGCAGGACATCCTGATATCTCCTGCGCAATTGAAAGCAAACCTGCCCCTGACAGATTGCGCTTCCGCAACAGTCACACAAGGTCGCCAGGCAATTCGCAATATCCTGGATCGACAGGATCATCGCCTGATGATTGTGCTTGGCCCCTGCTCCATACACGATCCCGAAGCCGCCATCGATTATGCTCGCCGCCTGAAGCAACTGGCAGAAGAAGTTTCAGACTCGCTCCTTATCGTAATGCGCGTGTATTTTGAAAAGCCGCGGACGACGGTGGGCTGGAAAGGCCTGATCAACGATCCGTATCTGAATGATTCATTCAAGATCGAAGACGGCCTGCATGTGGGTCGAAAGCTGCTGCTCGACATCGCAGAACTGGGTCTTCCCGCCGCAACCGAGGCACTCGATCCCATTTCGCCACAATACTTGCACGATCTGATCTCCTGGTCTGCGATTGGGGCCCGCACGACGGAATCCCAGACTCACCGGGAAATGGCCAGCGGGCTGTCGACTGCAGTGGGTTTCAAGAATGGCACGGATGGCAGCCTTTCGGTTGCAATCAATGCTTTGCAGTCGGTATCCAGCCCACACCGTTTTTTGGGCATCAACTCCGAAGGCCAGGTTGCCATCATTCACACTCGTGGCAATGGCTACGGTCATGTCGTTCTGCGAGGTGGCAACGGCAAGCCCAATTATGATTCCGTGAGTGTGGCAATGTGCGAAAAGGAGCTGGAAGACGCCGGTGTTGCCTGCAACATCATGATTGACTGCAGTCACGCCAATTCAAACAAAAGCCATGAATTGCAGCCCTTGGTGCTCGACAACGTAAGCAACCAGATCCAGGAAGGAAACCGCTCCATTATTGGGGTAATGGTCGAAAGCAATATTGGCTGCGGCAACCAGAAGATACCGGCAAACCTGAAGGATCTTGCCTATGGCGTTTCAGTGACCGACGCCTGTATTGACTGGGAAACCACTGAAAAAGCAATTCGAACCATGCATACAAAGCTGCGGGACGTTTTGCCGGGCCGCGGATCGGCCCCGACCAAAAAGTAGTCAACCCAAATCCCGGCCCCGGGGAGTCAGCAGGACTCCCCTTTTCTGCATAACCCATTCATCCCGCACACTATTTTCCGCAAACTTCGCGACGACAAGGCCCGATTGCTAACTATAGAAAGCCTGGCTTCTGTCCGAGTGATCCGTGGAATCCAGCACTCCGGCGAGCTCAGGCACTCGTTCTTTCAAGGTTTTCTCGACGCCCTCCTTGAGCGTCAGGTCAACCGCACTACAACCCTGGCACCCGCCGCCAAATTTCAGCACTGCGTATTTGTCTTCGGTCACTTCCATCAAACTGACATTGCCTCCATGGGCCGCGAGCCCCGGATTGACTTCGTTGAACAGGACGTAGTTGATCTTGTCTTCGACAGGGCTATCGTCATTTATTTTGGGCATCTTCGAATTCGGTGCCCGAATGGTGAGCTGGCCACCCATTCGATCCGGGGAATAATCTACTTTCGCATCATCGAGATAGGGAATACTCTTTTCTTCGAACCAGGCGTCGAAGCCGTCCAGCGGCACCTGCACATCACCCTCTTTTTCCTCCCCCGGACGAAGATAGGCGATGCACGTCTCCGCCTGAGGCGTTCCCGGCGAAGACACAAACATCCGAATACCAATTCCTTCGCAGTTCTGCTTGCTCAGCAAATCCCGAAGATAGCCCTGAGCAGAAGCCGTGATATTGACATTTGGCTCAATGTTTCGAGCATCAGACATAGTTGTTTCCCCGAGACATAGCTCTTTCCGGATTAGTGAATGCGGTGAACGATCATACCCTACTAAAATAGTCGGGTATTCTAAAGTATTCACGGTCTGTCGCCAATGGCGACTTTGCCGAATTCAGTGAGGGTATCTGGTACAATCCCGACCTGCATCAAAAAACTTTGATATAGGTTGCCCCCCGATGAGTAGTTTTGCCACACGCCAGCAGTCGTTACAAACCGCAATGAATGACCGGATCCTGATACTTGATGGCGCCATGGGCACCATGATTCAAGCCCATAAACTGAAAGAGGCCGACTTCCGGGGGGAGCGGTTCGCTGATTATCATCAGGATCTGGCCGGCAACAATGATTTGCTGAGCATTACCCAGCCCGAGCTTATCCGGGGAATCCACCGGGCCTACCTTGAAGCCGGCGCCGACATCATTGAAACCAATACCTTCAACAGCACCAGCATTTCGCAAGCCGACTATCAGCTGCAGTCTCTGGTTCCTGAGCTGAACCGCCAGTCCGCCCAGCTCGCAAGACAGGCCGCTGATGAATTTGAGCTGGCAAACCCGGACCGCCCCCGTTTTGTTGCCGGCGTTTTGGGTCCGACCAGTCGCACTTGCTCCATCTCTCCCGACGTTAATGATCCGGCAGCTCGTAATGTGCATTTCGACGAACTGGTGCGGAATTATACTGAAGCCTTGAAAGCTCTAGTGGACGGCGGCATCGACATCGTTCTGATTGAGACGATTTTCGACACCTTGAATGCCAAAGCCGCCATCTACGCCGTCTTGAGCTGTTTCGACGAAATGGGCTACAAACTGCCCATCATGATCTCCGGCACCATCACCGACGCGTCTGGCCGAACTCTCTCGGGTCAGACGACCGAGGCGTTTTACAACTCGCTGATACACGCGAAGCCGCTCTCCATCGGGCTCAACTGCGCGCTCGGCGCCAAAGAACTGCGGCCTTATATCAAGGAGTTGGCGCGCATCGCGGAGTGCCATGTCTCGGCCCACCCGAACGCGGGTCTTCCCAATGAATTTGGTGAATACGATCAGTCCGCTGAAGAGATGGCGGGAATCGTCGAGGAGTTTGCGGCTCAAGGCTTCCTTAATATTGTCGGCGGCTGCTGTGGAACAACCCCCGAACACATCCGGCGCCTCGCGGCGGTCGTTGCCGACAAAGCCCCCCGTGCAATTCCCAAAATTGCACCCGCCTGTCGTCTTGCCGGGATGGAGCCGTTTACCATCAGCCAGGACTCCTTGTTCGTGAACATTGGCGAACGCTGCAACGTGACCGGTTCGGCACGGTTCAAAAAGTTGATCATTAATGACGATTATGCGACTGCTCTGGAGGTGGCACTCGAGCAAGTCGAAAACGGCGCGCAAGTCATTGATATCAACATGGATGAAGGCATGCTGGATTCGGAAAAGGCGATGGTCCGCTTTCTCAACCTGATTGCAGGTGAACCCGATATTGCCAAAGTACCGATCATGGTGGACTCGTCCAGATGGCCGGTCATTGAAGCGGGATTGAAGTGCATTCAGGGCAAGCCTATCGTCAACTCCATCAGCCTTAAAGAAGGCGAAGACACCTTCCGGGCGCAGGCCAGAGCCTGTTTGCGTTACGGCGCCGCAGTGGTGGTTATGGCCTTCGATGAACAGGGTCAGGCGGACACCCAGGCGCGTAAAATCGACATCTGCCAGCGCAGTTACAACATTCTGGTCAATGAAGTCGGCATGTTGCCCCAGGACATCATTTTCGATCCCAATATTTTTGCGATCGCCACGGGTATTGAAGAGCACAATAACTACGCTGTTGATTTCATTGAAGCGACGCGCTGGATTCGGCGGAATCTGCCCCATGCAAGCGTGTCCGGCGGCGTGAGCAACGTCTCTTTCTCGTTCAGAGGCAACGATCCGGTTCGCGAAGCAATTCACTCCGTGTTTCTGTATCACGCGATTCAGGCGGGGATGAACATCGGCATCGTGAACGCCGGACAGCTGGCAATCTACGATGAATTGCCCCCGGACCTGAAAAATCCGGTCGAAGATGTGGTCTTGAATCGTACTGCCGAAGCCACCGAAACCCTGCTGGAAATCGCGGAACGCTATCGTGGCGCCTCCCAGACAGATCAGAAAAGCCAAGACCTTGAGTGGCGTCACTGGCCGGTGACCAAGCGTCTGGAATATGCGCTTATCAAGGGCATCAATGCCTTTATCCTTGAAGATACCGAAGAAGCTCGCAAAGTCGCACGCCGCCCACTGGACGTCATTGAGGGTCCGCTCATGGATGGCATGAACGTGGTTGGTGATCTTTTTAGTGCCGGGAAAATGTTCTTGCCGCAGGTCGTAAAGTCTGCCCGCGTCATGAAGCAGTCCGTCGCGTATCTGCAGCCCTTCATCGAAGCAGAAAAGGATGAAACCGCCAAACCGCAAGGCCGGGTTCTGATGGCCACGGTTAAAGGGGATGTTCACGATATCGGCAAAAATATCGTCGGGGTTGTGCTCCAGTGCAATAACTTCGAAGTGATCGATCTTGGGGTCATGGTGCCCTGCGAGAAAATCCTGGAGACTGCCCGAACTCAGAATTGTCACGTCATCGGGCTATCCGGCCTGATAACGCCGTCGCTGGACGAGATGGTTGCCGTCGCCTGTGAAATGGAAGCACAGGGAATCGACCTGCCGTTAATGATCGGCGGAGCCACAACATCCAAAGCGCATACAGCCGTCAAAATCGAGCCCTGCTTTAAGCGCAATCAGGTGGTGTACGTTTCTGATGCTTCCAGAGCGGTGGGCGTCGTAAGTCAATTGCTCTCGGACGAAGCCCGCGACGATTTTGTCGCTAAAACCCGCGCAGAATACGTTCAGGTACGGGAGAGAACCGCCAATCGCAAATCGCGCCGCCCCATGGTGTCATACGAGCAGGCCCTCGCGCGACGCTGGAAATATGACTGGGCGCAGTATCAGCCGGTGAAACCGGTGCGTTCGGGTCTCCATGTGTTCCAGGACTATCCGTTGCAAGAACTCGTGCCGTTCATTGACTGGACACCGTTTTTCATCAGTTGGGATCTTGCTGGCAAGTATCCGGATATTCTCCAGGATGAAGTCGTGGGCGAAGCAGCTCGCAATCTCTTTGATGACGCGCAGAATTTGCTACGGGATCTTGTTGATAACGCCCGCATCAAGGCATCCGCTGTCATCGGCTTCTGGCCGGCAAACTCGGTAGACGACGATATTGTAGTGGAAACTGACACCGAGACTGTGCGTCTGCATCAGGTCCGCCAACAACAATTGAAAAGTGATAATCAGGAATACTTCCTCTCACTGGCCGACTTCATTGCTCCAGCCAGCAGCGGCGTTACCGACTACATCGGCGCTTTTGCGGTCACGGCAGGCATCGGCGCGGAAGAACTGTCTCGGGAATACGTTGCCAAAGGCGACGACTACAGCGCCATTATGGTCAAAGCGCTCGCCGATCGGCTCGCGGAAGCCTTTGCCGAACATATGCATTTGCGGACCCGGAAAGAATTCTGGCCTTACGCCCCCGATGAGAACCTCGACGCCAAGGCATTGATCAAGGAGGCTTACCAAGGCATTCGTCCGGCGCCCGGCTATCCGGCGTGCCCGGACCACAGCGAAAAGACGTCGCTGTTCAAGCTTCTGGAAGCCGAGGCCAATTCCGGGATTGCGCTTACCGAACATTTTGCAATGTTTCCGGCGGCGTCTGTGTCAGGCTGGTATTTCGCTCATCCGGAAGCCCGGTACTTCCCCGTGGGAAAAATCGGGGAAGATCAGGTAGAATCGTTGGCCGAGCGCAAAGACGCCTCCAAAGCCGTTGTCGAACGCTGGCTGCGTCCAAACCTCGGTTACGAGCCGGGTACCACCTCGAAAAACTAGCGACGCTGAGGTAACTGATTGTGCGGGCAGTAAAAATGGTGGCAGTCATAGGGGCATTGGGCTTGGGCCTGGCTGCGATGAACTGGAAGATGATCGTGAATCCGGACCCACCCGCCGTGGATCCGGCAGTCGCCGCCCGGGCCCAGGTAATCCTTTACGCCACGTCCTGGTGTGGGTATTGCGCAAAAACCCGGGATCTCTTTGCCAGGACGGGCGTCACATTTGTGGAGTTTGATATCGAGAAGTCTGCCGAAGGGGCACAGCAATATACGGCGCTGGGCGTCCAGGGCGTACCCGTAACGGTAATCAACGGAGAAGTCGTTCGCGGCTACAATCCCACACTTTTGCTTAAACTGATAAATGAATCCTGATGACCAAAGAATCGATCACAGAAAACCAGCCTCCAAATTACACCAAGCGCTCGTTGAGACGCATAATCCTGAGCACGGTTGCTGCGGCCTTTGGGGTTCAGAGTGATCAGAACAGGCAACACGATTTCCAGCAACAGAGTATTGTGCCCTTCCTGATAGCAGGCGTTGTATTTACGGTGATCTTCCTTATGGCGCTCATTTTCATTGTCAGCATGATCGTGGACTATTGATGAAGGCTGCGCATTGCACTGCGGACCAGAAGCGCTGCCGATGGAATGCGCGGACTGACACAGCCGCTGCTTGACCTTACAGGAAGCTTCTCGACCAGGACGCTTCTCAACCAGGAAGCTTCTCGACGGTCAGAAGCAGGTTATCGCAGGGTGGCACAAAACTGAAAATGTCAGAACAACTCTCCCATGGACAACTGGTTGTCATGTTTGCGGATATCGCAGGCAGCACCCAGTTATATGAACGACTGGGCGATCAACTGGCCCATAGATGCGTCGTCGGCGGGTTGTCGACGATTGCCGGTTATGCCAAGCGGAACAATGGCTGCCTCATCGAAACTATCGGTGACGAAGCCATGCTGACCTTCCCTACTACTCAAGCAGCTATAACAGCAGCCACCCAGATTCAGCACCATTTTGTGAACCAGCCTGTTTGCGAAGAATATTTCATTAAAATTCGTATCGGTTTTCACCGTGGCCCGGTGGAATTCGCCGGAACCCATCCTTTTGGAGACACTGTCAACGTTGCCGCGCGGGTGGTATCCCTTTGCGATGCCGGGCGCATCATCACTACCAGTTCTACCACTGCGGGAGTCGGCGGAATCAGCGTACGGCCGTATCAGACAGCGCGAGTGAAAGGTAAATCAGAGCCGCTGAAACTTAAGGAAATATTGTGGGATTCTGACTACGCCACGTCACTGCGCCCAGACTCGCACCTGAGCCAGACGTACAGCGCCGAGCCCACTCAAATCAATCTTGTTTATGGCGCGCAAGTCTACCAGATCTGCAGTAACCAACCGCCATTCACCATCGGTCGGGGGGAGGAGTGTCGGCTGGTTATACAAAGTGAACTCGCCTCACGCACCCACGCCCATGTAGAAGTGCGCTGGGGCGAAGTCTTTCTCCGCGATTTTAGTACCAACGGAACGTTTGTATGCAAGGGCCAGCAGGAGCAACCCGGCGGCGTGGCCACATCGACCCGCATTCACAGGAGAGAGATTTTATTGCGAGGTAGCGGGACTATCGCTATCGGAATGCCTGTACACCTCGCCTCTCCGGAATGCCTTTTGCAGTATGAAATTTCAACAAGGCGATGACGGGAAACTGTCAACTTGCCGGGTGTTGCAGGCGCTCAGCCGGGATTTTGCGCACTATGACAGAGTTACTGTCCGCTTACCCAGAATATGCAGACTGCGATGAAAACCAGTGTCAGCACCACGGCTGCGATCGAATCCACCACGCCATCATCTTCATCTTTTGTAAATGTATGCGGTTTATCCATGGGAAATGCCTCATTTGTTTTAGGTGGATTTCGTATGTTCAGGTGGTGAACAAGAAGCGCTGTCGAGCTGGAAGGCTCGTTGGTTCTCCGCCAGACCGCACACAGAGTCGGGGGCGGGCCAGAAACTGAGCTCGTGGACGGACGCTATTAGACGCAAATTTCGTGAAGATTTCCAGATCTCTCGCAAAAAAGCGGGGTTAAGGTCGATCCGCGGACGGTCGACCGGAATGCTGGAGATGACAGTTGGTCTCGCCGACGGCGCTACTTTACGGTATCCTTGCAGCCCTTTTGATGGGGTATAGCCCTCCCCTGCAGGCCGGGATAGAGCCTCTTTCAGCGATTTGTATAGGAATGTAGTCCATGTACGTTTATGACGAACATGATCACCGAATCATACGTGAGCGCGTCAGTCAGTTCAGGCGTCAAACCGAGCGTTATCTGCAAGGGGAAATCCCCCCGGAGCAGTTCTTGCCTCTGCGGCTTCAAAACGGTTTGTATATTCAAAGGCTTGCGCCAATGCTTCGCATGGCGGTGCCCTACGGAATGCTCAACAGCAAGCAGCTTCGAAAGCTTGCCCACATTACCCGATATTTCGACAAGGGCTATTGCCACATCACGACCCGTCAGAACATCCAGTTGCACTGGCCGGAACTCGAAGAAGTACCAGACATTCTTGCCGAACTGTCCGAAGTACAGATGCACGCTGTTCAGACGAGCGGTAACTGCATCCGGAATACGACGACAGATCAGTTTGCCGGCGTTGCTCCCGATGAAATGATCGACCCCCGCCCTTACTGCGAAATCATCCGGCAGTGGTCGACTTTCCACCCCGAATTTGCGTTTTTACCGCGCAAGTTCAAGATTGCCGTGAGCGGCTCCGTCGAAGATCGCGCTGCCATTCAGTTCCATGACATCGGTCTGCAACTGGTTGCCAACGATGCCGGCGAAACCGGTTTCCGCGTACTCGTCGGCGGCGGCCTCGGTCGAACCCCGGTGATTGGCTCGGTGATCCGGGCGTTTCTTCCGGAAGAGGATCTGCTGACTTATCTCGAAGCGATCGTCAGGATTTATAATCTGCACGGCCGTCGCGACAACAAGTTCAAAGCCCGCATCAAGATTCTCGTTCGTGCCATGGGCCCGGAGACGTTTGCTGCAGCCGTGGAAAATGAATGGCAAAAATTCAAGGATTCCTCGACCAGGCTGACCGTCGAGGAGATCAATCGGGCGAAAGGCTTTTTTACCGAACCTGACTATGTTACCGGCCTTGACGACGTAGCGGAGTCCCTGGAAATCAATGCTCTGCGCAGCAGTAATAAAAGCTTTTCCGACTGGCTGAACCACAACGTTCATCCGCACCGGGTACCCGGTTACCGGGCGGTCACCCTGTCGTTGAAACTGACGGGTGTCGCGCCAGGCGATGTGTCCGATCGACAGCTGGAAAAGATTGCGGATCTTGCAGACGCTTATTCTTTTGGGGAAGCCCGAACCACCCATCTGCAGAATATCGTTCTCGCGGATGTTCGTGCGGGATCACTGTTTCAGTTATGGCAGGTGCTTTCTGCGGCCGGTTTTGCAACGCCTAACGTCGGCACCCTGACAGACATCATCAGCTGCCCTGGTGGAGACTACTGCTCGCTGGCCAATGCGAAGTCAATTCCCATCGCGGAAGCAATCCAGCGAGAGTTCGATGATATCGACTACGTCTACGACCTGGGTCCTCTCGACCTGAACATTTCCGGGTGCATGAATGCGTGTGGCCATCACCATGTGGGCCATATCGGCATACTCGGTGTCGACAAGAAGGGAGAAGAGTTTTACCAGATTCAGATAGGCGGAAATTCAGGCAATAATGCCGCCCTGGGATCGGTACTCGGCCCCTCATTCAAACAGGATGATGTACCCCGAGTGATCCGTGGACTCTTGTCAGTCTATCTTGAACATCGCCAACCCGAGGAAACGTTCCTGAGCACCTTTGAGCGCATTGGAATCACGCCTTTCAAGGAGAAGGTTTATGCGAAAGCTCACTAAGGACGGAACTTTGACTGCCGATGACTGGACGGTGCTGCCTAAAGACGAGACATTTGATCCGGCATCCGTCAGCGGCCCGACCCTGGTTCATTGGGCGCAGGCGCAGGAACACCTGCAGGCGCTGGACGCCGGGAAGCAAATCGGAATCTGGATTGACACGGAATCATCAGACGAATCGCTGGCGTCACTGCCGTTAAACGTTCCGGTTATCGGGATTCATATTCCGACGTTCACAGATGGACGCGGTTTTTCCCTCGCCCGGATGCTTCGCGAACAAAAAAAGTTTGCGGGCGAAATAAGGGCGTTGGGCAACTACATGCAGGACCAGCTCTTCTACATGCGTCGTTGCGGTTTTGATGCATTCGTTATTGATGACAGCGCCAATGCTGAATCAATGCGTCGTAGTCTGATGGACTTTTCCGATAGCTACCAGGCCGCGGTCGATCAGCCACAACCGCTTTTCCGTCGACGCATCCAGTCCCAATAGGCCGGACAGCCCTCTCAAGCACGAATAGCACCTGGCCTAAACACCCTGGGAAATCTTCGAAGGCAAGCGGCTCTCTAACCCTTGCCTTTGGTCTTGTTATTGTGCGGCTTGGCTTCGCGCTCGATGAATTCATAAATCAAACCGGCCACATCGAGGCCGGTTGCCCTCTCGATCCCTTCCAGGCCGGGCGATGAGTTGACCTCCATAACGACGGGTCCTCGTGCGGATTGCAGAATATCAACACCACAAACGTTCAAACCCATTATTTTCGCTGCGTTGACCGCCGTTGCGCGCTCTTCTTTCGTAAGTTTGACGACCTCGGCAGTTCCTCCACGATGTAGATTTGAGCGGAAATCTCCCTCTGCGCCCTTACGTCTCATCGCGGCCACCACTCTCCCTCCTACCACAAAGCAACGGATGTCCGACCCGCCGGCTTCCGCGATAAACTCCTGTACCAGAATGTTCGCCTTCAAACCCATAAAGGCTTCAATAATACTTTCGGCCGCTTTGGCAGTATCTGCCAGAACGACGCCAATTCCTTGGGTACCCTCCAGCAGCTTTATGACCACTGGTGCACCGCCCACATTCTTGATCAGATCCTGAACGTTACCCGGTCGGTTAGCAAAACCGGTTCTGGGCAGACCTACGCCTTTTCGGGATAAAAGTTGCAGCGAACGCAGCTTGTCGCGCGAACGGCTGATTGCGACCGACTCGTTCACACAGAAAGTTCCCATGACTTCAAACTGGCGAACCACCGCAGTCCCGTAGAACGTAATCGACGCGCCTATACGGGGAATCACCGCGTCGTAATCCGGTAACTCGCCTCCTCGATAACGTACTGCCGGCCTGCTACTGGTGACATCCATGTAGCAATGCAAGGTGTCGATGACATCAACTACGTGACCTCGGCTCTCGCCGACCATCTTTAAGCGCTCGGTCGAATACAGATTCCTGTTTCGACTCAGGATGGCAATTCTCATGAAACTATTCCTGTAATGCCCAGCGCTTTATACGCGCAGAACAATGTTCAACGGTTAATTGATAAGTTAAAAAGGGATGTGCTGGTAGCGATTTACTGCGGAAGGAGGCCCGACCAGTCATTGCGCCGGGAAGACGCACTGGGGCAAGAGGTGCGCATCCGTCCGCGGGAGGTTGCAGGGCCGATCAGCCCGCAATATGTCATTCGCATAAATATCGTTTGCTCAACAAGCAAATATGATTCGGCGTCGCAGGTTTTACCGCAATCACTGCAACCTGTTAGGACCAGTGGCGGATTCCTGTTGTTTTCAGGAATCGCAATACGCCTGTCTCTATGACGGCCGCAGTGGCCACACCAAACTTTTCCGGCAGTGATTTCTTGTGCTCATATTCAACGGCAAATATGTCTACTTCCGGATGCATCGCTGTCAGATACTCATCGCTGGTTTGCAGTCCGTCTACCAGACTAACGCCCAATGCGCGCTTGCCGAACCAGATCTCGCCCGTGGCTACTGCATCCACGTCGAGGGTTGAACGGTTCTCCTTGATGAACTCTTTGAAGAGGACATGTACATCTTCCAGATCTTCCTTGAACTTCTGTCGGCCTTTTTCGGTGTTTTCGCCAAAAACGGTCAAGGTGCGCTTGTATTCTCCGGCCGTTAACAGCTCGTAATCGATGTCGTTTTTCTTCAGAACCTTGTGAAAATTCGGCAATTGGGCAACCACGCCTATTGAACCGATGATGGCAAAAGGAGCGGCGAGAATTCTGTCGGCCACACAAGCCATCATGTAACCGCCACTTGCGGCTACCTTGTCAACACACACCGTCAGCGGAATCTGCTTTGCAGTAATCCGTTTGAGCTGGCTTGCAGCCAGGCCGTAGCTATGCACCATCCCTCCCTGACTTTCTAGCTTGACGATGACCTCGTCGCACGGTTCAGCGAGCGTCAGCACCGCGGTAATTGACTCGCGTAGCTCCTCAGTCGCCGAGGCTTTGACATCGCCGTCAAAATTCAGGACGAATGCCCGCTTTTTGCGGCTGGACGCATTCGGATCGGCATTCTGAGCTTTTGCTTTGCGCTCAGATTTTTCTGCCTTCTTTTGCTCTTTTGAATGTTTCTTCAGCGCCTTCTCATCCAGCGCAACCGATAGCATCCGGTCGGCCATGTCATTCAGACGCTCGTTGAGCTGCGTTACGACGATCCTGCCTCGGGGGCGCTGGTGGTTTCTGCTTCCCAGGGAAGCCAGCAGACTGATGACAACGACAATCACGGCCAATATCGTAACGGACTTGGCAAGAAACAAACCGTATTCGTACAAAAACTCCAAGTAGAATCCCTCAATACATTTCGTGGCTTATACGCAGTGCGCGCGACTTAATCCCAAAGTAAAACGGCTTCTTTCGCAGCGGAGTTCAAAGGCCGTGCGACCAGTCCTGAATATGAAAGCGCTATCTCGTAGATCGCGCCGTCTGCCATCGGCATATAGGTTGCGTTTCCATAGGTCGCGTGCAGAAACGGGATACGCTCCCGATAATCCATTGCCCATTGCCAAATGTCGACTCCAAAAGCCGTCGGAATGATCTCGTACACCGTCCGTTCTTTCAGACGCTCATCTTCAATCGACAGATACCGGCCGGCTATTCTATCCAAACGGTATCCGGGCTGACCACCTAATTGCCGCATCCAGCCCTGCCACCGGATAATCTTGGCGTCTATCTGCCATTGATCACCCTTCAGCTCAAATTCTGAGGTGGACCCGAAATCCTGCATCACCAGGGTCGCCCGAAAGGTTTCTTCAGCCTGCCAGGCAAAAGAGATGGTCGCTATGGGTTCATCTTTGAGCAGTTGCCGATAGTTTCTGAGATCCATGGCAACCAGACCACAAAGAACGGCGACGGCAATAAAGAAAAAACCGAAGGTACCGCGCAGCCACCCGGAGAACCATTTGCCCCGCGACATGAGACTGATGCCCGATGCAAGAATCAGGATGCATAAAAGGCCGAGCGCTGCCGAAACAGAGTCGAAAACCATGGATCATCCCGCCCTATAGCCGTGTTGAAACAGCTCTATCAGTTTGCCTGACAATGATTCCGCCGGTGGTCGCAGCGGAAGTCCGTCCGGGTCGAACCAGTGTGCCTGGTCTATTTCCTTGCCATCAACCCGAATTTCTCCGTTGTCAAATGCGAGCATGTACCCCAGCATTAATTGACTTGGAAAGGGCCATGATTGACTCTTGATATAGACCGGGTCACGGGCGACCACTCCAGTCTCTTCAAGCACCTCCCGCAGTATGGCGGCCTCTGCCGTCTCTCCCGCTTCAATAAACCCAGCAACGACACTGTAAAACCCTTCCGGAAAACGGGTATTGTGTGCGAGCAGGCAGGTATCGCCCTTTATTACCAGGCCCATTACACAGGGGGCAATCACGGGATAAAAATACTCACCGCAAGACGTGCAGACAAATGCGAATTCGGTGGCATGCAAGCCTGTCTCCCTGCCGCAGTGGCCACAGAACCGGTTCCGTCGAAACCAATGCGCCAGCTGCAAGCCCCTGCCGGCAAGACAGAATACATCTTCGTCAATAATGCCCAACTGTCCGCGCAGCCCGCGCCATTGATATCGCGAATAATCCAGATCTACGTCAGCGACATCCGGAAAGACGTAGAGAAAGCAGGCGGTGTTCCGCAGGTATCCCAGATGCAGCCGTAACCCAGCGTTCGCCATGGGCGGTGAAAACTCCTGGCGAATCAGCGGTTCGGCGCTTTCCAGATCGACCAGCAGCTGCGTGCCTGCAATGACCACTGACCAATCCGCCGGTTGCGGAGCAAGATCTGACCGGTATTCCGCTCGGAAGGATGTCATTGGATGCCTGGCCTGGCTGGTATTGGCGGTCTCGATGGTACCTTTAAACGGCGTGCCAGAGACGGATGCAAAAAAGATCAATCACTCGATGTACGTATACGCTACGGTGCCGATGACTCAGCGGCTTTTTATGGGGTAGCCAAGGGCGGCAACACTTTCCTCTGCAATCTGCAGGGCGGAATCATCAAGTTTGGAGGCTACTGTAGCCGTATCCAGAAAATATTCAACGCTGATGACGGCATCGGCAAAGGTTTCCAGCAGTTCTTTCATGGCGGCGGGCTGCTTGCTGGCCATCAGGACTTCGTCCACGAATGTCACGCACCGCTCCAGAACGACCGCCGCCCGATGTTTTTTGAGCATGAATAATCCGCCCCGAACTGCGCTGAGCGTTTTCGAGATGTTGGCGATATGCCCCGGATCGAAATTGGATTCGGTAAAAGCGGTCACCGCCCGCTTGCACATGGACAGTCCCGCTTCACATTCCTGCAAGACTATGCGCTCGGCCTGAGACAGTTCATTGTCAGAAATTACCTTGTTCTGGGTATCCTCGCTCGAACTGCTTCCGTCCGGACTGGCCATCTTCGCGTATTCAAGCGAATGCACCGCGCTTTCTACATAAAGCAGCGTTTTGGCCAGATGTTCGAGTTTTAATACTTCGATTTCTTCGTTGTCGCGCCAGCGCTCAACTTCCTCCAACTCCTCCTTGAGTGAAGCGCTCGGTGCCGATATCCCGACCACAGACAGAGAGTCCGCGATATTGTTCAGGCTTTCCCGAAGCCCGGCAACATCGTCAATGGTCCGGATCCCCTGTGCCGAGGTTTCCAGCACCTTTTTAACGTTGCCAATTTCCGTATTCAGAACCTTGACCAACGCATGAATAGTTTGTGAACTGGGACCTTTGAGAGCATGACGTTCGGCGCTGAGGGCTTTCTCGCTCAACGGTTGCTTGCGAATTCCGTAATGCTGAAGGACTGACTTGACCTGCGTGCTTTCCGAATCTGCAAGAGACAGCAGGTACAGCAACTCCTTGAGGAGACCTTTCGGTGCTGCAGCGTGGTATGCCGCCTTACCGCCCTTCTGTACTTGCCTGATGATGCGGTCGATTCTGCTCAGCAGCATGCGGCGCGGCTCAATAATATCCATTTTCTCGGAGATCATGATGTCCAGCGTCATATTCGAAAGCCACCAGAGTACGGCAAGCGGCTTGTCATGCCCCAGTCTTTGCAACCTCACCAGGGCACGCCGCATGAGCGCCAGAGACGCGGGAACCTGCCTGCTTCGCAGCACACCCAGCAACCCCAGTTGATACATATGACGTAGCCGGGCCAGAAGAGACTGGAATTCGTCATCTGAAACAACGATCGGATCGACAGCGGGAGCCGCCGGCGGATTACCGATATTGATGTTGAAAAAGAAGCTCTCCGGCAGTAGCGGTTCTCTCCGATACTTCCGCAGGTCATTGATATAGGGGATCAGCAGAACTGGTAGCATCCGCTCGTTCTGCTGAACATATTCCAGGTAACGGGT
This sequence comes from uncultured Cellvibrionaceae bacterium, assembly GCA_964546435.1. Lineage (GTDB taxonomy): Bacteria > Pseudomonadota > Gammaproteobacteria > Pseudomonadales > Cellvibrionaceae > CAYNST01. Next base: position 28,032 of record CAZJKJ010000016.1, read on the forward strand.
TAAAACAAAGAACGTATTGCTGACAAGTTCAATGTTTTTCTCGACCACCGGCTCGGAGTTGCCGGGCTCAATCATGTTGGCTGTTTCGAGAAGTTCCTCGGTCAAAATGCTCGCGCCCTTGAACTCGAGCAGTCGCAAGATACCAAGGATCTGACGGATTCCGTTTATACAAGCCTGAAGGTTATTGATTTCCTGATAGGAAGAAACGTAAACCTCAAGATCCCGTGCGGCCTGCTCAATGGTAGAAAGAAGTTCATCTCTGACCATATGAAGAGATTGAAAACTGACGGTATCCGGCCTGTTCACGCTATTTTTTTATCCCGTAGAAATACTTGGAACTCCGGCAACGAGCCAGAATCACCCTCTGAAAGACACCCGAGGCAAAACGTTCAGGCCGCATCTTAAGTAAATCCACCAGCTTTGTCACTGGGGCCAATTCTGCGCCGCGATGCGCTGATAAACGCCTGACTGCCGATTTATGACGTATCTCTGTGCATTTGCACAGCAATGATTGCCGGCGACAGGAATCTGGCGCGCACGCAAGCAGCAACCGACTCCGGTGCCGATGTTTATTCAGTATAGGCGTTATTCATCAAACTGTTAGCGAAAGCCATGGGTGAGCGAGTTGGCGCCAGTTACTCGGGATTCACGCTCCACGCAGCTCAATTGGACTCCGGCACGAGCGACTTCGGTTCATCTGCCATCTTGTACCACACGCACTGGCCGCCAGAGGCTTTGTCGATATCCTTGAGTTTGCGCTCGTGTTCAATATTCTCCGCCTGGGATGCATGGATGACTCGCAGTGGCCGCCGGTTGGCACTAATGAAATTTACCGTAGCCGTCGTTGCTGAGCCGTCACCTTCTGCGCCTTCCTCGGTGCCCCAATTCAGTGCCGTCTGGCCGCCTGTCATAATCAGATAGACGTCTGCGAGAATTTCCGCATCCAGCAAAGCGCCGTGGAGATCACGTTGGGAATTGTCCACTCCGTAGCGCTTGCAAAGCGCGTCCAGGCTGTTGCGCTGACCGGGGTGCTTTTGCCGGGACATTACCAGCGTGTCCAGCACTGGGCACACTTCCGTTACCGGTGGAATCCCGATTCGATTGAATTCGTGGTTGATGAATCCCACGTCAAACGGTGCGTTGTGAATGACCAGCTCGGCCCCTTTGATGAACTCCAGAAATTTACCGGCGATCTGTTCAAACCGCGGCTTGTCGACGAGAAACTCATTGGTAATGCCGTGGACCTCTATGGCACCAGATTCAACCTCTCGGACGGGATTAATATACTGATGATAATGATTACCGGTCAGGCGCCGGTTGATCAGCTCAACACAGCCGATCTCGATAATGCGGTGCCCCAGCTGCGGTTCCAGCCCGGTTGTCTCGGTGTCCAGAACGATCTGCCTCATTATCTTCCTCTCACCTGCTGTACTCCGAGATTCGCCAGTTCGTCGGCGATTTCGTTTTCCACATGACCACTGTGTCCACGCACCCAGCGCCACTGCACCTGATGACGCTGCACTTCCTCATCCAGCGCCTTCCATAAATCAGCGTTCTTCACATCCTTTTTTGCCGAGGTCTTCCAGCCGTTCCGCTTCCACGTCGCTATCCACTCCGTCACGCCCTTGCGCACATACTGGGAATCGGTGGTAACTGTAACTTCGCAATCACGCTTCAACGCTTTAAGTGCCTCAATCGCGGCAGTTAATTCCATGCGGTTATTCGTAGTCGAATTTTCACCGCCGAACAGGCGCTTTTCATGATCGCCATAGCGCAACAGGACGCCCCAGCCACCGGGGCCGGGGTTACCCTTGCAGGCACCATCGGTAAAGACGTCAACTTTGGCTCGGGTCACTGGTGGGATTGACTCATGTATCAGGGAAATGGACTCATGTATTAGGAGATTCGGGAAGACGCGGATCAGGCGCTATCGACGGTCGGCGGACGATGGACAATCTCGCGGCAGAACGCGCCGAAAGTGCCCGCTTTCCGACAGCCGGCAGACGGTGAGGTTTCTCCCAGGACGGCGTTATCGGGGTAAGGCTGGCTCGATCCTTACGGGCAACCAGACAATAAAAGTTCCCAAAGGGAGCTTGCCACCGATTGAGCAAACGCCCGACAGCGCCGCCCTTGCCTCCGCGGCTTTGCCAGGAGAACCCGTATGAGCCGTTATGGATGCGGAGTGTATTACAGTCGAGAAACTGGAGCCAGTCCGACACGCGCGACTTGGCAAGGCTATTGCGCCGCCAGACGGCCTTGTTCGTGAAGACTTGCGCAAACGGCTTGCACATTCCCATCGCGCTGTAGGGATTGAAGCCAATGACAATAATATGACCGCGCGCGATCGTGACTCGGCTCGCTTCCTTGAGAACCTGGTGAGGATTACTCGAAAATTCAAGCACGTGATGCAACACAGTGACATCAACCTGCTCGTCTTCGAGGGGAAGCGCATCAAAGTCACTGTACATCCCCACATTGGCAGCCGGATCGGGCGTGCCGGATCCAATGGCAAAGCAGTGACAGATACGACTGTTCTCGTACAGTTTTACGTTCCGGCTGATACTCAACTGTGCCAGATGATATCCAAACAGGTAGCTGAGTTCTTCATCCAGCATTTGCTGCTCCTGCACCAGCAACTGCTGTCCGGCTGGCGTTTCAAACCAGTCCTGCAGAGCGCGCGTAGTTGACTCCAGGCCCCTGACCTGCTGCCGGCTCCTGATGTGGGAATAGCTTTTGCGCAAAAACGCCATGCGGGCCTCGCTTTTGATGGCTGCCGGGTATTATTGATCATGCATTGTTCGACAACAAGGTCACCCAATGTTTCGCGTTACCGTCATCCCGATCCACCAGGACAATTATGTCTGGCTCATTCGTACCCCTGACGAAACCTGGGTGGTCGATCCCGGGCTGGCCCCGCCGGTGCTCGAATACCTATCAAACCACCGTGCCGCCCTGACAGGCATTCTGATCACTCACAGACACTGGGACCACGTCAACGGCATCCAGCAGCTGATTGAGGCGCAGCCGGTTCCGGTCTTCGGCCCAGACGACCCGGCGATTCCGCTGATCGACCGTCCCGTGCGCCGTGGCGATCAGATCCGGATCGGCAAACAGGAGTGCGCGGTACTGGAGACCCCTGGGCACACCCGAGAGCATGTAAGCTTTCATTTACCTGACGTGCATGTGCTGTTCAGTGGCGACACCCTTTTTTCAGTGGGGTGTGGCCGGGTTGCTGACGGCAGCCACGAGTCGCTTTTCGCCTCCCTGCGACGTATCGCGACGTTGTCTCCCTTGACTCGGGTCTACGGAGCCCATGAATATACGCTCCAGAACATCGACTTCGCACTCTCCATTGAACCGGACAACCCGGATCTGCTTGATTATCAACGGTGGTGCGTTCGTCATCGGGAGCAAGACCTACCTACTCTTCCAACCACCGTCGGCTGGGAGATCCGGGTCAATCCCTTTCTGCGGACGGGAGTGCCGGAAGTTCAGCGTCGGGTTGCCGAACTCTGTGATATGGGTCCGCTCGATGAATTTGAGACATTTCGTCAGTTACGTCTTCTTAAAAATCGCTATTAGTTCACTGTCTTATAAGAATGAAATTTGCTCGCAAGTGGATCTCCGCTAGAATTTCACACAGCGCACACGCCTTTTGGATGTTTCTTAACCAATGATCAAACCGATCTTCGTTTTCCTTTCGCTATTGGCACTAAGCGGTTGCGTCCACCTTCCGCAAGAACTGTCCAATCCACTGAAAAAAGACAAGAAGCCAAAAGAAAGGCTTTCGGAATGGCATCAGGCGTCGTTCGACTTCTGTTTTATCCGGGATACGGAACTGGACGACTTCCAGCTCCCCTACACGCTCGACCTCTGGGACCGGATTCGCGAAGGGTTTGTCTTGCACCACGTAGAACATCCCCGCGTGCAAAAGCAGATCTCCTGGTATGACTCCAGAGCCCACTACATCTACCAGATGTCTGAACGTGCCGGACCCTACCTCTTTCATATAGTAGAAGAACTCGACAGGCGCGGCATGCCGATGGAGTTCGCGCTGTTGCCTATCGTGGAAAGCTCGTTTGATCCATTCGCGTATTCTCACGGTCGGGCTGCCGGCATGTGGCAGGTTATACCCGGTACCGCCAGGGCGCTTGGACTGAAGCAGAACTGGTGGTACGACGGTCGTCGTGACATAGTCGCGTCCACCGATGCAGCGCTCAATTATCTGGAGCAGCTCCACCGCAGGTTTGATAACGACTGGTTACTGGCGCTGGCGGCTTATAACGGCGGTCAGGGCAATGTCGCACGGGCTATCCGGAAAAACCGTCAGCGTGGGCGCCCCACCGATTACTGGTCTCTGGATCTGCCCACCGAGACCGAGATGTATGTTCCCAAGCTCCTCGCCATTCGTGAACTGGTGAACACGCCCAGCCAATATCAGGTAAACCTCGCGTCCATACCCAATGAACCCTTTTTTGAACTTGTAGACGTCGGCTCCCAGATCAGCCTGGCACGTGCCGCCGAACTGGCCGGCATCACCATCACGGAATTTCAGGCACTGAATCCGGGCTTCAATCGGTGGGCTACGGACCCAGAAGGGCCTCACCAGCTCCTGGTTCCCAGTCCCCGTGCGACTTACTTCCGGGACCAGCTCGGCCAACTGTCCAAGCACGATCGCATGGTGTGGGATATCTATACCGTGCGGCGCGGAGACAACCTTTCAGCGATTGCGGGGCGTTTCAGTACGTCCGTGAACGTCTTGCAACAGTTGAACGGGCTGGCTAATCACTCGATTCGTGAAGGCGCCACGTTGTTGGTACCCGTTGTTCCCCAAGGGCAAATCCTCGCGACCGTTCCGGCTGAGCATCTGCAGCGCGTAACCGTTAAGGCGGCCAGCAAACTGAATGGCAATATCACCTACAAGGTTCAAAAAGGCGACAGCCTGTGGAGTATCGCAAGAAAGTTCAAACTGGATCGCAAGCAACTGCAGGACTGGAACAAACTCAAGGAAGGTGATCAGATATTTGCCGGCCAATCACTCATTGTCTGGAATGACGCCAGAACGTCCGCAAGCAGTGGCAGCGCTGCTAATACGGTCAAGAAAGTTGCCTATAAAGTTCGCCAGGGCGATTCTCTGGCCGGCATAGCAGACAAGTTCAATCTCAAAGTAAAAGATATCCTTGCCTGGAACGACGTGAACCCAAAAAGCTATATCCGGCCCGGTGATTCATTGACGCTTTTTGTAGATATCACACGGGCGCAATACTGATCCCGATTATCGCTCGAATCCGGCACGCATGCTGACGAATCGGCTTTCGTCAAACCGTCAGGCGCGTTGACGCTTGATCAGATCATAGGCCGCCTGGATTTCCTGTGATCGCTCCGTCGCCACTTTGATCATTTCTTCAGGGACTCCCTGCCCGGCCAGCTTGTCTGGATGGTATTGACTCATCAACTTTCGATAGGCGCGCTTCAGGTCCTGATCGGGAACTGACGCGTCGACGCCCAGGGCGTCATAAGCTTTCTGAAGAGAATCCACCGAGGCGCCAGCTGGTTGGCCTTGTTGATTGCCGTGGAAAAAGTCCTGTGCTTGTGCCATTCGCAGGATATGTTCGAAGGCAGTCTCGGAATAGCCCAGATGTAAGGCCACGCGGCGCAATATGCTCTCTTCTTCTGCATGAAAATCGCCGTCGGAAATTGCCATGGTGATCAGATATACCAGCATGAGCTGCTTTATATCCGGATAAGGGCGGCAGACATTCATGAATTCGGTTAGTGCCGCGTCGACATCGAAATCCGGGCGGGCGCCCAGCTTGAACCATTCGATCGCTTGCAGTCGCTGCTCTTCAGTCAGCCGCATCCGCTTCATCAGGGTCTCTGTTACTTCAATTTCGTCTTCCGAAACCCGCCCGTCGGATTTTGCCATGCGTCCAATTAACTGGAAAACACTGGCAAAAAGAATCTGCTCGACCTGTCGACGCTTGGTCGGATCGAAATGCGATTGGAAATTGGTGAGGGCACGGTCAAAGTAGTAACCGACTATGAATCCGATGACTGCGCCTGTCGGACCCAGGGTAACGAAACCCAGTAAAGTACATAGAACTCTCGCAACCCAGTTCACAATAACTCCTATACAAAATACGATGACAACACCGATGACGACGATGACAACCACGAAGGGAACACCGAGCGCCGGGTAGAGAACTCGCGAACCTGCATCGCCACCACTCTGATTATTTCAGCTGGCTGGACGGCAATTTTATCGGGCGCAATGATCAATACAACCAGAAGCATTCTTCCTGGAACAATTTCTGGTGGGAATGCCGACTACGTCCGCGGCCGAAACTTCAGTTTCAGCTTGAGGGATTGGTATGCTTCGAATACTTTGCGAAATTGCACCGGATCCCCGCCCTTGTCGGGATGAGTCGCTGCCGCGGCACGGCGCCACGCGGCCTGCACTGCCGGCCAGGTGGCATCTGGAGGGACGCCAAGAATCTTGCAGGCCTGGTCTGTCGTTTGCCAGCGTTCGTATTTTCGCCAGAAGCCGTTAAGCAAGGTAACCACATCCGCTTCACTGACTTCGTTGAATTCTTCCAGATCCAGATAGTAATCCCTCAAGCTGGCTTCAGGCGACGCGATGGATCCGGACTCCACGCCTCCTTTAGAGACCAACTCGATGGCTAGCGCACTCACGTGCAATTGATCTCCCCGCTCCTGGAATTGCATTTGCAACCGATACAGGACGTGCATGATCAGAAAATGTTTGCGAAAAAGTGCAAGGGCGGCTTCGGTTCCAGGAATCCCGTCGAACAATCCCTGTCGCTCAACCTCTTTAATCACGAAATGCTCAGTCAGCGGCGCCGGCGAGCGCAGGATTAATTGTTCAACGCTCTCCTGGATTGCCCGGATCTGATCTGCATCAAGAATCATAAGCCTATCCGGTTAACCGGGGTTTCAGAATAGCGCCGAACGGAAGTGCTGAACCGTCTGAAATTCATCGATAGATTCGAGACAAAGATCAGTGGCTTCCCCGGCGCCAACTCGTGCCAGCACGCGAATCTTCGAGAACGACGTTGCGCTGCTGGAGATGCGTCCGTATTTCGTCAGCACGCGCATAGTTGCGGGCTTGCTTGGCTTCGTTCCGCTCAAGGATAAGCGCTTCAATTTCGTCCGCCTGCAAGGCATCACTGGAGGAAGAACCTTGAAACCAGGTTTGGGGATCCTGTTGCAGCAGTCCCATCATGGCGCCGATGGCTTTGATCTCAGCCGCAGCATATCGGGCATTCTCACCTTCGCTTTTATTTGCCAGTTTGGCGAGATGATGCAGTTCGCTGATTGCGATAGGCGTATTCAGGTCATCCAGCAGCGCAAGAAACGCCTTGCTGTCGGCAAGTTTCGGGCTTTTGTCTTCCGATTCTCGATTACCCGCATTGCGCAAGGCACCATATAAGGAATCGAGACTCGCCTTTGACTGATCGAGCAAAGCCGTTGAAAAATCCAGCTCGGACCGGTAGTGGGCAGACAACAACGCGAACCGGATAACTTCCCCCGGATAATGTTGAAGAAGATCCCGCACCGTTCGGAAATTTCCGAGCGATTTCGACATTTTCTCGCCGTTGATATTGACATAGCCGTTATGGACCCAGTAGCGAACATATTCCTCACCACCGTGAGCGCACTGACTTTGTGCCAGTTCATTTTCATGATGGGGAAAGATCAGATCCCTTCCGCCACCGTGAATATCTATAGTTTTGCCGAGATGCTTTTCAATCATTGCCGAACATTCCAGATGCCAACCGGGCCGCCCTCGCCCCCAGGGGCTTTCCCATCCGGGTTCCACTGCGGTTGATGGCTTCCACAGCACGAAATCCCCCGCATATTTTTTATAAGGCGCAACTTCAACCCGAGCCCCCTCCAGCATGTCCTCCAGGGAGCGGTTAGACAGTGCTCCGTACTCTGGCATGGATTTTACCGAAAACAATACATGCCCCTCCGCCTCATACGCGTGCCCGCGAGACAGCAGCGCCCCGATCATCCGGACCATGTCAGTTACATGATGGGTTGCGTAGGGAGAAATGGTGGGCGACAAGTTGTTGAGAGCCGCCATGTCGTCGACATAGGCATTAGCATATTCCGCCGACAGATCTTCAATACTGCGTCCCTGTTCCTTAGCGGCCTTCATGATCTTGTCGTCGATGTCCGTTATATTACGAGCGTAAATCACGCTGGAATAAAGTGACTGGAGCACTCGAAACAAGGTGTCGAAAACGACAACGGGTCTGGCATTTCCGATATGCACATAGTTATAGACGGTTGGCCCGCAGACATACATCTTGACCTGATCCGCATTGATGGGCGTAAACAGCTCTTTGGTTCGGCTTCTGGTGTTGTAAATATAAAGATTCATGATTTACGCCCGGGGAATAAATTAATTGGTGTCAGTCTTGGACCAGCTATCTTTCAAATCTATCGTCCGGTTGAACACCAGGCCTTCTTCTTTTAAGTCACGACAGAAATACCCTTCCCTTTCAAACTGAAAATTCTGTTCCGGCGCTGCATTTCCCAAGCCGGATTCACCCTTGCAGTCATTCAGGGTTAAAAGACTGTTCGGGTTAATGGCCTGCAGGAAATCCTTGTCACCGGCTCCGGGCTCCGGATCGTTAAACAAGCGGTCGTAAAGTCGCACAACCAGATCCACGCAATCGTGTGCCGCAGCCCAGTGGATTACGCCCTTGGGTTTCACTCCGTCAGTGGGGTCCTCGCCCAGGGTCTCCGGCAAATACCTGGCGTGAACCTCAAGTATCTCGCCGGCTTCATTTTTTATCACGCTTTGCGCTTCGATCACGTACGCATGCCGCAAGCGCACGCGTTTGCCGAGCACAAGCCGCTTGTACTTCTTGTTTGCTTCTTCCCGGAAATCTTCAACGTCGATATAAACCACTTTACCGAAGGGCAACTGGCGCTCTTCCAGATCGTCTCGCTGAGGATGCCCTGCCGCTTTCAGTGTCTCAAACCGGTCTTCGGGGTAATTCGTCAGCACTACTTTCAGCGGCCGCAACACGACCATGGCACGTGCGGCATTTTTATCCAGATCATCCCGGATCGCGTGCTCCAGCATGGCCACATCAACCACTCCATCCGAGCGGGTGACGCCGATCATCTCGCAAAATTTTCGCAGGGCTCGCGGTGTGTATCCCCGGCGGCGGAAGCCGGCGATCGTGGGCATCCGCGGATCGTCCCAGCCCCCGACGTGACCTTCGTCAACCAGCAGTTTGAGCTTTCTTTTGGACGTGACGGTGTAATTCAGGTTCAGGCGACCGAACTCATACTGCTTCGGCTTATGGGGAACAGGAAGGTGCTCGATGAACCAGTCATACAGGGGACGATGGTCGGCAAATTCCAGCGTACAAATGGAATGCGTTACCCCTTCAATCGCGTCCCCCTGACCATGTGCGTAATCATAGGTGGGATAAATACACCACTGGTCTCCGGTCTGATGATGGGTCTGTTTGCGTACCCGATATAAAATCGGATCGCGCATATTGATGTTGCCATGGGACATATCGATTTTTGCCCGCAAAACACATTCGCCGTCTGCCATCTGGCCTGCCTTCATGGCTTCAAACAAAGCCAGGTTTTCTTCGCAATCACGGTCTCGATAGGGGGAATTTTTTCCTGGCTCCTTGAGGGTTCCACGATGCTCCCGCGCTTCATCTGCGGACAAATGGCAAACGTAAGCGAGCCCGTGCCGGATCAGGTAGACCGCCCATTCGTACAGTTGGCCGAAATAATCCGACGCGTATTTCACCTCTTGATCCCAGTGAAACCCCAGCCACTGAACATCCCGCTGGATTGACTGAACGTATTCTTCGTCTTCCCGGGCCGGGTTCGTGTCATCGAAACGCAGATTGCAGCGACCGCCAAACGTCTCTGCCAAACCGAAGTTCAGACAGATGGACTTGGCATGTCCTATGTGCAGATAGCCATTGGGCTCGGGCGGGAATCGGGTGACGATTCGGGCGTGACGTCCTTCGGCGAGATCGTCTCTGATTAGCTGCTCAAGAAAATTCAGGGGTTTGGTGGGGTCTGACATAGTTGTGGATTACCGGGAAATGGGGCGGTAGCCGCCTGGAGTTAGGTTCCGATTTGAAGTCAAAGCGCGTATTATAGCCGCCTCGCAGGCTACTGAGCCACGCCCATCGACCCAATTAACGGGAGTTTGTCCGACATGATCACCCTGCATACCAACTACGGCCAGATCGAGCTGGAGCTGGATTTTGAAAAAGCACCAAAAACCGCCGCAAACTTCAAGCAATACGCGGACGAAGGTTTTTACAGCGGCACAATCTTCCATCGTGTAATCGAAAATTTCATGATCCAGGGAGGTGGTTTCACCGAGGAAATGCAACAAAAATCTGTGCGTGCACCGATAGATAATGAAGCAGACAACGGCTTGTCCAACGACAAGGGCACGATTGCCATGGCACGCACCATGGACCCTCACAGCGCCACTGCGCAGTTCTTTATCAACGTCAAAGACAACCATTTCCTGAATTTCAAGAGCAAAGACATGCAGGGTTGGGGATATTGCGTATTCGGGAAAGTCGTTCGTGGAATGGACGTTGTCGAAAAGATCAAGAATGTCAAAACCGGCAGCAGCCACGGTCATCAGGATGTGCCGTCAGAACCTGTCGTCATTGAGTCCGTGACCGTATCCTGAACTGAAAATGTCAACATTTTTCATATCGGATCTGCACCTTGCAAGCGACCAGCCCCGGCTGTTCGCGGCGTTCGAAGCATTTCTGCAGGGCCCGGCCCGGAACGCCGAGTCTTTATACATTCTCGGTGACTTCTTCGATGCATGGATTGGGGATGACGACGACGATGAGTTCCTGGCGACAGTCAAGAATCTGTTGAGTCGTTACTCCGCCGCCGGCACGACGGTTTACGTATTGCACGGCAATCGCGACTTCCTTCTGGGGAAAACGTTTGCCGAACAGACCGGTTCAACTCTGCTCGCGGAATCCACTGTCATTGATCTTTACGGCCGTCAGGTCCTGATCATGCACGGCGACAGCCTCTGTACTCAGGATGTGGAATATCAGCAGTTTCGCGCCATGGTCCGCAACCCCAGCTGGCAACAGCAGGTCCTGGCTCTCCCGCTTCCCCAGCGGCGTCTGATGGCAGCAAACCTGCGGCAGCAGAGCCAATCCATGAACGCGATGAAGGCGGAAGACATCATGGATGTAACGCCCGAAGAGGTTACGCAAGCGCTCCGGAATGCCGCCGTCAACTTGCTGATCCACGGCCACACCCATCGCCCCGACCGGCACCGCGTGTCCCTTGACGGGTTGGATGCCGAACGGATAGTTCTGGGTGCCTGGCATGATCAGGGCTGGTTTCTACAGGCCGGCGCGGACGGCTCCCTTGACCTTCGGTCCTTTGCCATCCCGCAGTGAGCACTGCGGGACCTCACTGATACCGTGGATCCGGCGACTTCGCGCAGGATGACCCAGGTGGGGCGCTGGATTCCGGGATTCGTGAGCCCGCGTGTGCCAGAACGGTGGATCTGGAAAGCACTTCTCGTACACAGCCCGATGACGATTTTTTCCGGGCGGCCGACCACCGGTGGTCATCAGAAGACCATTAAACGCCCGAATGAAACCGGAAGTTCTTGTCCGGGCTCAGTATCAAAGTCTGCTCCAGATCCAGAAACACGTCGATTCGCTCCGCAATGGATTCTTCCCCGGCGGCATCCTGCGCCAGTGCGAGATAGTCCGCAAAATGCCGAGCTTCGGATTTCAACAATGAACGGTAAAACTCGCTCAATTCGGAATCCAGATGGGGCGCAAGAGCGGCGAAACGCTCGCAGGAACGCGCCTCAATAATCGCCCCGACGATGAGAGTGTCCACCAGCTTGCCGGGATCTGTCGGCCGGACTGGTGCCCGCAGTTCGGAGGCATAGCGCGAGGCGGAAACGTACTCATAGGCAATATCACGTTTCTGCATGATCGCCAGCACCTGCTCGAAGTGCCGCAACTCCTCTCTGGCCAGGCGCGACATTTTATTCAGCAGCGGCATGCTGGATATGTAACGGTACATCAGATTCAGCGCAGTGCTGGCGGCCTTCTTTTCGCAGTTGGCATGATCGATGAGCAAAATGGTGGGGTTTTGCAGCGCTTTATCGATCCATGCCTGAGGTGTTTCGCAGCGCAAAAAAGCGTGAATGGCGTTCATCAAAGATGCCCCGGGAAAAAGCGCTCATAGTGAGCACACGAGATCTGGTAAAAGCTTGTTTCGACTTCCGCTCGCAGTTCGTTTACAGAAAGCCGGTCCCACGGCGACACCGCCTCGCACCCTATCGCGCACAGGCCTGGCAGGTTTTTGCCCAGGCGTCGAAGGCATTCGTACACAATCCAGGAGTCGGTACCGGACAGATCGAGATTCAGTTGATGCGCGCGGGCCTGCATTCGCAGCTTTTCGGGATCAAGCACTCGAATTCGCCCGGCAATTATCTGATCAGCAAGCACTTCAAGGCGATTCCAGATGACGCCACGCTCTTGTTCGTCGTAGGCGTTCCAGCGAATGATTTCGTGGGCAAACCGCTTGCACCCGCGACAGACGCTGTCACCAATCCCCGTGGAGCAAACGCCGATACATGGTGTCTTTCGCTGTACCACCTGACCATCCCGCGATTTCAAGGCTGCGCACCTTAGCAGATTTACCCCCCACGGAAAAGGCGCCGCCGCGGGCTGCTAACCGGCAGCGCGGGGTACCGGCCGTCATCGATTTTTCCATTAGTTGGGCCCATTCCTTAACAGAAGGCACGCCTTGGTGTAGAATCCCCGCCCGATTTTTAGACGATGCGGAACCTGCGTGCGGGCCTCTGGCAGCCCGACTGACGGACCATGTCAACCCTCGGTCCGACCACGATTTTCGCCCTTTCCTTCTCGGTGTAATTTGCCGAACGTAACCATCTAACGAGGATTTTTGTGTGCTTGACGCTTATCGTGAACACGTCGCGGAACGTGCATCTCTAGGTATTCCACCCAAACCATTGACCGCCGATCAAGTTCAGCAGCTCGTCGAATTACTGAAAGCGCCTCCGGCCGGAGAAGAATCTGCCCTGGTAGAGCTTTTATCGGAGCGGGTTCCTCCGGGAGTTGATGAAGCGGCGTATGTGAAGGCGGCATTTCTGTCGGCACTGATCAAGGGACAGGCACAATCGCCCGTCATTGACGCCCCTCTCGCGATCAAACTCCTCGGCAACATGCACGGCGGTTACAACATCGAAACACTGGTGGACCTGCTTGATGATGAGAATCTCGCAGCACTGGCCACCACGGAACTGAAGCACACCTTGCTCATGTTCGACTCTTTTCACGACGTCGCCAGCAAAGCGAAGCTGGGCAACCGTCACGCCCAATCACTTCTGCAGAGCTGGGCCGACGCGGAATGGTTTACCAGCCGCCCGGATGTGCCGGAATCCATCAAGGTTGCAGTCTTCAAAGTTACCGGTGAAACCAATACGGACGACCTGTCACCCGCACCGGACGCCTGGAGCCGACCCGACATTCCTCTGCACGCCCTGGCCATGTACAAGATGCCCCGTGAAGGGCTGAGCCCGGAAGAGCCGGGCGTGCGTGGCCCCATGAGCCAGGTCGATTCGGTTCAGTCTCTCGGCTTACCGGTGGCCTTTGTCGGCGATGTGGTCGGCACCGGCTCGTCACGTAAATCAGCGACCAATTCCGTGTTGTGGTTTTTCGGCGATGACATGCCAGGAGTTCCGAACAAGCGAGGCGGCGGGATCTGCATCGGCGGCAAGGTTGCACCGATTTTTTACAACACAATGGAAGATGCGGGCGCCCTGGTTTTTGAAGCCCCTGTGGAGAAGTTGGCCATGGGCGACATTATCGAGATCCGACCCTACGACGGGTTGATTCTTGACCAGGCGGGCGCAACGCTCAGCGAATTTCAGCTCAAGTCGGATGTATTGCTGGATGAAGTACGCGCAGGCGGACGCATCAACCTGATTATTGGTCGCGGCCTGACGTCAAAAGCACGCGAGACCCTGGGTCTGCCACCTTCGACCCTGTTCCGGACACCCCAGACGCCCACCGATTCCGGCAAGGGATTTACGCTCGCCCAGAAAATGGTGGGGCGTGCCTGCGGCGTGGAAGGCATCCGGCCGGGGACCTATTGCGAACCGGCGATGACTACTGTCGGCTCCCAGGATACGACGGGGCCAATGACGCGGGACGAACTGAAAGATCTGGCGTGTCTCGGCTTTTCTGCCGATCTGGTCATGCAGTCGTTCTGCCATACCGCGGCCTACCCGAAGCCCGTTGATATCGACACCCAGCATACGCTGCCCGATTTCATCATGACTCGAGGCGGCGTCTCCCTGCGGCCGGGCGACGGCATCATTCACAGTTGGCTCAACCGGATGCTGCTTCCCGACACCGTCGGCACCGGCGGTGACAGTCACACCCGTTTCCCAATGGGAATATCCTTTCCGGCGGGATCCGGCCTGGTGGCCTTTGCGGCCGCCACCGGCGTAATGCCGCTGGATATGCCGGAATCAGTGCTGGTGCGTTTCAGCGGGCAAATGCAACCGGGCATTACCCTGCGCGATCTGGTGCATGCAATTCCCTACTACGCCATTCAGCAGGGTTTGTTGACGGTTGAGAAGAAAGGCAAGAAAAACATCTTCTCCGGCCGCATTCTTGAGATTGAAGGGCTGGAGAATCTCACCGTCGAGCAGGCCTTTGAATTGTCTGATGCCTCGGCAGAGCGTTCGGCGGCGGGATGCACCATAAAGCTGTCCGAGCAGACCATTGCCAAATACCTCCGGTCGAATATCACCTTGCTTCGCTGGATGATCAGTGAAGGCTACGGCGATCCGCGGACTCTGGAGCGTCGGGCACTGAAGATGGAAGAATGGCTGGCGACCCCCACCCTGCTTCAGGCGGATGCGGATGCGGAATACACAGCCGTCCTGGAAATCGACATGTCGGCGATCCGCGAACCCATTGTGTGCGCGCCCAACGATCCGGACGATGCGCGCCTGCTCAGCCAGGTTGCCGGAGACAAGGTTGATGAAGTTTTCATCGGATCCTGTATGACCAACATCGGCCATTTCCGCGCTGCGGGCAAATTGCTGGAGAAGAACACAGCCGGCCTCAAAACCCGGTTCTGGATCTCTCCGCCAACCAAGATGGATCAGCACACGCTGATGGAAGAAGGTTATTACAACATCTACGGTCGCAACGGCGTGCGGACGGAGATGCCCGGGTGTTCTTTGTGCATGGGCAACCAGGCTCGGGTGGCAGACGGTGCAACCGTCCTTTCCACATCCACACGCAACTTCCCGAACCGTCTGGGCAATGGCGCGAATGTCTATCTGACGTCGGCCGAACTGGCGGCAATTGGCGGCATCCTGGGACGCCTGCCGCAACCGGAGGAATATCTCCAGTACGCCAACGAAATTGAATCCATGAGTGACGAAATCTTCAGATACATGGATTTCGACCAACTGGCTTCGTTTGTGGAGGGTGCGGAGAAAGGGAAGAAAATTGCCGTAACCCAAGTGGAAGACGTGCGCCTGTAAGCTTCTTTCGTCATCAAAATACGGTTTGAGGCCCAACAGGCCTCAAACCGTGTTTTTCCCGATCGTTTCAAAAGCGCCTGTAAACTGTGCTCCAGTTTGTAAGTGCTCCACCTGGCGCGCGCCGCCTGCCCCCGCTCCCCGCCACACGACCCGGATCCCAAAACCGGAACGGATTATGCTGCCAAATACCGCAGATTCCGGCCGGATGCGGCCGGCAAGCAAGCAGCAATAAACGACAGGAGCGAATCATGAATACCGACACTCAAACCTGGATAGTCGTTGCCGACGGTGCAAAAGCGCGAGTTATGGAATACTACGGGCCGGATGAACCTCTGGTAGTGGTTCCCGACGGTGAGTTTTCCCACCCCGACCTGCCCTCGCGGGAAATCGCCAGCGATAATCGCGGCCAGGGATACACTGGCAAAGGCATATCGCAAGCCGGCTCTAAGGAATTTAGTTCAGATCCCCATGAATTTGAAGAAGCCCGATTTATCGCTCAGGTTTCCGAATTCCTCAATGCCCATGTCACCGACTTTGATCAACTCGTTGTTGCAGCGGCACCGAAAGCGCTGGGTACCTTGAGAAAGAAAGTCTCCAGCGATGTTCAAAAGAAAATTTCAGCGGAATTCGACAAGGATCTGGCAGGGTTTTCACTGGAGGACATGCGCGTCCATTTCAAAAATGTTTTGAAGCTGGATACGCGTCACTAACCGCCTCTGAAGTCATTTCCAGGCTTTCCAACCGGACGATTGGAAAGCCTGAGGGGTGCCCTTATCAGGTATTTCCGTATAGCTGCTTCAGAAATTCCGTCATTCTGCGCCAGGAATCCTCGTCAGCTTTCGCGTCATATCGTAGTGGAAGATCAAATTCCTTGCCTTTTTCCGTGGCGGCGGGATTTGTGAATGCATGGGTGACACCGGGATAGTCGATGAATTCGTATTTCACGCCGGATTTTGTCATCTCGGATTTAAACTGATCTTTTTGCTCTGAGGGGACCAGCGGATCATCGGCACCGTTAAGCACCAGGAACCGGGCGCTGAGGTTCTCACCGACGGGCGGCAGATCCTGCAACGCACCGTGGAAGCTTACAACGCCGTCCAGATCCACACCCATTCGAGCCATGCTTAATACGACCGCACCGCCAAAACAATATCCGATGGCCGCAGTTTTTTCCGGATCGATCACCGGCAGTTCTTTTAGCAGACTCAGAGCGGTATTAAATCTCTGCAGCGCTACGACCTGCTGGGATGCAACTTCCATCATGAATTCTGTTGCCTGATTGGGGTGTTCGGCCACTTTGCCATCACCATACATGTCGATGGCAAACGCGGCGTATCCCAGCTCCGCCAGCATATCGGCCCGTTTGCGCACATACTCGTTGTGGCCCCACCATTCATGAACAACCAGGACGCCCGGCAGGTTCTGGGCGCCTCTAGGGTAGGCTACGTAACCGGTAAATTCGGTGTCATCAATCGTATATTTGATTTCGCGACTATAGATTTTGGGCAACGCATCAACGAGTTGTTTCAGGTTCTGTAAGCCCGCTTCGTAATCTGGCCCGATCCAGCGGTCCATCAGCAAGCCTGCATACCGGCTGACAACATTCATCCCGTGATCTTTCTGAAGCCCCCAGACGAGACGGGTACCCGAGTCTTCCGGCATGAGATCGAAATAGGATTCAGCGGTTCCGATGGACCCGAAATCCAGCTCTGCCTTTACGTGCTCGAAGGGCACTGAGCTTGTGATCGACATACGTCCGCTGGCGATATCGGGCTCTTCACTGGACCACTGCATGCTTGCACCGATGCCTTCTTCCGAGCCATCGTCATTTACCGCCATGTCGGGATCTTTTCTCGACCAGGGCGACCACTGACGGAAATTCTGCAAATTGTTAACGTAGTCGAATACCGTGGCCTGATCGCTGTTCAAAATAACCGACCGCTCAACCTGCGTGGTCGCAGGAAGGAAAAAACCTCCTACTGCCGCTCCGACAAGCAAGAAGACAAGTAGAACAAAGAAGGATGTAACGACTCTCACAGCAGCCCCCGGCATTGGTTTGTTGTTTTGTGAATTCAAAATGGACGACAGTTTACTCCGCTTTGTTTTCCCGAACGAAAAAATCTTCGATGGCGGTGCGCTCCCACATGGCATCCTGATAACCCAGCTCTATCAATTCTTTGCAATATTCATGGGTAAAGAGCAGATAGCTGGCGACCGCCGCGCCCCCTCCACTGGTGGTGGCGCCCGTGCTGCGCAGGAAAAACCGCAGGCTCGGCGGGAGATTGCGGACCAGGCGGCCGGCAATTTTATCGAGCGGCCGGGAGGGTGAGATGACCAGAGTATCTACCAATCGAAGATGCTGGGTCTTTTCACACCGATTCGGGCCTACCAGCGCCAGCAGAGCGTTGACTCTCTCGATGTGTTCAAGGTCCCCTTCCAGCGCGTCGATGAAGGCGCTGTTGAACATCTGCCCGATGATCTGCGCCATCGATGGAGAATGCTTTGCGGTGACCGACCTGCGGATACTTCTGCGCGGACTCCGGTTGCTGCTCACCCCGATGACGAACAACCGGCTGGCGCCCAGGTGAAGCGCCGGACTGATAGGAGCCATCTGACGCATGGCACCATCGCCGAAGTATTCCCGGCCGATCTGGATGGCGGGAAAAATGGTCGGGATCGCCGACGATGCCAGAAGATGGTTAACATCGATGGTGTCCGGCGTACCGACTCGGCGGGCGCGGCGCCAACCCGCCTGCCCTGCGTGACTTTGAAAAAAGCTGACGGAATCACCGGAGCTGTATCCCATCGCCGTAATACATAAAGCTCGCAGATCGCCCTGCTCGATCCGCCGTGCAATATTTGGAAACTCAATGGCTTTCTCAAGCAAGGTTTTCAATGGAGAATTATCCAGCAAGGATAATGGTCGTCCCCTGCTTACACCTTCGTTGAACAGGGAGAATCCAAGCTTTGCGAGACTGCCGCTCAATGGACTCCATCCCGTCTTGAACACTGAATCGATCTCGAGGGATTGCCAGATGCCGGCCAGATGCTGCACCGCACCATCGAAATGGCCGTCGTATGCAGCCAGTGAAGTCGCATTGATAGCCCCGGCAGACGTTCCACAGATAATGGAAAACGGATTAGGCTGATTCGGGACGATGTCGATCAGCGCTTGCAGAACGCCAATCTGATAGGCCGCTCTCGCGCCACCGCCGGAAAGTATCAATGCATTAACGGACATAACCTGCCGTACCCAATGGGGAGGACAACTGACTCACCGGAATTCGCTGTCCTTCAAAGGTCGAACCTGCAGCATGTCGCCGGTGTACCCGGAGACTTCCACTATGTCGCCTTCCTTAAAATCCTCACCACTCAGTATGGTCCAGACTGCATCATTCAACTGAGCCTTTCCACGTCCGGTGCCAAGCCGTTTTGCCACTGACATCCGCAGGCCAATCAGCTGGCTTTTCCTGCGTCTTATCCGTCTGGTCGCGTTAGCCGGTCGCGCCACGCGACCGCGCCACCAGATGAAAAGGAACGCCACTGGCAATACCGCCATGGCAACCACGATCTGAAACTTCGGAGGAACGGGATAAAAGGAGAGAAGCAGTGCCACCGCAAGGGCTGCTACGGCCAGCGCTGATAGGGAAACGGTTAGCACCCACCGCGACAGCAGCAAGCACAGTAAACCAAGAATCAGCCAGTGCCACCCGTTAAGGTGACCCGACTGAGCGGCTGTGATCAGGTTCGAAACGGAGCTGAAGTCTGAGCTATCCATGTATATCTGATCTTCGGATTCCAAAGGCGCCAAGCTTATCCCGTGCATTACGAGGGGTCAAATCGACCGGTCCGAAAATGGCCCGATACAACCGCTTCAACCAACGCTCCAGCTTCATCGCGAGAGAGCCGGGACGGCTCAGGCCCCGGGAGCCGGCGCGTTCACACGCTCCAGCAGGAGTTCACTGGACTTGTCGCCATTAGGTGTGGCGTAGACTTCAATCCGCTTCACCTTGGCACCATCGCCGTTCTCGAATGTGAGCTGACGCAGATAAGCCTTGTCGGCATCGGACAGTCCTGCCGCGCTCTGGAATTTGAAGCTGATCAAATTCTTCTTCTGATTGGAATTCATGATCAGCGTGGGCTGGTTCCCGTGGGGACAATAGTGGGTAGCCACCACTTTATCCTCGTTGAGCGTATAGAGGGTCAATGCATGGGTTTTGCCTTTGTATTTCCAGGTCTCAACCAGCACGGTGTCGTTCGCCGCCATATCGAAGGTAATATCCAGATCCTTGTTCTGGTTGCCCGAGACCTTCCATTGACCCGCGTAACTTGCCAGTTGCTGGAATACCTCGGGTCCTTTTACTTTACCGGCGGGCATCACCTGAGCCGCAGCAGAGCCGCTCCAGAATATAGCCATGGCTACCCAAACCAGGTGTTCTGCAAAGTTCTTGCCCATATCAAATCCGTAAAGTTTGCTCATCGGGTTTTGTGGACTGCTTCTACTCCACAACTATTCCACAACTATTCCACAACCGGAGGGAAGGCCGGAGGTTCCTCGCCCTGGTCCATCAGATCGAAAATGTAGCGGTACTGCACCCCCGAAACGGCGACCAGCTGCCCGTTTTTGATCATCGGCACATATACAAGTTGACTGGCCGCTTCAACAGCAGCCTGGTCAAATACCGCGTCCGGCTCGCTGCCTATAACCTGAATGCGTTCGGGGCGACCGTCTTCGGCGACCGTAAATTCAACCAGCACCCAGCCTTCGATCTTTTCCTGTCGCGCCCTCTCCGGGTATTCCGGAACTGCAAAGTGAATGGGGGCCATACCTGACTGGTTGGAGACCAGCACCCTATCGGGCGCCGTTGGCGGTTTGATACTCGAACAGCCACTAACCATTAACATCGACAATACGACAATACGTTTGAGCATAGTTCTAAACCAGATTGGGAAATGGTGCTGTAACCTGACTCGCGGACCTGGCCATGACAACGACTCGCATTATCACGACTCGCGTTCGACGCACGCTGACTCGAACCGGAATCTCAGGCGAAATTCGTTTAAACTTTCCGGCGCCGCAATTTCAAGACTGTGCGAATAGTAACAAACTCACGTAAAAGTAATCACTTCTCCGAGGTCCACATATGAAACACGCCATCCTTTTGGCCATGTCGCTGGCAATTGGTGCCGGCTGCAGCAGCACATCATCGACGCTCGATCCCGCAGGCGGAAAGCTGAAGCATCAGGCACAATTGCAGAAAGTACTCGACAGTCAGTCGGAAGAAACCAAAGCTCGCTACCCCTACCGTAACCCGGCAGAAACCCTCACCTTCCTGGGAATCGAACCGGGCATGACCGTCGTTGAAGTCTTGCCTGGTGGAGGCTGGTACACCCAGATCCTGGCCCCCTATCTGGGAAGCACCGGTACCTTGATCGGTTTGGATTACCCGGCTCCCATGTTGTCGCATTTTGACTGGGCGACGCCTGAGTTCATCGAAAAGCGCAAATCATGGCCAAAAGAATGGGCCGGTCGCCGCACTGAATTGGGTGGCACTGCAGCCGCCGACATGGTGGCATACAGTCTCGATGCAGTCCCTGCGTCTCTGCACGGAACTGCGGACAGCGTGCTTTTTATTCGGGCATTGCATGGCCTGTCGCGATTTGAGTCGGCGGGCGACTTTATGTCATCTGCATTAAAAACCACCTATGACCTTCTGAAACCCGGCGGCACAGTGGGCATAGTACAGCACCGCGCTCCGGATACGGCGACGGATGCCTGGTCAGACGGGAGCCGTGGTTACATGCGGGAAGACCAAGTCAAGGCAGCAATGGAAAGTGCGGGCTTCGAATTTGTAAACAGTTCTACAGTCAATCGCAATCCGAAAGATAAGCCAACGGAATCAGACTCCGTCTGGCGCCTGCCACCGTCCCTGGCGGACAGCAAAGATAATCCGCTCCTGCAAAGTCAGTATCTCGCCGTGGGGGAGTCGGACCGGATGACTCTTCTGTTCCGTAAACCTGCCGGTGCCCAACAGTAATCGAAATCGATCCACGACCGGTTTCCGCAGACACAAAGCCTGCGGCGACCGGCCATTCCCCGATCATCATTCAGTCGCGACGGGATCGTCTTCCGAGCATTCGTCTCAAGGTGTCATCCCGGTCAATAAAATGGTGCTTCAAGGCAGCAAGCGCATGAATGACCGCCAGGCCGATCAGTACAAACGCCGCATACTCATGAATTTCACCCGCCAAATCCTGCAAATTTCCTTCCGATGAAACAATACCGGGAATCTCGAACCAACCGTAGACGGACAGGGGGTCTCCTTCGGCCGTGATGATCAGATAGCCCGTGACGAACATACCCAGCATGAGCAGATACAACACAAAATGCACAGCACGAGCCGACAGACGTTCCCAACGTGAATGCGTAGGCAGGCTCTCGGGAAAGCGACTGAGCAAACGAACCAGCAACCGGCAAAGAATCAGCGCCGCCAAAGTCACACCGAGTGCCACGTGCAATTCCGGAGCCTTCTGGTACCAGGCATGGTAGTAATCCAGACTATCCATCCAAAGTCCCAAACCGAAAAGCCCGAGCACAAGTGGCACAGTCAGCCAATGAAATATCAAAGCAAACAGGGAATAACCTTGCGCTGCTGACTCTTTCACGTTCAGTTCTTCACGCTTTTGCTGACAATTTCGAATACATCCGTGGACAGGTTTTCAACGTTCAATATGCGAGTCAATTCTGATTTCATCAATTGCTGACGAACGGGATCATAACGTCGCCATTTCGACAAAGGTGTGATCAATCGTGCCGCGATCTGCGGATTGAGACTGTTGAGCTGGATAACCTGATCCGCGAGAAATCGGTACCCGTCTCCGGATACCTGATGAAAATTGACAAGATTATTGTTGCTGAATGCGCCGATCAGACTGCGAATCTTGTTGGGATTTTTCTGGTCAAATGCCGGGCTTTGCAGCAAGGTCCGGACTTTGTCCAATGTGCCTGCTTTGGCGCTGCTCGCCTGGACGGACAGCCACTGATTGACAACCAGGGATTCGAGGTGCCATTTCTCATAGAAGAATGCCAGGGCTTTGTCCCGAATCGTCTCAATCGACGGTAGCTCGCAATGGGTCAAACAAGCCACGGCACCGAAGGCTTCGGTCATGTTCTTACCCTGATAAAACTGGTCCGCGCAGAGCACGCGGCTCGCTTCTTCATCCAGTTGGATGAGATAGCCCAGGGCTTTATTCATCAACGCGCGTAATGCAATGCTCTGTGCATCCACCGCCTGAGCATCTCGAAGCGCAGAACGACAACGATCATAGACACGACGAAACTCGTCGGGGAAGGCTTCCGCCAGCATTAATTTGACGGCCTGCCGGGCGTTGTGGATCGCGACAACATCCATTACTTCAAATTGATCGCCAATATAGCTTTCCGCAGGCAACTCCAGCATTAATGCAACCATTGCCTGATCGAGACTCTCGTTCTCGAGCAGTCGGGCGAACCCTTCGCGCAGATGAATGAATGCCTTGCTCTCCCCTGCCGCCATCAGCTCCTTGATAACGGTCAGACTCAGCTTCTGCGCAGCATCCCACCGGCAGTATCCGTCGGTCTCGTCGCTGAGTATTCGCTTGAGTTCGTCAGGTCGGTAGGGAAATCGCAACTTTACCGGGGCAGAAAAATTTCGAAGCAACGCGGGGATGGGCTGTTCGGAAACATTTTCAAAGATGAAGCTTTCTTCCCGCTGTGTTATTTCCAGAACCGCGTGGTCTGATCCCGATATCGAAGCCCGTTGATCGGAACTCAGCACCAAAGGAATCGGTCCGGACTGCCCCAACAAACCCATCGCCAACGGGATTACAAACGGTTGCTTTTGCTCCTGCGTCGCTTCCGGCGTATCCGGACAATATTGGCGTACCTTCAGGGTGTACTGCCGCTTCTGCGCGTTGTAATGTCCGTCGACGTCCAGTTCCGGAGTGCCCGCCTGCCGGTACCAGCGCATGAACGGGGAAAAATCCCTGCCGGATACCTCCGCCATTGCATCGACAAAATCTTCAATCGTTACCGCTTGCCCGTCATGCCTGTCAAAATAAAGGTCGGTGCCTTTGCGGAACAGGTCGGGGCCTAACAAGGTATGAATCATCCGAACAATTTCTGCGCCCTTCTCATAAATCGTCAGGGTGTAAAAGTTGGATATTTCAATAAACGACGGCGGTTGTACTGAGTGCGCCGTGGGGCCGGCGTCCTCTGCAAACTGCAGTGTCTGCAGCAGTTGCACATCTTCTACCCGCTTGACAGTACGCGAACCCATGTCAGCAGAAAATTCCGCATCCCGGAATACCGTGAAGCCCTCTTTCAGACTGAGCTGAAACCAGTCTCTGCAGGTCACCCGGTTTCCGGACCAGTTGTGAAAATACTCGTGGGCGACAACAGCTTCCACACGCTGAAACCCGGCATCTGTAGTGGTCTCAGGATTCGCCAGCACACAAGACGTATTGAATATGTTAAGACCCTTGTTCTCCATGGCCCCCATATTGAAATCATCGACGGCGACAATCATGAATATGTCCAGATCGTACTCACGCCCGTAAACCTGTTCATCCCAGCGCATGGCGCGCTTCAGGGAAAGCATCGCATGCTCGCATTTATCCAGATCCTTACTTTCGACATAAATACGTAAAGCGACGGCTTTGCCGGAGGCGGTGGTAAATGTATCTTCAATAAAGCCCAGATCTCCGGCAACCATGGCAAAGAGATAAGAAGGCTTTGGAAACGGATCATGCCACTTCACCCAATGATTGCCGCTTGCGTCAGAGCCCTTTTCAATCGGGTTACCATTGGACAGTAATACCGGATATCTGGCGGCGTCTGCATTAATGGTAGTTGTAAAAACGCTCAAAACGTCGGGGCGGTCCAGGTAATAGGTGATCTTGCGAAACCCTTCTGCCTCACACTGGGTGCAATATATTCGGCGTGAACGATAGAGCCCTTCAAGAGAAGTATTCAGGTGTGGCCGAATCCGGGTCCGGCAGGTCAATAAGAACCGGTCCGGTACCTGAGTGATTCGGAGCGAGTTTTCATCCACCGTGTACTGCGACGCCGGAACCGCCACTCCATCAATTTCAAGGCTGAGCAGTTCCAGTTCTTGCCCATCGAGCACGAGAGGTTCTGCAGATGCGTACTTCCGCTCGAACCGCAGGCTGGAAGTGACCAGCGTCTCTTCTTCGGAAAGATCAAAATGAAGCGTCGTTTCGGTGATGGTGAATATCGGAGCCCGATAATCCTTAAGAAATACGGTTTGTGGCGCAGCGTCTTTCATGGAATATTCCCGATCCTGAGGTCAATTTTTATCGGTTGGTAATATTATTCGTGCCAGCGCAGTTCCTGTTCCGAGTCTGAATTCACATCCGTGTCGCACGCGCCTTTCTTGGGTTCGACAAAGCCGGTGCGGGCTTCCGGTTGTATATGCGCATGTTCGAATCGAATGATGGCTTCCATGCAAATTTCCAGTTGCTGCTCCGTCAGACGGCTTCCGTTTGGCCATTTCCCAAGCTCGACAGCTTTGCGGAACTGTTCATAGACAAACGGCGTAATGGTCGGTGGTTGGTCGGGAGTACTCATGATTGCAGTCTTCTAACGGGTTGTTTGATGAGGGAATCAGGCCAGAATATGCCCATGAGAATACCGGCGATCAAGCCGCCCAGATGTGCGCCGTTCGCGATACTCACGTTAAACGCCAGGTCGAATACGTTAAATATTCCCGCGAAAAGCGAAACGCCTGCCAGGACGTAAATACCGGTAGGCAATCGTAACAGGGGATGTCGCCCACGCCGATAAAGAACCGCAATCATTCCAATATATCCAAAGAGCACCCCGGAAAGACCTCCGAACAGGCTTGTCGTGGTCATAAAATACTGCGCAATATTCGATGCTGCGGCAAGCAGCATAAACACCACGAAGTAGCTCCGGGTACCGAGCAGAACTTCCAGTCTCCTGCCCAATTCCCATATCGCCAGACCATTGAACAGGATGTGCCAGATGGAGAAGTGGATAAACGCCGGCGTAATCAGCCTCCACCACTGCAGGTCGTTGAAATAGGTTTCAATGAATCCTGCGTATTCGATGGTCGCCGAATGAAAGTACACTTGAGTAAATGAGAGATACTGAATCAGCGGAATCGTCACATCCCAACTGAACAGCAGCCATCCCGCAATGCCCAGAAAAATGAATGCTGATGTCAGCGGCCAGACTCGGAGCTTGCCCGGGTCCTGTGCCTGCCGTCGATAGTCCGGCGACTGCCTGGACTGCTCGCCAGTCAGGCTCCGGAGAAAGCCGACGACCCGTTCGGTCTTTTCTGGTTCAACGTAGAGATGCTGGACGGCCGCATCGGTGATTATTTCGTGCCGGATGCCTCGTTCATGCAGATGAAGACTCAGAAATGAAACGTTTTGCTTTAGGGGAAAGCTGGTTATATAGACGTATTCCACTCGGGTACCTGCGGCCTGGGACCGCGCCAATGCAACTCACGCTACAAATACGGGTTACATGTCGGGATCGACGTAGACCCATACAAATTTATCTTCTCTTACCCGGCTCTCACCGTCGTAACGGTACGCCACCAGGCGCCCGTATTTCACCGCGCTGTAGTCCAGGCATATGACATTAGCCCGGACGGGTCGCGGCTTGCCCTGTAGCCAATAATGCCCGACGAACACGGGTGGTTCGTGGTCACCATAGCGAATTAACGTCGACCTCTCGGCGTCTGTCAGAAGCCGATTGGCAATACTGGGGGGCAAGGGATCCGGCTGAAATACCACATCCCGGTAACTCACCGGTCGGGATGCCCAGAACTTGGTCCGGAAAGAGTTCCGGACATAACCGTCCCGACTTACCATGGTCATGCCATCTGGTAGCGGCAGATCAATTCCGCGGGTCAACCGGTCCATAAACCGTCCGGCGAAACTATCTTTGTCAGCGGACGCCTTAATAAAATCCGCGTCCACACAATTGCCGTTATAACGGCTTTTGAACTGGTCAATCAGTTCCTGATCCCAGCAGGCATGCACCACCCGGAATCCCGGAAGCTCCAGAAATAACGGCAGGGTTTCGAACCATTGAAGATACTCCCGCCATTCTTCCGGATACCCGGCAAACTGCTCCAGGGTTTCGGCGATTAAACGATTGTGCCGCGTGCTGTGAGGGCGGACATATTCGACTGCCCCGTTCGACTTACGTTCCAGCGGGGTGGTGTAGCCAAGGGCGTTGTACTCGTGGTTACCCATCACACACAGTGCAGTGCCTTGATCCACCATGCTTTTTACAATCTGCAAAGCTTCCCTGATATGTGGACCCCGGTCCAGTACGTCGCCCAGGAATACTGCCAGTCTGTCGGGATGCCGAAAGACACCATTCTGGATCCGGTAGCCCATCAAGGTCAGTAGTTTGACCAATGCATTGGCACACCCGTGAATGTCTCCGATGATGTCATAGCCCGCAAAAGATTCATGCGGTAAGCCCACCCACCCTCTGGGCATTTAAAGACTCCTCTACAAAACGTAGCCGCCGTTGTGGGATGCCCAACCCAGCTTGGTTCGGCAAACCTCATAAAACTCATGTCCTCGGGGATGAACCAGTAACAGTTTTTCGGGCTTCTTGCGAACGCAGATGCTGTCACCGACCGTGGTAACTACATGATTCTGGCCATCGCAGGTCACATGAGGCGAAATGTCGCGCTGGTCTCCCACGACAACCCTGATTTCAGAATTACCCTGAACCACAATGGGGCGACTGCTTAGATTGTGAGGGTTCAGAGGTACTACAGCGATGGCGTCCAGCTGCGGATGCATGATAGGACCTCCGACGCTGAGAGCATAGGCTGTCGATCCAGTAGGCGTGGATATGATCAGCCCGTCGGAGCGTTGACGGTATACAAATTCATTATCGATATAGAGTTCAAAATCTATCATTCGAATGAACTGTCCCGGGTGCAGCACAACATCGTTGAGCGCGGTCCCTTCACCAATCACATGACCATCACGTATAACCGTACAATCGAGCAGGAATCGATGCTCTGAAGTATAGTCACCATCCAGGACCTGCCCGACTTTAACCTCTATTTCACCCGGCAGTACATCGGTAAGGAACCCCAGGCGGCCTCTGTTGATTCCCAGAATGGGAACCCCGGTGTAACACATGCATCGCGCCGTGCTGAGGAGGCTTCCGTCTCCGCCCACCACAATTACAAGGTCACACTGTTGTGCCAGTTGGTCTCGAGGTAGTTGAGGCACTTTGGTAACCGGCGCCGTGGCTGCGGTTTCATCGTCCATGAACATCTCGACGCCGCGTTTCTGCAGGAAGAATATAAGTCGCTGCAGCGAGTAATAGGCCGCTTCACTGCCGGGCCGGCCGATCAATCCAATTCGGGAAAAGTGGCTCATGAAAATCTATCCGGTTCTGGGTCGGAGCCGAACGCAACAGGCAGGCTCGGGAACGTTACTGCCGATAGGTGCCAGGAATTTGCGCCACACGCAGCCCCAGCAGTTTACCCGAAGGAATCTGGAGATGATAACCGTCTGCCGCCCTTTGCCGTGTCTCTCGACATAATTCCACCCATAAAGCGAACAACCAACTCCGTAGAATCAGACGGAACAGGAATCAGTCCGGCGATCAGCGAGGTTCACACTCTTGAGGGTTGCCCATCTCTAAGAACGTAGCTCATATCGTTTACAAGCTGATATTGCATGCCACTGCCAGCCAGACCTCCTTTGAGCGCCATGGCGCGATAACCCAGCCTTTTCAGTAAAAAAGCGGCCGCACGACTGCGGCGACCCGTGTCGCAATACATGACATAGGGAATATCCTGTTCAAGTAACTCCTGCTTGGCGGCCATTGATGCCAAGGGAATGTTCGTGGATAACATCAAATGACCGGACCGGTACTCTTCAGCGGTACGGACATCAATGAAGACCGGCGTTTGCCCCAGGTCTGCCAAATCCTGTTCGGCTATTTCCTGAACGGGCGGCTCTTCCAGCAACAGGTTGAAGTCCAGCCTATCAAGCCGCATGATCAACCCCGCTGTGACCATTTCCACCGATGCATTACGCACGGTTTCGTACACAAGTGCATCCTCTCCGAAGCAGCGACCAACGCCTATATCCGCAACGTGCTCCGGAGAACCGTCACCTTTACGTCGACGCCATACACGAGCAACGCCCTTCTTGATGAAAAAACAACAATGCGCCGCTTCCCCTTCCCGGATAACAACCTCTCCTGCGCTTACTGTTACAGGAGTCATCTTGTCGATGATTGATCTGGCATTCATTGGCGGGACTTTAAAAAAGAGGTTGGACGTAAGCACGGTTTTCAGCCAGTGCAACTCCTCACTATCCGTCCGTCTGCCATCGTTTTCGCTGGCCATGAACTCGGTGATCTGGCTCCAGCTAAGGACCGTGTCCAATTCATCAGCATCCAGAGACAAAAGCCGACTGTCCGTGTGCGCCATTGCCCTGCAAGGCCTCGGGATCTCATCAATCAGTGAAAAAAACTGACTGCTGGAACTGACAACCTCTTGATGTCCCGATGCAAATTCAAGTCTGACGCTTCCACTAAGGAGATAGATGCGCCGATTTGAAACGTCCCCGCGATCAAATATCTCTTCATCTTTGTTAGCGTCGAAAACTTCGGCTGCCTGCAATAAATGGACAAGATAATCCCGCTTCAAAGAACGTAAAGGCACCAACTGAGACGCAGCACGGATGATAGACGCGCCATCCACCCCATTGACATCCACTTCACTGCTCATAGTCGTTCTCGGCTCTGTCTACAAACTCTAAATGCCCGCTCCCATCAGTTTAGACCACCCTGCATCAGCCCAGCCTAGATTCACGCCACGCCGGCCCTGCAAACCGCCGGAGTGTAGCAACAGCAGTCGTGATCCTGAGGGCCATTGCCGCGTTTCCGCCCTATGAATCACCCCGCACAACATTTTCGCAGTGTAAACGGGATCAAGTGGAATGCCAGTAGATGCTTCAAAGTCGTTTATGAAATCAACCAGTGCGGCCGGACATTTGCCGTAACCGCCAAAATGGTACTGGTCATGAATGTGCAATCGTTCCGGATTCAGCACCGAACCGCTGCCAATCGCTGCAACTCTTTCGAGAACTTTGCGACGCCATGACTCTTTTTCATCGCGTGCACCTTTCAACGCCAGAAACCCATGCACCTCCGCTCCCGAAGACCCTGCAAATACACCCGCCAAAGTTCCGCCTGTTCCACCTGCTACGCAAATATGCGTTGGTCTCCACGGGCACATTCTGGCGGAAACCTCCCCCCACACCTGGCAGCCTTTCGAACCATCGAGGCTATCACCTCCTTCGGGGATGGTATAATATTCCTCATTAGAAATTCCGAAGGATGCAGCTAGTGCCTCGCGACTCTGGTTTCTATAGTCCTTTCTCGAGACAAAGTGCAGTTCCATTCCCGCGCTCTCGACATCCTGCAAGGTGGCGCCGAGTGTGGATGGGCGTTCACCGCGAATAATGCCCGCAGTTTTTAAACCCACGGCTCTGCCCGCAAAGGCCAAAGCATAAATGTGGTTTGAATATGCTCCACCAAAGCTAATCACCCCCGCGTATCCAGCCTTTCGAGCCAGGCGCAGGGACGGATAAAGTTTGTAGAATTTATTGCCGCCGTATGCGGGATGAAGGAGATCTTCTCGCTTGATGACCACGTCGATGCCAGCTCGTTTAAACGCAGGATGCTCGACGGGCTGGACCGGACATAACGTCGCTACCCTTTCCAGAGGCAAACTTGCCCAGTCGCAAGGCAGCAGTGATTCAGGCATTTCTTATTATCAGTTTGAGGAGGATTTTATGCGTTGAAAATCAGAATATCAGGTCGTTGAAAAACGTCATCGAGACGGTCAGTGCAACGCAAAAACCGGCGAAAAGCTGAGTTTACTCAGCGTAAATGAGCATTTTGAGCCTGTTCTTTACGCCGCAATGGCAACGCAGATGTTTTTTCAACAGCCTGTCAGGGTCCGTACGAAAAGTCGTCGAGCGAAGGTCAGGCAAGGCAAAAACAGGCGAAGAAGCGGAGTTTACGTGCTGTAAATTAACCTTCTGAGCCTGTTTTTAACGCAGCATCACATCACCGAGCGCAGGCACTTTTCGTACAGAGCCTAGCATTCCACCGACTCGTCCAGATAATAGTCACCATCCAGGCCATCATCAAACTGTTCAAACGCTTCCAAAAGCTCTTCTACGTAATCTTGCATACTCAATTCCCCTACTTACCATTCAAATGGGCGTTCCTGCCCTCTTTTGCGCCCTTGCGCACCCCCAAGATCAGCCAATACCGTCTCAGGCGTAGTGATTTAACACTACTCCTGTGAACTTCGCATGACAACACACAGCGGCAACGATCGGACGCTCAAGCCTTGGAATAAACTGTAGCTGGTTACGGGAATTACAAGAATCGGACAAACAGGATTGTGAGGCGCATCCCAAGGATGACATCAAGCTGGACACGGTTTCAGAAGATGGTGTCGGAGATATGTATCGCAAAAGCCACGGCGACCAGGCCCGGACAGAGGATAATACACGTTAAGAAATGCAAATATTGGCGGACCGGACGGGGCTCGAACCCGCGACCTCCGGCGTGACAGGCCGGCATTCTGACCA
>CAZJKJ010000017.1:0-2274 GCA_964546435.1 uncultured Cellvibrionaceae bacterium
GATTCTAGTGAATGTTTTACCGAGAAGCAACATCTAGACAGAAAATTTCTTTTTCTTCGAGGGGGATATCCGCTTGCAGGGCCGTTTTCCAGCCCGATCCGGTCACGAGCTGGGAGGGACCGGGAACGACGGTAATCCAGTATTCGGTCTGAATCTGGGGAAAGGCCATGGCTTTCGGTGCCAGACCACGCCGACGCATTTCTTCAATCCGATCGACCGCTGCCTCGTCATTGCCATAGACACCAACGGCAATGCGGCCTGCCAGCGGCCCTTCCGAAATAATGAAACCGTCAACACCGCGTGTACGCAACGTAGCCTGGCGTGCGTCGACGCCCTCCGGCGAGGACCCCGCTTCAAGATAGATCCAGTGAGTCTGCCCGATGGTGTGCTCGACCGGTTGCACTTCCGCTGAAAATCCGAAAGCGGCCAGTTTCGCCGCCAGATGAGCTGCTGCACTCTGATCCCCCACAGGACCGAGCATCCTGCAACTCCTCGGAGCCGCTTCCAGTAACGGCGACGCTACCTGACGAGCGTCGTCCGGCAGCGGGCGCTCTGCCAGCAACGTCAGCTGCGGGACGCCGACCCTGGCCACCCATTCCGGTGCCGCAGCCGGTGCAACACGCGCAGCCGGGTTTCCGGCAGTCCACCAGACGGCAAATGTAATATTGGCGAGTAATAGGGTGAAAAATATGAATCGCATGAAGCTTGCACCAGCCTCTCGGCAACTGTTGAACAGATTCAAAGGTGGAGAATCGATTGCAAGCGCATTGATCACTCGCCGGCAACAGCATCGAGAAGTAGCGGCGTAACCGCCTCAATCATGAAGTGTAGTCAAGGATGCAGCAAAGGGCGGCACGCGCCGGAAGAAAGGACGACTGACAGAGCTCAGTCGGGGAAAACCTGCAGCAACCCCTCCAGCACAAGCTCCGGCAACAGATGCCGTTCCGGCAGAAAGCCGGTCAACGAAAGCAGTTGGGCAGCATCACCGCCAGTAAACAGATTCACTCGGTGTTCGTCCGGAGAAAGGGTCTGCAAAGTGCGGCGAAGAAATTCCTGATACATCACTGAGAAGCCGGCGGAAAGGCACGCCTCGGTCGAACGCCCCGCATCGGGATCGGCCTGCAGCTTGAGCTTCTGGCCTTTCAGACGCGCCGCCCTGCCTGACAAGGCTTCCGTCGCCAGCCCCACGCCCGGCACGATATAGCCGCCGGCATGCCGCCCGTCAGCTCCCAGTAGATCCACTGTCAGCGCTGTACCGGCGCTGATCACTGCCAATGAGCGACGGACAAACTGCTGTCTGCCCGCCAGCAGGGCCAGCCAGCGATCGACACCAAACTCGGCCGGATGTTCATATCCCAGCTGCAGCCCGGCAAAACCCTGGGACACCTGGGCAAACCGGGGTGTCAGACCCCAGTGGCGCTGACAGGACTCGATAAAAGTGCGGTTCCTGGCCGGCGCAGCCACGCTGCTCACGTAAATTGCATCTATCGAACCGGTATCACGGACAGACTCCAGCCAATTATCAGGCGCAACAGCGACGGCCGGTCCGCGACCACCCAGACGCCATTTGAGCCGGCTGTTGCCGATATCCACATCAAGTCGCATGCCGCGGCCTCAGGCTGATTTCACCGCCGGAAACAACGATTTCGCCGGTTGCCGTTGCCAGTCGCAGCCCTCCCTGGTCGTCGACACCCAGCACGCGGCCCTCCATGGGCGGACGCTGGGCTATTTCCAGACGCACCTCCTGCAGCTGATGCGCATTAAGCGCCTCCCAGCGGTCCCTGTAGGAACTGAATCCAACACAGCCGTAGCGCTGCAGTGCCGGTAGCAGCCGGTTCAGCAAAGCGGCGGCAAGGTGGTTACGATCGGTCTGCAAACCCAGCTGCTTCAGATCAGTCCAGGATTGCTCAATAACGGCGAGGCGTTCGGCCGGCAGATCCGACAACGCAACGTTGAGACCTATACCCACGACCACCCGGCAATCTTCGGAGACGCCTCCTGCGAGCTCGATCAGGATTCCGCCCAGTTTGCGCTGTCGGTGGAGGATATCGTTGGGCCATTTGAGTTCGATGTCAGCTAATCCCATGGCACGCAGCATTTCGGCGATTTCGACCCCGATCGCCAGACTCAGCCCCTGAATAACGGAGATGCCTTCCGGCCACGACCAGGACAGAGAAAGATACAGGTTTTTGCCATAGGGGCTAAACCATTGCCGTCCCCGCCGGCCACGCCCGTCGGACTGTCGCTCTGCCAGACATACGCCGCCTCTGCCCG
>CAZJKJ010000017.1:2374-48885 GCA_964546435.1 uncultured Cellvibrionaceae bacterium
CGCCGGCCACGCCCGTCGGACTGTCGCTCTGCCAGACATACGCCGCCTCTGCCCGCTGCATTGCGCAGGAGCCAGGTATTGGTGGAGCCGATTTCATTGAAGAGTGTCAGAGATTGCAGCAGCCGGGCGCGCACGTCGGCGTCCAGCTGATCCAGAATGGCGTGTTTATCGAGAAGTTGCAGCCCCCCGGGCAATCGGTAGCCGGAACCTCTGCTGGATTCAATAAACAGACCCAGCGGCTCCAGCGCCTGTAGACGCTTCCAGACGCCGGCGCGACTGATTCCCAACGCCCGGCCCAACTCCTCGCCCGAGTGAGTTCGACCGTCCGCCAGCAGGTTTACGATCTGCGCGACGTTGCCGGAATCCGCGTCGATCATTCCAGATAACGCTTTTGCAGACGCTCCCCCAGCCGGGTCAGGATTTCATAGCTGATCGTTCCAGCGGCAGCCGCCATGTCATCGACACCGAGGTGCTCACCCAGCAACTCGATTTCGTCCGATTCCTTTGGCCGCAAGTCTTCGGGTAAATGGGTGATATCGAAGATGCAGGAATCCATGGACACCCGGCCGAGGACGGGCAGGAAATCGTTGAACCAGCCGCGTCCGCTGGGCGCCCATCCGCGCAACAGCCCATCGGCGTAGCCGCCGCTGACCACGGCGACCACTTTCGGCTCTGTCGTTACATACTGCGCCCCGTATCCCACCGCTTCACCCCGCTCCAGACGGCGCACCTGGATAACTGGCAGATGAAGAGAAACCACAGGGTTCATGCGGATGCTTCGATCGGCCAGCGGCGCGCCGCCATACAGGGCGACACCGGGCCGGACAAGATCAAAATGCGGATCACCCGGAAGAAAAATTCCCGGCGAATTGGCCAAAGACGCTTTCATGTCCGGAAACTCGCTTTCGGCCCGCGCGATCATTTCGGAAAATCGCTTGAGCTGAATACTGTTTAACGTATGAACTGGCGTATCCGCACAGGCCAGATGGCTCATCAGCCATCGCATCCCGGCCTCGCGCAGCAGATGCGGCTGCGCCAGCAGCGTTTCAAATTCGCCGATCTCGATGCCGAGGCGATTCATGCCGGTATTGATTTTGAGAGCGCAGGGATTGTTGGTGAGAATCTTCGTGGCGGCATGCCAGCGCTCGAACATGGGCAGACTGACAAGAACAGGTATTAGCTGGGCCTCTACAAATTCCAGCTCCAGCCCTTCGGGACACCCCTGCAGAACAAAAATCTGACAGTCCGCTTCAAGCAGTTCGCGCACCTGCAAGGCTTCACGGAAATTGGCAACAAAAAAGTGCCGGCAACCTTCCGCGTGCAGTGCGGGGGCGACCCGTTCAATGCCCAGCCCATAGGCGTTGGCCTTGACCACTGCGCCGCAATCGCCGCTATCCAGTTGCGAAAGCAGCCACGTCCAGTTTTGCCGGATCGCAGCCAGATTGATGCTGATACGCCCTGTCATCGGGTAATGCATAGCTTCGCCGGACCTTGCTCCGCTGAATAATGCAGCAATTAATTAATGCAACAACTAATAATTAATACAACAATTAATTAAAGCAACAACCAATTAATGCAACAACGCGGACTGAGAAGATGAATGTTCCGGGCCGTCTGATACACAAACACAGGACGATGCAGATGATCGTCTTGAGCCAGGACACCGGGCGTTCAATGTACCTGCCGCCGGTTATACCAACGCGACAGGCGGAGTCGCAAAAACATTCTTATTATGGAGAGATGTCCGGAGTCGCCAACTGCCAGCATTAACCAGCAGTCGAAGTAAACCGCAGCCGGTTTACCGATACAACCCTACATCTAAAATGGTGCCCAAGGCCGGACTTGAACCGGCACGGCTTACGCCACTACCCCCTCAAGATAGCGTGTCTACCAATTCCACCACTTGGGCAAATTCTTACTCAGGTTTGGCTTGAGGAACCTGGTCAACCTCCACCGCTTCGGGAACTGTATTCCCCGGGGCAGGTCCCGTATTTGAAGCTTCCGGAATCTCGTCACCAGAAACATTCTGTGGCGCCGGATCGACTTCTTCGAGCACCGGGATTTCCGAGATAAACGGGTCAACCCGCTCTTTACTCAAAACTGCCAGAGTCACGCTGGTCGCAAAAAACACCGCCGCCATGATCGCCGTCAGCCGGGAAAAAAAGTTACCCGTCCCTGCCGGTCCGAAAACTGTCTGGGATGAACCTCCACCAAATGAAGCACCCATCTCTGCGCCCTTGCCTTGTTGCAGCATAATAAGCCCAACAATGGCCAACGCAATAACGACATGTACAACCATCAACACGCTTTCCATGAAAGCTTCTCCAAAACCTAACTCAGTTCAGCAGCACGGCATATCTGAAGGAAGTCACGCCCATTCAGGGCCGCGCCACCTACCAATACCCCGTCAACCATCTGCTGGGCAAAATAATCCACCGCGTTCAAGGCCGTCACGCTGCCGCCGTATAGCAGCCGAATCTTCTCACCGGCCTGGCCCAGACTTTCGCGAATTGCGCGCAACGTCTGCTGGACCTGGGCTGGCGTGGCATGTTTGCCACTGCCGATTGCCCACACGGGTTCGTACGAAATCATGCCGCGACACAGATTCTCGATTCCGCAGTGATCAATCACCGCCCGAATCTGTCGCCCGACAACTTCCAGAGCTTCACCTCGCTGATGCTGTTCGCTGCTTTCGCCCACGCACAGTACCGGAATCAGGCCGCCGGCCTGGGCAGCCTCGAATTTCTTTGCAACCAGGCGATCTGTTTCACCGTGGTGATGCCTGCGTTCAGAATGCCCCACAATCACGTAGTGACATCCGAGATCATGCAGCATCTTTGCTGAAACGTCTCCGGTGTATGCCCCTTCCGGGAAGCGGCTCACATCCTGGGCGCCGAGCATTATATTCGAATAGGCCAGCAACTTGTAAGCCTGCGCCAAGTGCACAACGGCCGGACAGACTACAACTTCCGCTTTGTGCAAACCTACCCAACCGCGCAATAACTCTCTCAACAGCCGATCTGCAACCGAGTGATCGCCGTGAGATTTCCAGTTTCCGATGACAATAGGTCGTCGCATAACGCATCTCGAGGTCTGGACCAAACTCTTTCACGGACTTGGAAGCCCGCAGTTGGACCTCGGCAAAACGGGCGCAAATGTTAGCCGAGAAGTATAGCTAAAACAATCTTTTTTATAGCTGCCGGTGATTGATCATTCCAGCGACGTTACTGACTCGCCAAAGTCAGCTCGACAACTTTCGCAAGATCGGCGGCCAGAGGTTCGATCAACTGCAGGCTCGGCCCCTCGACCATAACCCGCACCACCGGCTCGGTACCCGACGGGCGCAGCAATACCCGCCCCTGGCCCTCCAGTCGTGATTCCACATCCCGGATGGCTGCCTGGATTTGCGGCAACTGCTGCGGATCCAGCCGTATGCCGGGTTTGCTCGGGACATTGATCATCACTTGCGGCATTCGCTGCATGCTCTGTTTGAGCTTATTGAGAGACCCGCCGTCCTGACGCAGTGCCCGCAATACCTGGAGCGCGGAAATAATTCCGTCGCCGGTCGTGGTGGCATCTCCACAAATGATGTGTCCGGACGACTCACCCCCTAAAAGCCAACCTTTTTCCTCCATCAGCTCCAGCACATGCCGGTCACCCACCTTGGCTCTGGCAAAGGGTATGCCGAGCTTGGTCAATCCCAGCTCGAAACCGAAATTGCTCATGAGGGTACCTACCACGCCCTCGCAGCCGCCGCCGTGCTTGAGCTTATAGTCGGCGATGATGTAGAGCAACTGGTCGCCGTCAACCACTTCCCCCTGACCGTCAACAAAACTGACGCGATCGCCGTCACCATCAAAGGCGATTCCCAGGTCTGCGCCGACTTCCAGCACCTTGCGCTGCAAGAGTTGCTGACTGGTCGAGCCGCAGTCGCGATTGATATTCAGTCCGTCCGGATTGACGCTGACCGTCGTCACCGTTGCTCCCAGCTCCGAGAATACTTCCGGCGCGACCCGGTAGGTCGCACCGTTGGCGCAGTCGAGCACAATGTGGAGCCCTTTGAGGGTGAACCCCCAGGGGACGGTCCCCTTGCAGAATTCAATGTAACGCCCTTCCGCATCACTGATTCTTCTGGCTTTGCCCAGCTGATCCGCTGTAAGGATCGGTGTGTCCAGCTGTTGCTCAATCGCCAGCTCCAGCTCGTCACTCAACTTGCCGCCCTGGGTATTGAAAAGCTTTATGCCATTGTCGGTATAGGCGTTATGAGACGCGCTGATCACAATGCCGGCACGCGCCTGAAAGGTGCGTGTGAGATAGGCGATGGCCGGCGTCGGCATGGGCCCCAGCAGACCGACATCGACGCCAGCACTGATCAGACCCGCCTCCAGCGCGGATTCAAACATATAACCGGAAATCCGGGTGTCCTTGCCAATCAGTACCAGTCCCCGCCCCTGCTGCGACGACTGGTCGGCCAGTACCTTGCCGACGGCCCAGCCTAAATGGAGAAAAAACTCCGGAGTGATCGGGTGGCTACCTACCCTCCCGCGGATTCCGTCAGTCCCAAAATATTTTCGCACTCTCTTCGCTCCTAATGCTTGTATACGCACGGGTTGCGCACGATCGCGGCGGTTGCCCGTGTGCGCTTAGTTCTTATGGCCCGCTGGGGAATTTGCAGGACCGGATAAATGCAGGAACATCTGCACCGCGTCGCGAGTCGCCGCGACGTCGTGCACACGCAGGATACTCGTACCACCCATCAATGCCATCACGCCGGTGGCTATGCTGGCGGCAAGCCGCTCCTCTACAGGACGTCCGAGCAACCGCCCGAACAAGGACTTGCGTGACACCCCCACCAGCACCGGTGCGAGCCCGCGGAATGTCTCCAGATTGCGCAGCAGTGCCAGATTGTGGTCGTCACTCTTGCCGAATCCAATACCCGGATCGATAAGGATCTGCTCCGGGGAAATGCCACTGTCGAGACAGGCCAGGATGCGCTGCCGCAGGAAGTTTACAACATCAGCCACCGCATCCCCATATTCGGGCATGACCTGCATGTCACCGGGCGTTCCCTGCATGTGCATCAGACACACGGGCACCGCGCATGACGCCGCGACCTGGAGCGCACCCGGCCCTTGCAAGGCGCGCACGTCATTGATCATCCCCGCGCCGGCGCCACATGCGGCTTCCATGACCGCAGCCGCGCTCGTATCAACAGACACAAGTGCATCGAGTCGATCAACCAGCATTTCCACCGCCGGCACTACCCGGTCCAGTTCCTGCTGCACCGACACCGGGACCGCGCCGGGGCGAGTGGACTCCCCGCCGACATCCAGAATATCAGCGCCGGCAGCCAGCATGGCCTGAGCCTCGCCCAGCAGCTTGTCGGCATCCAGCCTGCCCCCCGGGAACAGCCATCCGCCGTCGTAGAAGGAATCCGGCGTTACATTCAGGATTCCCATGATGCGCGGCCGGTCCAGGTCGAGATAATGCTTTCCGAATTTCACAGGGTGATCCCCCTCGATAACAGCCAGTACGTTAAGGGTCTTCCAATAAAAAAAGGCCAGGGGAAACCTGGCCTTTATGCTCTGAACAGCTGACGAATCGATCTAAACTTCTTCCGCAGGCCCGCCCACGGTCCCGCGAGATTCCGTTCCAGTCACCGATTCGGGCTTGTCACGACCGCCAGTCATGTTGGAATCCTGCCAGCCTTTGGGTGGGCGGACTTTCCGTCGCGCCATCAAATCCTCGATTTGTTCGCTGTCGATGGTTTCAAACTCGATCAAGGCATCTTTCATTGCTTCGAGAATATCCTTGTTGTCGTTGAGTATCTGACCCGCCTTGGCATAGGCCTGGTCAGTGATGGCCTTGACCTCTTCATCGATCAAGCGGGCGGTATGACTCGAGATTTTTTTCGAACCCATATACTCATCGTCTTTGGCGTCATAATCCAAGGCGCCCAGCTTTTCGGACAGCCCGTAATTGACCACCATCGCACGGGCGACCGATGTTGCCATCTTAATGTCCTGATAAGCACCGGTGCTCACTCCATCGACGCCATAAATCATTTCTTCCGCTATCCGGCCGCCATAAGCTGTGGCAATGTCTCCCACCAGCTTGAGCCGGCTCTCGGAAATGCGATCACCCTCAGGCAAAAACTGCGTCACACCCAGCGCTCGACCGCGGGGGATGATAGTCACCTTGTGGATCGGGTCGTGTTCCGGTGACAGAAAGCCGACAATGGCATGACCTGCTTCGTGATAGGCCGTGCTGACTTTTTCTTTTTCAGTCATGACGAGGGAGCGCCGCTCCGTACCCATCAGGATCTTGTCACGCGCCTTTTCAAATTCCTCTTCGCCGACGATCCGGCGGTTTGCACGCGCGGCCATCAATGCCGCTTCGTTAACCAGATTCGCCAGGTCCGCACCGGAAAACCCCGGTGTGCCACGGGCAATGATTTTGGGATCAACGCGTTCATCCAGAGGCACCTTGCGCATATGGACTTTCAGGATCTGCTCACGCCCGCGCACATCTGGCAGCCCGACGTGAACCTGCCGGTCAAAGCGGCCCGGTCGAAGCAGTGCCCGATCCAATACGTCCGGACGGTTGGTTGCGGCAATGACAATAATGCCTTCGTTGCCTTCAAAACCATCCATTTCAACCAGTAACTGGTTCAGGGTCTGCTCCCGCTCGTCGTTGCCGCCGCCGTGACCGCCGCCTCGATGGCGACCGACCGCATCGATTTCGTCAATAAAAATGATGCATGGGGCCTGCTTCTTGGCCTGATCGAACATGTCACGCACGCGGGATGCACCGACACCCACAAACATCTCTACAAAATCCGAACCGGAGATTGAAAAGAACGGCACCTTTGCTTCACCGGCGATGGCTTTGGCCAGCAGCGTTTTACCAGTCCCCGGAGGTCCTGACATCAACACGCCACGGGGTATCCGTCCACCGAGTCTCTGAAACCGTGATGGATCGCGAAGATACTCGACCAACTCCTGCACTTCTTCCTTGGCTTCGTCCACGCCCGCCACATCGGCAAAGGTGGTTTTCACCTGATCTTCACCAAGCAGGCGCGCCTTGCTCTTGGCAAAGCTCATCGGGCCCCCGCGACCGCCGGAACCCCCCTGCATCTGGCGCATGAAGAAAATGAATACGGCAATGAAAAGCAGGATCGGGAAGCTCGCAACCAGCAGTTGCTGCCACAAGCTTGGTGCCTGTTTTGCGATTCCCTTGACTTCAACATTGTGCGCAAAGAGATCGTCCGCCAGTTTCGGATCCCACAAAGGTGGTCTAACGACCACGAACTGGGAGTTGTCTGTTCGCACACCGCGAATCAGCGCG
The DNA here is from genome assembly GCA_964546435.1 of uncultured Cellvibrionaceae bacterium. Taxonomy (GTDB): domain Bacteria; phylum Pseudomonadota; class Gammaproteobacteria; order Pseudomonadales; family Cellvibrionaceae; genus CAYNST01. The sequence continues at coordinate 9,722 of CAZJKJ010000017.1, forward strand.
TCATCCATGTCCACCCGACGAATCTGATCGTCCTGTACTGCCTGGACGAACTGGGAGTAAGTCAATTCATCCCGGACTTCAGGTTCGCTGAAGTTCTGGAATACCGTAAACAGGACAGCAGCGATAACCAGCCACAGTACAAGATTTTTTGCCATGTCGTTCAAATCAGGCTCTCCTCAGTAAATAAAGGCCCGTGGTTAGAAATACTCAGTCGCGCCCGCTTTATCAGCTACTGCTCTGCCAGCCTGCTGAATTGATTACCGCGTATATCAGCCGCCGTATCGTGTAGAAGCTGCCTCGTATCAAGAGAAGCTTCCCCGGCCATGGCGCCTCGAACAGATAGGCGTCATAAGTTTGAAATCTGATATCCGCTTGCCGCACGCAGCAGTCGCGTCACTTAATTGACTTCCGGGATGGAACCCGCTGCGTCTCGCAAGACCTGTGCCACTACGTAGACTTCACGGGAACGGGCGCGTGATGCATCTGGTTTGCGCGTCCAGGTCTTTTTGAACGTCGCCTTGCACGTTTTCATCCAGTCATCGAACCCTTCACCATGGAAGGCTTTACAGACAAAACTGCCGTCCGGTTTTAATATCTTTCCGGCCATGTCCAACGCCAGCTCCGCCAGAAACATTGACTTCGTTTGATCGACATGAGCAATCCCACTCATATTTGGGGCCATGTCGGAAATTACAATGTCAGCTTTCTTCCCGTCCAGGCGTGCAACCAACGCCTGAAAGACGGCCTCCTCCGTAAAGTCACCCTGAATAAATTCCACACCTTCCAGAGTGTCCATCGGAAGAATGTCGGAGGCGACGACCCGGCCGGTAACGCCGACAGCGCCGGCAGCCACCTGAGACCACCCGCCCGGGGCAGCCCCGAGGTCCACCACGATCATGCCGGGACGAAACAGGCGATCTTTCTGATTGAGCTCCAGAAGCTTGAAACTGGCTCGGGACCGGTACCCCTGCTTCTGGGATTCTTTGACATAGCGATCATTGAAATGTTCTTGCAACCAACGGCCGCTGCTCTTGGATCGCCCCATAAAATCTACCTATGATCAAGTGGGCCAGTCCTTGCAAGGCGGGCACCCAGAAATGCTGTGACTGACAGAGGTCAATCGGATAAGATGCCGCATTTTACACTAACGGCGCGATTGCAGGACGACCCATGAGTCTCACCCAGGAAAACCGCAAACATTATAAAAGCCTTGGCCATAGCCTGAAGCCTGTGGTCACCATCGCCGGCAACGGGCTGTCCGCGACAGTTCTTGCCGAAATCACTCGCGCGCTCGACGACCATGAGCTCATCAAGATCAAACTGGCGATGGAAGACCGCACCGAACGACAATCGATCATCGAGAGCGTTTGCAGTGAAGCCAACTGCGAGCTCGTGCAAAGCATTGGCAAGATCGCGCTGGTCTATCGTCGAACAAACCGCGAAAAAGTCCCCCATTCCAATGTCCGGAACGTGAGCAAGCCTTGATCGATCGGGCGCCACCATACCAGAATATGCCGCCCCGCAGAATATTCCCGGGCGCAGTGCTGAAGGGGCTGGCGTTAGTTTTGACGATGATCATCGCCGTGACTCTTCCGGGCTGTGCGCGCAACCAGACCCGGCCACCGGACCCCTTCACCTTTGCTACCCGAATCACGGAAGGCGGCCTGAAACAATTTGAAGTTTCTTTTCCGTATACGCCCATGCAACTGGTCCTGACGGAACGGAGCTCCAGGAAGCATGGAAGGGGCCGGAACAACACCGAACGACTAACACAAAGACGAATCGAGCAGATAGTCGCCGACAAGGTCGCAGCAACCGGGTACTGCCGCGAGGGCTACCTGCTATTGGGCACTCAAGCCGGCAATACCATTCGCAGAATTCGCGGGGAATGTCGCGAACCGGCAAGCGCTGCAGATCGATCACGCTTTCAAGACACAATAAATCGCTGGTAGCCCCATTATTGACGCCTCCAAGGGGGCTTTGACGACGTGCAAAGCTATGCAAAGCCTCGACGACGTCTCATTTTTTAAAGTTAAAACACCCAACGGATACGCTAGAATGCGCCGCTGGCTGCGCCCGTAGCTCAAAAAATAGTCAGAATAACTTTATCTCCGGCGCCCATGAATCATAACTAGAAAGGCAAAGATTATGACGGATACTTCTGGGAAACTTCCCGTTTCGGAAAAAATTGGCTATGCAATGGGTGATGCGGCAGCCAACCTGGTGTGGCGGGGAGCGCTTGCTTATTTAGCGATTTTTTACACCGACGTTTTGGGTATTTCCGCAGTTGCTGCGGCGCTGCTGTTGTTGCTGGTGCGCCTGTCCGATGGACTGACCGATATCGTGATGGGAATGATCGCCGATCGGACCAAGTCCCGCCATGGGCGCTTCCGTCCCTGGATTCTCTGGTCGGCGCCGGTTTTGGGGCTGTTTATGGTTCTGGCATTTACGGCACCGGATATCAGTCCGGAAATGAAACTCGCCTGGGCGTATTTCACCTATATCGGCCTGACGCTGGCCTATACCGTCAATAATGTGCCTTATTCGGCGCTCATGGGTGTCATGACCCCAAGTCATAATGAGCGCAGTATTCTGTCCGGGTATCGGTTTGCCGGCGCATTTCTCGGCGGGGTTCTGGTCATGGGTTTTACGCCGCAGCTGGTGGAGTATTTCGGCCAGGGCAATGACGCCAGAGGTTATGAATACACCATGTATGTCTTCGCCACGCTCCTGATCATTCTGTGCGCGGTCACATTTTTCACGACTAAAGAAAGGGTTGCATCTGTGGGCCATGACGCCCCGCTGGGCAAGGAGCTCAAAGACCTTTGTCTCAATCTGCCGCTAATCGTTATTCCGCTGTTCACCATCTCGGTGTTTTTCTACAGTGTGAGCCAAGCGGAAGACGACCCTTATAAACTGAATACTTTCTATACCGCGATACTCTGCGCCATTGTTCTGTTTATCACCGGCTGGTTCGTGCGGCGCCTGCTTAATAAACCCGAAAGCGAGACGACTCCGTCCCAGCGCGACCTGATTGACCTGCTCACCAACCGGCCCTGGCTGATGATTCTGGGGCTGGGTTTTCTGACGATGCTGTTCAATGGCATTAAATACGGGGTAATCGCCTACTATTTCACGCGCTATATCGGGGACGCTCAACTTACCGGCCTGTACTTCATCGTGCTGCTGATCATTTCGATTATCGCCGCACTCGCGGCGGGCTATCTGGGGAGACTTCTGGGCAAGAAAGCCCTGTTTGCGATTTCTCTTGTTGTAAGCGGAGCGCTCACCTGCGTCATAGCCATCATTCCACCGGACCAGGTGGTTTGGGTGTTTGTCGTCGGTGGTGCCGCTGAATTCTTCGCGGCCTTCATGCCAGTGCTGATATTCAGCATGCTGGGTGACGCGGCCGACTATTCCGAGTGGAAGCACAACCGTCGCGCAACCGGTCTGTTTTACTCTGCGGGCACCTTCATTCAGAAAACCGGGGGCGGCTTTGCGGGCGCCCTGGTACTGCTTGTGCTAAATGCATACGGCTATGTGGGAACGGATCCGGCCACTTTCGACCAGGCGATACCCGGAATGATTGGCCTGATGAGCTGGATTCCGGCCATGTTTGCTTTTCTGTCGGTTCTACTGCTGCTGGTTTACCCATTGAACGCCAGCCGAATGGATCAGATCGAGGCAGATTTGCGAGCCCGTCGCAAGAACGCCGAAGTGACCACCGCCTGATAGCGTGAACCTGACAGCCCGGCGTTGCTCCACGCCGGGCTCTCTTTATCTCCTTTATCCGCTTTTGCCAGCCAGATTCCAGAACACCGCGTCAATCACCCACCAGCTCTTCGGCTGACCACTGGCCGCTGGCTCCCAGCGCATCAGTCAGAAACGGCAACAAACGGCGCATTTCTTCCAGCAATGGCCATGGGGGATTGATCACAATCATGCCCGTGCCGGTCATCCCTTCATGTTCGTCATCCACCATATTGATCTCAAAGGCGCAGACGCGCCGAATGCCGCTGGACACCAGTTGTCTGCGTAGCTGATCAATGCGACTGCGAGAGATTACCGGGTACCACAATAGATAGACACCGGTTGCAAACCTGCGGTACATCAGCCCCAGTTCCCGGATAACGCGCTGGTAATCGGTCTTGATTTCATAAGACGGATCGATCAGCACAACGCCGCGACGCTCGATTGGCGGGACGGCGGCCAGAGCCCGTGCAAAACCGTCTTCATCCACGCAGTAAACCCGCTTCTCCGCGCGGAATACACGGCTCAGCGCCTGATAGTCCTGGGGATGCAGCTCGCACAGCAGAATCCGGTCCGTAGGCCGCAGTAGTGAATGCGCCAGCCAGGGTGAACCGGGATAGCGCTGCAGGTTGCCGTCGGGGTTGAGAACCCGGATGACGTCGAGGTAAGGCTCCAGCTCTTCCGGAGCTTGTCGATGCCAGATTCTGCCGATGCCCTGCTGGAATTCTCCGGTTTTCAGTGCTTCCCGGGTGGTGAGAGAGTAGACACCCCGCCCGGCGTGGGTGTCCAGATAGAGCAATGGCTTGTCCTTTTGCCGCAGGTAAACCAGCACTCGGCTCAAAACCGAATGCTTCAGAACGTCGGCAAAATTGCCGGCATGGAACCCGTGACGATAACTGAGCATGATGGAATCCTTCTTGGCGCCAAAAAAATTACTGGATTATGGCGGTAGGGCTATAGTTCTACCAGAGGACTGCTGACAGAGTTCGGTCGGCGCTCGGCTTTCGGCGCAAGAATCGGGAACCGGCGCAGCGCAGCCCAGGATGCAAGGGGCGAGCTTTCCACCGGTCTTTGTCACTCGTCTGCGCTAAACTGCACCCCGATCATTTGTAGATTTACCTGCAAGGTTCTATATTTATGCCGCAGCGCTGTCTCGTGACGCGCGCAAACCGTATATAACCATGCTGATGTCGGGAAGGAACGCGCAGGTGGACGGTTGAGACGCCGGTTGAAGAGTTTCATTGGGTGAAGATGAATCACATTTTTATACAGGATGGTCATGCAGTCTCTATCTAAAACACGCCTTACTCTGGCCGCCTCGTGCGTGATTGCCTCTTTATGGTTTAACCCGGCGCACGCCCAGGTATCCCCGGCCGAACTCGCTGCCCAGAAAGAACAACATCTGCAGACCATCCGTACCGCGCAGGAGGAACTTGTATCCGTTCAGCAGAAAATCAAGGAATCCGAAGCACAGCTCAAAGACCTGAGAGAAGAACTGAGTGCCCGGCAGGTACAAATGGCGGGCCTCAAACGCGAACTTGGCGCTGCGCCCAGCGACTCCGATGAGCGGGTATTGGCCAACGAATCGCGTCGCGTCACCATGGCGGAGCTGGCTGTCAAGGCCCGGGAAGCCGGCCTGGAAAGGCTTGAAGCAAAGCAAAGTGAACTGCAACAGGACATAACGACTGCTCAGACTGCGGTCACCCGTACCGACCGACGTTTGCAAAATGCCGCGCGCGCCGCTGAAGACGCCAAGCGGCAAGCCGCTGCCGACGCGGCCGCACAGGAGCTGGCCGAGCGGCAGCGCCTCGAAGCCGAGGCCGCTGAACAGGTACTTATCGAACAGCGCAACGCCGAAGAAGCCGCTGCGCGAATTGCTGCGGAGCAGGAAAAAGCCGCGAATGCACGGCTGGAAGCAGAACGCGCGGCGGCAGCAGCCGCCACAGCGGCGCCTGTTGCCGAACCGGCCCGCGATGCCGGCGCCGGGAAGACGACCACCCGATCCCAGCGACCCCCATCCAGAAACGAGCGCTTGCGTCCGGGCGAGGCTCCGCCAGATATGTCCCTGGTGGTTCTTGAAGGCGAAGAACCGATCTTTTCCGGTGATGACGGCGGACAGGTCATAATGCGCAGTCGCAGCATCCCCGATTCACTGGTGATGCGGGAAGTCGCACCGGAGCAGTTCAGCGCCGAAGTCGAGGTGACACCCGGTCGGGCTTACTTCGACGTCGGCGCGCGCCGTTATCGCGGGGTATTCCCTGACCAGCCGGGCAACAACCGTTACCGCTTCCATTACGATCGTACCGATCCGCTTAAACCCACCCTGCGAATATTCAAGAACTGAGTTGTTGCAGGCCTGTGGACGGCTGTCTCTGGATCCGGAGGCAGCTGGCGGCTAATCCCGGAAGTTTTTAAACTGCAGCGGCTGTTCCCAGTCGGTCTGTTTCAGCATCGCGATCACTTCCTGCAGATCATCCCGCTTTTTTCCCGTTATCCGCACTTGTTCCCCCTGAATAGCCGCTTGAACTTTCATCTTGCTTTCCTTTATATGCTTGACGATTTTTTTGGCCAGTTCGGTATCAATGCCTTCCTTGAAAGTTGCCTTGCGTGTGAAAGTTTTGCCTGAATGAACAGGGTCTGCAAGTTGCAGATAAGCGAGGTCAAGATTCCGCTTGGTCAGTTTATGTCTCAATATGTCGACCATCTGATCCAGCTGAAACTCAGCATCCGCCTTGAGCACGGCTTCTTTGTCCTGCCAGGTAAATTTCGCATCCGTGCCGCGAAAATCAAACCGGGTCTCAAGTTCGCGCTGAGCATTTTCGACCGAGTTGCGCGCTTCCTGCAGATCGATTTCAGAAACAACGTCAAAAGATGGCATAGTCCGCTCCGGGAAAATGCTCGATTTTAACCACGGCTCGAAATTAAGCAACTCAAGAGACGGTCACGGGAAGCGGTAGAAGCGGCTAGGGGCGGCGTGCGCCCTGTCGCCGCATTTAAAAGCGGTTGGATGATTTAATGACCCATTGATACTCATCAACCCGGTTTTTATCCGCCAGCGGGAAGGCGAGATCAAAGTGGATGACATTGCCGATCCTGGCTTTGCTCGAGCTCATGCGCAGACCCACGCCGACATTCGACAGGTGGTTCGAATCTGAAAAGCCGGCGCCCCATACCCGGCCGGCATCCAGATAGATGACGGTGCCAAGGCGAAACAGGTTGAACAGATGCAGGTTCGATATATGGCGTTTTTCTACTGACACCAGATAGCGCTTGTCGCCTCGCTGGTAATCGAGCGGGTAGCCACGCAACCCGAACAGGTCATCGGATGCCATCTGATTATGCTGCTGCAGATGGTAGCCGCGATCATAACGCGCGGCCACATACCATCGGTGGCGCTTTCCCATAAGGTAGTAGTAGCCGACTTCAGTGCCCCAGAGCATTTCGTCATCCAGCGCTGGACCGGTATAAATGCGCCCGGTCAATTCAGTGCCGATCCTGACAAGATGTTGTGAACTGATTCGCAACCAGTCGCTGTACTCGGTCTCGAGCACCACCGCATCGTCGTCGTTACCAAAGATGTTGCCGCCATACCCGATGCGCAAGCGCAAGTCCTTCCCCGTGGCGATGTCTTCGACCTGATGCAGATGGTCGATATTGATCAGCTCTTCAAAGCGATTCTGGATGTACTGATATTCCAGCCATGGATAAACGATGTTGTAATCCGTCGGAATCGGCAGCAGCGTGTCGTCAAGGGAATTATAAAGATGCCGCTCTTGCGTAATGCCGCCGAGAATCCGATGCGTCGCAGCCGGGTTCCGATTGAATGCCCAGCCGCCAAAAATTTCATTATGATCACTTTTATGTTGATAGATATTGATATCTTCGTTTCGGTAGCGAATGACTTCTTCGAGGGTTTCATCATTGATGGTCATCCCTGCGCCCCAGGGGGTTTGCAGTGAGAAAAACGGATACAGGAGTTCCAGAGTCTTGACTTCACCGTCACTGTTGTCCGAATACCTCAGTCGTGCACTTAAATGGGAATTGAATAAATGCGGGCTGAAAAAATCGTAGAGAATGGATTCGCGATCTTCGTCCTTGCGAAATCCCAGTGAAAACGCATTGCCAGTTCCGGCGACGTTGCCTTCAAACAGACTGAAGCCCTGTTTGGTATTTCCGCCTTCAAGACCCAGGGTAAATTGGGGTTCAGTGGTCCAGATGTCCTGGGTGGTGACCAGTAGTGCGACTTCGTTTCCACACACCTGATCCACATGAATGCGCGCCTTGCCCAGATAGGGTTTGGCCCGCAAGATCCGTTCGGATTCTGCCAGCTGGCCTGACTTCAGGATGTCCTTTTCCCGAAACAGCAGCTGACCCTTGATGACATTCGGGCGGGTGTTGTAGTGCAACCGGTTCAAAAACCGGTAGATCGCGGTATCTTCTTTGGGGTCAGTAGTATCAAAAACCGCAATGCGATTGATACGAATTCCGGCGATGACATATCCGTCATACTCGGAAAACGATGCGTTCAAACCGTGCTCGGACGGCTCTTCGGAAACACATTCGGAAGTAACGCTGCTGGCGGTCGGTGGCGCGGAATCGTCCGCCCTGGCTGAAGCCGCCAGCAGCATGAGCCCAACAAATACATTCAAATTCTTCCGCATAGATACCGCAAGAACAGGTTGATCCAATGAGCGCCAGGTGGCATTAAAGCATAATCCACGACGGCATCCCGTACATAATCTGGCTGCGAATGCCTCGCGGCTCAGCGTGCTGCTTAAATTTTTTTTTCATATAATGCGTGCGCGCTCATTCCCCTTCTGCGACACCTGCTGGCACCAGACGAATCTGGCGCGCTCAATCCGGGGGCGCCTGGGGGCGGTACCTGCGCGCGCCCGTGCCAGGGAAACTCCCTGACGCGCTGATAATCTGACCTTTATAGCGACAGTTTGGCGCACTCGCTCACATTTTCATGAACTTATTAAATTTTGGCACCGATTCCGCGTCAATCATTTACCCCTGATTACCTAGAATGCCGTAAAACTTCCTGATTGGAAGGCACATTTATTTTAATTTTTATAACGACGTTCCCAGCCGCGCGAGCCGAGTATTGACCTGCTGCCTGATTTGAACTTCATTAGAACGCTGCAATACTCAAAAACGTGGCTTGCTTTTTCAGGGATCGCCACTTGATAAATGTTATGGATTTTTCCCACCACCGGTTTGCCAGGGCAGCAAGTCTTATGAGCGAGTTATCCAGAATAGTTGATCTGATGGAAGACAGGGGCGTTGCCTCTCAACGGGATCTGGTCGGTGTTCCCGATCACGAGATTGTACGACTGGAAGAACATTTCGGCGTATTTTTTCCCCACGTGTATCGCAGTTTTTTAATGACCTTCGGTCGCTCCGCCGGCTTGCTGACTCCGTGGATGGCACTCTACTTTGATGACCTCAAGGAAATCCACGATCTTTACCTGCAGTTTCGCCAAACCCGGGGACGTGAAAGCGGATTCGCATTTTCGCTTCCGGACAATGCCCTGCTGATCGCCAATTTCGAATCCGTGTTCGATTTCATCCTGTGTGAAAAGGCAGCCAATCCCGCCGTATTCCGTATCGATTTCAGTGATCGGGTCATGCGACAGAAACCCATTGCCGCCAATTTCACCGCATATCTGGAATACCTGGTCAACACATCCGAGACCGGAGAGATTCATGACGAAAGCTTCGACTACCTGTTGACCGGTACTCGGGAAGACATGATCCATTATTGACGGCGCGGATCACTTACAGGCCCAGCTCGTCGAGCGTGCAACTCATTACCACGGCGGACCCGCTGCGAATGCGATGCGCATAGACCGCCATTAAGGGCAGACATTTCGCACAGAAAAACTGCGCCGTTTTCACTTTGGAAGACTGCCGGTCTGTCATGGCGGACTCATTTGCTGCAGCGGCACAGGCCGCTCTTGCCCACATATAGGCATAGATGGCGTGGCCGAGCATCAGCATATAATCGTAGGCAACTGCTCCGGCCAGCTCGGGATTCTCCGAGGCGGATTGCAGCAGCTCATCAGTAACGGCAACCGCCGTATCGAAGGCTTGCTGCAACGGCTCTCCCAGTCCGGTGCGCTCAAGATACGAAGCGTTTGCGGATTGAAAGTGGCGGACTTCTTCCGCTAACGCCTGCAGGAACGCCCCTTTGCAATGGATGGTTTTGCGCCCGATCAGATCCAGCGCCTGAATGCCGTTGGTGCCTTCGTAGATTTGCGTGATGCGCAGATCCCGAACATTCTGCTCCTGCCCCCATTCCCGTATATAGCCATGACCGCCGAGTATTTGCTGACCCAATACGGCAGAGTCGAATGCCATATCGGTCATGAAAGCTTTGGCCACCGGCGTCAGCAGCGCCACCATTTGCTGCGCCGCCGCCTGCCGGTCAGCGTCCGCGCCGAATCTGGCCAGATCCAGAAACCCCGCCGCATACACATAAAAGGCTCGGCTGGCCTCGGTGTAGGCTTTCATGGTCATCAGCATCCGGCGCACATCCGGATGAACGATAATCGGGTCGGCTTGCTTGCCCGAACGCTGCGCCGGATTGCTGCCACGCCCCTGAAGGCGGTCCGCGGCATATTGAAGTGCGGTCTGATACGAGCGCTCAGCCACCCCCACCGCCTGCACTCCTACGACCAGGCGCTCGTAGTTCATCATGGTGAACATATTGGCGAGACCTTCATGCACATTGCCGATCAGCCAGCCCTTCGCTCCGTCATAATTCATGACACAGGTCGCCGCGCCCTTGATGCCCATTTTGTGTTCCAGCGCGCCGCATGTCACCAGATTGCGTTCGCCGCAATTGCCGTCGGCATCGGGGAGAAATTTAGGAACAAGAAACAGGGAAATCCCTTTGACCCCGGCCGGGGCATCCGGCGTCCGCGCCAATACCAGATGCACGATATTTTCGGCCATATCATGCTCGCCCCAAGTGATGAAAATCTTTGAGCCGGAAATTTTCCAGGCATCATTCGGCAGCGGTTCGGCCATGGTCCGCACCAGGCCGAGATCTGTCCCCGCCTGCGGTTCGGTCAAATCCATGGCACCGGACCACTGCCCCGAGTAGAGCCTGGGCAGATACAGGTCTTTCAGAACAGCGCTTGCGTGGGTTTCGATGGCAAGACCGGCGCCCGATGTCAGCATGGGCGCCAGGCCGAATGCCATGCAGCTGCCTTGCAACATTTCCTCGACAGCCGCAGCGAGGGATTTCGGCATCCCCATGCCGCCATACCTCGGATCACCACCCAGCCCGCACCAGCCCGCGTCGCAAAATTCCCGGTACGCCTCGCGAAAACCGGGGGGAGTCTGCACCTTGCCATCGACCAGCCGGCAGCCGTGTTCATCCGCCTCGCGATTCAGCGGCGCCACGACGTTTTCACAGAACCGGGCAGCCTCATCAAGAATTGCTTCCGCCGTCTCCTGATCCACTTCCCCGGTGCCCCGCAGCGCCGGCCACATCTCCTGCGCGCGCAGGTTGTCGAAAAGTGTAAACCGCATGTCTTCTAGAGGTGCTCGATAGGTCGCCATGGGGACTCCGTGCTGGTGGCGTGATCACGCTTCGCGGAGCGGATCCCGTCAGATGTTGAGGTCTTTGAAAACTTACGTCGCGATCAGAAATAGCGCAAGTATTCCACAGCCACTGCCGCGCATGCACGCAGGAAAGGAATCTGCCTGCAATATGAACCAAAGCACCGTCGGCGCCAGGCCTCTATGGGACAGATTGTCGGGAAATGGCAGAACGGAAGCTATAGACGAAACTATATAGGCAGAACTACAGGCAAAACTACCGGTATGAAACCGAAATGACGGGCATGAAAACGAATCTACGGGACAATTCCACTGATCGATGCCTTACGACAGGTCATCGATCAGCCGACCCAGCGATTCATTGGCAGTGGTTACGATTTTTGCAGACGCAGTAAACAGGGTAAGCTGGCGCCGCTGTTCAACCAGAGCCTCAATGACATCTCCGTGAGTGGGTCGCTCGGACCCGGCTTGCGTTTTCAATGGGGCGGGTACTACCTGGTTTGGCAACAAATCTGCTGCCGCCACACCAGCCGCTGAAGCCGGCACCGGGCCGGTTCCTGGAGGCAGCTGTCCGGATTCGCCTGCGGGCAGACCCGCCCGGGCGATATCCCGCGCTGCGGCATGCATTTTTGACTGACTGTGCTGCATCCCTGCAAGCCCTTCGCCCATCAGTGAGTTCAACAACATACATCACCTCGACCGCGATACATCACTACTGATTCTAGTTGAGGAAATGCCCGACCGGCTGCCAGCGGTCGGAAAGCCCTGCCCGCTTTAGATCATTTATTCCGCGTGTTCGGTTTCTTATCACCGGCGAAAGCAGGCTCAGAATTTTGTGAACTGCATAGCAACTTATAAGCGCGATGGATGACCGTGCCCACAAAAAAATTCTTTTTTGCAATTCTGCTACCGACTCGATTGACTGAATTCGGGATTTCAATGAACAATCGCGGCGCAATAAACAAGGTTGGACGAAAAAACACGAGCCCCGGCGAATAAATCGCTGAAACCGGCTTTTTTCATGGAAGGTTTTGAGCGCGACTGCGTATATCGACCGTCCAAACATTGGGGATCCGAGACGACGGCACGTCGTCCCGGACAGATAATAAGTCTCTACAAAAACTGGAGCAGTGCTTTGAAAAAGAAAATTTTAATGACCAGCATGCCTGCAGTACTGGCTTGTGCAATCTCATCACACGTCATGGCGGCCAATATAATTGAAAATGGTTCTTTCGACCAGAACCGTTTATCCCCCTGGGAATTCGGAGCCTGGGAAGATTCCGACGCAGAAGTCGCTCTCAGCGATGGCCGCATTTGCGTTGATGTCACCAGCCCCGGCAGCGAAGCCTGGACCATCCAGCTGCGCCAGAACAGCCGCACTTTTGAAACCGGCCACACCTATACGCTGAGCGCCGATGTGTGGAGTTCGAACCCCATCGTGCTTAAATTCGACGGCTCCGATGAAACCGGTGAATATGTATGGCACTTCGGTTCCGAATTCGATGTCGATGCGCCGTTGAGCGGCGACCCTCAGCAGATCAGCGCTGTCTTTGAAAACGACCGCGATACCACCACCGGCAAGCTCAGCTTCCTGATGGGACTGGGTCACGTTCCAGCGAACACCGTTGTCTGTCTGGACAATATTGTTGTGGAAGACCCGGATTCTTCAGTCGCGGAACCCGAGCCGGAAGCCCCGCTCGCGCAAGTACGGGTAAACCAGCATGCCTATATTCCCGGCGCGGCCAAACAGGCAGTCTATGTTGTCCCCGATTCAGAGACCTCCCCGCAAACCACGCGTCAATGGGAACTGAAATCTGACGGCACCGTTGTCGCATCAGGTAATACCACGTATTTCGGTCTGGATGCCGCTGCGGATGACACCGTGCATCATATCGATTTCAGCTCTGTCACCACTGAAGGCGACAACTACACCCTCAGCGTCACTGCTGACGGCACCGTCTACACCAGTCAGCCCTTCGCCATCAGCAGCGATGCCTATGCCGAGCTGAAATACGACGCCCTCGCATACTTCTACCACAACCGTTCCAGCACGCCGATCCTCGCCAGTGTTGTCGGCGATACCCACGCGCGTGAAGCCGGCCACCCGGATACCAGCGTGGAAACCGCCGAATGTCTGACTGATGCCTCTTCATCAGCCTGCCGCACTGCCGATGTCAGCGGTGGCTGGTACGACGCGGGCGACCATGGCAAATACGTGGTCAACGGCGGCATCAGCGTCTGGACCCTGATGAACCAATACGAGCGCAGTGTGTACCTCGGCAGCAACAGCGGTGCGTTTGCCGATGGCACCATGGCCCTGCCTTCGGAAGAGACCAGCAACGGCGTCCCGGACATTCTCGACGAAGCCCGTTGGGAAGTGGATTTCTTCCTGAAAATGCAGGTACCCGCCGGCTCACCCAATGCGGGCATGGTGCATCACAAAGTGAACACCCGGAGCTGGACAGCCATTCCCACCACACCCGCTGATGACACGGGTACTCGCGTTCTGCAGCCTGTCTCGACTGCTGCCACGCTGAACTTTGCCGCCGTAGGCGCCCAGTGCTACCGGGTGTACAAAGCATTCGACGCAAGCCTCGCCAACCAGTGTCTTGACGCGGCCAAGACGGCCTATGCAGCAGCCAAATCTACGCCGGAAGTCAACGCTCCATCCGATGACACCGGCTCCGGTCTGTACGGCGACAGCGACCGCTCCGACGAGTTCTACTGGGCGGCCACCGAGCTTTACATCTCCACTGGCGATGCGGCTTATCTGAACGACATGAAGGCGTCCAGTCATCACAACAATGCCTTCGGTACACCTCCCGCAAGTTACGAAATACCCACTTCTGCGTTTGCGTGGCCCAATACCCAAACCCTCGGAATCGTGTCGCTGGCGACCGTGGGCGGCGAGTGGGTTCGCGATGAAGCACTCAAGGCCGACGCGCAGGCGCACCTGATCGAAACCGCTGATCTCTATGTGGCAACTGCGGCCACTCAGGGCTACGCCATCCCGATGAACGGCAACGATGCGTTTTGGGGTTCCAACTCCAATATCGTCAACAACATGATCGTTCTGGGCCTGGCCAATGACTTCACCTGCGGTGCCGATCCTTCCTACCTGAATACCCTTCAGGGTGGCATGAGCTACCTGCTGGGCAGTAACCCGCTGGATCAGTCCTATGTGACCGGTATCGGCGAGCGACCGCTGCGCGAACCGCACCACCGTTTCTGGGCCAACGCGGCGAGCAATCTCTACCCTGCTCCGCCCACAGGCGCCCTGTCAGGCGGGCCAAACCAGAACATCGAAGATCCCATCGCGGAAATCGATCTGGCCGGCTGTGCACCCTTGACCTGCTTCCTGGACAACATCGAGTCCTGGTCAACCAACGAGATCACCATCAACTGGAACGCACCCTTCGCCTGGACCGTGGCCTACCTGGACGAGCAGGCAACTGCCGCCGGCCAAGCCGCGACTGCAGCCCGCTGTGACGGCCCCGTTGATCCGGTGGACCCTGTTGACCCGGTCGACCCTGTTGATCCGGTGGACCCTGTTGATCCGGTAGATCCCGTTGACCCGCCCGTTTCTGGCGGTGGAGCCATGGGACTGCTGAACCTCCTGGCGATGCTGTTGTTGCCTGCGGGTATGCTGTTCCGACGTCGTCGTGCTTAAGACCAAGCCGCTGTAAATTAAAAGGCGCTCCATCTGGAGCGCCTTTTTTTGTTTCTGCCCATGAGAAAATCAAGAATTGCCGTTACTTAAGGCATTCACGTTTAATATTCACGATCGATGATGCCATTATCGTAGCTTTGGTAGCTGCAACGGAGTGAACTCACTCCGGTTGTTTCAAAAAATCCTGCGAAACATGTCCAGCAATCTCGTCGCTGCCGGCTTCCGGCAGCCAGGGGACTTTGCCGATGCAGGGCGCACCGAGCAAAGCGGCAAGCGTCCCTTGGTTTTCTTCCAGCGCCGCCGTAGTGTTATCGACAACGTTAGCCACCCATCCGGCGAGCGTCAGGCCATCACTGCGGATTGCTTCGGCAGTGAGCAGTGCGTGATTGATGCAGCCGAGGCGCATGCCCACCACCAGGATGACGGGAATCTGTAACCGCTGACACAGGCTCGCCAGCGTGTGGTGAGGATCGAGTGGTACCCGCCAGCCACCCGCACCTTCGATGACAACCAAGTCCGCTTTGCGCAGCAGCGCGCCGCGAACATACCCTTCCAGACGCTCCAGCGATAATCGTTTGCCTTCGCGGGCCGCTGCAATATGCGGCGCAACCGGATCGCGCAGGGCGATGGGGTTTACCTGCTCGTAAGGGAGTTTTACGGTGCTGGCTGCTATTAACTGCAGGGCGTCGTCGTTGACCCATTTGCCGTCTTGCAACGTGCAACCGGCCGCGACCGGTTTCAAGCCGAACGCACTTAAACCCTGCGCCGCCGCCGCTTGCAGAAGCGCACAGGCTATGCGCGTTTTGCCCACGCCCGTGTCGGTGCCGGCGACAAAAAATATTTTAGCCATGAGGTTTTCTGAGGATTAAATAAATGACGTCGTACGTTGCCGGCACCTGCCCGTCCGGACCCCGGAACTGCTCGTACGCGGCAATTAATTGTTGCAGACGCGCGCGCGAAGTCAGGCCGCGATTGCGGCCGGCATTGAGATTGTGCGCGCCGATGTTTTTAAGGTCTTTCAATAACGGCAGCAGTTCTTGATAGCGCAAAGTATGACAGCGCTCTTCGACAAGCACCGTTTCCAGGTCCGCCATCCGCACTTCGTCTTCGAGCCGGCTGCGACTTTTGAAGTAATTGACATGAGCGTAACTATCCAGCGTACTCCACGCCGTTTTCAGCTCTTGCAGCGTATCCGGACCGAGAGTCGCCACAGCTGCCCATCCCCCCGGAGACAACACCCGGCTGATCTCCTGCAGGACGAGATCGGAGCGGAAACACCATTGCAGCATCAGGCTGGAGAACACCACGTCGACACTGCCCGCTTCTATTGGCAAACAGGCCGCGTCTGCCACCAGCCAGCTGTGATGATCGGCATGAGGCTCGAGGTTCTGTCGCGTGCGAGCAACCATCGCCGGCGCGATATCGATATTGATAAAGCGGTCAAAACTCCCGGCACGTTGTTCCAGCTGCTGCGCCACATAACCAGTGCCACACCCGAGGTCCAAGCCCACGCCTTGGGTCGCCACGACCTCCAGCGCCCGGTCGAGAAGTCGCCGGGCGATTTCCGTTTGCACCCGGGCAGACCTTTCGTACCGTTCGGCAGCACCCGCAAAAGACCCCGCCACGGCTCTGGAGGGGATTCCGCAAAACTCATGGCTCTGCAACCAGTCGCCGATATCCGCCGCGAGTCGCGACACCCAGGCGGCCGGCAAGGTGTGGCCGGCTTCGTCGATGACATCGACCCGTGCCTGGGCGACGCAGCGAAATGTTTCCGCGACCTGGGTCGGCACCAGGGCATCCCCCGCCCCCAGCAGATGCAAACTGGGCACCTGCAGCTCCCGTAACGCGGGTCGCGCATCGAGTTCGGCCAGCCACCCCAGCGTGACCCGCAGCTGACTCAGCGTTTCGACATTAGGCAGCAGAGTTGTCCGCATTTTCTGCGTGAGAGATTTCTGTTGCCAGTCGCCTTTGACCTGCAGACTTTGAAAACGCCGGAATGCCAATGCCGGAGACTCGGCAAAATCGGCGTTAAAACGCTGGAAGGTTTCGGTCGTCATGGCGGTCGACCAATCCGGGCGTACCACAAAACACGGACTGCTGGCGATGGTGACCAGACCCGTGATTTTTCCCGGACACAGGCGAGTCAGCTCCGTCGCCAGCGTGCCGCCGAGGGACCAGCCAATCAACACACACCGCTCCGGCAGAAGCCGCGCGAGTTCCTGCAGATACGGAAAGACCGACTGGGTGCTGATCACCGGAGTCGACCCGTGCCCGGGCAGCTCAAGCAGCCAGTGAGTGCCGGGCAAGTGGCGCCGCAACGGCTCCCACACCTGACGGTCGCTGCCCCAGCCGTGAATGAATACCAGAGCCGGTCCGGGTTGATCTGCGGGGAATTGCTGAAGCTCGATCATGGATTTCCAACCGCGCAAGCGGTGTCATTCATATTTGACCGGTGCCAGTCGCCGAGCGCGGTCACCAGTGATTCCACCTGTTCATGGGTGTGCGCCGCCGTCAGCGATATTCGCAACCGGGCGCCGCCTTCCGGCACCGTGGGCGGCCGGATGGCCGTCACCAGAAAACCGCGCGCGAGGAGGTATTCCGATATCTGTACCGCCCGCAAATCATCCCCGACCCAAAGTGGTTGTACCGGCGATGCAGACGGCAATAACCGCAGACCCGCCGCCGCCGCAAGCGTGCGAAAGTGCGCAATCAGCTGCTGCAGCCGTTCACGCCGCCAGGGCTCCTGCGCCATCACCTGCAGGCTTGCCCGGGTGGCTGCCGCCACTGCGGGGGGCGTGGCGGTTGTATAGATGTAAGTCCGGGCAAACTGGATGAGGCTGTCGATCAAGGCATCGCTGCCTGCCACGAACGCACCGCTGGTGCCAAATGCTTTGCCCAGTGTCCCCACCAGAATCGGCACATCGTCCAAGCTCAGCCCGAACTGCTCCAGCACGCCCCCGCCGCTTTCTCCCAGGCAGCCGAGACCATGCGCATCATCCACCATCAGCCAGGCGCGCTGGCGTTGAGCCAGTGCTGCCAGTTGCGGCAGGGGCGCGCAATCGCCGTCCATGCTGAATACGCCGTCGGTCACGATCAGCCGGTTGCCCGGCGGCGCGGCGGATAGCAGCTCCTCCAGATGCGCGACATCTCCATGACGATAACGCCGCATCACTGCACGGGACGCCACGGCACCATCCAGCAGCGATGCATGATTAAGTTTGTCTTCGAATACGCAGTCACCTCGCCCCATGAGGGCGCTGATCACGCCGATATTCGCCATATATCCGGTGGAGAACAACAGCGCTCGCGGACGGCGAACGAAGGCTGCCAGCGCGTCTTCGAGGGCCTGATGCTCCCGCGTGTGGCCGCACACCAGATGCGACCCGCCACTGCCGACACCCCAGACCGATACCGCCTGCCGGAACGCCTGGCGCACGTCAGGGTGATTGGCCAACCCCAGGTAGTCATTACTGGAAAAGCATAGCAGTGCCCGCCCCTGCACCCCCACCTGGGCCGCCATGGGGGACGTAACGAGCAGCCGATGCCGATAACGGTTCTGTGTGCGGCGCGTATGCAGACGGGCCTGCAGCGTCTCGTCCAGGGACCAGGACATCAAGTCTCCGTCAGGCCTGGGCTGCGTTATAAAACAGCGATGCGGCGGCATTCGCCGGTGCCGGTGCCTGTGCCTGTGCCTGTGCCTGTGCCAAATGAGCCGCAGTGCTGGCAGATTCAGCGTCAAACGATTCGGGACTGATGCCGAGGCGTCGGAACAACTGGCGGTCCCGGTGCGCTTCAGGATTGGATGTTGTCAGCAGCTTGTCGCCGTAGAAAATGGAATTGGCGCCGGCGAAGAAAGCCAGAGCCTGCAACTGTTCATTCATCCCCTCCCGGCCCGCGGAGAGTCGAACATGCGAACGCGGCATGAGGATGCGAGCGACGGCAATCGTGCGCACGAATTCGAAGGGATCGAGATCCTCCTCGGCTGCCAGCGGTGTCCCTTCGACTTTGACGAGCAAATTGACTGGAACGGATTCCGGGTGCTCCGGCAGGTTGGCCAGTTGCTGCAGGAGCCCAGCGCGATCTGCCTGCTCCTCGCCCATGCCGACTATGCCGCCGCAACACACTTTCATGCCAGCCGCACGGACGTTCGCCAGTGTGTCCAGGCGATCCTGATAAGTACGGGTGGTGATGATCTCCCCGTAGAACTCGGGCGAGGTATCCAGATTGTGGTTGTAATAGTCGAGGCCGGCGGCCGCCAGATCCTGCGCCTGATCCGGGTCGAGCATGCCCAGTGTCATGCAGGTTTCCATCCCGAGGGATTTGACGCCCCTGACCATTGCCAGAACCTGACCCATATCCCGGTCTTTGGGTGACCGCCAGGCGGCCCCCATGCAGAAGCGGGTGGCGCCGGCCGCCCGGGCAGCCCGGGCGTCTTCCAGAACCTTCTCCAGAGCCATGAGCTTCTGCGCCTGCAGACCCGTGTCATAGCGGGCACTCTGGGGGCAGTAAGCACAGTCTTCGGGGCAGGCACCGGTCTTGATCGAGCACAAGGTGCTCACTTGTACCACATTGGGATCAAAATACTGGCGGTGTACCTGCTGCGCCTGAAACAACAGATCATTGAAGGGGCGCTGCAGCAACGCGAGTATTTCCGCGCGGCTCCAGTCATGGCGAAGGGTGTCGAAAGTAGGCATCGGTCGTATCCGGAACTCATGCGGGTTATAGTGCTGCCGGCCATAATAGGCAATCGCAAGTGACTGTCAACTCAAAATGGAAATTCAGGTTTACCAATGGACTGGTATCAATTCTTCCCTCACCGCTGCCTGTTATGCGAGGCGCTTTGCAACGCCTACCTGTGCGATGGCTGCCAGCGCGACCTGCCCGTCACAGGGTGTGCATGCCCCCGCTGTGGCCTCCCCCTGGCGATCGAGGCTGTCTCCTGTGGCGACTGCCTGCTGCATCCGATGCCGTTCCATCGCACCGTCTGCGCGTTTCCCTATGAATTTCCGGTGAGCCAGCTGGTTCACCGCTTCAAGAATCACAACCCGGTTGCGGTTCTTGATTTTCTCGGCCCCTATCTATTGCATGCAATTGGAGAGGCTTACACTGCCGACACCCTGCCTCAGGCGCTGGTACCTGTACCGCTTCACTGGTTTACGCGGCTGCAACGCGGTTTCAATCAGAGCGATCAAATGGCCCACTGGCTCAACCGTTCATTGCGCCTTCCGGTCGAACGCATCATTGTTCGCCGTCGGCGCACACCCAGCCAGAAGATCCTGCGGCGGCGCGAACGCCTTACCAATCTGACGGGCGTATTTTCCTGTCCGGCACCGGTACCGGAAAAACATTTCGCGCTGATTGACGACGTCATCACCACCGGCGGCACGGTCACGCGGATTGCAGAATGTCTGCTTGCGGCCGGTGCGGCCCGGGTCGATGTCTGGGCCCTGGCACGCACGCCGCGTCCGGGTTTTCGGTGACCCATACACCAATGCCTGCATGACATGTCGAGTCGCAGCGACAGATCTGGTAACCTCCTCCGGTCATCCGGTGCGCATGCACCCTCCAATGAAAGTGAGAGTAATTATGACCGAGCCCAATGAAGCGCCTTACTCTGAACTCACTCCGGACCGGATTATGGATGCCATCGAAGCGCTGGGACTACGTTGCGACGCCCGCATTTATCCTCTCAACAGTTATGAAAATCGCGTTTATGAAATCGGTATCGAAGACGAGCAGCCCCTGATCGGCAAATTTTATCGACCGAATCGCTGGAGCAACGCCCAGATTCGTGAAGAACATGAGTTTTCCCTGGCCCTGGCCGACCTTGAAATTCCGGTGGTGCCGCCCCTGATCATCGACGGTCGGACCCTTTTTGAATTCGATGAATTTCGCTTCGCCCTGTATCCGCGTCGCGGCGGACACGCGCCCGAACTGGACAACGACGACAATCTTTATGTGCTCGGCCAGAATCTTGGACGAATTCACGCCCTGGGCGAGGTACGGCCGTTTACCCACCGCGTGACACTGTCACTGCAGGTTCACGCCATCGACAGTCGCGAATTTCTTTTGTCGAATGATTTTCTGCCGTCCAGCCTGCGAGCCGCGTATGAAACTTTGAGCGCGGATCTGATCGGAAAAATGCAAAACAATTTCAAGAACACGCCCTACTCCACTATCCGGATACACGGCGATTGTCACCCGGGCAATATTCTCTGGCGTGACGGCAGACCCAATTTTGTCGATCTTGATGATTCCTGCAACGGTCCGCCGATTCAGGATTTGTGGATGCTGTTATCCGGCACCTATCAACGCCAGCAGATCCAGCTCGACAGTGTACTCAGCGGTTATCAGGAATTTTGCGACTTCGATCTCGCTCAGCTCGCGCTGATGGAAACCTTGCGGACGCTGCGATTGATGCATTATTCGGCATGGCTCGCCCGCCGCTGGCACGACCCGGCGTTTCCCATGCATTTTCCCTGGTTCAATACCGAACGCTATTGGGCGGAGCATATTCTGGAGTTGCGCGAGCAACTGGCAGCGCTGGATGAAATCCCTCTGCAACTGCCGGTGTGCTAGGGTCTGTACGAAAAGTGCCTGCCTCTACAAATGATGGCGGGTTCCAAGCCTTTCATAAAAATTGACGTAGGTGCGCGTCATGGATTCTACGGAGAACTGCCGCGTGACGTATTCGCGGCCATTTTCGCCATAACATTTGCCGGAATCGTCCATCTGCAACAACCGCTGCACCGCTGCAAGCAACTCCGGCTCGGACCCTGGCGCACATAACAGACCGGTCTGCGTATGGAGCACCGCTTCGGGAATACCCCCGGTATCACTCGCAATGACGGGCACGCCGCAGGCGCTCGCCTGCAGCAACGACACGCCGAGACCTTCCTTCAGTGCAGGGTGAATAACCAACTGCAGATTGGGCAGTATCCGCTCGATATCCCGGCGGAAACCTGCAAACGTTACTATGCCTTCCATTCCCTCCCGCTGCACATGCTCCTTGAGGGTTTGTTCCAGCGGACCCTGCCCCAGTACCACAAGGCGCAGATCCGGAAACTGACGTCGCAACGCCGGCAATACATTGAAGAGGTGCTTGTGGCCTTTGCGCTCGATCAGCTGACCGACGATACCCGCCACGATATTGCCCGGCTGAAAACCGAATTCCTGATTGAACCAGTCGGCATCGGGTTGTGGTTGAAAATGTTCGGTGTCCACCGCGCTGTGAATTGTTGTGACCTTGCGCCGGTCGACGCCCTGCCCCAGCAGGACATCGCGAATTCCTTCGGAAATTGAAAATACGTGGAGCGCGTTGCGGTTATATTTCCACTTGGCAAACCAGCGGGGTTCGGCGTTGTCGACCCGACGGGTCACCAGCAAGGGTACGCCGCAACGACGCGCGGCGCGCAGCCCCCAGAAATCCGCACCCCGGCGCGAATGGACGTGCAAATAATCGGGGCGGTCGTCACGGAGAATTTCTTCGAGATCGCGGGCCCAGCGAAAATCGAGATCGCCCCGCATGGAAAGTTCATGGATGACCGCCAGCCCCTGGCACTCCTTTGCTATGGCCGAATCCTTGTTACAGACAAGTACATTGTCCACCGAATATTTCCGCAGCCCCTGCAGCAGATACTTGACCTGCAGAGCGCCACCATACAGATGCCGCCCCGCCTCCACGTGTACCACTTTCATGAGCGGCCCGGTGCGACCAGTTGATTTTGAATCAGAAGATTTACTCCCTGTCGTATTGCGCCGGGCCGCCATTGTCGGTCTGACGACGCCGCTGAGATTTGGGGATGAAAATTGTCCGGCTGGTTGCTGCAATCAGGAGTTGTTGCACCAGGAATTGTTCCACCCGGAATTGTTCCACCCGGAATTGTTGCCGCCGGAAAATAACGTGGGCCATTATACGCCGCCTGCTTCGGGTTTAGCGGGAAGTGAACAGATATTCCCGGAAGAAATCGTAGACAAACTCCCGGGCCGAAACCTCCTCGGGTAAATTCGCTTCGATAAGCTGTGCAATATCATTAATTGAACGGGTGCCGTCCATGAGCGCAGTGATGTTTTGCAGCTCCGGCGGGAACCGGCTGGAATCGGCGAGCGCCGGAACGGGCAGATGCGGGAGAATTATCCATGGTGGTGGTGCTGCACTGCTGCAGGCGTCCGGAACGACAGACGCGTTGTCCGCACCTGCGACCCAAACCGGGCGTCGCGCCAGGAATGTCCAGACTTCTTCGGTTCGACCCCGCTCGCTCAAGGGTGACCAGGTGTAAGGCATCTGCCTGAATTCGTCGTGACTCCGGGAAAAGCCGGCGAGTTCGAGCAGTTCGCGCAGCTCCTGCGGTGTGTACTTCTGAGCATCCGGCAGATCATCTGGATACAGAAATGGCCCGTGGTTCAGCCAGTACCCGCCAGGTTTCAGCAGATTGTCCACCAACCCGATGAGATCCTTGCAGTCACGACCGTTAATGTCGGCAAACCACGGCGTCACAATAAGATCGAATGATGCCGGCTGCAGCGGCGCCGCCCAGACATCCGCCGCCATGATGTGCCAGCGCTGGCGACGCTCGGCATCACCTTGCGAACCCAGATTCCAGACATGTTCAGCGCCGAGCCCTTCATGGGGATACAAACGGGTTTCCGGAAACTCCAGCGCTGCGCCGTCACGCGCCATCAATTTGGAGACGTAGGCGAGTAACGGATGCTTGTCCAGCGCCAGCGTGAGTTCCGGATCCAGTTCCAGATGCAGATCCCAGCTCAGTCGGCCCGCGCCGGAGCCGATAAACAGGATCCGTTCGAATTTGTGTTCCCTGACGGACGCAAGCGCCTGGCGCAATGCGTCCAGCGCCATTGCATTCTCATCTTCGTAGGTCCGGCCGGGTTCATTGTCGAGCGGTTTCCAGCCCCAATCCCGCAGTATCAGCTCCGTATACTGGAATAAGCCCACTGGCGAAAAGTGTTCAAACTCCTGCCGCTTCAAGGGGCGCAGGCCCGCGCGACGCAGTATTTGCACGACCGTGCGCCGCGCCGCTTTTGCGACTTCATGATTCAGCCCCAACTTGCGGCGCGTCGTGGGCGAATGGTGGATATCGGACAGCAGGGTCAGGTGTACTTTCTCGGCTTCAGATGCGTGCTCGATAAATTTCGCGAGCAGATCCTCCCACAGATACTTCTGAGCAACGCCTGCGGGAAACCAGCACGGCATACCGTCGAGATCAAAAAAGCGGGTATCGCAGGTCGCACAATATTGACCAGCGGGGTTCAGCCCGGAGTCGGGTGTGGATTGGCATTTGGGGCAAGCCAGAATGGCAGCAAGAGCGTTGGTCATTTTGGAGGTTTCAAAAAAAAGCCCAGTATAGACTGGGCTTCGGACGGAATGGCAAGTAAAGATCGATCAGACGCTAATCGGGCTGCTCGACCAGCGTCGCGCCTGCGCATGGGAACTCATGCCCAGCGCGTTGGCAACACCCTGGAACAGATCCACGGAGCGCTTGCCCGATGCATTGGTCACAGAACCACCCTTCACACCTGCCCCGGCGACAAACATGGGGCAGTTGGTGTTGTTGTGGGCACGGGCATCACCCATGTCGGTGACCTGAGTGATGATCGTGTCATCCAGTACCCCGGCTTCAGAGGCCTGACGAATGGTCTCTGCTGCCAGACTGCACATGTAGCGCGCCGTCGTTATGTAGGGATCCAGAGCATCGTTACAGCAGTGGTGCGACTGGTGGAACACGTCGTTGTATCCGGGAATGCTGAAACCGTGGTTGTCATTACCGAACGCCAGGGATACCGACGCCGTAATGTTGCAACGCAGCGCCAGAACCGCAATCGCAATCTGGTTTTTCGCGGCCTGATCAAACGCGTTGCCGGCTTCTCCAGACGCGTTAGGCTGCGTCAAAGTACACGAAGAAGTGGCTGGCGTATCATCGGAATTCCCATCGTCAGTACTGGTCAGAGTGCGCTCTACCTCTTCGATCGCATTCAGGTGGCTGTCGAGTTTCTCCCGTTCGTGCTGACCCAGTTTTGTACGCAGGGCGTCAATGGCGTCCTTGTGCACATCGACGTACAGCTGGCGCGGGTTGGTACCGCCACCGCCGCCACCGCCGCCACCACCACCGCCGCCACCGCTTCCGGCCGCCAGCGTCAGTTTGGAGAATGCACTGCGCGGATCGTCGATGGACGGAATTTCTGTCCGGGTGTTGTTGACCGATTCAACCGTCAGGTTGGTCGCTGCAGTCTGTACACCCAGGTTCAGATACTTCAGGGGGTAGTTCGCACCGATGGTTTTACCCACGTTGGCATCGAAACTGTCATCACCCGCCTGGAAGCTGCCGCCGGTGAAGCGTTCGAACATCAACCCGTGGCCGCCCTGAGTCATGCTGGCGCCCGCGATGAAGTTCATGTGCTGCTTGTAAGAGTCATACGGCTTCGAAACCGCACCCATCGTGGACCCGTTGGGGCGCCACTCGCTATCCGGGGCACCGCCCACGGTCAGCAGCAGCAGGCTCTTGCGAGGCCCCGACTGAGCTTCAGCGGCACGGGCGATCATCATGCCGCCAACCAGGCTGCATGACTGCAGCAGGCCTGAAGATACGCCGGCAGAGGTAATCGTTTTCAACAAGTCTCTGCGTTTTTTGTCAAACTCGTTTTTATATCTAAATCTCATACTCTTAACCCTATTATTAGTCTGGACATGCAGGACTTTTAATTGATCGGATTCGGCCCTTGGTTACACGCTGACAAAGAGATGCAACGCGCTCCATTTTCGTCAGCCCAACCTTCCTGAGTATTCTGACAAATCGGGAATAAGGTTCCGTACCAGTCACACTGCTGTGCCCCCGATCCGGATGAGCTGCTCGAACTGCTGCTCGAACTGCTGCTCGAGCTTGAACTTGAGCTCGACGTAGAACTTGAACTTGAGCTGCTGCTGGAGCTGCTTGAACTGCTGCTGGTGGACGATCCGCTGGATGAGCTGCTGCGTGCCCAGGCCCGACGATAACGTACGGAGTCCAAGGTACCCAGATTCTCCAGAACCGCCCGCGGACTGTCGCTGTCCAGGGTTTCGACCAGAGCCTGAGTGTCGCAGGCGTAACTGGCGCGCTCGCCACCGGCCAGAGGCCGTGCATCCGGACGCTCGGAGTTGATCATGGACAGCACGTCAACACCGGCGCTGAAGCTCATCATCTGCATGGCGAAACAGGATTTTGCCAGCTGAGAGGCTTCACCGGTCGCCATCATGGTGGCCAGATCTGCACCGCCGTTGAATTCCAGATAATCCGTTACACGTTCGGCGTCATCATAGAACTGCAGATCCAGGAAGGGCGAGAACAGACGACCCGCGGCATTGATCACGTTGCCATTGTGGTCGGTCGCGCGGAAGCGGCCGATGGTGTCGTAGTCTTCAAGCCCGAATCCGAGGGGGTTGATCAGCTCGGCGTGACACTTGACGCAACCAGTCCCTTCAGTCAGACGATGGAATGCTGCCCGGTTGGTGGTCGATGTGTGAGCAAGGAAATCACTGACTTCAGCCCGTTTGGAATCCCGACCAACGTTGACGCCTTCCGGAGGTGCAGGCATGTCCTGACACAGCAGGTTGCGACGCAGGTAAACCGCGCGGCGGATCGGCGATGCTTCCGCGAAATCTCCGTGCATGCTCAGGAACGCACCGCTCAGCACCAAACCACCGCGGTCAGCAGCGCTCACCGGACCAAAGCCGTTGCTGTCAGTCTGACTCGGAGCAGAGATTCCGTAGAAGCTTGCCAGAGCACTGTTGACGTATGTCAGACCCGGACCCATCAGGTCAGCAAAGTCACGGTTACTGTCGAGCATGACGCCGCTGAACAGCAATTCGAGCTCCAGCGCCATGGCGTCGCGGATATTGTCGGTAAACTCGGGATACATATCGCGGTTCTTGCTGAAGTTGGCCAGTCTTTCCGTACCCAGCCAGGAACGGACGACATAGCCCATCCGGTCGGCCACGGAACTGCGAACCTGCGTGCTGGACAGAACGTCCGATACGGCAGAGCGGATCTGATCGTCGCTCGACAGGCTACCGTTGGTGGCAGCGCTCCAGAGGGATGAAACCGCGCTCGGGGTGGTGCCTGCCAGGGTGTAGCTGAGGTAGGTGGCCATCTCGTAGGAATCCAGAGCAAACCGGTTGCCGTCAGTTTCACCCAACTCGTGGCGATAGAGGAACTGGGGCGAGCTGAACATGGCGGTCAGCGCGTGCTTGATGCCTTCACGAACGTCACCGTCGGTCTGCATGCCGTTGGCGATGTTGGTATACGCCGTACGCTCGTCGGAAGTCAGAGGGCGGCGGAACACTTCGGTACCGAAATCGCCGACGACCCGGTTGACGCAGTTGGTATTGTAGTTGCCACTACATCCCAGACCGGGGAAGTTGTCTTCCTCGGCTCGCGCAACCACGGCTTCAACGGCAGTCAGATAACCGGCATACATTTGTCGACCGGGCAGGATCACCTGGTGGTTGTTGTTTTTGAACGCGCCCTCGGTGCCATCGGAGGGGAGATAATCACCCTCGTCGAAACTGACGCCCAGCAGGAATTCCACGGAGTTTTCAAATTCCGTCTTGGTCAGCAGACGCAGCTGGCGGTAACCCGCAACTTCACTGGAGCTGATGTTGCACTGCTCGCCGCGAACCGGGTCGTTGACTGAACCTGGATTCGAATCCACGGTCCCTGACAACGGCAGATTCAGCCAGCCGATGAGGTAGTCAGTGACGAATTCGGCATTTTCAGCGGTCAGGTCCTGGTGTCCCTGAACAAATGTCTGCAGAGCAGTGCGGGTGAAGATCTGTTCACTGCGCAGCTTATCCTCGTCGAAGAAACCGGTCATGCGTTCGCCATCGTGACAACTGGCGCACTCGGCATCGAACAGGGTTTCACCCCGGGAAGCGCGTTCTACGTAAGACAACCCCGAACCACTGGAACTGGTCGAGCTTGAAGAGCCGGATCCGCCGGCGTACCGGTCTTCCAGGAAGGCGACGATTGCTGTAGCACAATCGCGGTCACAATCAGCCGGACTGGGTACGATCGGCATGAACTCTTCGATATAGGTAACTATATCGGCGTTGCGGAGGTTGCCGAGATCGATCCGGCTGAAAGTACCATCACCCTTATCGGAGTGACAGCCCATGCACTGGAGTTCGAACAGGTTCGCTCCCTCGGCGACCAGGCCACCTGAAGAGGAGCTGGATGAACTTGTGCTCGTCCCTGACGAGGAGCTACCCGAAGACGTGCCGCTGGATGACGTGCTCGAGGAGCTGCCGGAGCCGCACGCGAACAGCGCGGTGCTACCGAGCAACAAGCCCGCCAGTTTAATGGCCCGAAATAATTCGGAGGAATATCGCATTGCAAACATAACGCTGTTCCTTTATTCGTATTAGATATCAGCCGCGAAGCCTACCTTATTGTTTGGTTTTCGCTTCCAGGCTTAAGAGGTGGAACGCCATACCAAAAAAGCTGCCCCGGTCTGGGCGCAGAATTAGTCACGAATGTTAGTCTTTGTGGTCCCCGGCATTCATTGACGCTGTTCATACTTTGGGGCTCTGGAAATTCCAGGTCTCGCGCCAGTCGGATAATCGACGCGCAATTGAGACCGCAGTCACAGGCGCTCCAAATAGCGCACGGATTGGCATTGACAGAAATGATTTGTCTTATTTTTGCGTGGTTGACGTGACGGAGCAGTCGCCCCTTGGACGTCAAAATCCCGCGCAAACCGCAAGTCGCGCGGGGTTCCAGCTGAAGGGCTTTACTCCGCGGTTGCCGGTTCGTCGTCCCTGACCAGCAGCACGCTGTATCTGGCGGAGCGTTCAATGTGATCGATCAGCATGTCCTTGGTGTCCACATACCAGGAAAAATGCGGGTAGAAGCGATACGGCGTGGATGACCAGATGCGCACAGCCGGCGCACCCGGAAATGCTTCGGGACTCAGAGCCGGACCGGAGCACCGCAAATCCGCGATGCTGCCGAGTTCCTTGATGTTGGGCAAGCGCCAGTCCGCAAAACCGTAACGGGCGTCCGCATTCACGGCTTCGATGTGCTGCAACGCGGTAGGCCAGGACATCTGTGCCAGTTCGCCCCCTTCGCACTGTTTGCCCGATTTTCCCTCAAAGCAGCGGCGCCACATAAGCCCGGTGTGGGTGTCCCGGACCGCATCACCCGCGATTTCCAGGCGGGACTCCGGAAACTCGGGGACCAGAGACTGGTTCTTGCAGACCGGGTCTGCGATGCCGGTCGCAGGGGTGACAACCGCGCCAAGTAAAAAGCCGCACAGCAAGCCCGACAGCGCCGTGCGGGTTGGCGACGTATCGTTCAAAGCGGAATTGGGTAAAAAATTCATGGGGATCAGTCCTTAAGCTCAGGAATTACGGCTTGGCGGTTTCAGTGGGTCGCGGAGCTTCCGCCGGCTCCGAGCGGACCAGGCGCAAAAAATGGCTGTCGGAGCGATAGCCGATGCCCGCCGTTCCAAAGCGGAAATTGATATAGCGGGCCAGGGTGCCGCCCGTCGCCATGATCGATGACGTCCAGTACTCTTCCGGCTGGGTCTCACCAAAAAATGCCGGTTCGGCGGCCGGCATGGTCTGGCCGTAATTCACAATG
The DNA here is from genome assembly GCA_964546435.1 of uncultured Cellvibrionaceae bacterium. Lineage (GTDB taxonomy): Bacteria > Pseudomonadota > Gammaproteobacteria > Pseudomonadales > Cellvibrionaceae > CAYNST01. The sequence goes on from CAZJKJ010000017.1 coordinate 39,344, forward strand.
CTCAACAACTCATTGAAACCGGGCACCCGCCAGTCATTAAAACCGCACAGGCCCTCGGCATTCACCCGCTCGACAAAGCTCTGGGTATTGCAGAAGGTCAGGGGCTCCCCGGTTTTATACCCGGCGCAATCAGCCCAGTCTTTATTCCAGTTTCCGATTTCCCCGCCATTGGCCAGACTGTTGGTGCTGTACGAACTGAACTTGTCATCGGCGTCGTGCAAGCCCTGATTGCCAGCGGTTCCATCGGACGGAACCTTCGCTTCCCAGACCAGACCGGTGACGTTATCCAGCACGCAGGTCCACTGCTCGGCGGCGGCCGGCAGGGGGGCGCCTTTGTCGTCCAGTTTTACCAATGAAAATCCGGCGTGGCCATCAGCGCTGTCGGCTGCCTGGGCATCGCGGCCAAACTCGCAGTCCTGGCCACTGAATGTCAGCTTCTCGAATTGCTCACCCATGACCCATTCGTCGGTCGCGTCGATGATGCCTTCACAGTTGTCATTCACCGTGCGCGGGTGGTTACCGGCGAACACAACGCCGGTATCGTTCAGCCGGAACTGGTGAGGGGCACGCCCGGGGGTCTGTGCCGGGCCTGACTGGGTGCCGGATTCGGCTGCGGTGGCCGCCTCTTCACGGGCCTGCTGATCCGGCTCGTCCGCTTGCCCTGTCTCTTCGGAAGAAGAGCATCCGGCGGCAATAGCCGCGATGCAGATCAGCAATGCAGATGTTTTCGATGGGAAAAATCGGTCATTGAACATGGGTATCGTTCTTGTTTTGAGGATTTGACGGGGCACGGGCCGGCGTGGAGACGGGCCAGTTTATGCGGATTTCGTACCTTTTGGGCCAGAGCTTACCGGTCACCCAGAACGTGCCGGCCGCCGCATCATACGCGATACCGTTAAGTACCGACTCGCCCGGATGGGGATTATTGACCCTGGCCAGCGGCTCAAGATCCAGCACCCCTTCAACTCGCCCGCTTGCCGGGTTGATCGCGATGATGCGGGACGATTGCCAGACGTTGGCCCACACCTTGCCATCCGCAAATTCAAGCTCATTGAGGTTGCGCCACTTACGACCCGGATCCACGACGTTCAGTTCCCGCACCAAGGCGAAGGTTTCAATATCGCGAAACTGTAGCCGGTCGCTGCCGTTGCTGACAATGAAGTGTGTCGAATTATGAGTAATCCCCCAGCCTTCGCCGGCGTATTTGCGCCGTTCGACCAGCTTCAGGGTTTTACCGTCCAGCACCAGCAGGACGCCGGATTTCCAGGTCAGCACATACATCCGGTCGGCCACCGAGGTGACGCCCTCTGCAAAAATGGTGTCCGGCAACCGCTGGAATTGCTGCCGCACTCCGGTATTTTTATCGTAGCGCTGGATGAACGAGCGGCCATACAGGCCTGATGTTTCCACAATGGACTCGTCCTGAACGATGAGACCCTGCGTAAAAGACTCTCGGTCATGGGGCAGAACCCGCACGATTTCGTAACTCAGAGGGACCGGAGGCGCCGGAAGTACCGGTGTGCCACCCGCCTCGGCGGACGCGTGGAAATTCAGCAGCCCGGCGAGAAAAATCCAGGACATTCGGGAGCGTTTGCAACAGGATGCATGAAAAGCCGGACGCATACGAAGGGTGGCACACCGTGGTTGACTGCGGAATTGCCGGATCATAGCAACTCGGTCCGAGGAAATCACCCGCCCACAGCCGCCGGCTCTCGCCATGCCAATTCAAAAGACTACAATGGCTGCTTTGCCAGATGTCGTCGCCGCCTGCCCGCGGTGCGCGACGTACACATTGTTTTCCCGGAGACATACGCTTGGAATCTCACGACCTTCACCTCACGCTCAAGAATATCCAGCTGGACGATTACCCCCAAATCAAGACGCTGATGGATACTGTCTACCCCGATCTGGGTGGTGCCTGGCCAGCCAAAACCATTGAGCGGCTCATATCCGCGTTTCCCGAAGGCCAGATCTGCATTGTCGACAATGACCGCATTGTCGGTGTTGCCCTGACATTGCTGGTCAAATACAGCCGCTTCAGCAACCCTCACACCTACGATGATCTGATCAACCACAAGCATGAAGTCATCAATGATCGCGATGGCGACTCCCTTTACGGGCTGGACATGTTTATCCACCCGGACTATCGCGGCTACCGGTTGGGGCGCCGCCTGTACGATGCCCGCAAAGACCTGTGCCGACAGGAAAACTATCGCGCAATCCTGGCCGGCGGGCGCATCCCCGAATACTACAACCACGCGGATCGGGTAAGTCCGGCCCAGTACATCGAGAAGGTTGCCCGCAAGGAAATTTTCGATCCGATCCTGTCGTTCCAGCTGGCCAATGACTTTCAGGTCAAGCGCCTGCTGCGGCAGTACCTCCCCCAGGACGAAAAATCCTCGGGCTATGCGACCTTGCTGGAGTGGCACAACATTCTGTACGACCCCGCCGAAACCCCCATGCAATACCGCAAGACGGTGGTGCGGGTCGGAGTGGTCCAGTGGCAGATGCGCAAGGTTGCCTCGGTCGATGAGCTCATGACCCAGGTCGAGTATTTCGTGGATGCAGTGTCCGACTATGAAAGCGACTTTGTGCTGTTTCCGGAATTTTTCAACGCGCCTCTGATGGGACTGAAAACCTTCAAAAGCAGCCACGAGGCCATGCGTTACCTTGCCGAGTTCACCGAGATATTCTGCAAGCGCCTGTCCCACCTCGCGGTCTCCTACAACATCAACATCATCACCGGCTCCATGCCGCTGCTGGAGAACGACCGAATTTACAACGTCGCCTACCTGTGCCGGCGCGATGGCTCCATTGACGAGCAGCGCAAGATTCACATCACGCCTCAGGAAAAACATTACTGGGTTATCGAAGGCGGCAGTGAACTCAGGATTTTTGATACCGATGCCGGCCGCATCGGCATCCTCATCTGTTACGACGTCGAGTTTCCCGAACTGTCCCGGCTGCTTGCGCTCAAGGGCATGGATATTCTTTTTGTCCCCTTCTGGACCGATACCAAGAACGCATACCTGCGAGTGCGTCACTGCTCCCAGGCACGGGCCATCGAAAGTGAATGTTATGTGGCCATCGCCGGCTCGGTAGGCAATCTGCCCAGCGTCGACAACGTCGATGTGCAGTATGCTCAGTCGGCGGTGTTTTCTCCGTCTGATTTCGCCTTCCCCCAGGATGCCATCATGGCCGAATCCACCGCCAACACCGAGATGATCATTTTTTCCGATCTGGATCTGGACAAACTCAAGGTGCTGCGCAACGAAGGTTCGGTCACCAATTCCAAGGATCGCCGCACCGACCTGTACCAGCTGAGCCTGAGAGCGCGCTGAGCCGGCGCAGCTTCTGGACAGTTGCAGCGGGTCTATTGATTTACAACAGTTCGTTCCTATATCTGCATTCAGTTTGTTGATGTTCTATCGAGGATCTCGACGTGTTTCGAATCGGTTTATTTCTGCTGACCAACTTTGCGGTGCTCGCAGTGGCGAGTGTCACACTGAACTTGCTGGGTGTCGGAAGCTACCTCAAAGCCGGCGGAGGCCTGGATCTCAATTCTTTACTGATCTTCTGCGCCGTGTTCGGCTTTGCCGGGGCATTTATCTCGCTGTTCCTGTCCAAGTGGATGGCCAGGCGCAGTGCCCGCGTTTACATTATTGAAAATCCGCGCAGCGCCGAAGAGCGCTGGCTAGTGGAAACCGTGCGCGAACTCGCCGACAAGGCGGGCATAAAAATGCCGGACGTCGGCATTTTCCCCGCGCAACAATCCAACGCCTTTGCGACCGGGTGGAACAGGAACGATGCGCTGGTAGCGGTCAGTGAAGGGATGCTGCAGCGCTTTAATCGCAACGAAGTTCGCGCCGTTCTGGCGCACGAAATCGGCCACGTAGCCAACGGCGACATGGTGACGCTGACGCTAATTCAAGGCGTAATCAACACCTTCGTCATGTTCTTCGCGCGCATCATTGGACACACGGTTGACCGCGTGGTGTTCAGATCGGAAAACTCTCACGGACCCGGGTTTTTTATTGCCAGTTTTGTGGCGGAAATCGTGTTGGCGTTTCTGGCTCAGATCATCGTGGCCTGGTTCTCGCGCCGACGGGAATTCCGGGCTGACCATGCCGGCGCTGTCCTGGCGGACCGGCAGAGCATGATCGATGCGCTGCGGCGCCTGAAGGCAGAAACTGATGCGCCCAATCAGATGCCGGAGCAGTTCACCGCGTTCGGTATTGCCTCCGGCACCAAGCGGAACTTTCAGCAGTTATTCTCCACGCATCCTCCACTGGATGTCCGCATCCAGGCGCTCCAGAGCGCCGCCTGATGCGAAATCACTGGCCCGGACGGGCCAGGTTATTCCTCAGCCACCAGCCTCCTCAGATTCAGCGCTGACGATTCCGTGGTATCCGCCTGCAGCACCTTATTCATGTACTGTAGCGCACGGTCGTTATCGTCAGGGGTGTGAGAAGCTACACAATCCGCGGGTATGTGCAGCTTGAATCCTCTCATGTAGGCATCCGCTGCCGTAAACTGAACGCACATGTTGGCGGAAATGCCGCAGAGGATCAGGCGGCGGCTGCCCAGATGCTTGAGCAGCAACTCCAGCGGCGTCCCGTAAAACGCTGAATGCTTGGGCTTGAGAATGAAATAATCAGCGGCTGAGGGCGTCAGCGTTGCTGCAAGCGGTGCGCCTTTTACAGACGGTTGCAGGCAATGCTCCACAACATCTTTAAAATTCGAACGCCACTTTCCAAAATTGTCATTGGCGAAAATTACCGGAATTCCCAGTAGTTTTGCGTCTGCCTTCAGCAACGCAATTTTCTGCGCAGCCGCCAGCGCGGGCGCCAGGACGGCATCGCCCTCGGGAAATTCCAGGTCGTTGATCATGTCGATAATAATTATCGCGACAGACGAATTGTCCGGTGCGTTGTCGTTCAAGGTATCGTTTCCGCTGGCCATTGCGCCTCCAAAAAGTCAATCAGGATGCTCACCCTTCTATTCGTCATTTCCATTGTCTCGCCGCTCCGACATTGGGCGCACTCCGGTGAAATATTACAGACGGGCGATTGAGCACACGCTCTTGCCGACACTGCATGCCTCACGCCAACCGCGAAACACTTGCGGGGCTCGCTACTTTGCATCACTAAAAAAACGGGAAACTCGTTGCTGGTATGCGTCTTGCTACTTCCAATTGAAACAGCCTAAGGTTTTTTTCCAAAAACGGGAGACTGGTTATATGAAGGTTCGTTTGCTTGGTAAAAATGCGTACAAAAATGGAATCAATTCCCCCACGCTCGACTTCACGTTGAGCAACTGGTTAAAAAATAACCCAAAGCGATCCCAGACCGATCAGTATCTGCAATGGTGGGAAGGCTGGTTTGATGGTCTTAATGAAAACTTGGGCACCAGCCGGGCAAATCTTACAAGTGAGCAGGCTATATACAATTGATCCTATTAATAATGACGTCGTTCTCTGCGTGTTAGCGGCGCCACGCCGGTCCGCTCTTCGTTAGGAAGCATACTGAGGTTCAATCCCTTCGGTCATGGGATGGCCGATGGACAGTTGCATTTATCGACGAAACAATCATATTATTTCACGCATTATCTGTATTCATTCAGGGTGTTTTAACCCCCAAGCCCGGTGAAATGTATGCAAACCTCCATTGAATTAATTGAATATTCCGCCCGTTACGGGTTACAGGAAGCGAAAGACAATCTCGAATCCGCACAGCTCATTGCTGAATCGACCTACCGCTCCCACGTCCGCCGCGAACTCTTTATTTCCGAACTGCAGAAAATCCGGGAACTCATTGCCGAGTTGCGAACCTGGCAACAGGCCACCGGTTGAACAGACAATGGATTGAAAAAACGGATTGAAAACCTGTGCAAACACTTACAAATATCCTCGGACTTGAACGCGCGGTGATCGTCTTGCCGCTGCCGCCTCGCAGAAGCCGTTTCGAATCCTTCGAGCAAACCACCACACCGGGGCACGTCATCCCGAGTCTCGGACACGGGCCGTCATTGAGTGCAGGCCCTTGCCGAAGAGGCTTTACATTGGGCCAAGGCTAAAGATGGATCCGATTACCCTTCTGAAACTCGATCTCGACATCCGTTTGATCCTCTACCACTTCTACCAGCTCAGCATCGCGCTGGCCCTGGCTCTGCCGCTGGCCCTGAACCGTGAAGCCGGAACCACCGGCGGAGCCGGGCTGCGAACGTTTCCACTGGTAGCCATCGCCTCCTGTGCGTTCATGCTCCTGGCCCGCAGCGTATTCGATACGGCAGAAGCGGAAGCGCGTGTGATGTATGGAATTGTTACCGGCATCGGCTTTATCGGCGGGGGTGCAATCGTGAAGCAGTCCGGTCGGGTGGGCGGGACCGCTACTGCAGCGGGACTCTGGAACACCAGTGCGATTGGCGTGTCCGTGGCTTATAGCCGCTACGAGGTGGCCATCATCCTCGCCGTTGTGAACTTTGTAATCTTCAAGTACATGACCTATTTCAAGAAGGAAAACCAAAACACCAATAATCGTCAGTCAGATGACAGGCACACCGCCGATCGAAACGAAAAATAACGGACAGCGGCGCGCACCGATTGAATTTATTTGCTGCGCAGCCGCTTGGCCTGACTTTCGAACAGCAGATAGCCGGGAATAGCGATCGCCAATGGCAACAGATAGAACACGCACCGGTAGGCGAACAGCGCTGCCAGCAGGCTGTGCTTGTCCACCCGGCCTGCCAGCATGGCGATAAATACCGCTTCGAGGACGCCTAGTCCCCCCGGCACATGAGATACTGCGCCGGCGATCCCGCTGATCAGGAGCACGGCGTAGACCGTGAAGTAGCCCAACTCCTCCGGCATGAATATGTAAACCACCGCTGCCATTAACGACCAATGGGTGATGCTGATCAGAAATTGCAGGCCGACCACATTCAGCGTCGGCAGGTAAATGGTTTGCGAGCGGACTTGAAATTCCCTGCGCTCCGAGAAAATGCTCAAATACAGATAGAACAGAACGACACCGACCAGCACCGCACCCACCAGCTTCAATCCCATCTGCCCGATCGCCCAATTTTCTGGCAAATCGAGAAAGCCAAAAATGAACAGCGTTCCCGCCAGCAGACAATACCCCAGCCAGTTGCTCAGAACCGTGACGCCAAGGATACGGGTAACATCGCCTGCCGCGACGTCCAGTCTCGAATAAAGACGATAGCGAAACGCGACGCTGCCGACGAGGGCACCGAGATTCAAGTTACAGGCATAGCTGATCCACGCAGAAGACCATGCGCCAAAGCGGTTCACCTTGATTCCAAAAACATGACACCCCAGGAGGTCATACAAGGCATAAGCCGAATAGCACAACAGCCCTACGCCCGCCCCCAGTACCAACGAACTCATGGGTGTCTTGCGAAAGGCGTCGAGAATTTTTTCCCACTCGAGCTCGGAACCTTTATGAACCAGCAAGGTGCCAACCGCGATAAAAAAGATTCCCCAAGCCACCCTCTTGACCCAGGGATTTTTTAACCAGCTCCATTTAGAAGAGCTTCCGCCCTTGCTTACGTCAGTTACCGCTGTAGGCATTATCAAGCTCCGCTCGCAGAATTGTGGGGTTTACTATGGTCTACCTCCCGGTTACGGCGAAAACGTGGCAGCGCGCGCCGCAGCTGACGCGACCGGGCTGCCGATTTCCGACCCTCCTTCTGTCGGAGCTTGATCTGCTGGATACGCAAGCGATTGCCGGGTAACCAACTGATCAGATTCGGAAGGCTGCGCAGAAGATGATAGGTCATGGTGCCACGCAACAGAAACCACCAGCTGCGACTGCGTACCCAGTCCTGCTCAATAAGCCGGCTGTTGGCCTGAAGGTCTTGAATTTCAGCCGTGAGCTGCCGATTAAACTCCGCGTCTTCAACGAACACATTGGCTTCGAGGTTGAAAGACAAGCTCCAGGGATCCAGATTGCTGGAGCCTATCGTTGACCATTCATCATCAATCGTCGCGATTTTGGCGTGGAGCGGACGCTCGGCATATTCGTAGACTTTTATCCGGTCGCCAGTCAGTTTCTGATACAGGCATCTGGCGGCTTTCAGTGCAAACGGAATATCGGGGTTGCCCTGCAAGACGAGGCTGATATCAACGCCCCGGCGTGCGGCCCGGCGCAGCGCTCGCATGATTCGGTAGCCCGGAAAAAAATAGGCATTCGCGATCATGATTCGGTGTTTGGCGTTGCGGATCCCGGCGAGATAGGCTTTTTCGATTTCTGTGCGATTGCGGTGATTATCCCGGCCAACAACGGAGATCCGCGCCTCACCCACCGGCTCCGCGCTGTTCATTGCAGAAAAATCCGGCCCGAGACGCATGTTGCTGGCATCGCTGACATTACTTTTGCAAAGCTCGCGGATCTGCTTCACGACCGGACCGCAAATCTCAGCCGCAAAATCACGCTTGGCCGTCTCGCCGCTGACCAGAACATGCTCATAGGAGAGATTGATGCCGCCGATAAACGCGTAACGGCCATCGATGACTGCGAGCTTTCGGTGCAATCGTCGGAAGACCTTCGGACGCCATTTGACCCAGCCAGGCTGAGGATCGAATATCTGAAAGTTGACCCCGGCCTCGGTCAGTTCCCGAATATAGGATTCCTGCAGGAAAAAGCTGCCGTAGCTGTCGGCGGTGACGGTGATCCAGACGCCTCGGTGCGCCGCGCCAATCAGCGCCTTTTGCAGAAGCGTCCCGACCCGGTCTTCCGCGAGAATAAATGTTTCCAGGAAAATTTCATGTCGCGCATTGCGAATCCTGCGGATCAGATGCGGAAAAAATTCGTCGCCATTGTGCAGGAGCTTGATCGAGTTACCCGGCACAAAATTCTTGCCGCCTTTATAACCAAACATATATCACTCCTAAAACTGAATCTCGGCCATCAAGGGCCGATGGTCAGACAATTTATTCCAGGGACTGACCGGCATGGTTAACGACTGTACGTTTGAAAAACCCCGCAAGTAGATCCGGTCCAGCCGCAAGATTGGCCGCATGGCAGGAAAGGTTTTGGCCGGTCTCCCGTCACAGATGGTGCACACGTCTTCCATCCCCAGATTGCGCAACACAGGCTGGGCCTTGAGGCGCCAGTCGTTAAAATCTCCGGCGATAACCAGCGGAGTCTCCGCAGGTATTTCCGCCACCATTCGCGACAGGGCTTGCAGCTGCTGTTGCCGATGCGTCTCCTTCAAACTGAGGTGAACGCAGATTGTGTGAATATTCGGGCCGGATTCCCCGGTATCCAGAACACAGTGCAACAGCCCCCGCTTTTCAATCCCGTTGAGCGAAATATCCAGATTTCGCCATTGTGCGATGTGGAATTTGCTCAGCAACGCGTTGCCATGATGACCATCGGCATAAATTGCGTTTTTTCCGTAGGCGTGAAAGGGCATAAAACTGTCCGCCAGAAATTCGTATTGCGGTAATTCCGGCCAGTGGGCTTCGTAGGTTTTTGACCACTTGCGATGCTCGCCCAGAACTTCCTGCAAGAAAACGATGT
>CAZJKJ010000017.1:48985-56076 GCA_964546435.1 uncultured Cellvibrionaceae bacterium
TAGGTTTTTGACCACTTGCGATGCTCGCCCAGAACTTCCTGCAAGAAAACGATGTCAGCATTGACGTCTCGGATTGCGTCCCTCAGCTCGTGCAATACGAAGCGACGATTGAAGGCGTTAAACCCTTTATGCATATTGACGGTCAGGATTTTGATCGATTGATTACTCAAGTCGGCATCCCTTCTATTGCATGTGTGTTCTATAAATACGCCGCACCACACCTTTGGCGGGTACGCGCTCAAAGTGCATTCATTGTGCCAGAACAGCCCACAGGTAGCGAAGTTTGCCATATCCGGCACCCAGGCAGACTCTGGCGTGTTTGGCGGTTGTTTTGAGAATCGGAATCGGGGAAATCAGAGGCTACCTGAAAATATAGTTGAACTCAGTCTGGATCGCTGTCCACTGCCGTGCTTTAACCAGGCACGAACACTTCAACTGGCGGTGCTTGCAATAACAGAACTGGAACTAGCGAAACTGGGAATGACAGAACCGGGAATAACGGGAATCGAAATGCTGAATCGCACAGCGACTGACCGCTGTGCGATTGACTACCGGTCAGCTTCTTCTTCTATCTCCCCGCCCACTTTCTGTACGTCCCGCCCGAAACCTTCCATCGTTTCACACGCGGACATGGAAAAAGCAAAGCTCGCGAGCAGCATTATCCTGAAGAATTTGATAAGCATGATTTTTCTCCCGGGAATTGACCCTAATTCCTCATAACTCCGGCAGCTGTTTCAACGCGCTGAATCAATCCATTGCGTCTTCGATTTCGTCTCCTGCATTTTCAACGTCTCGACCGAAGCCCTCGGTTGTTTCACAAGCGGTGAAAGTCAGCGCGACCAGCGCCAAAAGCATTACTCGAATTGTATTTGTAAACATGATTCACTCCTGGTTTTTTAATGGTATCTGGGCGGACCGGTCATCAGAATCGCACCGATCCCTTACCAGACTTGGTGGTTACTGAGTGTCTCCTGACAGCCCCTGGAGCCTGTCCAGCTCTTCCTGAGTCAATACCTTTTTCAGTTTTTTGTCTTTGTTGTTCTCCAGATCCGACATCTTTTCCTCCAGCTTTTTCTTGTCATCCCAATAGCTGGCCTGGATTTCCCGCACTTCCTCTGCTTTATCGCTGTCCTGGATGTTCAATGCATCCACCCAGTCGGCTTTCATCCGTGATGACGAGTCAAGATCATGATTAGTCACTGCTGCTTTAGTCTTGTCCGCAAGGTCATTGCCGTCTCCGGCATGGGTATACCCGGCCATCATGGCGAACACCATGACTGAAGATACAGCGAGTCTCTTGATTACCATGATCTTGTTCCTCAGGTAGATTTTCGGATTTTTCGTCCGCACCAACGCGGACGAAAAATGCTAATGCAAAGCCGGGGCCAGAATTGAAGCTACGCCGATATCACTTTGGACCACCGTCCATAGCCGTGCCGGATTTTCCCCTTGGGCAAACTCAGACCGATGAGCAGCAGCCCGCACAAGAGACTTGCCACGACGGCCGGAACGCTCGCGTCATAAACAAACGGGGTGATCCACAGCGCCAGCCCCAGTAACACATTGATATAGCGGACCGGCCGGATAACTTCTGCCAGCGCGGCAACCGCCACAGTAATCACCAGCGAGCCGATTACGTGGTCCGCATTGGCCATACTACCGGACGAGTCCAGGGTCAGCCGGGTCATCAACAGCCACACGCCCACCGCCACGCTTGCCACCAGATTCCATTGAAAGCTGACGCCGCCGCCGAGCATCTTGCGAATGATGGTGAGAGGGGAATTTTGAAAATTATCCACGTCATTTTTACATTCGTGATCGTCGTCCGTATCACCCGAGAAAAGGACGACCATCCAGGGACGACCCGCTTTGGCGCGCCGACGCAGAAATTGCAGGGTGGCGATGATCTCGTCGAAGGAATACGGGATCTGCAGCAGCATGGCAGCGGCCGCCAGCAAGCACAGGGCACACCAGGTATTCAACAGAATCGGCTGAATGATGATAAATACGATGGACACCACCCCCAGAGGCACGATCATAAAACCGAATAACAAGACCAACCACGGCATGGTGCGCCAGCGCCGCCGCGAACCGATCAGTCCGGTAATAATCTCCAGCAGGTAAGTGAGGGCGCCCAGACCGGCATCCGGCACTGGCCATGATTTCGACATCTCGGAGGTGATAATTTCCTCCGTGCCGTTTTTGCCATCGCCGAGGGCGCCATTTGGGAAAAACGGATCCCACACCATGTCGATATGACCCAACTGGTAGGCCGCCATATACCGGGAAATGAAAAATCCGAAGAACGCCAACGCAATAATGGGAATACGCTGAAACCAGTCCGACGGAGAAAAATCCCAACCCGGCGGCACATCTGGACCGGTCAGATGCGCCGCGGGAGACAGCACCGGAAAAGGCCGCGTCGCCAGAGCGAAACCAATGACGAGTGCACCCACCACGGTGTCGTTGAGATAGGCCCCGGCGGTCGGCGCCCAGAAAAGCAGTGGCGCGGCCGTTACCCAGAGCCCTACGGTCGCCGTCACCCAGCGTGACGCTCGCCACCAAGGCTTGGAAGACAACGACAGCGCGGCAAAAATACAAATGAGACAACCACTGATCCAGTCGCTCCACCGCATGGCATCGCTCACATATCCCAGAGTCGCGGGCGCAAACAGCAGCCAGACGCCCAGCGCCATATTGGTCAGAGGCGCCCAGAGGTTTTGCGCATGTTCCAGCTCATAGAGACGCTCATATCGCTGCCGCAAGATTTCCGGGTTGCGCTGCTTCTCCTCGGCGGATTCAATCCACGCGGGTAAAGGAATGCGGTTTCTTTCATACCAGGCTTCGGCGTCCTTTTTCAGCGATGCGACCATGGCCGGCAATTCATCACTTAACCGGTGCTGCGGACTCCACTGCAACTCACGCCGCGCCAGAGAAATATCCAGGGCGTAATGATCCGACGCCATGTCGATCATGAACGGCTTGATAAAAGGCTCCTGACCGTGATCAATCTGGTCGGGCACCAGCGGTTCGGATTGTTCCTGTAACCAGGCCCCCGCTTTTGCCAACGGCTTCGGCAGGCTCATGGTCGGCCACTCGTCTTCACCGTGGATGAGCTTGCCCAGTCGATCCTGCAATTGTTCGTAACTTAAAACACCTTCCTCGCCGGCAAGGAATACGGCGTATTGCTGAAGGTCGTTGCGTTTCAGCACAACTTGGCGGAAGAGCGCGAGCATGTCTTCACTGTGCAGCAGCGCCTGCCCGGCGTGCTGATCACCGGCGTACAGATGCCCCTGGAGGGAATTCTGATGCACCCGGGCGATCTGGTGAGCCAGAGTCGGAATACAGCTGTCGCTGTCGTAAACGCCGGCAAGGCGTAGAATGGCCACCGGGATGGTACCGCAGTGTGCCTCAATGACTTTTTCCGTCTTGAGCTTGGATTGCGGATAGGCCCAGCCAGGCTTCAGCGGCGAGGTTTCAGTGATCACCTCTCCCGGCTTGGTGGGCTTGTGTACCAGCATCGTGCTGGCATAAACAAACCGTTCCACCTTGAGATACTTCTGCAACCCTTCCAGTAGTGCCCGGGTCCCCTCTTCATTGATTTTTTCATACAGGGGCGACTCTTCCCCGGTGAAGTCAAAATACGCCGCCAGATGAATAACCGCAGCGAGCTTGCCGCCGGTCCGGTCTGCCACTGTCCGGAGGGCCTGCTCCACAGATTCTGTGGAGGTGATGTCCATTCCCATCACGTCGTCCTTGGCCCGCTTCGGCCGGTCACAGCGAATAATCCGAAAATCCTTTTGCAGCGCTTTGGTCAACGCGGATCCGAGGTTCCCGGCCGCGCCAGTAATCAGAACGGCATCCTTTTCACGAGATGTGCCCTGGGATGTCGAGCTTTGTAGCGTGGCGTGTTCGGAATTATTATTTTTTGAAGCGGGGTCTTCTGACATGGGGCTTTACTCGCTGGCAGGGGCTTGGTTCATACTGCCGTCGAAAGCTCTGATCGGCTCTGGCCGAGCGGCAATGGTCTGAATGAAACATCCGGAAAATTTTGCAAAGGCGCGCAAAATTTGCACCTACATGCACGCCATCGAATCCTGAAATCTTCCCGCCCCGGGGGCTCCCGGGAAAGCGGGATGACGCTACAGCGTGTGCCGGGAAGCCAGGGCGGCGGTGTGTTGCATCACTTCTTGAGCTTTGGCGTTTTCGGCGGCGTCTGCCGTGTGGGCGACCACCGTCCAGTGACCTTTGCGTTGCGATTCCTTTGCCTTGACGATAAGCGGGTCGTGATCCGGTCTTATGGCAATAAATCCCGCCAGCAACAACCCGGCGAATGTCCCTATCGTAGTAATACTGGTGATGGTGAGAATCGGACTGGACGAAGTCATTGCCGGCCCGAACAGCGCCAGCAGCACGGCAACCACGAGCCCCAGCCCCAGCCCTGCAACCCCCAGTACTACGTGGGTTTTCACCAGGGTTTTTGCGATACCGCGGCTCTCCGGTTCAATCTTTCGCGAAAGTGAAGCGGGCTCATCCGGCTGAATGATCTTGATATTCTCCCGGTTTAACGCGGCTTCTTTCACCAAGGCTTCCAACGCCTGCCGGGCCGACTGGATATCGGTGAATTCCCCCGTCACTTTGCCCGGGTGGTCTTCTTCGATCAGGCTCAGGTTCATGCCAACCTCCCGAACGTCGCTGGTTTAAGGGGCTTCACGAGTCTGAAGATATCTGTATCAACCTAAGCAATTTGGACACCAACAAAGTCCTCGCCCGCCCTGCTTCCCTTAACAGGGTCACTATCGGTAAACCGTCTTGCCGGTTCAGAACGCGCCCTCAATTCGGCGCGTCAGTTGCGCTTTAACTCAAACCGCGCATGGCAGACCATGGTAATCAAAACAATTGCTCCACCAATCAAAGTGTGAATCCGGGGGGTCTCGCTCAAAACCATCCAGGCCCAGAGCGGCGCCAGCACCGCTTCCAGCAGAAAAAACAGGCTCACTTCCGCCGCCGGAAGATACCGGGTGGCAATCAGCATGCACACGGACGCCACCGGCTTCTGCAAAAGTCCCATGATGGCCAGCCATCCCAGGCTGGCGGCGCTCACACTCAACGGATTGCTCATCGGCAGCAGACAGATCGCCGAGGCAGCGGCACCCACAGCGACGGCCGGAATACGGGGCAGATCAGGATATCGGCGCAATATTGTAAACAGCAGGCCCGTCGCCAGCGAGAGCACCAATGCGAGCAGATCGCCGCGGTTTCCCGATATGTTCAGTGAGCCGAGAAATACCGTACCCACGCCGGCGGCTGCAAATGCCATGACCACCCAGGTTCGCAGGGGGATCTTCTCCCGCAACATCCACCAGGAAAAAAGCGCGGAAAAAACCGGGGTAATACTGAGAATCACCACCGCGTTGGCGATGCTGGTATGGCTAATGGCGGTGACAAACAGGAAGGTATTGAACCCATACAAACCGCACACCACAGCGGCTATCCATCCGAAGCTGAAGAGCTGCCCCGCCTTTCTCCATTCGCCGGTCACCGTGAGATAGCAGGTGAGGGAAATCGCAATAAATGCGCCTCGCCAGAAGGCGGCATCCCATGACGACACATCAGCCAGACGCACAAACACAGCATCCCAGCTGAGCATGAACACGCCGAACGCCGCGATTGCAAAACCTTTACGGAAATCCGAATTGACCTCGGGTGCAGAGGCGCCGGAACTGCTAACGGGACTTACCGGCAAGCAATGTCTTGATGCGGCTTGCTGACCCAGTGACCACCGCTGGTTTTCATGTAGTGCTTTTCGACTTCGGCAACGGCGCGCTGGTGGGCACTGTCGACCGGGCGTAGCGCCCCCTCGCCGGCTTCCGGGTCATTCTTCGCCCGTGTACCCCAGGCCTGATTGAACTGAGTCTTGTAGAGCATCTCGATCGGGTCTGGCAATCCGTCTGTAAAAAAGTCTGGGCTGTTGTAAAGCTGGGTATCCATGGTCGTATCTCCGGAGCCACCAAGCCCTACCGCCTGGTTTCTTCTAATTCAAAAAGTTGCGATACGGCAAATATTCAATTTCTGTACCAATTAACCGCCCTCGCGAAAAAGCGGATAGAGCATCATGCCGCCATCCACATACAGGGTTTCGCCGGTGACATAATCCGACGCGTCGGACGCCAGCCAGAGGGCTGCCTTGCCAATATCTTCCGGGACGCCAATCCGCCCGTAGGGAATCATCTCCAGCAGATTGTCCGCCGCCGCTGACGTTTCCCAGGCCACGCGGTTGATGGGAGTGCGAATGGCACCGGGCGCGATACTGTTGACCCGTATTCTCTGCGCGGCAAGTTCCTGAGCGATGGTACGCATCAACATGCCGACTCCGCCTTTGGACGCGGCGTAATTAACGTGGCCGGCCCAGGGGATGACTTCGTGCACCGAAGAAATAAAAATAATTTTCCCCGCCGCGCAAGACAGCGCCTTTTGCACCCCTCGACGCAGAAACTCCCGGGTTGCTTCACGGGCACACAGGAATTGCCCGGTGAGGTTTACGTCTATGACTTTCTGCCACTGAGCCAGCGTCATGTCGACAAAGGCAGCGTCCACCTGGATGCCCGCATTGTTGACGAGGATATCGACACTGCCCCAGGCATCGATCGCGCTCTGGAACAGATGGCGGACCTGTTGCTCATCGCTGATATCCGCCTGAACAGCTATGGCCTCTCCACCCGCTGCCACTATCTCGCTGACGATGGCGTCGGCCGCCCCATCCTTACTGTGATAATTCACGACGGTTTTCGCCCCGGCGGCGGCCAGCGCCCGGGCGACGGCCTCGCCGATTCCGGAGCTCGCTCCGGTCACAATGGCTCTTTGGCCCTGCAAAGGTTTGTCGGCGTTCATCTGGAGTCCTCAGGCGGAATGGTCATGCGCTTAAATACGAGTGTGGGCGGTAAATCGTCTATCAAGCCATTGAAAAACGTTATCGAGGCTGCCAATGCGACATACAATCCGGTGCCATCTTCGTAGAAGCTGTTTCATGACTGCGGCGCTCGCCGATACGGTGATTTTGGCTTGTCTCGCCATCGCCCGCGAGTTATGAA
>CAZJKJ010000017.1:56176-58105 GCA_964546435.1 uncultured Cellvibrionaceae bacterium
GCGAGCCGGTACCCATGCAATGGTTTGATAGTCATTGCCATTTCGATTTTGATGATTTCGACTCCGACCGCAGCCGGGTATGTGAGCGGATGCGTGCGGCCGGAATCCGGAACGTGATGATTCCGGGCGTGGAGCCTGCCCAGTGGCCAGGCGCCAGGGCATTAGCCACACAGGAAGACGGTTTTGTTTTTGCAGCGGGCCTGCACCCGTGGTGGGTTGCCGCTTATGTCCGCCAGAAACAGGACGCGGCACAAGGGGAATTGCTGGCGGCGATACAGGATTTTGCGGCTGACCCGCGCTGCAAAGCCATCGGCGAATGCGGCCTGGATGCTCTGCGCGACACTCCCATGTCACTTCAGGAAGCCGTATTTGAATGGCATGTCCGCGCTGCGTGCGAGCTGGATAAGCCGCTGATTGTCCATTGCGTCAAGGCCCACAACCCCGTCATCCGCCTTCTGAAAAAATACCAACCGCGCTGCGGCGGCGTTATTCATGCGTTCAGTGGCAGCGTGGAAATCGCGCGAACCTATTTCGATCTCGGGTTTTGTCTGGGCGTGGGCGGCATGATTACCTATGAAAGAGCGCAAAAAACCCGCGCCACCCTGGGGGAAGTGCCGCTGGATTATCTGATGGTGGAAACGGACGCGCCCAGCATGCCCTTGTGCGGGCGCCAGGGGCAACGCAATGACCCGGACCTGTTACCGCTGATCGGTCAGCAACTGGCTGAGCTGCGCCACAGCGCCATCGCCGATATCGCCACCGTCACCCGGGCAAATGCGCTGCGGCTATTCCGTATCTGACGCGGAGGCTTTCTGCAGATACCGCTCGATTGCCCGCGCAGCCGCGGCAAAGCCGAAGCTGCCTGTCACCATCACCGACGACCCGAAACCGGACGTGCAATCGAGCTTCATGCCGTCCTGCACGAACTGCTTGTTGCGGCAAACAGCGCCATCCGGTTGCGGATAGACCATGCTTTCGGTGGAAAACACGGCATCGACCCGGAATTTGCGCCGGGTCTCCCGCGCAAAACCGTGCTGGGTGTAGAGGCGGTGCCGCACGCGGGCCAGCAAAGGATCGCTTTCAGTGAAGCCCAGATCGGCAATTTTTATTTTCTGCGGATCCCGCTTCCCCCCGGAAGAGCCCACCGTCACGAGGCGGATTTTCACGGCGCTGCAATACGCAATCAGCGCGGCCTTGGTCGCCGATGCATCAGTCGCATCGATCACGACCTGGTGGTCAGGGGTTAAGTATTCTCCAAGATTTTTCGCTGAAAGAAAGTCGTCAATGCAGACAACCTCGATTTCCGGATTGATATCGCGCAGCCGCTGGCGCATCACCCGGTTCTTGGGTTGCCCCACCGTCGAATGCAGCGCATGCAGCTGCCGGTTGGTGTTGGTCGTACACACGTCGTCCAGTTCGATCAGGGTTATCCGGCCGATACCGGAACGGGCCAGTGCCTCGGCAGCCCAGGAGCCAACACCCCCGAGCCCGATGACCGCAAAGTGAGCATTGGCCAGCAGCGGCAATGCGTATTCTCCGTAAAGGCGCGCCAGGCCGCCGAAACGATAGGTGTATTCCGATGTGAGAGGGGTACGCATGAAGGCAGGCTATGTGCAGGCAAATTCAATGAATGAAGACCGTCCGTGATGACGATCATTCGGGTGACTGACCGAGGCGGCCAATTATCCAGATCTGCCCCGGTCAGGACCACCCCCAGTCGTCGCCTTGCGCCAATTCGAGGGTGCCTGCGTGACCGGAACGCTCTTCGCCGCGCGACGTCCTTCACGTTCTGAAGAATCTGCGCCCGGCGGTCGACATTCATGCCGGTTTCCGCGGGCGCGTCAGGACAGGTTCAGATACCGCCCTTTACTGTGTCACACCCACTATCAGGAGACAGCCGTATGGTAGATCCAACTTTTGTCCAAGCCA
>CAZJKJ010000018.1:0-56583 GCA_964546435.1 uncultured Cellvibrionaceae bacterium
TCCTAACGCTTAATCCGGTCTCGACCGGGGCGCGAATTATACGCCTTTACTTTCTGCTTTGGAAGACTTTTTTGAAACTTTTTTGTTTCTGTTCTTCCTTCGGTGATCTTCCAACCTGGAAGACTGCTTGCTGCTCACCCACCCTGTTTCGGTGTCACCGTGTGAGGCGCGCATTCTACTCACTTTCGACGACCTGACAACCCTTTTTTTAAATAAAACATCAAATAATTTTAAATAAGAATCAATGATTATTAAACGTACAAAAAACAACGTCTCAAAGCTCGAAACGCCGTACAGATAAATGACTCACTCCCAGAACTCCCGGATAGCCGCTATACCCTGCCCTCCAAGGTTCCGCACTCTTTCAAGCTCAGTAACCGTGAGTCCTCCCAGCCCGAATACCGGCACCGGCGCGGCGTCAACCCACTCTGCGAATCTATCGAACCCTATAGGCAGGGTCCCAGCGTGACTTCTTGTCCAGCAAACAGGTGAGAGAAAGATGTAATCAACCCCGGCGCTTACAGCTTTGGCGATCTCCTCGGGGTTATGACAGGACGCACCCACCCACCGAGAACGATAGGTGCCGCTCTCCTGACTCGCCAACTCGCATGACCTCAAGTGAAGCTCGACTTGCCCATCAAAATAAGGCAACAGCTCCCGGTTGGTAAAAATGGGAATCGAATTCCTGCCGCAGATCTCTTCGGCAATCTGACAAAGACGGGCCTCGTTCTGACGCTCGGCTTTGAGTCGCAGGTACACACCCTCAGCGCCTCGTCCAATCGCCCGCTCCAGGCGGAAACGGAAATCATCTGTCGACGCGACACGATCCGTTACTGCTATCGTTCGCGGCAGCAGTAACGCATTCAAAATTGCTCTATTAGCGGCGGGAAATTCATAGCTGGACAGTTTGTCCAGAGGCACCCATTGAATGGCCTGCCCTTCCCGACTAATGGCCTCGCCCGAATATTCGCGGACTTCACAGACACTCAGGTGTACTGATACTTCGCTATAAGAGTGCCTGATCTCGATCAATGGCCGAGCCTTGCGAACAATTATGTTCAGCTCTTCGTAAAGTTCTCGTGCTAAAGCATCGGCGACGGACTCCCCTTCTTCCACCTTGCCACCGGGAAATTCCCAAAGGTTGCCCTGGTGCTTTTCCTTCCCACGCAGAGCAATCAGTATTTCACCCGTTGCTCTACTAACTACACCAACAGCAACGCGGACAGCTTCACGTTCGATATTCGGCATTTATGGTGACATAGTCGTGAGACAGATCCGATGTCCAGACAGCCTCTTCATGTTGCCCTCTGCCCAAGTCCACCCTTATCGAAAATTCTTCTCTGGACACGACCGCACTACCAGCTTCATCTCGATACTCAGGCGCTCGCCCGCCGTTACTCACCACTTTCACGTCATCCAGCCACACTTGAACCCCGGCCGGATCGAGCTTGGGGATACCTGCATAACCAATCGCCGCTACAATCCGCCCCCAATTCGCGTCCGACGCATAGATCGCGGTCTTGACCAGCGGAGAATGGGCTATTGCGTAGGCAACTTTAAGACACTCCTCATTGCTTCCGCCTCCGCCTACTTTAACTTCTACGAACTTGGTTACACCTTCTCCATCACGAACAATACCTTGGGCAAGTTGCTGCATAACGAGGGTCACAGCGTTCAGCAACGCGTCGAAGAAAGACCCTCTTGGTTCAGTGAGCATGGGAAGACCGGCTCGCCCGGTTGCGATCAGCATGCAGCTGTCGTTTGTTGAAGTGTCTCCATCGATAGAAATCCTGTTGAAGGACTTGTCGGCCGCACGCTTGACCAAATGTTCCAAAACCTCCTGACTCACTACCGCGTCCGTTCCAACATACGCAAGCAAAGTAGCCATATTTGGTCTAATCATGCCCGCGCCTTTCGCAATCCCGGTGACCGTAATCTGCTCTCCATCGAACTCGAACTGAACGCTGGCACCTTTGGGGCACGTATCCGTCGTCATGATCGCTTCGGCTGCCGATTGCCAGTCATTCTGATTCAATGACCCCATGGCCTCCGGTATTGCAACCGTCATTTTGTCCAGAGGTAAATATTCTCCAATGACTCCGGTCGAAAAAGGAACAACCTGCTCTAACCTCACACCTCCGGCATCCGCAACGTTACGACAGCACGCAATTGCGTCCTCAATCCCCTTGTCGCCGGTACACGCATTCGCGCAGCCAGAGTTAACCAGAAAGTATCGAATATTACTCCGGGCAAGGTGGGCTTTACCAACCAGCACCGGCGCCGCAGCAAACGCGTTCTGCGTGAAAACTCCCGCCACGGTAGAGCCTTCGCCAATCTCCACGAGAAGAATATCGCGCCTTCCAGCCTTTTTTATGCCTGCGCGCGCAGTTCCAAAACGAAGACCCTTCACGGGGAACATCAATGGCCAGTCAAGGGATCCCACTGTCATATCGGGCCCTCAGTCAGTAAATAAATCAGTCGAACGCATCAAACAAGCTTCCCGTGACATGCCTTGAACTTTCTGCCTGATCCGCAAGGACAGGGTTCGTTTCGTCCCACTTTGGACGCATCCCTTACAAACGTTGCATTTTTACCCGATGCAGTGGGCTGACTTTCCAGTTGATTGATCTGTTCATGCTGCGCTTTCTGGAGCCTCTGAGCGGCCTCCGCTGCGGCTTGTTGGCGCCGCTGAAGCTCTTCCATTTGATCCGGCGTCATTGGCTCGACCCGAAACAGCACCCGCGTGACTTCGTGCTTCAGATTATCCAGAAGCTTTTCAAACATCTCGAAGGATTCACGCTTGTATTCCTGCTTCGGATTCCTCTGCGCATATGCACGTAAACCAATGCCTTGTCGCAAATGATCCATGTTCAATAGATGCTCTTTCCATAATTGATCCAGAACATGCAGCATTACCTGCTTTTCAAGCGCTCGAATCGTGGGCCCGATGCGATCGGCCTTGGCTTTGTAAACCTCATCCATCGAGGCTGTTATTTTCTCTTTCAACGAGTCTTCATATAGCTTTTTATCCTCATCGAGCCATTGCTGAACAGGAAGTTTCACTCCAAAATCCTGATGCAGACAATTTTCCAGCCCTGGCACGTCCCACTGCTCTTCGAGCGAACGCGGAGGCACGTATGAAGCCACTACTTCACGAATAACGTCGGCGCGGATACCGGCAATAGCCGCTTCAATCTCTTCCTCATCAAGCAGTTCATTACGTTGGTTGTAAATTACCTGGCGCTGATCATTGGCGACATCATCGTACTCCAGCACCTGTTTCCGATAGTCGAAGTTACGCGCCTCGACTTTGCGTTGCGCTGTTTCAATAGCGTTCGATACCATGCGATGCTCAATTGCCTCGCCCTTCTCCATGCCCAGCGCACTCATGATCTTGCGTACTCGATCAGACGCAAATATCCGCATGAGGTTGTCTTCAAGTGACAGATAAAAACGTGACACCCCTGGATCGCCCTGACGACCTGAACGACCCCGCAGCTGATTGTCAATCCTGCGAGATTCGTGACGTTCGGTGCCCACGATATGCAAACCGCCTGCAGCTATAACTTCCGCGTGCCTTTTCTGCCACTCCTGCTTTATTCTGTCGATCTGTTTGTCATCAGGATCTTCAAGCTGCGCGATTTCCGCTTCCCAGCTTCCGCCCAGCACTATATCTGTCCCGCGTCCGGCCATGTTCGTCGCGATCGTTACGGCCCCCGGCCGTCCCGCCTGAGCAATGATTTCTGCTTCGCGCGCATGGTGTTTAGCATTGAGCACCTCATGAGCGACACCTGCCTTTTTAAAACGCGCAGACATCTCTTCAGATGTTTCTACAGATGCAGTACCAACCAGGACAGGAGCTTTGAATTCGCGAATGCGCTTCACTTCTTCCACAATCGCATCGTATTTGTCGTCAACCGTGAGAAAGATCAAATCGTTCAAATCTTTCCGCTGAACAGGCTTGTTCGTGGGAATGATTACCACGCCAAGCCCATAAATTTGACTGAATTCGAGCGCTTCTGTGTCAGCAGTACCCGTCATCCCCGACAGCTTTCGATATAAACGGAAATAATTCTGGAAGGTTGTCGACGCAAGCGTCTGACTCTCGCTGTGTACCCGCACGCCCTCTTTCGCTTCAAGAGCCTGATGAAGCCCCTCTGCGAGGCGACGACCTGGCATGGTTCGACCGGTATGCTCATCGATCAGAATGACGCTGTCATTCTCAACGATATATTCCACATCGTTTTTGTACAGATACTGGGCACGGAGGGCCGTGTTTACATGATGCACCAGACCAAGATTCCCCGCGGAGTACAGGCTTTCATTTTCCTTGAGCAACCCGTTCCGGGCCAGGATTTGCTCTACGAGGTGGTGACCTTCTTCTGTCAATTCCACCTGACGGGTTTTTTCATCAATGGTGAAATGACCTTGAGGCCCGTCCTCAGGACCCTCGGGATCGTGGCGCTGTAATTCTGGTATCAGACGCTTCATCATCAAATACAGCTCAGAACTGTCTTCGGCGGCACCTGATATGATCAGCGGAGTTCTTGCTTCATCTATAAGAATAGAGTCGACTTCATCGACAATAGCAAAGTTGAGAGGTCGTTGAACCCGATCCTCTTTGCGTAAAACCATATTGTCACGCAGATAATCGAAACCATACTCATTGTTGGTTCCATACGTGATATCTGCCTGATATGCTTCGCGTTTTTGCTCCAACGGCTGCTGAGATAAAATGACCCCAACCTTCAGGCCAAGCCCCTCATAAAGCGGACGCATCCAATTGGCGTCGCGGCTGGCCAGATAGTCGTTGACAGTAACAATGTGGACGCCCTTTCCCGACAACGCATTAAGGTAGGCCGCCAGTGTCGCTACGAGCGTCTTACCTTCACCCGTCTTCATTTCCGCAATACGGCCTTCATGCAGGGTGATACCGCCGATCAACTGCACATCGAAGTGCCGCATTCCCATGATGCGCCGGCTGGCCTCCCTGCAAACCGCAAACGCTTCAGGAAGCAAAGCATCCAGTCCCACGCCATCCTGGTACCGACTTTTGAACTCGACAGTCTTTTCGGCCAGTTGCTCATCCGACAACTTGGCAACCTGCTCCTCAAATGCATTGACCTGAATTACCAGTTTGCCCATGCGCTTGAGTTCACGGTCGTTTTTTGTTCCAAAGATCTTTCTTGCAATACTTGCCATCATAGTGGTTACATTTTCCCGGCAGCAGTCCGTATATCAAACTTGGCCCGCATCATAAATGACATGGGCGAAGGGTGAAATAGTTTTCGCGATAGGCGCGAAGAATCAGCCTTAACGACTGGCGCGGTGAATGTAGGAGGCGGGGTCGACTGAGCGTCCGTTTTTGTAAACTTCGAAGTGGACATGGGGGCCGGTAGAACGACCTGTTGAACCCATTAGAGCTACAACCTGTCCTTTTTTGACTACGTCACCTACTTTGGCAACGTTTTCCTTGCAGTGCGCATAGCGCGTTTTGAAGCCATTACCGTGGTTGATTTCCACAAGCTTGCCGTAGCCCTGGCGGTAACCTGAAACAGTCACGACACCCGCGGCCACTGCTACAACATCTGAGCCATCTTTGCCCGCAAAGTCAACACCACCGTGCCAGGCGATCTGTCCACTGAACGGATCCGTTCTGCGCCCGTATCGACTGGACATCCACCCCTTCTTGATTGGCCGGCCGGCGATAAAGATGTCGTTCTCGAGTTTCCGGTTGGCCAGGAGGGCTTCAAGCGTATCCAGTTGATGCTGACGATCTTCAATTTGACGAGCCAGTTCATCTATTACGTTGACAAATTCGGGGGGATCAAACGAGTCTCCAAGGGCATCTGCTTCCGGACCGCCGAGCGCGGGCGGCTGGCTGAAATCGAATTCTCCGTTTTCCAGCTTGGCCATCGATGTGAGGCGATCACCCAGTGCATCCAGGCGAACCAGGCGGGCCTGCAATTCCGCCACCCGCAACGTCAACGCAGAAAGCCTGTTATCGGCTTGCACCTTGGCGTCATTTATCTTTATCTGTTGATCCAGAAGTGACTCCGCCCACTGGGCCGCCACTTCGGGAGATACCACATCGGACGAATCGTCGTTGATGGCATTGAGGTAAGCGTAATAGGCTCCGACCGGGGCCCCTACAAGACATACAAGACAGGCTGTCAACAATGCTCCGGCCCAGGCACCCAGCTTGATGCTATGGGTCCCACCGAATCTTTTGCTGATAAAAATGACTTTCACTGAACGACGCGCCCCTACAAGACTGCATATCTACATATGCAACTATAGAACAATCAAATAATATTTATTAGAAGCTTACGTAATACTTACTGGAAGATTCGAATCTTCGCGAGGCGGGATAGTCTTAACCACACCGTTTTGCAGTCAAGAATATGTCACATAGGAAGTAGCCAAGGCAACACATAATGTCGAATAGGTGATGCCTTAGACAAAGTTATTGCGAAACCTGCTTAAGTTCTCATTCTGGACGTCAAAAAGCCGCCAATGGTTTCGCGAAATGAATGGGCGCGCGATCCTCGGGAGATTCAAACGTCACCATTTCCCAGGCATCTTCTTGCAGCATCAACTCCCGGATCGACCGGTTGTTCAACCCGTGACCGGATTTATAGCCACAAAACTCGCCTATGAGGCTATGACCCAACAAATACAAATCACCGATAGCATCCAGCATCTTGTGCTTGACGAACTCATCTTCATATCGAAGGCCGTCTTCATTCAGAACCCTGTATTTGTCGATCACGATCGCATTATTGACGCTGCCACCTTTGGCAAGACCACGCGATCGCATGTACTCAATCTCATGAGTGAACCCGAAGGTTCTGGCCCTGGAGATCTCCTTTACGAACGACGTGCTGGAAAAATCGATTACGGCGGTCTGCTTGCTATCGTGAAAAACCGGATGGTCAAAGTTGATGGAGAAGGACATCTTGAAGCCATTGAACGGCTTGAATCTTACTTCCTTATCACCATCCCTTACCACGACTTCCTTCTTGATCCGCACAAACCGTTTTGGCGCTTCCTGCTCCTGTATACCGGCGGACTGCACCAGAAATACAAACGGTCCAGCACTGCCATCCATTATCGGCACTTCATCAGCGGTCAACTCGACTATCGCGTTATCAATCCCGAGTCCTGCCAGCGCGGACAGCAAATGCTCTACAGTGGAAATCCGGACATCCCCCGCAACCAGAGTAGTTGACAGCATGGTGTCACCCACGTTCTCCGCTTTGGCGGCAATTTCAACAACCGGATCGAGATCCACACGGCGAAAGACGATTCCGGAATCAATCGGAGCGGGCCGCAATGTCAGTACTACTTTGCGCCCAGTGTGAAGCCCCACACCGGTTGCCCTTATCTCGTTTTTTAGAGTTCTTTGTCTAATCATCGCCATATCTCAGTTTTCAATGTCGTCCTCAGAACAGGTAGTTGCTGTTAACGTCAGCTAACAGTAATAACCACAACCACTCCGTTCGTGCTATTTCGCGACAGTCTGATCATTGTCACAAAATCTAAATGAATCAAACCTGAATAGAAAACTGAGCTTCTTTTTATTCCAAATTATTATAAGAACACAGGATCTCGACGGAACCTATACGAGTGTCACCCGCTCTCCTTAATCGGCTTGCCGTCGCAAGAATGCCGGGATGTCCAGGTATTCCATATCCCGCTCTTTCGTCTCAACAGCACGTCCGCCCGCTTGCCCGCTTTTGCTGGCTCGCAGTACGGTTGGCTTCTCCAATACAGAATAGTTATATCCACCATCTGCGGTCCGGGTATTGTCCGGCGATTTCGCAGGCTGTCCTCCGCGCGCCATCTCTGGCATTCCCAAACCGGTAGCAACGACCGTAACTCTGAGTTCGTCGTGCATATCCGGATCTATCACCGTACCCACAACCACAGTCGCATCCGGCGAAGAGAATTCTTCGACTGTATCGCCGACCTCAGTAAACTCACCCAGTGACAGATCCATGCCCGCGGTGATATTGACCAAGATGCCGCGAGCGCCTTGCAGGTTGACATCTTCCAGCAACGGACTTCGAATTGCTGCCTCGGCGGCCTCACGCGCACGGTTTTCTCCGCGGGCACATCCGCTACCCATCATTGCCATGCCCATTTCAGACATGACTGTTCGGACATCGGCGAAATCCACGTTGATCATTCCGGGACGGATGATCAGGTCGGCAATTCCCTGAACGGCCCCGAGCAGAACGTCGTTGGCACTTTTGAATGCATCCAGCAAACTCGTGTTTTTGCCTAATACTTCAAGGAGCTTTTCATTTGGAATCGTAATGAGCGAATCCACGCGATCTTTCAGCTGCCGGATCCCTTCTTCAGCAATGGTCATACGTTTCCGACCTTCGAACGGAAACGGCTTGGTTACAATCGCCACGGTGAGAATGCCCAGCTCCTTCGCAACTTCTGCGACCACGGGCGCGCCCCCCGTGCCGGTGCCACCGCCCATACCCGCGGTGATAAACACCATATCGGCGCCTTCTATAACTTCCGCGATACGATCCCTGTCTTCCATGGCGGCTTGACGTCCTACTTCCGGATTTGCGCCTGCCCCCAACCCCTTGGTCATGGAACTACCCAATTGCAACACCGTTCGTGCGTCGATATCTTTTAACGCCTGCGCATCAGTATTCGCGCAAATAAAATCAACTCCATCAATATGATTGCTAATCATATGCTTGACGGCATTACCACCGCCGCCGCCGACTCCGATCACCTTAATAATTGCGTTTTGCGGAAGGTTATCTACTAGTTCAAACATGGCTGCTCTCCTCTATTCCCCTGAACATTCATTCTCGATCGTTAAAGATTGCGCTGAAACCAACTTTTCATCTGCTCCCACAGGCCTGCCTTTTCTTCGCGCATGCCATTTACTCTGGACGCATTCTGTTGCTTGATTCCATACAACAGCAATCCCACACCGGTCGAATAAATCGGATTATTAACAATATCTTTTAAACCCTTTACATTCTGTGGCGCACCCAACCTCACCGGCATGTGAAATATCTCTTCTGCCAGCTCGACAACACCTTCCATTTTCGACGTGCCTCCCGTTAACACGATTCCCGCTGGAACCATGTCTTCAAATCCACTCCGGCGGAGTTCTGACTGAATCAAAGTAAACAATTCGTCATACCGAGGCTCCACTACCTCTGCAAGTGCCTGTCGAGACAAATTGCGTGGCGGCCGTTCGCCCACGCTCGGCACCTTGATGGTTTCTTCTGCGCCCGTCAGCTTGGCCAAAGCGCATGCGTATTTTATTTTTATTTCTTCTGCGTATTGCGTCGGCGTTCTAAGAGCCATGGCAATGTCATTAGTCACCTGATCGCCCGCTATCGGAATGACCGATGTATGCCTTATTGCACCTTCGGCAAACACGGCGATATCCGTCGTCCCTCCGCCAATATCTACCATGCATACGCCCAACTCCTTTTCATCATCGGTCAGAATCGCGTAACTGGATGCTAACTGCTCCAGAATTACGTCTTCAACGTCCAGACCACAGCGTTTGATGCATTTCTCGATGTTCTGCACTGCATTGACGGCGCAGGTAACCAGATGCACTTTGGCTTCGAGCCTGACACCCGACATGCCAAGCGGCTCCTTAACTCCTTCCTGGTCATCTATTACATATTCCTGAGGCAAGATATGAAGAATTCTCTGGTCGGCAGGAATCGCCACCGCCTGAGCCGCGTCTATGACCCGTTCTACATCTTGCGGAAACACCTCCCTGTCCTTGATCGCCACAATACCGTGCGAATTGAGGCTGCGAATATGGCTGCCGGCAATACCCGCATAAACTGAATGAATCTGGCAACCCGCCATCAGTTCGGCTTCTTCTACTGCCCGTTGTATTGATTGCACGGTCGAATCAATATTGACAACGACCCCGCGTTTCAATCCGACCGATTTATGCGATCCGATTCCCACGACTGCAAGCTCACCTTCGGGAGACACTTCCCCGACAATCGCTACGACTTTGGACGTTCCGATGTCCAAACCCACAATCATCCTACCCCCGCTGGACTGCGCCATCTCTTTTGCTCGCTCCGTCTTGACTAGACTATTTTTTGTTATGACCGCCATTTAACCCTGATTCAGGGCTATCTGGTTATCGATCTTGTTCTTCCAAGAGACGGAAAAGCCATTGTGATATCGCATATCCACCGCATCGACTTCATCTATCTTGCTTGCTAAAACTGTTTTGGTCGCCGACAGGAATCCCTGAAGTTTCTCCAGAGGCTGCTCCTTGCCGAGCTTCAACACGACGCCAGACTCTAACTGCACTGTCCAGGATTGCGCCGGATCCAGATGTAAGGATGCAACGGCCAACTCTGAAACCGAGAAAAGTTTACGAATCCGCAAGTACTGCTTCATTATGGTTTCCGCATCGCCTTCCTCTCCTTGAAGATATGGAAGGCGGACCAGTGTTTCTGCATCCGGAACCCGGACAATTTCCCCACGTTTGTTCAGAAACCCGTCGCTGCCCCAACGAGCGATGGGTTGCTGTTCGATGATGGTCACTGTCACCCGATCAGGCCACTGCCTTGCGACGGCAACCCGATCTACCCACGGGTTTGACTCAAGACGACTTTTTAACAAGTTGATATCCAGATCCAGAAACCCGCCGTGCACAGAGCTTGAAACTGCGTCCTGCGCTTCCCGCTTATCAAAGTATAGGAAGTCGCCGACAATTTGTACGTTTGAAATAGGTCTATTGGCTATTTTTTTCAGCTTTTCCTGCGGATTTAAACTGGCCACCCCCAACACAACACCGCTGAACAATAATCCTGCAACAAACACTATGGATAATTTTCTGATCAGATTTACTCGCATCCGCAAATCGAGTGCTGATGTCTTCTTCGAAGCACCTTTTCGAGATTTCTTTCGGCTCGATTTCAGGTCCCGAACCGAATGTCGTGAAGCTAAGCGGAACGATTCAATGGTCATCTTTTTACACCACCGTTTGTCGAATAATAGTTTTCACCAGATTATCGAATTCCAGTCCTGCAGCTTTGGCAGCCATCGGTACGAGACTGTGGCTGGTCATTCCCGGCACCGTGTTGACTTCCAGCAAATAGAATCGACCCGTCGCATCCTCCATAATATCGACCCGCCCCCAGCCTCCAGCGCCAACCGCTTCGAAAGCTTCTACAGCCAGTTTCTGAAGTTCTTCGACCCGTATGGGGCTCAAGCCGCAAGGGCAAAGATAGCGGGTGCTATCCGACAGATATTTCGCGTCATAGTCGTAAAATATGTGATCGGTCTCGAGCTTGATGGGGGGCAAAGCTTTTTTCCCCAATACAGCTACCGTGTACTCCGCACCTTTTATATAGCGCTCTGCGAGAACCGAAGAATCGAGATGTGAAGCCCGGCTGTAGGCAACCCTGAGCGCTTCCGGTGTATTGCATCGCGTGATGCCGATACTTGAGCCTTCGTGACTCGGCTTGACAATAACATCACCATCAAGTGCCGCGATGATTTCTTCCCAGTTGCTGGCCGCGTGCAAGATACGGTATTCAGGGGTAGGCAGACCCACCCCGATCCACAATTGTTTGGTTCTGAGTTTGTCCATGCAGAGTGCCGAAGCCGCGACACCGCTGCCGGTGTAGGGCATTCCCATGAACTCCAGCAATGCCTGGATTCGTCCATCTTCGCCACCTTCACCATGCAGCGCTATAAATACGCGGTCCGGCTTTGCCGCTAACAAATCGTCAATAACAGATGCACCGACATCGATAGGAACAACGTCCGCTTTCAACCGGTGTAATGCATCGATCACCGCGCGGCCACTGTCCAGGGATACTTCCCGTTCCGATGATGTACCGCCAAAAAGCACGGCGATTTTTCCTAGTTGTTCCACATCTGGTCCGCGGGTCATAAGTGTTTACTGCCTCGACGATGAAAGTTGTTTGGAAAGTAACGAAGCCAGATTGCCGACATTGCCGGCACCTTGAGTGATTACGATATCTCCAGGTTGCAACACGTCCTCCAAAACACTGCCCACAGAATCGAGATTCTCCACAAAAATCGGATCAACCGCGCCCCGGTTACGAATATTGCGACTCAGAGTCCGACTGTCTGCACCGGCAATTGGCGCCTCGCCAGCCGCATATACTTCGGTCAGCAACAATTGGTCAACTGTCGACAGAACCTCCGCGAAATCTTCAAACAGATCACGGGTTCTCGTATAACGATGAGGCTGGTAAATCATTACAAGCCGGCGATCGGGCCACCCGTCGCGCACAGCCGCTATGGTGGCCGCAACTTCCCGCGGATGATGTCCATAATCGTCCACCAGCATGACCGGCTCACCCTCTCCCACCGGAAATTCACCATAAACCTGAAATCGACGTCCGACACCCAGAAACTCTGCCAGTCCCTTCTGGATTGCGTCGTCTTCCACTCCCTCTTCGCAGGCCACCGCAATGGCAGCCGTCGCGTTGAGTACGTTGTGTTTGCCCGGCAGATTCAGGAATACCGGTAACGGCGCCAGGGGTACTGGTCTGATTACCCTGAAATTCACAGTTCGGCCTCTCTGAACAATATCGACCGCACGGTAATCCGAGCTGGCTGAAATTCCATACGTGACGGCAGTACGTCCTACCGCGGGCAGAATTTCCTGAATGACCTCATCATCGGCACATAAAACTGCCAGCCCGTAAAATGGCAAGTTGTGCAGAAAGTCCAGAAACGTCTGCTTTACCCGATTGAAATCACCTCCATAGGTTTCCATGTGATCCGCATCAATGTTGGTCACCACCGCAACCATCGGCTGCAGGTGCAGAAATGATGCATCGCTTTCGTCGGCTTCTGCCACCAGATAGCGGCTTTCTCCCAGTTTTGCATTGGTTCCGGCAGCATTGAGCAAACCACCAATTACAAATGTCGGATCTTTGTCTGCCGCTGCAAACACGGATGCGATAAGACTGGTCGTTGTCGTTTTTCCATGGGTTCCGGCAATGGCGATACCATGGCGGTAACGCATCAACTCCGCCAGCATTTCCGCGCGGCGTACCACGGGGACACGGTGCTGGCGTGCCGCAGCAATTTCCGGATTTTCCTCCGCTATTGCACTTGAGCAGACCAGCACATCCACATCGTGAATATTCTCGCCCCTGTGCCCGATAAAAATCCTGGCTCCAAGACCGCCCAGCCTGCGCGTGACTTCCGATTCTCGCAAATCCGAGCCGGAAATTTCATAGCCCTGGTTTAAAAGAACTTCCGCAATACCACACATACCGGCGCCACCGATGCCCACAAAGTGGATTCGGCGAATACGTCGCATTTCCGGTACCTGATAGACGCTGGCCTTCATACCGCCGCCTCCAGACAGATATCGGCAAAGCGGCTTGTCGCGTCAGTCTTTGCGAGCTTCCTGGCCGCAACTGCCATCTGCAACAGTTTCGGCCGGTCTTGAATCAGTTCCATAATGGTGTCTCGTAACACATCTGCTTCCAGGTGATTCTGCTGAAACAAGAGCGCTGCGCCGTTCTGCACAAGCCACTCTCCGTTCGCGGTTTGGTGATCATCGATGGCAAATGGGAACGGGACGAGAATCGAACCGACGCCTGCCGCACAAAGTTCCGCCACGGTAAGCGCACCCGCCCGACAGATCACCAGGTCTGCCCAGGCCAGTGCATCTGCCATGTCTTCTATAAAGGCAACGACATTACAATCAAGCCCCGCGTTCCGGTATTGCGTTCGAGTCGCATCGAAATGACGCTCTCCGGTCTGATGCCGCAGATGAAGATGGAACTGGTACCTTTCCGAAACATCTGCCAGAACTTCCGGCAACATTTCATTCAGAGCCTGAGCACCGAGACTGCCACCCAATACCAGCACTCTCACGTCGTCGCCTCGCGTTTTGAACCGGTCCTCCGGCGCTGGTAAGGCAGCGATGTCGAGCCGGACCGGGTTACCGACCCAGATACACTTTTTAAAGACCCCGGGGAATCCGGTGAGAACGCACGTCGCCAATGAGGCGAGCATCCGGTTTGTTGTGCCCGGCCGGGCATTTTGTTCATGAATGATCAGCGGTTTGCCCATTAACCGGGCGGCTATGCCGCCGGGACCGGCCACATAGCCACCGAGACCCACCACAACATCCGGGTTGAATTTTTTGAATACCTGCAGAGCTTCGCGTAAAGAACAGGCGATGCGCCAGGGTGCCTTGAGCATGGCACCCATGCCTTTGCCCCGCACTCCCACTACGTTAATCAGATTCAACGGGAACCCGTCTGCCGGAACAATCCGCGCTTCAATCCCTCGCGATGTCCCCAACCACTCGACCTGACATCCCCTTTCACGCATTTCGCGTGCGAGCGCAAGCGCCGGGAAAACGTGACCACCGGTGCCTCCCGCCATAATCATCACTCGAATTGCGCGCGCGGCAGTAGTCACTGGCGCACCTCCCAGTCCATCCTCACGAGCAATGCCATTAGCACACCACTGATAATCAAACTGCTGCCACCCGCACTGATGAATGGCAAGGTCAAACCCTTGGTTGGCAAGAGTCCTGAGGCCACGCCCATATTGATAAATGCCTGAGCCGCGAATAAAACCCCAATCCCGGTTGCAGTAAATGCAATGAACGGCTTTTTGTTTTGATGAGCGCGTTGCGCCAACGCGATAATTCGCCAGATCAAAACCGAAAAAGCAGCGATAACCAGCAGCGCTCCAATCAACCCGAATTCTTCGGCGATGATGGCAAAAATAAAGTCGGTATGCGCTTCCGGCAGAAAAAACAGCTTCTGTACACTGTTCCCTAAACCGAGGCCGGCCCACTCGCCGCGACCAAACGCTATGAGCGACTGCACCAACTGGTAACCAGCAGAGAACTGGTCAGACCAGGGGTCCAGAAACGTGACCAGCCGTTCCCACCGATACGGAGATGTCACCGCGAGGAGTGCGAGACCGGACACCGCCGTCAGTCCCATCAACATGAACCGGATCAATGGAATTCCCGCGACAAACATCATGCCCCCGGCGGTAATGCACAATACCACCGAGCTGCCGAAATCCGGCTCCAGTAGCAACAGGAAGATGAACAGACCAAGGATCAAAAGGAGTTTAAAGAATTCTTTCCAGCCCCGCTTGAACGAATCTGTGCGCCGTGCCAGAAAACTTCCGAAGAAAATAATGAAGCAGAACTTTGCTATTTCTGAGCACTGAATCGTTAATCCACCCAGGCTTATCCACCGCTGTGCACCGTTGACTGATTTGCCGACTCCCGGAAGCAGCACTGCAATCAGCAGCACGATACTTCCGAGCAATAGAACAATGCTGTAACGATTCCAGACTTCCACCGGCACGCTGAATACCGCGACGCCTGCTACGAGTGCAATCGCGAGGTATACCCCGTGACGCTTGGTAAAAAACCAGGGATCCTGATAATGTTCAGCGGCAAAGTCGATGGAAGCCGACGCGACCATCACCAGGCCAAATGAAAGCAGCATCAGCGGCAGCAATACCAATACCCAGTCATATTGCAGCTCGGCCATGCCCGCTTGCGGAGGGTTGCGCTCAACCATGCTGCAAGTGCTCCACAAGCTTGATGAACTGATCACCGCGATCTTCATAATTGCGGAACATGTCAAAACTGGCGCAAGCCGGGGACAACAGGACAGTATCGCCCGCAACAATCAGCGTCATTGCTGTGTTCAGAGCTTCTTCCAGCGTCTTGCAGAAAACTACCGGCATCCCGTCGCACAAACTCGCGATTTTTGATCCATCTCTACCGATTGCGACCAATGCTTTAAGTTGACGATTCAGTGTCGGTGCCAAGGGAGAGAACTCCGCACCTTTACCATCTCCCCCTGCAATCAGAACGATCCGGCCCGGCTCGGTCGCCAGACCATTAATCGCTGCCAGGGCCGCACCGACGTTGGTCGCTTTTGAATCATTGAAAATACGTACACCCCGAATCTCCGCAACAAACTGGCATCGATGTCTTAAACCGGAAAACTCCTTTAATGCCTGCAACATCGACTGTTCAGGCAACCCGGCCAGTGTGCCAATTGCCAGCGCAGCGAGCGCATTCGCGACATTGTGATGTCCATGAATACGCAGCTCATGCAGTGGCAGCAGCGTGTCCCGGCCCCGTGCCAGCCAAGGGACACCGCCGTCCATGCGTACACCAAAATCCTTGAGATCGGGCTCACCGCGGCCAAAACTCCGACATTCAACATGTCTTGCCAAGGGAGGCATGGTCAGCGGGTCATCGCGATTGACCACGATTCTACTGACACCAAAATAAATCCGTTGCTTCGCTCGAAGATAATCGTGCAGATCCGCGTAGCGATCCATGTGATCTTCAGAAACATTGAGCACACAAGCGACCGCCGCTTTGAGGCTGGCGGTGCTTTCAAGCTGGAAACTGGAAAGCTCCAGTACATACAGTTCGGTTTGTTCGTCAAGCAGGTCCAGCGCTGGCGTTCCAAGGTTTCCGCCAGTTTTTACCCTGACGCCAGCCTCCCTGGCCATCTGACCCACTAAGGAGGTGACGGTCGTTTTACCGTTTGATCCTGTAATTGCAACTACGGGGGCGCGCACTTCACGCGCAAACAGCTCGATATCTCCGACCACCGGGATGCCGGATTCAATCGCCTGCTTTACGGCTGGCACATCGCGAGCA
The DNA here is from genome assembly GCA_964546435.1 of uncultured Cellvibrionaceae bacterium. Lineage (GTDB taxonomy): Bacteria > Pseudomonadota > Gammaproteobacteria > Pseudomonadales > Cellvibrionaceae > CAYNST01. The sequence goes on from CAZJKJ010000018.1 coordinate 16,682, forward strand.
ACGCCGGGGCTCAATACGATTTCAGCAGCTCCGCGCCAGGATTCAAAATCGAAGCGACCCAGCTGTATGGGTTGCTGAGGAAATTCCCTACGGAATTGCGACAACATCGGCGGATCTGCGCGATCGTCAACCATTAGAAAAGGATGACCTTTCGCCGACAGATAGCGAGCCACAGACAGGCCGGTTACACCGAGCCCGATGACAATGTAACTCCGCGTACTTGCGATCAGCGTGTTCGCCATCGGCCTTACCTGAGTTTCAAGGTTGCCAGCCCAACCAGGACCAGCATGACTGTAATGATCCAGAACCGCACGATGACTCGTGGCTCCGGCCACCCCTTCAATTCGAAGTGGTGGTGCAAAGGAGCCATGCGGAATATTCGCCGACCGGTCAGTTTGAATGACGCCACTTGAAGAATCACCGAAACGGTTTCCATTACAAAAATTCCCGACATGATAAAGAAGACAATCTCATGCCGGACGATTACGGCAATAACGCCCAGCGCACCACCCAACGACAGCGCCCCGACGTCTCCCATAAAAACCTGCGCGGGATAGGTGTTGAACCAGAGGAAGCCAAGCCCTGCGCCGGCTAGAGCGCCACAATAAATAACCAGCTCGCCGGAGCCGGCGATATAGGGAATATGCAGATACTGGGAGAAGTATGCGTGTCCGGTGAGATACGCAAAAATTCCCAGGGCAGAGCCGACCATCACCGTCGGCATAATCGCGAGGCCATCCAGCCCGTCAGTCAGATTTACGGCATTGCTCGAGCCTACAACCACAAAATAGACCAGCGGAATATAAAGCCATCCCAGCTGGAAACTTACATCCTTGAAAAAGGGTACAAAGAGCTGTGTCTCGGCTGGAGTGGCCGCGGTATTCCATAGAAACACGGCCAGAGCGAGGCCAGCCAGAGATTGCCATAAATATTTCCACCTGGCCGGTAAGCCTTTGGAATTTTTCTGGATGACCTTGCGATAGTCATCAACCCAGCCGATCCACCCATAGGCAATTGTTATGAAAAGCACTGCCCAGACGAAACGGTTTGTCAGGTCTGACCATAACAAGACACTTATGACAATCCCGAACAGGATCAATGTGCCGCCCATGGTGGGCGTGCCGGATTTGCTCAAGTGACTTTGTGGCCCATCGGTACGGACCGACTGGCCAATCTGCTTCTGATTCAGTTTGCGGATGAACCAGGGGCCCATCAACAATGAAATCCCGAGCGCCGTCATGACACCCAGGATTCCTCTCAGAGTAAGATACTGAAATACCGCAAAAGCTTTTACGTATTGTTGCAGGTATTCAGACAGCCACACTAACATTTGCTCGCTCCCTCTTCGCATAGCAGTGCCACGACTTCTTCCATGCGTGCACTGCGCGAACCTTTGGCGAGAACGGTTGCATTTTTCTGAAGTCTTCGCAGCAAAGCAGCCGCGAGCTCCTGTTTGTCTGTATATGCATACCCTTCCCGACCAAAAGCCCGCGCAGCCACCGCGGCTTCACCCCCCCAGGAGTAAACAGCTGTAATTCCTTTCTCGGCAGCGTAAGTGCCTATAGATTCGTGCGCCTGCTCGGCATGTTCGCCAAGCTCAGCCATATTTCCAACGACCAGAAAAGTATCTCCGTCAAATTCGCTCAGAACATCAATGGCCACTTTCATGGCGGCCGGGTTAGCGTTGTAGGTATCGTCGATGACCGTTGCACCGCATCCGGCAGTCTTGACCTGCATGCGGCCTTTTTCTCCAGAGTAATTCGACAGCCCCCGTGCGATGGTCTCCAGCGAACTGCCTGCCGCGACCGCACACGCTGCCGCCGCCAGTGCATTACTGATATTGTACAAACCCGGAATCTTCAACGTGACAGGTATGCTTTCGTCACCATGTCGAAGTGTGAACTCTGCCTGCTGGCGAGCGTTCAGATTCTCACCGGTTGCGTATATGACACCCGGCAATCTTGCTGAAGCAACAGCGCGTCTGGAGAACCCTAACTGATGAACGTCACTGCAAAGGTTCTGAAAAAATCCGGCATATCCATCATCAAGATTAATTACTGCAGTACCGGATGCAGGAAGCTGGCGATAAATTTCTCCCTTTTCTGTTGCGATAGCATCCAGATCCGCAAATCCACCGATATGAGCGGGGGCGACATTATTGACCAAAGCAACCTCGGGCTGCACCAACTCCGTCAACCAGGCAATCTCTCCTGGGGAACTGGTGCCCATTTCAATGACTGCACAGGATTGTGAAGACAACCTCATTAAGGTAAGCGGCACGCCGATGTGATTATTCAGATTTCCCAAGGTCGCCAGTGTATCGCCATCGATCGACAATATTTCCCGCAGCATCCCTTTGACGGTGGTTTTGCCACAGCTGCCGGTCAGTCCAACTACTCGGCCTGCAAATGCCAACCGGTTCGTTGCCGCAATAATGCCCAACGCGTGAACGGAATCCGAAACGATCAGCTGTGGGAGTGTCATGCTTTCCAGTGGGGAATGCAGTACCAGCCCGATTGCGCCAGCATTGGCAGCGGCCTCTGCAAACGCATTACCATCAAATGTCTCTCCTCGCAATGCGATGAAGAGATCTCCGGCCCGCAGCTGGCGGGTATCGGTACTCACGGTCGAAAAGCTGCAATCGCCGTTTATGAGTCGGCCGCCGACTTTTGCGGAAATTTCGCTTAGTAACATCTCAAGCTCTCCCCGCATCGGTCAGGCGCCGGCGCAACGCCTGCTGCGCGACTGCACAGTCATCAAACGGGAATTTATTCTCGCCGATGATCTGGTATTTTTCATGACCTTTGCCGGCAACAAGTATGGCGTCGCCGGGCTTTGCGTTCCGGATTACATCGGTTATCGCCTGCTCCCGATCAGGAGATATTTCGAACTGGTTTCCTGTTATACCCTTGCAGATTTCACTAATGATCTTGTGGGGATCTTCAGTGCGCGGATTATCGGAGGTAATGCAAACTGTATCGCTCAACTCCTCCGCTATTTTTCCCATGAGTGGCCGCTTTCCGGCGTCGCGGTCTCCACCACAACCAAAGACCACGTGCAGTTGTCCGTGTGTATGTTTACGAAGCCCACAAATCGCCTGATGTAATGCGTCCGGTGTGTGCGCATAATCAACCACCACCGTAAGATCACTTCCAGCGTCCGCCACGGTCTGCATCCGTCCCGCTACCGGTTTCAACTTCGGCACGGATTTTACCACTTGTGCGAATTCAACGCCGGTCGTGCATACCGACGCCATGGCTGCAATCAAGTTAACAACATTGAATTCACACAGCAGTGGGCTTTCAATCTGCATTTCTCCCCAGGGCGACCGCAACACAAACACCACGCCGTCACTTCGAAAGCACAGATTTGATGCATGAAAATCTGCCTCGCAGTTGCTCATTCCATATCTAATGATCTGCACCGACGGGGAAACGGCTTCCAGCATTGGGCCCGCGTATTCATCATCAATGTTGATTACCGCGCGCGTCAGACCCGGCATGGCGAACAGTGATTGCTTGGCTAGCGCGTACTGCTGCATGTCTTGGTGATAATCCAGGTGATCGCGGCTGAGATTGGTGAACACCGCAGTCTGAAACCTGATTCCTGAAACCCGGAACTGATCCAGTGCGTGCGATGATACTTCCATGGCGACCGTGGAAACCTGCTGCTCATATAAGCCGGCAAGCCACTTCTGACATGTAACAGCGTCGGGTGTTGTCATGCTTGCGTCGGCGATAACATCACCTGCAGATACCACGCCCAGCGTTCCGATCGAAGCGGTCTTGCGGCCTAACGCTTCGTGAAGCTGCGCAATGAGCGAGGCTGTTGTGCTTTTTCCGTTCGTGCCGGTGATCCCGAAGAGCGCCATCTTCTGAGATGGCTCATCATAAAAGCAGCTCGCAATTCTACTGATATGTTTGGAGAGGCCATTGAGCATAACGACTGCAACGGGTCTGTCGACACCCTCGATCCAGCCCGTCGCCTGTTTCTGATCTTCCAGCAGGATTGCAACCGCGCCCTTTTTAACGGCCAGGTCTACGAAGTCCCGACCATGGCGTTTCAAGCCGGCCTTCGCAATAAATGCATCGCCCTCACGAACCTCCCGGCTATCCTGTGTCAGCCCGCGAACCACCACGCTTTGCATATCTGCTGGCAGCACCAAGTCGTGCAGTAGTTCGCCGAGACGGATACCTTGCCGGATCGCCAGTTCCATCATTGCACCGCCATTTGAGACACAGAGGGAGCGACGTTCCGCAGACGCAGTGCACCTTCTACTATGCGCGCGAAAATAGGGGCTGCCGCTTCGCCACCGTAATAGTGCTCGGCCGGGGGTTCATTTATGACCACCACTACCACAATATCCGGATTTTCCGCAGGCGCCATACCTGCAAAAAAAGCCACATACTTGTCGTCGGCGTAACCATGTTCGGTAACTTTGTGAGAGGTCCCGGTTTTGCCCGCGGTGGTATAAGAATCCAGTCGAGCCCGGGTTGCCGTACCTCCATCCTCGGTAACTGCCTTCAGCATTTTCAATATTTCATTTGCAAGAGATTCGCTGGTCACGCGTACCGGCAGAGTCTCCGTCTCGCGCTTCAAGAGTGAAGCCGGACGAAAAATTCCACGACTGGCCAGAACATTGTAAGCCTGAGCCAGTTGTAACGGCGTCACACTCAAACCGTATCCAAATGCCATGGACGCTCTTTCTGTCGGATACCATTTAGTGCGGCTGGGCAAGTAGCCCACCGCTTCTCCGGGATAACCAATGCCGGTCGCCTGACCCAGTCCGACCCGATAGAAAGTGTCCCTGACCACATTGGGGTCCAGATCCATTGCCAGTTTGGAGATTCCGACCTGACTGGATTTTTTTATTATCTGGGTAAGATCCATGAGGCCGTAATTTTTGAAATCGGTGTAGGTTTTGTTGGCAACCCGGAAATACCCGGGATTGGTATCAATGATCGTATTCGGCTTGTAACGCCCGGTTTCCAGCGCTGTCAGTACGGTGAACGGTTTCATGGTAGAGCCCGGCTCGAACAAATCGATCATGGCCCGATTACGCAACTGCTCGGGATTTACCTGACTCCGGTTATTCGGGTTGTATGAAGGCTGGTTTACCATCGCCAGAATTTCGCCGGTGCGAACATCCATCATTACTACCGACCCGGACGCAGCGCCTTGCGCATTGACAGCCGCCTTCAGTTCCCGATAAGCCAGATACTGCAGGCGTAAATCGATGCTTAACTGGACATCATTGCCTGACGCTGCGGCGCGAACCACACCCAGATCCCTCACTACATTGCCTTTCAGATCTTTGACAACCCGCTTGGAACCCGGTGTTCCGGCCAGCCACTTTTCCAGCGCCAGTTCCATTCCTTCTTGGCCACGCTCGTCGATATTCGTAAAACCGACTATATGAGCCGCCACTTCACCTGCGGGATAATACCGCTGAAACTCTTCTTCCACTTGAACGCCGGGAATACCCATGGAAATTACTCCGCTGATTTCCTGGGGCGGCAAATGGCGTTTCAGATACATGAACTGCTTGCCCGCGTAGCGATCGAGTTTTGCTTCAAGTTGCTTCTGATCCAGCTTGAGGTGTTTCGCAAGCTCGGGAACTCTAGTCATGTCGAGGCGCTGCGGATTCACAAACAGCGATTTGACCGGCGTGCTCACCGCAAGGATTTCACCATTCCTGTCGGTAATGATCCCACGATAGGCATTGATTTTCTCTGCTCTCAAACTGCGCGCCTGACCTTGCTGCTGCAGGAAGGCGAATCCTCGCTCCTCGCCGGGCAGTACCTGGAGCGCCGCCAGGTGCCAGATCAATACTGCCACCACACCAAAAAAAACCACGGTCATAAAGCCGACTCGCCAAGACGCGAACGCAGCATCAGAATGCTGCGTTCCCGTTTTGGCTCTGTTGGCTCTTCGCTGGCTCACATTCAGGGTTCCACAATTACGATCTGCTCGGTATCCGGCACCGCCATATCCAGGTTCGAAACCGCCATATCTTCGATGCGGGCATACGTCGATAATGTGCTGCGCTCAAGCAGGTACTGACCCGTTTCAATTTGCAGCGCCGCTGCCTCGTTCTTCAATTCTTCCAACGCTTGTGTTGCCAGTCGCGTTTTATGTGTTGTATAAACGACAGAAATTGCTGTAATGACCACAGCCAGCCAGAAAAATATCAAAGCAAAGCCGGATGCCCGTAACATTTGCATGATTAGACGTCACTCAACCATTCAGACCGATGATACAGGGAGCGGCTTTTCCGCAACGCGCATCGTCGCGCTTCGCGACCGGACATTTTGATCCAGCTCACTGGTTCCCGCACGAACTGCCTTGCCAATACTTTTCAGTGAGGGTTCCCACATGTCATTTGTAATTGCAACTTCTTTGGGTAAAGTCGGCCCTTTTTGAGCCCGTCGAAAAAACTGTTTTACAATCCGGTCTTCCAGGCTATGAAAGCTGATTACTACCAGCCGACCGCCCGGCCGAAGAATCTTTACAGCGACTTCAAGCGCGCGCTCGAGATCTTCCAGTTCCCGGTTTATATGAATCCGTATCCCCTGGAACGTTTTGGTCGCAGGGTGGCGGTCCTTTTCCCAGCGCGGATGGGCACGCTTCACAATATCCGCAAGTCGTGCAGTTCGGTTGATCGGCTCACCTTCCCGCTCCGTCACAATCGCCCGCGCAATTCGCCTCGAATATCGCTCCTCTCCGTACTCCCATATGACCTGTGCGATTCCCTGCTCGGACTCCCGGTTAATCCAGTCTGCGGCACTCTCTCCCCGGTCTGGATCCATCCGCATATCGAGCGGTCCATCGCGCAGAAAACTGAAACCCCGTTCGGCGTTATCCAACTGCGGGGACGAAACGCCCAAGTCCAGCAATATCCCGTCAACCCCCCCCCACTCCAAACTCTCAATGACTTCGTCCATTTGCGCAAAACTGCCGCGATGAACGATTAAACGTCCGTCTGCTGAGGCCATTTGCCCAGCAACCTCAATCGCCTCCGGATCCTTGTCAAACACCAGAAGTTTTGAGTTATGAGGCAAGCTGGCCAGAATTTTCCGGGTATGTCCGCCCCGACCAAAAGTGCCGTCAATATAGGTCCCGCCAATCACGCGACCATCTCCGCGGTCGCCTGCTAACAAAGCATTCACCGACTCGTCGAGAAGAACTGAAAAATGTTCAGGCTTCATCGGTCAGAGCGACAGGCTTTGCATTTCAGCAGGCATATCTTCATCTTCAAGCTGTATGTCTGCCACCGATGCCAGCCACGCCTCTTCGCCCCATAATTCAAATTTTTTCCCCAGTCCCACCAGCATTATCTTTTTGTCGAGGTTGGCGTAATCGCGAAGTGTAGGCGGCACCAGCACGCGTCCACTGGCATCGAGTTCAAGATGCGTCGCATAACCAATCAGTAAACGTTGAGCTCGGAGTGCAACTTTGTTGAACGTTGGAAGCGCTTCAATCTTCGGCAGAATGATGTCCCACTCAGGTTCCGGATAGATCAGCACACATCGGTCCTGGGTATGAGCCGTCATCACAATCCGGCCAGCACACAGGGTGGACAGTGCATCACGGTGTTTGGCCGGGACCGCAATGCGCCCTTTGGCGTCCATATTGATGCTGTGGCTGCCCTGAAACACAAATTCACCCGTTTAGTTGACGCGCCGCCCCACAAAGTTCCACGATTCACCACTATTAACCACTTTAGCACAATATATTTGGCGCCGAGAGCAAGTCAAGCCAACGGTGACCGGAGGACCATTGATTACGGAGTTAAACAGGTAACAGCACGCCAGCCGCGCAGCCTCACAGAGGTCGACGGAGATGAATTTTTGCGCGCAATCAGGACATTGGGCAAAGGAGTTGGAGTAACTCTCGAAGCCCAAGACTATTTATTTGTAAGGAGGGAAACAAACTATGACCACTGGAAATATGGATGGCGGAATTAGTGGGAGTTGGTCGATAAGCCGGGTTCTGTCGCGGACAGTCATTCATCTGGAACCTGTGTCACCACAGGCTTCTAGCGACCTACCCGAATCCAGCGCGGGCCGCGCCTTAGGATTCCTATTTGGTCTTGCTCCGAACGGGGTTTACCATCGCCGCAGACTGTTACCAGCTGCGCGGTGCGCTCTTACCGCACCGTTTCACCCTTACCTCTGCAGTCTATGCCAGGGGCGGTTTACTTTCTGTTGCACTTTCCGTAGGCTCGCGCCTCCCAGGCGTTACCTGGCGTTCTGCCCTATGGAGCCCGGACTTTCCTCCTTTATATGCATAAAGGCGACTGCCTGACCAACTCCCGCGCGCAAGTTACCAAAGGTCCTTGGCCAGAGCAAGCGATCTTTAACCGAACCGCAGATTTACAACGCGAGCGGGGTTATGGGTGATCGTATAGACCCTACTCCCCACATCACCGCCATGGCACTCGCCTTGCACGTTACTATCCGAGCGATTATCTATTCCAGGTTAACCATCCGAGGATACACCGTGAACGAGAATGAAAAATTTACCAAGAAAACCCGTAACTACGTGATGGAAAAGGATTCCGACGAAACGCTGGAGAAACACGAGCAGATTCGCCGGCGCGATGAGGGGGGCGAAAAGGAGCACACCCTTCAGGAAAACGCGCGCGAACGAACCAAGCGACCCTATGAGCTCAATTCCGGAACTCCCTACGACTGGGAGGATCTTGCGGAATACACTGAGGAATTGGAGCGTATGGACCGAGAAGGCCCGGGCGACCCGAAAAACAAGGACGACTGAATCGGCTTATCTCAGGGCCGGTTAGCACTAGGGTGTGTACGAAAAGTCGTCGAGCGAAGGTCAGGCTGGGCAAAAGCAGGCGAAGAAGCGGAGTTTACGTGCTGTAAATGAGCATCCTGATCCTGTTTTTAAGCAGCATCACCGGGCGCAGGCAGTTTTCGTAAAGAGCCTGATCATGACAGGGAAAGCAACCACTGGTAGAGGGCATTGCGGCCCTCTCCAGTCACGCGGGCAGTGATCGTTGCGGTTTGCTTTACCGTCAACCCTTCCTCTCTAAGGATCAATGCGAGCTTCTGGGCTGCCACGTCCACTGCATCATCGGTCTCAGGTTTCACGTACCCGTTGAGCATGAGAACAATCTCCCCCCGGCGCTGATTTTCATCCTCGGCGACCCGGTTCCGGATCTCTCCGACAGGCCCGGATAGAAAGGTTTCAAAGCTCTTGCTTATTTCACGCGCCATGACCCCCTCCCGCTCGCTGCCAAACATCGCGCAGACGTCGTCCAGCGATTCGAGAATGCGATGGGGGGATTCATAGAAGACCAGGGTGCGCCCTTCCTGCGCCAAATCGCCCAGCAGCTTGCGCCGAGCCGCGGCGCGGGCGGGGAGAAATCCTTCAAAGGCGAAGCGATCGGTCGGCAATCCGCTGGCGCTGAGCGCGGTGATGATCGCGCAGGCCCCCGGTATCGGCACAACTCTCACGCCTCGCTTGCGCGCTTCCTTCACCAGTCGATAACCCGGGTCCGCAATCAGGGGGGTTCCCGCGTCACTGATAAGGGCTACCTGTTCGCCTTTGGCGAGCCGGTCAAGAAGCTTTTCGGCAGCCCCTCGTTCGCTGTGGTCATGATAAGCAACCATCGGAGTGGCTATTTCGAAATGATGCATCAATCTGGCACTATGACGCGTATCTTCCGCCGCAATAACATCCACCGTTTGTAGAATCTCCACAGCGCGGGGTACCATATCGCCCAAATTCCCGATCGGCGTCGGCACTATGTACAAAGTGCCGGCCTCATGTATCTGTTTTCTCAATGATTGGTCCTTGTTTATCTGAATGGAGATGATCCCAGATGGGTCTTTGGTTACGTGTTTTTCTGGTGCTGATGCTTTCGGGCACTATTGTCGCGTGCGGCACCCAGCCGGTTCAGACTTCCAGAAAGACCCTGCAACAGACGCCGACCAATGCGGAACAGCAGGCAGCGCGTTTCCTGCGGGATGCGCTCAACGCCGCCCCCAAAGAGAAGCTGTCGTTGATGCTGCGCGGGGCGGAGCTGTATGCCCGCGCCGGCAATATTGACGAGGCACGCAATGTTTTATCGCAACTGCCCCTGTCAGTTGCGGCGCCGATGTCCCCCCATGATGAAACCTTCGGGCGCCGCCAACTCGTGCAGAGTTACATCATGGAGGCGGATGGCGACAACGTTCTGGCCCTGGAACTGGTTAACGACGCCACCTTAACCCAAGTAATAAATCAATATCCACAAGAGCTTCAGGTCGCCATTCGAGCTCAACGGGCTTCATTGCTGTTCAATCTCGGTATGTTCAGGGAAAGCTTGTCCGAACGGATCGCACTGACCCACATCATCGAGTCAGATGAATCCATGCTCAACCATAATAGCGATCTGATCTGGGAAACATTGATGGAGCTGCCCCAGGGAGAGCTCCGCACGCTGGCGGAAGACACAACCGACTACACCCTGCGGGGCTGGTACAGCCTGGCAGCGTTAAGCAAGATGGAACAAAGCAATCTGCGTGAGCAGCTCGCCAGGGTCGATCAATGGACAGTGGCCTGGACCGGGCATCCGGCAAGCAAAAGATTACCTCCTGACCTGCAGCTGCTGCGCGAACTGGTCAACACCCAGCCCCAGCAGATCGCGGTGCTCCTGCCCCAGACCGGCAAGCTCGCCGCTGCCGCGACAGCAGTGCGCGACGGCATGCTGGCCGCTTACTACCGCCAGCGCCAGACGATGCCCCAACCACCACTCCGCTTTTACAACACCGACAATGTCGACATTAATCAGGTTTATGATCAGGCAATTGAAGACGGCGCCGACATGGTTATAGGTCCGCTCGCCAAGGAAGCCATTACCGAGCTAGCGTTGCGGCCGGCCCTGCCTGTTCCCACACTGGCGTTGAATACCGTTGACGCCCCGCTCGGCGTTGTTCCAAACCTGTTTCAGTTCGGCCTCGGCGTCGAAGATGAAGCGGTACAGACGGCGGACAAACTCTGGCGCGATGGCCATCGGCGCATCCTGGTGCTCGCGCCCGAAGGGAGCTGGGGCGATCGCAGTACCGACACATTTTCCCAGGCGTGGGCCGAACTGGGTGGTACAATCGCCGGCAGTCACCGTTACGGTCAAAGCAGCGAATACGCCAAGCTGCTAAAACGCGCGCTGCAACTGGATGAAAGTGAAGCGCGGGCAACGTCCATCCGGAGCGTGGTCGGCGATGTCAAATTCGAACCACGGCGCCGTCAGGACATTGATGCAATTTTTCTGGCGGCCAATGCGGTGCAGGCGCGTCAACTCAAGCCAACGCTCGCATTTCTTTATGCCGGTGACATTCCTGTTTACGCGACCAGCCAGGTGTATGGCGGCATCCAGAACCCGAAACTCGATCAGGACCTGAATGGGGTGCTTTTCACCATACTTCCCTGGTATTTCGAAAAGCGCACCGTCGAGAAACTTGATCTCAACAACTATGCAAGCCCGAATCCAAGCCTGCAGCCACTGTATGCACTCGGTGTCGACATCTATCATCTATATCCCAGGCTTCGGCAACTCGATCAGGTTGACAGTGCCCGCTTCTACGGTCAGACCGGCACCCTGCACATGAATGACAATGGCCAGGTCGAGCGTCGGCAGACGTGGGCAAAATTCGTTTCCGGCCGAGTGCGGGAAGTTCGGGATACCCAATGATTTCTCTGTTACGCAATCAAAACGCCCAGCGCCAGGGTCAGGATGCCGAAAACAAAGCCGCCGAGTTCCTGCAGCAACGGGGGTTTCAGCTCATCAGTCGCAATTACCAATGTCGCCAGGGAGAGATTGATCTCATCATGCGCGATGGCGAGCATCTCGTTTTTGTGGAAGTACGCCACCGAACCAAAGCCAGCCACGGCTCGCCAGTCGAAACAATTACAACGTCCAAACGCAAAAAGCTGATTTATACCGCGCGCCACTATATCGCGGCAAACAGAGTTTCTGACAGCCAGCCCATACGGTTTGACGTTATCGGGATTCAGCCCGGCTCACCTGTCGACTGGATCCCTGACGCATTTTGGGAATAACGCGGACATGTCGCAAAAAGTGTACGAACACTTCCAACGCAGCGTCGAAGCGAAGATGCGAGCGGGCGAAGCTATTGCACCGCAGATTGAATATGCCGCCGAAGTCATGGTGCACACGCTTCTGGAAGATCGTCGCATCCTGGTGTGTGCAACGGGCGACTCAGCTGCCCTCGCGCAGATATTTGTTGCCAACATGCTCGACAATTTTGAAAAAGAACGGCCGGGTCTACCCGCCATTTTGCTCAACCCGGCAGTACCGTCCGATCGGGCGCGCAGCACCAGCAGACGCGACGAGGTATTCAGTAAAACCTTGCGGGCCGTCGCGCAACCCGGCGACATGCTCCTGACGATTTGCGTCGCCGATCCTCCTCCTTCAATTCTTCGGGCTATCGACAGCGCTTGCGAGCGGGAGGTCAACGTCATCGCTTTGACCGGTTACACCGACGGCTCTACAGATATCGAGAATCAACTGGACGTCGCCCAGATCGCCGTGGAAGGCGAATCAATCTGCCGTATTCATGAAATACATTTGTTGGTATTGTATTGCCTCTGCGATCTTATCGACCACAAGTTATTTGGAATCGAATGATGAACACGCTGTTAAAATTGATCTGTGCGTTTCTTTTCGTGGTTTCAGCCAGCGGATGTGTAACGGTGCTGGATAAAGTTAATAATGAACCCATTCAGCCAGATCCGGGGAAGAGAACTTTTGGCACATACATGGATGATGAGCGCCTCGAGACGATACTCGCCGTCAACCTGAAAAAGACCAACCCCGAACTCGCTAATGCCCACCTTAATGTCGAAGCGTATAACGGCGTTGTTTTGCTGACTGGAGAAGTTCCCAGCAAGGAGTTGAAGCAGGCGGCCGGCGAGATTGCCCGGGACGTCTCTGCCGTGCGGCAGGTACACAACGAGATTCTGGTACGTCCGAATTCCACAGTCTTTTCCCGATCCAATGACGCCTGGCTAAGCACCAAAGTCCGAACCAAACTGCTGGCCAACCGGAACATTGAATCGGAGCGGGTAAAAATTGTTGTGGAGAACCGGATCGTTTATCTTATGGGCATGCTTACCCGAGGAGAGGCAGACCTTGCCAGTGAAGTAGCGGCGTCCGTCTCCGGCGTCGACAAGGTTGTCCGCGTGATTGAATATATCGGTCGGTGAACTATGCTCATTCAGAGACACGTCTCCCGGCAGGGCAAACTCAGAATGAGCCTCAGCTTTACCGGGCTGCATCCGTCGAGACTGCAACTAACGAGACTACCACAGGGGTGACCTGACCGTAGGCACACTCCGAACTTTCGAAAGGTGTGCCTATGAGTACCTCGACCATCATTTTTCTGGTTATCGTAATTGCCGTCGTCTTTTACGCGGTCTCGATCTACAACCGGCTTGTCACATTGAGAAACCGGTTTCAGAATGCCTTCTCGCAAATTGAAGTGCAGCTCAAGCGACGCTACGACCTGATTCCCAACCTCGTCGAAACAGCAAAATCCTACATGGCACATGAGCGCCAGACCCTGGAAGCGGTGATTCAGGCGAGAAACTCCGCCGTGCAATCATTAAAAGGTGCCTCTGGAAACCCGGGAAGTCCAGCCGCCATCCAGTCCCTCGCGGGCGCCGAATCGGCATTGGGCAATGCAATGGGCCGCTTCAATATGGTTATGGAAGCCTATCCGGATCTGAAGGCCAACCAGAACATGATGCAGCTTTCGGAAGAATTGACTTCCACGGAAAACAAGGTCGCGTTTGCCCGGCAATCGTTCAACGATTCAGTCACCGAATACAACACCTATCGTCAAAGTTTTCCGCCGGTCATCCTTGCCCCCATGTTTGGTCATCGCACCGATGCTGAACTTCTTGAATTTGAAGACCACAAGGAGATACAAGCCGCTCCGCGCGTTTCCTTCTAAGTCTGCCCGCTGGCCATGAATTTTTTCGAACAGCAGGATCGTGCACGCCGGCAGACGCGGTGGCTGCTGGTGCTATTGGTGGCGGCAGTCGTTTCGCTGATTATCGTTACCGTTGTAGCTGTCACCTTTGTTCTCTATTTTCTACAAGTCTCACCACTTTCCACCGAAATTTCCCATACGTTCAGCCTCCCGCCCGGCGAATATCTCGCGCAGATGTTGCGGTCCGAACTGACTGTTTGGGTCAGCATCGCCGTCATTCTGGTCGTTCTTGGCGGGTCGGTGTACAAAACATACCAATTGCGAGGCAGCGGTCAGAAAGTGGCCGAAGCACTCGGGGGAACCCTGCTACACCCCAACGCTCAAGATCCCGCCGAACGCAGGATACTGAACGTTGTCGAGGAGATGGCGATCGCCTCCGGAAGCCCGGTACCATTGGTCTACGTGCTCGAAGACCCCACCATTAATGCATTTGCGGCGGGCATGGATCGCAGATCCGCCGTGATCGGTATAACCCGGGGCTGCATTGAACAGCTCGATCGCAACGAGTTGCAAGGCGTCATCGCTCATGAGTTCAGCCACATCCACTTCGGTGACATGCGCATCAATTTGCGCCTGGTGGGGATCCTGCACGGCATTCTGCTGATTGGCCTGATCGGATCCCATATGGTTCGATCCAGATCATATGGCTTCAGTTCCAGCAGTAGCCAGCGTCGAGGTCGCCAGTTTGAGCTGGGTATGGGTTTGATATTGGTGGTGCTGGGCTACGTCGGTGTGTTTTTCGGCAACATGATCAAGGCGGCCGTGAGTCGACAGCGCGAATACCTGGCAGACGCGTCGGCTGTCCAGTTCACCCGTAACCCGGCAGGCATTGCCAACGCCTTGAAGAAAATCGCTGCCGCGCCTGATCACTCATATCTGAGCAGCCCTCATGCGCCGGACTTCAACCATTTTTACTTCAGTCAGGGAGTAAAATCACGCTTTCGTAGCCTGTTCGCAACCCATCCGCCACTCACCGACCGCATAAAGCGGGTAGAGCCCGGCTGGAATGGCAGCCTCACTGAAACAAAATCTGCGCCCCAACAGGAAACGGCCAGAGCCGCACCACAGGAAGCCAATCTCGCAACGCCCGCCGGCAACGCAATACTTTTTACCGCCATTGACCAGGCAGGTCAGACGACGGCATCTTCCGTCGCTCAAGCGCATACCACCGTCACGGAAATCGGACCTTCCCTGCGGGATGCCGCCCATGAGCCCTTCTCCGCCCGCGCCTTGATCTACGGCCTGCTTCTGGCACCAACGGAGGATGAATTGAACGGACGCCAGCTCGCCTATTTGCAGAAAAATGCTCACCCAGTGACATTCAAGGCGCTAATGGCGCTCCTGCCGCAGATCCGTGGACTGACCAGAGAATTGAAGCTGCCCATGATGGAGATGAGTATTCCTGCGCTTAAACTCCAGTCCCGCTCGCAGTACGGGGTATTCAAAAGGAATTTGACAGGTTTGATAGCACTGGACCAGGAAACTTCCCTGTTTGAGTGGTGCCTCTATCGCAGCATTACTCATTCCTGCGAAGAAAAAACCGTACAAGGTGTGCTGAAACTCAAGGATGTACTGGATGAAGCCCGGATACTTGCGACAGCGACTTTAAGCTGCAGTCGCGAGGACGTCTCACCGGCCGAGCCACCGCTCAGTCTGGATCTGGGCGGTCATGCGATCGAAATCTCCACAGCAAGAGTCTCTGTTCAAGAGCTCAACAAGGCGCTGACAAAGCTCTGTCAGCTGCACCCGCTGGAAAAGCCCAAGATCCTCAAACTGCTCGCGGCATGCATCACCGCTGACAATCATGTCAGTCCCGAAGAGATGGAGCTGTTCCGGGCTGTTGCCGATGTGCTCAACTGCCCGGTACCCCTGTTCGACCTGATCGAAACCCTGGCCCCGAGGACCTCTGGTCGGGCTGGATCAATGTTACCGGGGCCAGGGTTATCTTAGCTGGTATAGACCGGCCCGATTCCCATGCCCCACACGACTACCGTAACAATCATGGTTGAAACGATCAGGACAAGGGCAACCGTCACGACCGACGTCACATACATAAACGCCCTGTCCTCCGGAATACCCATCAGGATGGGCATTCCTCGATACATTAGATATATCGCATAACAGCCTGCAAGCCCCATCATTGACGCGACCAGCCACAGGTCCGGGTACAGATTTGCAATCCCCGCGAGCAAGAACGGCGCCGATGCATACACCGCCAGCGCCATGCTTTCGTAATGGCGTCTCTCTGGACTGCTTGCCGCGCCGTACGTCTTCGACATCCAGTTGATAAACTCTCCCAGCGTAAAAATACTGACCAACAGGGCGACATAGCTTAGTGCACACAAGGCCAGCGCACTGGAACCCGTCAACCGCACCGGGCTGCCATCTGCCACACGCCACCCGACTTCTGTGACGCCGTAATACGCACACAAGACCGGAATCAACGCGAGAAACGGGACATGCGTAACATAGACCTGGATAGAAGATTTCTGCTGGTCGCGGATTGCCCGCCACTCGACTTCCGGTTTGAACAGAATGCCAAACGTATGCTGAAAGAAACCCATACAACCTCCACGCTTTCGTTTTTATTAAAACCCTCTCGGAAGCTTCCGTGGTGCGGTGCGCTTAACTGCTGCAGCACGTGGAGCTTTAGAGAGGGAAATTTGCGCTAAAGGACATTTTAGATGATGGTTACTACTTTACAATTTTCAAACTCGGTCGACGCTCCGGCGCACCGCTCGAACTACCTGAGCCGTCCGGAGACGGATCCTTCGGTGGCGGCTCTGCATCAAACATCATCCCTTGACCGTTTTCCCTTGCATAAATGCCCATAACCGCGTGGCAGGGAGCGAAAACATCCGTTGGCACGCCACCAAATCGCGCCTTGAACACCACTGCGTCGTTGCCAAGACTGAATTCCATCACTGCGCGCGGCGCCACATTCAAGATGATCTGTCCGTCCTTGTTTACATACTGCTGCGGAACGCTGACATTCTCTGCGCGTGCATTTATGACCATATAAGGAGTCAATGAGTTGTCGACAATCCAGTCGTATAACGCTCTGATCAGGTAGGGACGACTGGAAGTCATTTTAATCTGGCTCACTGGCTAACATACCTTTTCTGAAACTATTTTTCCGGCGAATACATCTCTTTTTCCTGCTCGGTCAGACTCGCACGAAAAGAGTCCCGTGAGAACACCCGATTCATGTATTCGATTAAGGGCACCGTCTGTCGATTCGCCGGCAATTCGATCCCCAGGATATGCAACCGCCACAGGATCGGGCCGAGGCAACAGTCGACGAGGGTGAACTCGTCACTCATGAAATAGCTTTTGTCGCTGAATATCGGAGCAATCGCAATCAAGCCACTGCTCAATCGTTTGCGGGCTTCAGTCACACGGGCGGATTCCCTCCCTCCGAGAATCGTGTCGACCTGGGGGCTCCATTCGCTCTCGACCCGGTGGATGAACTGGCGAATCTCTGCACGTGCCACCGGATAAACCGGAAGCAACGGGGGGTGCGGGAAACGTTCGTCAAGGTACTCCATCATCACCTGGGTTTGATAAAGCACCAGATCGCGATCGACGAGCGTTGGTAATGATTGGTACGGATTGGTTTCGATCAACTCCTGCGGGATGTTCTGCGGGTCCGTATGAATGATATCTACAGTCACCCCTTTTTCTGCCAGCACTATTCGCACACGATGACTGTAATGATCCCGTGCGTCAGAAAAGAAAGTCATGGTCGAACGTTTGGTAACGACACCCATCTAACTGACCTCGAGCGTTTACTTCCAGCTGACAAAGGGCAAGCTTGTGCCCCTCATGTGATTACTGCGGCTCGCATAACCGCATTTATGATAAAGGCGCGAGGCATTATCAATGCCCCGCGTCCGGTTTGCGCCGTCAGTGTACGTCTTTCCAGTATTCCCTGTTTAACAGCCATGCGAACACGAAAAACACCGCCAGGAACATCATGACATAGACACCGATACGCCGTAATCCCATGGAATCCGGCTCAGCGATGTATTCCATGAAATTAGTGATGTCGTACACCGCTTTTTCGAACTCTTCCGGCGTCATGCTCCCTTGCTCGTTTCCAACCACCAGGGTTCCGCAGGCGTCACTGTGCTCTTCGCCCGCCACGTTTCTCACGGTCACACCATCGGCATTCCGCGCAGCCCCCGGGGCGCACTCCGGCAGCCCTTGCAGCTCAAGCATGACATGGGGCATGGCAACGTTGGGGAACACCAGGTTATTTACACCGGTCGGCCGGCTGTCATCCCGATAGAAGCTCAGCAGATAGGTGTAGAGCCATTCGGGAGATCGCGAACGAGCGGTAAGGCTCAGGTCCGGCGGTGCAGCACCAAACCAGACTTTCGACTGACGCTCATCCATGGAAATCGACATCAGGTCACCGATCTTCTGGCCACTGAAAATAAAATTGTCCAGCATGACCTGCTCGGGGATTCCCAGATCTTCCGCCACCCGCTGATAACGGGAATATCCGGCGCTATGGCAACCCATGCAGTAGTTATAGAAGTACTTGGCACCGCTTTGCAGCGATGCCTTGTCTTCCATATTCACTTCAATTTCCTGACAGGGAACCAGGCCGCACTTGCCACCTTCCGCACCAACCGCCTTGATCGGAATGATTACCAGCGCGATGAACAGTGCGAGCCCGCCAAACACCAGGCTTTTGCTCAGACCTTTGGCCTGGACCCGCTCCGGCACAGGCAGGCACTTCTCCCGCGCCGTCCAGAAAGGCATGCCAATAAAATACGCGAAGTACAGGGCCGTACAAATCTGCGCCAGCCGTGTTCGGCCATCTGTCTGACTCTGCACCCCAAGATATCCCAGGATCACAAAACTCGCCGCGAAAACGATAAGTGCGACCCGACTGAACGTCCCTTTGTAGCGAATAGACTTGACCGGGCTGCGATCCAGCCAGGGCAATACAAACAGGATGGCAATCGCTGCTGCCATGATTATCGCGCCCAGGAAGTTGGATTTCAGTGGCCCGATGTCGATGGTTACCGCACGAAGCATCGCGTAAAACGGCGTGAAGTACCAGACCGGTGCGATATGTTCGGGTGTTTTTAGCGGATTTGCCTGCTCGAAGTTGGCGTATTCGAGGAAGAACCCTCCCATCTCCGGGGCGAAAAAGATGATTCCGCAGAAAACAAACAGAAATACTGCAATACCGACCAGATCGTGCACGGTGTAATACGGGTGGAACGGAATTCCGTCCAGCGGGATGCCGCGTTCGTCCTTGTACTTCTTGATTTCGATACCGTCGGGGTTGTTCGAACCTACCTGATGCAGTGCCAGGATATGAAGCACTACCAGCGCAAGCAGAACAATCGGCATTGCAACCACATGCAAGGCGAAGAAGCGGTTCAGTGTAGCGCCTGAAATCAGGTAATCGCCACGGATCCACTGGACCAGGTCAGCCCCAATCCCGGGAATGGTGCCAAAGATGTTGACGATAACCTGAGCGCCCCAATAGGACATCTGCCCCCACGGTAATACGTAGCCAAGGAAGGCTTCCGCCATAAGCACCAGGTAGATCAGCATTCCGAAAATCCAGACAAGCTCACGGGGCGCCTTGTAAGAGCCGTACATCAGGCCGCGAAACATGTGCAGATAGACCACCGCAAAAAATGCCGAAGCCCCGGTCGAATGCATGTAGCGAAGGATATTGCCGTAGGGTACATCCCGCATGATGTACTCGACCGAAGCGAACGCGCGTTCGGCTGAAGGCTCATAGTGCATGGTCAGCCAGATACCGGTGAGCAACTGGTTCACCAGTACCAATAGGGACAAAACCCCAAAAAAGTACCAGAAGTTGAAGTTTTTGGGCGCGTAGTATTTGCCCATATGGGTATCCCAGGCAGACTGCACCGGGAGACGGGTGTCGATCCAGACCCAGAAATTCGTAAGCCAGCGCGTCATCCGATCAAGCCTCCTGATCTTCGCCAATGAGTATCACGGTATCACTCAGGTATTTGTGAGGGGGGATGGGTAGATTGGTAGGTGCCGGAACGCCTTTGAAAACGCGGCCCGCGAGATCGAACTTCGACCCGTGACACTTGCAGAAAAACCCGCCCTGCCAGACCAGCTCTCCCAGGTCGATGGCATCGACTGCCGGCTCGTATCCCGGAGCGCATCCCAGATGTGTGCATAGCCCCAGCAACACCACAATTTCATTTTTTATCGATCTGCCTTCATTGACCGTGTAGGCAGGTTGTTCGGATTCTTGAGAGTCGGGATCGCGGAGCAGAGAAGCGGTTGTCTCCAATCCTGCCAATGACTCCTGTGTGCGGCGCACAATGTAGACGGGTTTGCCCTGCCACTCCACAGTTACTATTGCGCCCGGCTCCAACTTGGAAATATCGATTTCGACCGGCGCCCCGGCCGCTTTTGCTCTTGCACTCGGATTCCACGACCCGACAAATGGGACGGCAATACCGACGACGCCGGCAGCCCCCACCACCGACGTCATCGCGGTCAGGACGCGGCGACGACTTTGGTTCACTCCGTCATTACTCATGACGATTTCTCCCGTGACAGCTTATCGTTAAGGACTATTGTTGTTTGAACTGGAAAAACCTGAGGCCAGGGCTAATACCCGAACAAGCGCCCCCGAAAATCCGGAGGGCCTGGCGCCTTCTGTCGGAGTTGTGCGAGTTCGGCGGGCTGGCGCAAAAAAGCCAACATGGTAAAGAAACAACTCCAGGGCGACAAGAAAAGAAAACGTCGCTCCTGCTTAAGAGGAAACCTCAGATGTGATTCCACAACACACCAGGGCTTGCATACAAAAAAGCCCGAAGCAGGTTCGGGCTGGCACATCATAGCATGCAACCTTCGTGTGCTGAGGTTTGGTTTATCGCTTCGAGAATTGCGGCTTCTTGCGAGCCTTGCGCAAACCGACTTTTTTGCGTTCCACTTCACGCGCATCACGCGTGACATATCCGGCTTTGCGCAAGTCGCCGCGCAGCCCTTCATCGTAGTTCATGAGTGCGCGCGTAAGACCGTGGCGAATCGCACCAGCCTGACCGAAGCTACCGCCGCCACACACTGTCACTTTCACGTCGAACTTGTCGGTGTTACCTGTCAGCTCAAGCGGCTGACGCACAATCATTCTTGCCACCTGACGACCGAAGTAATCATCCAGGCTACGCCCGTTGACTTCGATTTTGCCATTACCCTGCGAAATGAAAACCCGCGCGGTTGAAGTCTTGCGGCGACCCGTACCGTAATATTGTTGACCTGCCATAATCAGCTTCCGTTAAATATTCAATTCTTGAGGTTGCTGGGCCGCATGCGGATGCGCGTCACCGGCGTAGACCTTCAGTTTTTTAAACATCGCCCGACCGAGCGGACCGCGGGGCAACATGCCCTTCACTGCGCTCTGAATCGTTCGCTCAGGGGCTTTCTGGATCAATTTTTCGAAGCTGATGGTTTTTAAACCACCCGGATAGCCAGTGTGGTGGTGATACAACTTGTCCTGCGCCTTACGGCCCGTCACGTGTACTTTTTCTGCATTGACAACGATGATGAAATCACCGGTATCCACGTGAGGGGTGTATTCAGGCTTGTGCTTGCCGCGGAGGCGGTGCGCAATCTCTGCCGCCATGCGGCCGAGAGTTTTGCCTGACGCATCAACAATGTACCAGTCACGTTTTACTGTTTCAGGATTGGCGCTGATAGTCTTCATGTTATAGGCCTTCAAACGTTGGGTACAAACTGATAAATCCGGCATCGCCGGATCGTTACGCCGTTTGTGGGTAGCCAGAAGCATTGACAGGGCCGGCCGAAGCCCAAAAACGGAGGCCGGATCATATAGAAACAACACCGGATTTTCAAGTGTCTTTTAGGTTCGCCCCGGCTTCGTGGACACGGTTGCTGCCGGCTTGCGTCGGCTTCCCGTTACCGCTATGGCAGGTGCGGCAAGGCGAGGTACGCCCGGGTCTGCATTTCCTCCAGTCGGCTGAGTGTTCGCCGGAACTCGAAACTGGAACGCACACCCTGATACAACTGCTGGAGCGCCACCTCGCAGGACAGCACCAGCTTGACCCGCCGGTCATAGAGTACATCCACGAGATTGATAAACCGACGGGCCGCATCTTCCCTGCGGACGTCCATCATGGGCACGTTCGACACTATGACACTGTGGAATTCGCTGGCGAGGATCAAATAGTCATTCTGGGAACGCGGTCCCTCGCAGAGTATGCTGAAGTCGAACCAGCAGATATCTTCCGAGACATATCGGGCGAGCAGCCGCCGCCCCTCCACTTCAAGCTCGACGCCTTCATCTACGGGGCGGTCGCCCGCCATTTCACGAAAGAATGCCTGCAGCGCCGCTTCCGCATGGGCGCCGAGCGGGACCTGGCAGAGATTGGCCTTCTCCAGCGTACGCAACCGGTAATCGGTGCCGCTGTCAACTTCAATGATGTCCATGTGGGCATGAATAGCTCGGATGGCCGGCAGAAACCTGGCACGTTGCAAACCGTCCCGGTAGAGGTCATCCGGATGGGCATTGGAGGTGGTGACGAGTACAGTACCCGCCCTGAACAGACTGTCCAGAAGATTTCCAAGGATCATCGCATCGGTAATATCGCTGACGAAAAACTCGTCAAAACAGATAACCCGAGCCTGCGCGGCCAGATCCTGAGCCACCCGCTCCAGCGGGTTCTTCTGCCCCCGTAAAGCACGCAACTGCTCATGCACCTGTCGCATGAACCGGTGAAAGTGCGTTCGCTGTTTCTGTTCAAAGGGCAGCGAATCATAGAACGTATCAAGCAGATAGGTCTTGCCACGACCGACGCCACCCCAGAAATAGATCCCTCTGACGACCGGCAGCGGTCGCAGGATCGCCCGGAAGCGGGCAAACCGAGCGCCTCTTCTGCTGTGCTGCAGAACCAGAGCGCCATGGAGCCGCTGCAGGTGCCCGATAGCAGCTTCCTGGGCACTGTCGCGGGCGAAGCCCCGGTTCTCAAGGTCAAAACGATATCGGGACAGGGGTGTCTGAGGCATGGGACATCACATCTGGCAAAGGGGCTGTACTTTAATTTGTCGGCCAGATTGAGGCAATCTGCACAGATCACTTTAATCGTTGCGTTATCAGCACGATAGCTTCACTATGTTGCGACGCGTCCGCACGCTTGCGCGTGGCGACTGATGGCCCTTACTCAACTATGTGACAGTGTCGATACACGCAGGCCGTATCATACTGGACGACCAGGTCGATATGGAGAGGAGTCTCGGGTGTACTCATTTGAAATAATTTTACTGGCCGGCGTGGTGATGCTGATCGCGGGTGGCATTCTTGGATTTTTCGTAGCCCGTTCATGGATGCCTGCCGACCGGCAAAGATCGCTTGAACAGCAGGTTGTCGGCGCCAAGGCAGATCTCGATGAATACCAAAAGCACGTGGCCCGCCATTTTCTGGAAACTTCGCAGAAAATCAGCGAAGTCACGCAAAGCTACCGGGAACTGCACGAACATCTTGCCAAAGGTGCGCTGGAGCTGGCAAATACCGAGATCGGCAGAAAGATCATCGAAGCCGGAGACGCAACCAGCATCGAACATCTTGAACAGGTGCGCGTCGAAGCCCCTCGGGATTGGGCACCGCGGATGCCGGGTGCGCGTGGAATGCTGAGTGAAGAATTCGGTCTCAAGGAGCAGGACTCGCCTGCCGCTCAAGATGCACCTCCTGAGCGACCGGGTCCTTGACGTGCCCTGCTCTCGTCTGGCGATGGCCGATCTGACTTTTAAAGCGGGAGCGACCTAAGCGGCGAAATGAAAATCAACTGGCGGAATGTAGTCAACTATATCCGTTGGCCAGCGACGTTCGGGTTGCTGGCGGGGCTGATATTGCTTCAATTGTTTCCGGAGCTGAATCCGCGCCACGCGCTGCACATTACCGCATCATCTGCCAGCAGTTCCGGCGGCCCGGTGGCCGGTCAGGGCGTCTATTCTTATGCGGAAGCCGTTCGCAAAGCGTCGTCCGCCGTCGTCAATATCTACACACGCAAACAGATAAAACGCCCACAGCATCCCCTCTTCAACGACCCGCTCTTCCGCTACTTCTACAACAGCGCGGATATCCGACGGCAGGAACGCATGCAGTCATCGCTGGGTTCCGGTGTGATTGTCGATGTTCAAGGCTATCTGCTCACGAGCAATCATGTCATTCACGGTGCCGATGAAATCGTTGTGCAGCTGCAGGACGGGCGCGAGGCCATGGCCCATATTGTCGGGGTTGATTATGAAAACGATCTGGCGGTGCTGAAGATTGAGCTGGACGACCTGCAATCGATCAGTATCAACCCCGAGCGCAGCATGCGGGTCGGGGATATAGTGCTGGCCATCGGCAACCCGTTCGGCATGGGGCAAACGGTCACTCAGGGGATCGTTTCCGCGGTGGGTCGTCACGGCCTGAACATCAACGCATTTGAAAATTTCATCCAGACCGATGCTGCCGTAAATCCGGGCAACTCCGGCGGCGCGCTGATCGATGCCGAAGGCAACCTTCTCGGTATCAACACGGCCATTCTTGATCGCATCGGTCGATCCGATCTGGATGATGTCGGGCTCGCCGTTCCGGTCGAAACGGCCGTACGAACCCTCAAGGACATTATCGAATTCGGCCGCGTGGTTCGCGGTTGGCTCGGCGTGGAAACGTCCAGCCTTACTCCCCAGACCGCCCATAACTACCGGCTCGACTCCACCCTCGGTATCGTCATTACGCGTATTTACAACAACGGGCCAGCTCATCAGGCCGGGTTACAGCCGGGCGACGTAATTGTGAAGATCAACGGAGAACCGGTGGGAGATGGCAAGCGGGGTCGCCAGCAGATCGCCGAATCCCGTCCCGGCGACTCGGTCACCATCGAATTCTATCGGGACGGAAAACTGGAGAATGTGCAGGCCGTGCTGCAGAAACAGCCACTGACCGGTTAACCCGGCACCGGCTGCGCTTATTTTTTTAACTTGCTCTCTGGCTGCAATCTCATCTCTGCCGAACGGGCGTGCGCCTCCAGCGATTCGGCCCGAGCCAGGATTGCAGTCGTTGGTCCCAGTGCACGCGCGCCCTCCTCCGAAAAATAAAGGATCGAACTGCGTTTCTGATAATCGTAGACGCCCAAAGGAGATGAAAACCGGGCCGTGCCGGAGGTGGGAAGTACGTGGTTTGGTCCCGCACAGTAATCGCCCAGAGCTTCGCTGGAATACCGTCCCATGAAAATGGCCCCCGCGTGGCGAATCAATGACAACAGCGCTTCCGGGTCAGCCACCGACAGCTCAAGGTGTTCCGGTGCAATGCGGTTGGCAATCTCCGCCGCCTCTTCGAGCGATCGCACCTGGATCAGGGCACCGCGCTTCGCCAGTGACTGGCGGGCAATCTGCTCCCGGGTCAGAGTCGGCAGCAACCGCTCGATACTCGCTTGCACGGCATCCAGATAGCGGCTGTCCGGACTGATAAGAATCGACTGGGCATCTTCATCGTGTTCCGCCTGGGAGAACAGATCCATCGCCACCCAGTCCGGATCCGTATGGCCATCACAGATCACCAGAATTTCCGACGGACCGGCGATCATGTCGATATCCACTTCGCCGAATACCGCCCGTTTGGCAGTCGCCACAAATATGTTTCCGGGACCCACGATCTTGTCCACCCGCGGTACCGTTTGCGTGCCATAGGCCATGGCCGCCACAGCTTGCGCACCACCAATGCTGATAACCGTATCGACGCCGGCAATTGCCGCCGCGGCAAGTACGCTTGCATTCACATTACCCTCGGGCGCCGGCGATACCATAACCAGCTCCCTGACTCCCGCCACCTTGGCGGGAATAGCCGTCATCAGCACCGATGACGGATAGGCCGCTTTGCCGCCCGGGACATACATTCCGACGCGATCCATAGGCGTGATTTTTTGCCCTAACTGCGTGCCGTCGGCCTCCGTGTAGCGCCAGGATTCCTGTAACTGGTGCTCGTGGTAGCGCCGGATTCTTTCGGCGGCGATCTGCAAGGCCTGGCGTTGTTCGGTCGGGATGGATGCCAGCGCTGCCTGCAGGGTATCCGCACCCAGGGTCAACTCGCTCATGGTATTGACCGAACGCCGGTCAAATCGACGGGTGTACTCAATGACTGCCTCATCGCCCCGGGACCGCACTTCCGAGAGAATCTCTGCGACGGTTTGCTCCACGGATTCATGTTTGCCCGCTTCCCAGCGCACCAGGGCGTCGAGCTTATCATCGAAGCCAGCATCTGCGGTCGAGAGCCGCGCAATGAGAACTGTCATTTGGGCAACTCCTGGGTGCACTCGGCAACCGCCACTTCAATTGCGTCTACTAATGCTTCAATCTGAACGTGTTTGAGCTTCATGGAAGCCTTGTTGACGATCAATCGCGAGCTGACCGAGGCAATGGCTTCACGCGGCTCCAGTCCGTTGGCCCGCAGCGTGTTACCCGTGTCCACGATATCCACTATTTCATCGGCCAGATTGAGCAACGGCGCCAGTTCCATGGCGCCGTACAGCTTGATGACATCGACCTGCCGGCCCTGGGCCGCGTAATACCGCTTGGCAATGTTGACGTATTTCGTCGCAACCTTGATACGCCCCGTGCGTGGCGCCTCTCCCGCCCTGGCCGCCGTCATGAGGCGACACCGTGCGATATGCAGATCCAAGGGTTCGTAGTAACCCTGCCCGCCGTGTTCCATCAGGGTATCCTTGCCCGCGACACCCACGTCGGCCGCTCCGAATTCGACATAGGTCGGCACATCCACGCCACGCAGAATCAGGAATCGTACTTCGGGCGAAGTGGTTTCGAAGGTCAGCTTCCGGCTTTTACGAATATTTTCCAGCGGTTCAATACCTGCCGCAGCCAGCAGAGGCAGCGCTTCTTCCAGAATCCGCCCTTTTGTTAGCGCGATTGTCAAATACGACATGGAAACCCTCGCTTCAGCCGGAAACCCGGCGGATTTTTGCACCGACCTGGCGCAGCTTTTCTTCGATGCACTCATACCCGCGATCGATGTGATAGATGCGATCGATGATCGTCTCTCCCCGGGCGACCATGCCCGCAATCACCAGGCTCGCAGAGCCCCGCAAATCGCTGGCCATGACCGGAGCGCCTTTCAGCTGATCGACGCCCGTGATGATAGCGGTGTTGCCCTGAAGGGTGATATTTGCACCCATCCGGTTAAGTTCATGGACTTGAATGAGGCGATTCTCGAATACCGTCTCCGTCACGGTACTCACGCCTTCGGCCACTGCATTCATGGCGGTGAATTGTGACTGCATGTCGGTCGGAAACGCCGGGTACGGAGCCGTACGCAGATTGACTGCCCGCGGCCTGTTTCCGCGCATGTTGAGCTCAACCCAGTTGCTGCCGGTACTGATCTCTGCGCCCGCCTCTTCCAGCTTCAGCAACACCGCGTCGAGGAACTCCGGGCAGGTATCGCGCAACACCACCCGCCCCCGGGCGGCGGCTGCCGCTGTCAGGAAAGTACCGGTTTCAATGCGATCGGGCATCACGGTAAACGTACAGCCGTCGAGACGCTCCACCCCCTGGATGGTCAGCATGTCCGTGCCAATTCCCGAAATCTGTGCGCCCATTTCTACCAGACAGCGGGCGAGATCGACGATCTCGGGCTCCCGGGCGGCGTTTTCAAGCACGGTCTTGCCTTTGGCGAGGACCGCTGCCATCAGCAGATTCTCGGTGCCGCCCACGGTGACCACGTCCATACAGATCCGCGTACCTTTAAGGCCGTTGGGAGCTCGTGCGCGAATGTAACCGCCGTCAACTTCGATCTCCGCACCCATTGCCTCGAGACCGCGCAAGTGAATATCAACCGGGCGACTGCCGATGGCGCAGCCACCGGGAAACGAGACGTCTGCCCGTCCGAACCGGGTCAGCATAGGCCCCAGCACCAGAATCGACGCCCTCATGGTTTTGACCAGATCGTACGGCGCTTCGAAATTGATGATGGTGCTCTGGTTGATCTCCACTCCCATCTTCTCGTCAATCGTGACGTCCACACCCATGCACCGAATCAGTGCAAGCATGGTGGTAATGTCGTTCAGGTGCGGAAGGTTCCGGATGTGCATCGGACCGTCGGCAAGTAAAGTAGCCGCCAGGATGGGTAATGCGGAATTTTTGGAACCGGAAATGCGTATTTCGCCGTCAAGGCTGGCGCCACCGGTGATAATAAGTTTATCCATGAATAGTTCGATCAGTTGTGGAAGTATGTATGCCCGTACCTGAACTGAGCGAACTGGACGGCGCAGTCGTGAGGGCGACGGGCAATGCTAGCCCGGAATTTCGTCCGGAGTAAGCGTTTTCATATGGACGGCATGGACAGTGCCAGTGGCCAGGAAGCTTTGGAGGGCGCTGTAAACCAGTTGTTGTTTCTTTACCGGCATCATGCCGACAAACTGCGCGCTCACGACCGAGAGGTGCGCGTGATTTCCCTCGAGACGGACTTCCGTGACAGCGTCGGGTATCACGTTTGTTATTGCGGTTTTTATATCATCAACAAGCATCTTGTGCCTCAATGTGCCGGCGCCCCGGGAAATCCCGGCGGGTTCCAGCCAGGATTTCCAAATATCGGGTACGTCATGTTTTTACTGGATTATTTTATGCGATCAAGGCTTGGCTTGCACCGACCAGCCGGCAATGACCTTGTCTATGTCATTGTCATTCTGGCGCATTGACTGAGCAAACTGGTCACGGAAGCTCTTGCCCAGGTTCACCCCGTTGAGAACGACGTTGATGAGTTTCCATTCGCCGGACTTGTTCCTGGCCATGGTATAAGAGACGCGATTAACGCCTTCCGTCCCTTGAATTTCCTGAACCACTTCAACCCGCTTCTGGCCACTCGCTTCAGCATTCACCGGCAAGGTGGTGACCTTGAGGTCGGAATAGTTTGCCATTCCCTTGCCAAGGGTTTCCACCATCCCCTTGGTGAAGACTTCGGTAAAGCGCTCGCGCTGTACTTCCGACGCCTTGGGCCAGTAGGTTGCCATCACGCTCTTGGCGATGAAGGGAAAACTGACGGTCTCTTCAAGCACGCGCCGCACGTCGCTGTAATACGATTCGGGATTTTCCTTGAGCTGGGTTTCACCCTTACGGATGACCTGCATGAGGTTGTCGGTTACAAGCTGAACCGTTTCCTGCGGAGATTTGGCTTTATCAGCACCCGGCTGCTTGCCATCTGCTGCGAAAACCGGACTCACAATACAGGATAACGCGACGGTCAACACCGCCAACAGGGACTTAACACCCATATCAATCTCCTCAGGGACACGTAAACGGCACACAATATACCAGATTGCACCTGACCCGCTGCGGGGAATGGCGACTGGATAATCAAAAAGGGTAGACGATACAAGCTGAACCCCACCTTTACGCCATCCCGCAGGCTTCCCGCGCGCACCGTCAAAGGACTTGCCGGTACCCTGCATGTTCCTCAATTTCCTGCAGTTTCTCGTCGGGGCTGTTTTTGCTCTTCTATACCTTCTATTATTGCCATCTTTTCCGAGCCCATGATCGAGGAGTAAAATCCGGCCCATGAGTCAAGCTGCAGCACAAGCACTGATCGATTCCGGCAAGCGCACCGTCGCCCTTGAAGCCCAGGCAGTAATCGATCTGGAAAGGCGGATTGATGCGAGTTTTGCGCACGCGTGCGAGCTCATGCTCCAGTGTCGAGGCCGGATTGTGATCACCGGAGTGGGGAAATCCGGGCATATCGGCCACAAGATTGCTGCCACACTCGCCAGCACCGGCACACCCGCATTCTTTGTGCACCCAGGCGATGCCGGTCACGGGGATCTGGGGATGGTCACGCCGGGGGACGTGGTGATCGCCATATCCAACTCTGGCAACGCCGGTGAGATTTTGACCCTGCTGCCTACTCTGAAGCGGCTGGGCGTGCCGCTGATTACCATGACCGGCAAGCCGCGATCCCCCCTGGCCGAGGCGGCGGCCGTCAATCTGGACATCAGCGTTCCCTGCGAAGCCTGTCCTCTTGACCTGGCACCAACATCCAGTACCACCGTCACTCTGGTCCTCGGCGATGCCCTGGCAGTGGCGCTTTTGCAGGCTCGGGGGTTTACCGCCGAGGACTTTGCGTTCTCCCACCCCAGTGGAACCCTTGGGCGCCGCCTGTTGCTGAAAGTCAGTGATGTCATGCACCGGGGGGAACGGATCCCCCGGGTAACCTTTGACACCAACCTGCTGAACGCGCTGACCGAAATCACCGAAAAGGGTTTCGGCATGACGACCGTTGTGGACAGCGCCAATGCCATAATCGGGATATTTACCGACGGGGATCTGCGCAGAGCGCTGGATCGGGGCGAGGACGTTCGTTCCGTAGTCATTGGCGATGTGATGACCCACTCGCCCTTGACTACGAGT
Organism: uncultured Cellvibrionaceae bacterium; assembly: GCA_964546435.1. GTDB lineage: Bacteria > Pseudomonadota > Gammaproteobacteria > Pseudomonadales > Cellvibrionaceae > CAYNST01. The sequence continues at coordinate 47,125 of CAZJKJ010000018.1, forward strand.
CCGGCGACCCTGGCAGCAGAAGCGCTGACGGTGATGGAAAATCGCAAGATTACAGCCCTTGTCGTCGCCAATGACCGCAATGAACCCGTTGGCGTTCTGCACATGCACGACCTTCTGGCAGCCGGCCTGGCCTGAAGCGCGGCCCCGATTTGCCACCAGCGCTTGCATGACCACAGGCGTTGCCGGAGAGCAATCACCGCTTGATCACAACACTTTGACCGCGACAAAAAAGGAAAGCGAATGACTCAAACCGACCCCGTCCTGGCCCGCGCCCAAAGCGTGCGGTTACTCATACTGGACGTCGACGGCGTGCTGACGGACGGACGCCTGTTTCTGGGCCCGGAAGGTCAGGACCTCAAGGCTTTCCATACTCTGGATGGCCACGGCATCAAGTTGCTTCAGCGGCATGGCATCGACGTCGCCATCGTCACCGGTCGCACCAGTGCAGCAGTCAGTCGCCGGGCGCGGGAACTGGGCATCACCCGACTTGTACAAGGCCGGGAGGACAAGTGGGCGGCATTGCAGGAGTTGCTGGCAACAGCGCCAGTTGCACCGGAACATATGGCTTGCATGGGCGATGATCTTCCCGACCTGACCATTATGTGCCGGGTCGGCCTGGCGCTGACGGTCCCCAACGCGCATCCGGTGGTCCGCCAGCACGCGCACTGGCAAAGTCACGCTCATGGCGGCGAGGGCGCGGTTCGGGAAGCCTGTGACATGATTCTGCGCGCGCAAGGACTTTACGATCAGGCCATCGCTGACTACCTGGCCTGCTGATCCTCCATGAAAAACAACTGGTTCTACATCGCCGTCATTATCGCGCTGGTTGCGGCCACGGTCGTTCTATGGGAAACACCACCCCAGGAACTGATACCCTTGCTCGACAACGAGGCGGAACCGGAACTTATCCCCTATGCCGTCATAGAAAATGCCCACTCCCGCCACTACGACCAGGAGGGCGCATTGAGTTATGAGTTTCTGGCGGGCGTGTTAAACCACTACCGGCTCGATATGTCCACGATCAGCGAAGGCGATTTTACGTCCATGGAAGCGCCGCAACTGACATTGTTCGCAGAGGGAAACACCTGGTATATCACAGCGGATAAAGGCAAAGTCACCGAATTCGGCGCCGTGCTGACCCTCTGGGAAAATGTCAGGATCTGGCAACCGGATCTCGACAACGACAACGTCGAACTGACCACCCAGAAACTGGAAATCCGACCTCGTGACAAAACCGTTCGCACTGATCAGCCCGTACGGATCTCATCCGGGCAAGGCACGCTGGAAGCCGTTGGCATGACGGTGAACCTTAATAGCGAAACCATTCATCTCCTTCAACGGGTACGGGGTTATCATGAGCCGATTTAAACGGATATCAGGCTATCTGCTGCTTCTATTTACGTGGACGCTTGCGGGCGCCTGCTGGAGCCTGGCTTCGGACCGGGAGCAATCCATCACGATTCACTCTGATACGGCCGAGCGGAATGAAGGCAAAGGTACCACCACTTATGCAGGCAATGTCGTCATGCAGCAAGGTTCCATGCGCATCGATGCCAGCAAGGTCATCATCTACAACAGCAAAAACAAGGTGACTAAAATTGTCGCGCTGGGTGATCCCGTCCGCTATCAGCAAAAGCCCACCGAACAGGATGGCCTGGTCATCGCCGAAGCCAGACGGCTTGAATACAACATCCGGAAGGAAACCTTGCACCTGATCGACAATGCGTCCCTGCAACAAGAGGGCACCAGCCTCTCCGGAAACCGGATAGATTACGACGTAAAACAATCAGTTGTGAAAGCCGGCAGCGACGCCAGCCAGAATGAACGCGTGCGCATGGTCATTCCGCCGCGCTCCCTGCGATTCGGATCCGAGGAAGATGAATAGGTCATGGCCCGACTTCAAGCGAACAACCTGGCGAAGAGCTACAAAGGCCGCAAGGTCATCGAAGATGTATCCGTCACGGTGGAAAACAATCAGATTGTCGGCCTGCTAGGCCCTAATGGCGCGGGAAAGACCACCTGTTTTTACATGATTGCCGGTCTGGTGGCCGCAGATCACGGCGAAGTTTTCATCGATGACAAGAACGTAACCCACCTTCCCATGCACGGACGCGCCCGCGCCGGCCTGAGCTACCTCCCTCAGGAAGCGTCGGTGTTCCGCAAACTGACAGTGGCCGACAACATCATGGCGATCCTGGAAACTCGCCGGGATCTTGATCGCACCCAGCGGCAGGCAGAGCTGAACCTGCTGCTGGAAGAATTTCATATAACCCATATCCGCAAAAGCCTGGGCATGGCACTTTCCGGGGGTGAACGCCGTCGCGTGGAGATAGCCCGGGCGATTGCGACCGATCCTCGTTTCATCCTTCTCGACGAGCCTTTCGCCGGCGTCGATCCCATATCCGTCAGCGATATCAAATCCATCGTGAACCACCTTAAAAGTCGCGGGCTCGGCGTGTTGATCACGGATCACAATGTCCGGGAAACCCTGGATATCTGCGAAAAAGCCTACATAGTCAGTGAAGGCCACATCATCGCCGAAGGAACTGCCGAAGACATCCTTTCCAACGTCAAGGTGCGTAAAGTCTACCTCGGAGAAAATTTCCGTCTTTGATGCGTGTCGTGATACCCGCAGGAATCATTCCCTGACCGGGAGACAATCGACCGAGATAGCAATCGACGGGACGCTATTTGGCGTATATCATCTGGCCTGAACCTTGCTTTTGCTTTCGCGCAAAATCGTTGCGCGGGGCAATCAGGATCCATAGAATGAGCGAGTGATCTGTGAGTTAGTCGTCTCAATTACAGGGCATAACCGTCGCATGAAGCAATCACTGCAACTAAAACTCGGCCAGCAGCTGACGATGACACCTCAGCTGCAACAGGCCATTCGTCTGTTACAGCTTTCCACGCTGGATCTGCAGAACGAGATTCAGGAAGCACTTGATAACAATCCCATGCTGGATGTGTCAGAAGATGGTGCGGATGGTGATGCAACGGATTTCGAATCAGCCGCAGAAAATGACAAAATCCCCTCGGATACCACTCCCCCCTCCCCGGCCAGCGATGACCTCAATGGCAGCCAGGGGAGCGATACCAGCGTCGACGGCGAAGCGGAATGGACCAATGACATTCCCGCAGAACTTGCTGTAGACACCAGCTGGGACGACATTTACCAAAGCTCCCCCGCCGGTACCGGGCTGTCCCGACCGGATTCGGACGAGTTTGATTACGATTCCAGACGGGGCACTTCCGAAAGCCTTCAGGATTATCTTTACTGGCAACTCAACCTGACACCCATGTCAGACCTGGATCGCGTTGTTGCCGAAGCCATCATTGATGCAGTGAGCCCTAATGGCATGCTGATGCAGTCGGTCGAAGATATCTGGCAGGGACTGGTCGGGGATATCGATGAACTGGAAATTGATGAAGTGTTTGCCGTTCTGCACAGGGTGCAGCAATTTGATCCGCCCGGAGTGGCCAGTCAATCTGTTGCCGAGTGCCTGATGATCCAACTGAAGCAGCTTGATGATTCAACACCCGGATACGATGTGGCCGTGCGACTGGTAGAGCAATATTTGCCACTGCTGGGCAGCCGCGATTTCAAACAGCTGATGCGCAAGCTGAAAGTGAAGGAAAGCGAACTGCAGGATGCTATCAAGATCATTCAGAAACTTAACCCGCGACCGGGTGAGCAAATCGGCGAGGAGAACACTGAATACGTCGTTCCGGATGTCTATGTCAAAAAGGAAAACAATCGCTGGACCGTGCAGTTGAATCCCGACATTGCCCCACGGCTGCGTATCAACAGCGATTATGCGTCCCTGGTGAAACGGGCCGACAGCAGCAGTGACAACACGTTTTTGCGGGATAACCTTCAGGAAGCACGCTGGTTCATCAAAAGCCTTCAAAGCCGCAATGAGACTTTGCTGAAAGTTGCAACCTGCATTGTCGAGCGCCAGCAGGGGTTTCTTGAGAACGGCCCCGAATCCATGAAGCCCATGGTTTTGCACGACGTTGCCGAAATGGTGGAAATGCACGAATCGACGATTTCCCGGGTCACTACGCAAAAGTACATGCACACCCCTCAGGGAATTTTTGAGCTGAAGTATTTTTTCTCCAGCCACGTCAGCACCGAATCCGGGGGCGAATGCTCATCCACTGCCATCCGGGCTATTATCAAGAAGCTGGTTGCCGCTGAAAATCAGCGCAAGCCGTTAAGTGATTCCAAAATCACCGCATTGCTTGAGGAACAGGGAATCCAGGTGGCCAGAAGAACCATTGCTAAGTATCGGGAATCCCTCGGCATCGCGCCGTCCAACGAGAGAAAACGCCTGGTGTGAACTGAAGTATCCTGAAACCCCGGCCAATGTCAGACGAGATAATCGCAGGGCATTGGCTTTTCTTTTATTCAATACCCGCATCGCCTCCAGTACACAGGTGGCAATTTTACCGGCTGGAAACACGATGTACGGTAATTCATGTTGTAATCGAAATGACAACCAACGAATCAATACTTTCACTTGACCGAACACTTTGCCGCATCAGTTGCGCCAGTAAAAAACGACTTGTGGAAAAGCTGGCCGGACTTATTGCGGACGACACCGGCGCCATTCAAGCGGAAGATCTCTTTGAACTTCTTTTGGCGCGGGAACGACTCGGTTCGACCGGCATAGGATCTGGGGTCGCAATTCCCCACTGCCGCTGCCGGATGCTCAACCGGACCATTGGTGCCTTGATCACGCTGGATACCCCGATCGATTTTGATTCCATCGACGGCCAGCCTGTCGATATCGTGTTTGCCATGCTTGTTCCTGAAAATGCAGAAGACGTGCACCTGCAAACCCTGGCACGTCTTGCCGAATCATTACAGCACGACGATTTTGTAAAACAGCTGCGAACCGCGGACAACCCCGGCGATCTGCTTGCTCTCGCGCTGAAAGCCGGCATCTGATCCGTCTGCACCCGCGCTGCAGCGGGGGTCACTGGCAATTCCGGCCAACTTGTATATCCTATTGCTTGCACACACCCAATTGACAGGCACCGGCATACTGATGGCGGCGCGGCAGGAAATAAAATGCAATTCGTCGTGATAAGTGGTCGTTCGGGATCAGGCAAATCAACTGCGTTGCAGTTACTGGAAGACACCGGGTTCACCTGTGTCGACAACCTGCCCATGGCGCTGTTGCCCGCCCTGATCACCCAGATGGTGAGTGCGCCCAACGCCGAAACCATGAAATTCGCGGTCGGCATAGATGCGCGCAATATTGGGGGTGATCTCAGCCGGTTTCCCGAAATCCTCGCTTCAATCGAATCCCCCCACTTCCAATGCCAAGTCGTATACCTCGACGCCGCTGACGCAATCCTGACCAAACGCTTCAGTGAAACCCGCCGCAAGCATCCGCTGACCAGCAAAACCGTCAATTTGAATGAAGCCTTGAAAACGGAGTCGCGAGTCCTGCAACCGGTTGCCCGGCTGGCTGACATCACGCTGGATACGTCCAGCCTGTCGCTGCACGAGCTGCGCAGCCTCGTGCGCAAGATCGTGGTCGGCAGTGATACCTCGGGGATGGCCTTGATGTTTGAATCTTTCGGGTTCAAGTACGGGGTCCCTGCCGACGCCGACTTCATGTTCGATGTACGCTGCCTGCCCAATCCCTACTGGCAATCGGAGCTGCGCTCCCAGTCGGGACTGGAAAGCCCGGTTGCCCACTTCCTGCAACAACAGCCGCAAGTGGATGCCATGCGGCTGGATATCGTGGGTTTTATGGAAAAGTGGATTCCCCAGTTCGAACAGAATAATCGCAGTTATCTGACTGTGGCCATCGGTTGCACCGGGGGCATGCACCGCTCGGTCTATCTGGCAGAACAACTTGGCGCCCACTTCCGGCAGAAATTTGATAATGTGCAGGTCCGGCATCGTCAGTTGCCGAGTTCAAACTAATTTGCACCTGCCAGGATTATCGGGGAGGTCACATAATCCACCGCTTTTTTAGCCTATCGTCAAGAATCCATGGTCACATCCACAACAACCATCTGTAACCAATTGGGGCTGCACGCCCGCGCCGCTGCAAAATTCGCCAACACCGCCAATCGCTTCAGCAGTGAGGTGCAGGTATGCTGCCGCGAAAAAACCATCGACGGCAAAAGCATCATGGCCTTGATGCTGCTGGCCGCCTCCAACGGAACCACCATCGAGATCACCACCCGGGGCGGCGATGAAGAGGCGGCCCTGCAGGCGCTCATGGACCTGATTACCCAAAAATTCGGAGAAGAACAATAGTCATGCTGGCCCATTTCCATGAATGAATCAGATACACCGGCAGAACAACCCCGCCCACCCAGCAAGAGTCAGCAGAAACGGGACGTTGAAGCCTTGCAGAAGTTGGGGATATCCCTCGCGGAACTCAATCCCGAACAGCTTGCCGGCATTCCCCTGACACCGGCGCTGGAAAAAGCCATTCGCGAGTATCCGCACATCAAGAAACGCGAAGCACTGCGGCGACACCGACAATATATTGGCCGCTTGATGCGCGAAGCCGATCACGAAGCCATAGCCGCCGCCCTGGAAGGCGTCACCGAAAACCAGCAGCGAATGGCTCGACTGTTCCACACCATGGAACAGTGGCGCGATGATCTCATCGCGGGTGATCAACAGCAGATGGAAACTTTCATACGCGAATTTCCTGAAGTGGACCGGCAAAATCTGCGACAGCTCGTGCAGAATGCCAAGCAGGAACGCGCGCAACAGAAGACCCCTGCCAATGCCCGCAAACTCTTCAAATTAATCCGGGATCAAATGGGAAAACTCTGATCCCGGCCGGAAAACCCGTAGACAGCCGTATCCAGCAGGCGGGGGCCTGCGTATACAAGATCTGTGCGGCCGGCCATCCGGCTCTGTAACAGTTCGATAGCCGCCGCACATCCCTGACAGCATTCTTTGTTTACCATGGCATCACTTTCTATCGTTCTTCGAGCGAGGTTTACAGTGGGTATAGTTCGTCGCGCCCTGCTCCCCCCTGCGGTTACGGCCTTGATGCTGGCATTCAGTCCTTTAACCTACGCCAACAGTTACGGTATTTTTGATGCACGCGGCCTGGGGATGGGTGGCGTCGGCATGAGCACGGGCAACCTGAGAACGGGGCATCTCTATAACCCCGCCGTGCTCGCATTCCACCACGGCGATGAAGATCGTCTCAACCACGGCCAGCATACCCTGACGGTGGTCCTGGGGCCGCTGGCCGGCTCTGCCGAGAGTGCGGTGGATGCGGCACGTGACGATCTGGAATCGCGGCTGGATGACGCCGTGTCCAGTTTCAATACTGCACCCGATCTGCAGAGCGCCCGTCGCACGGCGGACGCGGCCGCCGATTTACAGCGCCTGCTTGAGGATGTCGAGGGCGAAGACCTGGCTGGCGAAGCCTACGCCGGCTACACCGTGACCGAGCCCTCGGACCGTTCCGGTGGTGCATTTTTCATGGGGGTTCGCACTCTGGGGGGCGGCAAGGCAGCGATTGCAGCCGAAGATCTGGCACTCCTCGATGACTATGTCACCACGTTGAGCTCCGCAGACCCCTCCACGCTTAATCCCGATTATCTCAATGATGACGGCACTCTCGTTAACCCGCTGGACACCCTCAGTTCTTCGGCCCGCACCCGCGCCATTATTCTCGCGGAAGTGGGGGTGAGTCTCGCGCATCAGCTGAGATTTCTCGATCAGCCCGTGGCCGTGGGCATCAGCCCGAAAGTTGTTCGTGCCCGTGCCTACGACGATCAGTGGACCGCATTTGAAGGTGAATTCAGCAGTACAGGCTACGTAGACGATTCGACGTTCGTGAATTTCGATGTCGGGGTCTCGTGGGAAATTGACCAGCGCTACCGGCTTGCGATTGCCGGGAAAGATGTGATCAACAAATCCTTTTCCACGGATGATGGTCTGGAGGTCGAGCTCAGTGGCCGCTATCGGGCCGGGATAAGTTATTTCTCCCGCGATTATGTCATTGCGATTGAAGCCGATCTGCTGGGCATTCCCAGCCTGACGCCCGACCTGAAACGACAAGATGTCAGTATCGGCGCCGAGTACGAATTCGGGACTTTCCTCGACATTCGGGCCGGTTATCGCATCGACGCGCGCAATAATTTCGGTGATTTGATGACCGCAGGCGTTGGCCTGGAATTCGGATTAGTCACGGTGGAATTTGCGGTTGCCGCCGGCTCCGAAGATCGCAGCGCAGCCCTGCAGTTGGGCATATTGCACTGACAGGGGCGAAGCCGGGCAGCTGAACTGAAAAGCAGGAAAGCGCGGTACTGCTGCGCTTTCTTCGTGCCCCCTCAGGTCAAGGACATTTTGCCCTGATCCCTGACACTCTCCTCATACCACTGCTTTACCTGGAGCAGGTGGACATTTTCCTGCTTCAAGGCATGTTCAAACTTCGTCACCATGTCCGGCATGCCCATGTCCCCCGCCAGCTTGATCAACAGTTCCCAGGCGGCGTTGTCGGCGAGCTCAATGGACAGCATCGCTTCCAGACTCTGACTGAGAGACGTGCGCGGGTCCATGATTACTTTCATCAGTCCGGTCGTCGCAACGCCCGATGCGTCCGCATCCGGCGTCTGCGCGGTCGGGTCTGCACCGAGCTGCTCCAGACACTGCACCAGCAGATGGAAATGCTCGGCTTCCTGGCGGTGAAACTCCTCCAGGCGTTCCATGGGCACTACCGGTCGTCCCGGATGCTGTGCGGCCGAGTGTTTACACTTGATCATCAGCTGCTCGTAAATCCGGACACCGCTGCGCTCAAACGCCAGACGCTGCCCGAGCTTGTTGATAAAAACTTCGGGGTGATGCCCCGTGGCCATCTTCAGGGTCGATTTCACCGCGCCTTTGAGGGTTCCCGGCAAGGGCACAGAGCCGAGAGGCTCGTCGTCATCCAGGTAATCATTTTTCAGCTCAAAGAACTGGCTGGAATGATTCGCTTTGCCCTTCTCCATAAAAAATTTTTCGCTGCCTTCAATCATTTCCTGAGTCAGCTTCGGCGCCATATCTATGCCAGTTCGGTTTGCACCAAGTTTTGTATTGTTTTCCACGTGAGTATCCTCGTCGGTTCAGGCGATTTTCTTGCTCAGTTCGGTACCGGGTTGCCAGCGGTAATTCATTGCGACGGCCTCGCTCGGCGATCCGGTTGAATTCAAGTGAGCCCGATATTCCAGAGACCGGGCACTCTCCTGGCTCTTGTGCACATATTCCGGCCCCACCGCCCGCAGATCGACCTCCTGGCTCAGCACGCTCCGGACGAAATCGCGCTGGCTCTGGTACGCAATGGGATCGGGCAGCACGGCGGGCAGAATCTCGGCGGGATCGCGGCGCTCGTACTTTTTGAACAGTTCGGTGACGATGTGCAGATGTTCCAGCTCGTAGTCGAGGAAGCGCTCCCAGATCGCCTTGATGCGCGGGTTGGTTTC
>CAZJKJ010000019.1:0-53274 GCA_964546435.1 uncultured Cellvibrionaceae bacterium
GTTACCTGGAAGGCTGTACGGCGCCCATGCGCGATGAAAACCAGCTGCACGCCGCGGTGGTCGAGCTGGTTGCTCTGGACAACGCCTCCATTAAATATTCAACCGTCCAGAACTGGTACCCGGGTGACGAGAACGGCCTTGGCGGTATTTACAACTTCGTGACCAAGCGTGCGGTGGCCCATACGAACGCCCGGGTTTCCTGGACCCAGGTTGAGACGGGCTCGTCAATCACGTGGAAATATCCCAGCTGTATCCTGAAAGGTGACAACAGCATCGGTGAATTCTATTCCGTGGCGCTGACCAATAATTACCAGCAGGCTGACACCGGCACCAAGATGATTCATCTGGGCAAAAATACGCGCTCGACCATCATTTCGAAAGGTATTTCCGCCGGTAGAAGCTCCAACGCCTACCGGGGGCTGGTGCGCATGAATCCAGGCGCTGAAGGTGCGCGCAATTACACCCAGTGTGATTCGCTCCTGATTGGCGATCAGTGCGCTGCGCACACCTTCCCTTATATCGAAAGCAGGCAGCCCACCGCCGTTATTGAACACGAGGCGACCACGTCGAAGGTAAGCGATGATCAGCTGTACCTTTGCCGACAGCGCGGCATTGACACCGAAAAAGCCGTTTCAATGATCGTGAACGGGTTCTGCAAAGAAGTCTTCAAGGAATTGCCCATGGAATTTGCGGTTGAAGCCGGCAAACTGCTTGAGGTGAGCCTGGAAGGCTCGGTCGGCTGACATTGACAAAGCGAGGAACAAACATGTTATCCATTAAAAATCTGCACGCCAGTGTCGATGGCAAAGCGATTCTGCAAGGACTTGATCTTGAAATCGGAGCGGGCGAAGTCCACGCAATCATGGGCCCCAACGGCTCTGGTAAAAGTACCGCCGGGCACGTGCTGGCCGGGCGCGATGGCTATGACGTGACCGACGGCAGCATCGAATTTTATGGACATGACCTGCTGGCGCTTGAAACCGAAGAGCGGGCGCGTGCAGGAATATTTCTGGCATTTCAGTACCCGGTAGAAATACCCGGTGTCAGCAATATGGAATTTCTGAAAGCGTCCGTAGATGCAATTCGCGAGTACCGGGACGAACCGCCCATGGACGCGATTGCATTCATGAAGCGCGCACGCGCCGTGTGTACCGCCGTCGATCTCGATCAGGCCTTTTTGAAGCGCGGTGTCAATGAGGGGTTTTCCGGGGGCGAAAAAAAGCGCAACGAGATCATGCAAATGATGCTGCTGGAACCCAAACTCGCCATTCTCGATGAAACTGATTCCGGGCTGGACATCGATGCGTTGCAGATTGTAGCCAACGGAGTCAATGCACTGCGGAGCAGTGAGCGTTCGTTTGTGATGATTACCCATTATCAACGCCTGCTTGACTTCATCGTGCCGGATTTCGTCCATGTGCTGGCAGGTGGCAAGATTGTCATGTCCGGCGACAAGTCCCTGGCTTATGAGCTGGAGAAGAAAGGGTACAGCTGGATCCAGAGTGAGGTTGCCTAGATGGCCAGTTTGAATCTGTTGGCCGGAACCGACCTGCCCGGAGGAAATCCGGACTGGCTGCGCGAGGTAAACCGACAGGGCGCGGAGCAGTGGCGTGGCGCGCTTTGGCCCACGCGCAAAACGGAACACTGGAAATACACCAGTCTGCGCGCGGTGGAGCAGGGGGACTTTTTTACCTCGATGTCTCCGGAAACCCTTGAACCCAACGCCGCCGAATTGGCGCAGTATCTGACTATCCCTGATCTTGATGCGTACCGGATTACCTTTGTTAACGGGCGCTTCTGCGCAGCGCTTTCCAGTCTGGAGGCGTTGCCGGCAGGGGTGGAGCTGGTGCGTTTCGCGGATGCATCACCCGATCAGCTTGACGTTATCCGGCGCAACCTGGATTCAGTCATCGACTCGGGCAAACATATTTTCAGCGCGCTTAACAAGCAATTCCTTCAGGACGGAATTTTCCTCCAGGTCGCCGCCGGGGTACAGGTCGACCGGCCCGTGCAAACGGTATGGCTGACAACGACGTCCACGGGTTCTTTTCATGTGCCGCAACGGTTGCTCGTAGTGCTGGGTGAGCACGCTCAGGCGACGGTGATTGAGCAGTTTGTCAGTGATCCCTGGGTGCAGAACAATCTGACTCACGGAGTGACCGAGCTTTGCTTGGGTGCGGATGCGCGGCTCTGGCATTATCGGCTTCATCTGGAGCAGGAGAACGCAATTCATCTGGGGGGTGTGCACGCCAGACTCCATGAGCGTGCACATCTGGACAGCTTCCACCTGGCTACCGGCGGTACGCTTAAGCGGATTGATGTAGTTATCAACCACTGCGGGGAAAGAGCGCATTGCGAGATGAATGGCGTTTACCTGCCGCGCGACCGGCAGCACGTTGACTACCATACGAGCATCGAGCACCAGGTACCGAACTGTACAACCAATGAGAACTTTCGCGGAATCATTGCGGATGAGGCAAAGGCGGTTTTCAATGGTCGCATCCACATCCACCCGCAGGCACAGAAAACGGTCGCGCGTTTGAGCAACCGCAATCTGTTGACCAGCAACCGGGCCGAGGTCAATACCAAGCCGGAGCTGGAAATCTATGCGGATGATGTTCAGTGTGCCCACGGGGCGACCATTGCACAGCTGGATCCGGATGCGCTTTATTACTTTCTTTCCCGGGGGATTTCGCAAAGTGAAGCTCAGGTGATGTTGAGCTTTGGCTTTATCAATGAGCTGATCGGCAGGATCGGGCACGCGCCGGTGTCTGGCTATCTGCGCCCCCTCCTGGCGAATTTCTTTGCCCGGGACCCGCATCTATCGAGGCATCTCGCATGACTGATCTTGCATCCGGGCTGGACGTGCAGAAAATTCGCAGCGATTTTCCCATACTGCAGCAAGAAGTGAACGGCGCGCCTCTGACCTACCTCGACAACGCGGCCACCACTCAAAAGCCCCAAGTGGTCATTAACGCCATCAGCGAGTATTACTGCGGATACAACTCCAACGTGCATCGGGCTGCGCACGCGCTCAGTGATCGGGCCACGACAGCGTTTGAACAGGCGCGAACAACAATTGGCCGGTTTATCAACAGCCCCGCTCCGGAACAGGTTATCTGGACCCGCGGCACCACCGAATCAATCAATCTCGTCGCGGCCGCCTGGGGGCGACAGCATCTGAAAGCGGGCGATCGCATCCTGATTCCGCTGTTCGAGCATCACTCCAATATCGTGCCCTGGCAAATGATAGCGGGGCTTACTGGCGCTGAAGTGATTCCGCTACCTTTGACATCCGGCGGCGATATCGAGTGGGACAAGCTGATTGCCGCGCTGGATGATCGCGTGAAGCTGGTGGCGTTGAATCATGTTTCCAATGCGCTGGGAACCGTCAATCCCGTCCGAGAAATTGTGCAGCTGGCTCATGACGTCGGGGCGCTGGTGCTGGTGGACGGCGCCCAGGCGATGGCGCATTTTCCGGTGGATGTTCAGCAGTTAGGTTGCGATTTCTACGCATTTTCCAGTCACAAAATGTTCGGTCCTACCGGCATCGGCGTGCTCTGGGGGCGGGAACATTTGCTCAATGCCATGCCACCCTATCAGGGCGGCGGTGAAATGATCGAAACGGTCAGCTTTGCCGGGACAACCTTTAATTCCCTTCCGCACAAATTTGAAGCCGGCACCCCGGACATTGCCGGTGCCATCGGTCTTGCAGTGGCGGTCGATTATCTGTCTGCGCTTGATCGCGAAGGGCTTGCCGGGCATGAGCAGGCGCTTTTGCAGGCCTGTATCGAGCGCGGTGACGAGTTGGGCCTGCAACGGATAGGTGCGCCCGCCCATTGTGCGGGTGTCTACAGCTTTCTGATGCCCGGAGCGCATCCTGCAGATGTCGGAACCTTGCTCGATCAGCAGGGCGTTGCCGTTCGCACAGGTCATCACTGCGCGCAACCTCTCATGAACATGTTGCAGATTCCCGGCACTGTCAGGGCGTCGATTTCCATCTATAACACGATGGAAGACGTGGATCGCCTGTTCAAGGCGTTGACCAAAGCCAAAACGTTCCTGCTTTAGGAGATTGTTATGACGGTACAGAGCTTTCAACCCGATCCCGAAAAAGTCCGCGAGAGTATCGAAGTTACGCCAGCGGCGGCTGAACATTTTCAACGGCAAATTGAAAAAGTCGGCAAGAGTGCCATCCGGTTGAGCCTCAAGGAAAGCGGCTGTACCGGGTTCCGATATGTACTCGAAGAAGTCACCGCACCGGGCCCGGACGATCTGGTCAAGCAGTTGCCCAACGGAGTCACGCTCTATATCGACTCCCGCAGCATTTCTTCACTGCAGGGGCTGCAGATAGATTTTCAGCAACAGGGTTTGAATCGAAGTCTGGTCATGAACAACCCAAACGTAAAAGACGCCTGTGGCTGCGGTGAGAGTTTCAGTTTTTAAAGCGGCGAGAGTTGAGCCGGCGGCAAAGACCGCAATGGCGGGCAACGTGCAAGAGATGAGTGACAGTTATGGCTGAACAGAGAATGGTCGCGACGCATCGGGATTGCCCGGCGCGACTGGTGCCGGTAGGCACTCAGGTGACAATCCCCGCTGGCGTTTTCGTCACTATCACGCAGTCTCTCGGCGGCAACTATACCGTGGTGCACGGCGGCAACATGCTGCGGGTGGACGGAACTGATGCCGACGCTCTGGGGCTGGAAAAATTCGAACTTGAATTTGAAAACCGCGGCGACAGTCAGATTCACGAGGATCAGGTCTGGCAGGCTCTGGAGACGGTTTACGACCCGGAAATACCGGTCAATCTGCGGAGTCTGGGGCTGATCTATCGCGTGGACATAAATCAGGAACGCCAATCGGTCTATGTGGAAATGACTTTGACTGCACCCGGTTGCGGAATGGGGCCGGTGCTGGTGGGCGACGTCGAGCATCGATTGCGACTGGTGCCGAATGTGCGGGATGTGCAGGTAAAACTCGTATTCGATCCGCCCTGGCATCGGGACATGATGTCCGAGGAAGCCCAGCTTGAAACCGGCATGTTCTACTGATGAAACATGCCAATGAAACTGCGCCTGCAGACGACATGACCGGGACGCGCATGACTGTTGAAAACCCCTTCGGGTCAACGATCCATTCTGAAGACATCATCGACACACTCAACTTTTTTGACAGTTGGGAGGACCGGTACAAATACATTATCGAACTGGGCCGGGAACTGCCGGCGATGAGCCCGGAAAAAAGAAATGAGGCACATCTGGTGCGCGGTTGTCAAAGCCAGGTCTGGATTGATCACGACCTCCGGGGCGGCGCCTGGTGGTTCGAGGCGGACAGCGACGCATTTATTGTCAAAGGGTTGCTGGGGGTGGTGCTGGCTGCGTACAACGGCAAGACGACGGGGCAGATCCAGGCATTCGACGTCGAAGCATATTTTGCGTCCTTGGGTCTTTTGAAGCATTTGAGCCCTACGCGCGGCAACGGTCTGCGAGCCATGGTGAAGCGGATACGGGAATTGTCCGGCGCCGCCTGAACAGATTTAGAGCTTAACCGGGCGCGCTGCAATGCGTATAATTGCGCGTTTTTTCGAGTCGGGGGAGCAGGCGCTGCGGCGCAGGCGGTTACCCGGTCACAGATTAAAATTCAGCAGGAAAGGATATTTCAATGACCGTAGAGCGAACACTTTCAATCGTAAAACCAGATGCCGTTGGCAAAAATGTTGTCGGCAAGATCCTGAACCGTTTTGAAGAAGCCGGGCTGAGCATAGTCGCTCTGAAAATGCTGCGACTTTCTGCAGAGCAGGCCGAAGGCTTCTATGCAGAACACAAGGGGCGCCCATTTTTCCCTGCGCTCGTCGAGTTCATGACCTCGGGTCCGGTCGTGGTTCAGGTGCTGGAAGGCGATAACGCAGTTGCTCGAAACCGGGAGCTGATGGGAGCAACCAATCCGGCAGATGCCGCGCCTGGCACCATTCGCGCCGATTTTGCCAAAAGCATTGACGCGAATGCTGTCCATGGTTCGGATTCCACGACATCCGCCGCTCGGGAAATTGCTTATTTCTTTGCAGCAAGTGACGTGTGCGGCCGGTCGTGACCGCGGACCGTTTACACACGTCCCTCTATTGAAATCAATCAGAAAGCTATCAAAGTAGTAGACAGCCATGACATCCACCGACGCGCTTGAGACAGTTCCGACCGAGGCCCCCGGGCAAAAGGTCAATCTGCTGGGATTGACTCAGCCCCGACTCGAAGAATTTTTCGAGTCTTTGGGCGAGAAGCGTTTTCGTGCCATACAGGTCCTGAAATGGATTCACCAGCTCGGGGTAACCGACTTCGAGCAGATGACCAATATCAGCCGGGCGCTGCGGTTGAGGCTGGCAGAAGTGGCTGAAGTGCGTCCGCCGGAAGTTGTCCAGCAGTGGGACTCGGAAGACGGCACCCGCAAGTTCCTGATCCGGGTCAGCGGCAACAACGCCATTGAGACGGTTTTTATTCCGGACGGGGAACGGGGCACCCTGTGCGTATCCTCCCAGGTGGGATGCTCGCTGGATTGCAGTTTTTGTGCGACCGGCAAGCAGGGATTTAACCGGGATCTCACGACGGCGGAAATTGTGGGTCAGGTCTGGCTGGCTGCCAAGTCATTCGGGCAGCTTCAGGAGGGCGGTGTCCGGCGAGTAACGAACGTCGTGCTCATGGGCATGGGAGAGCCCCTGTTGAATTTCGACAACGTTGTCGATGCCTTGCATCTGATGCTCCATGACAACTGTTACGGATTGTCGAAGCGGCGAGTGACATTGAGCACCTCCGGGGTGGTGCCGGCGCTGGACCGGTTGGCGCAGTACACCGACGTATCGCTGGCAATTTCTCTGCATGCGCCCAATGATGCCCTGCGCAATGAACTGGTTCCGCTGAACCGGAAATACCCGATCGCCATGCTCCTGGATTCGGCGCAGCGCTATATCGAATGCATGCCCGATACGCACCGCAAGATAACGATCGAGTACACCTTGATTGATCAGGTTAATGATCGCGAAGAACACGCTCATGAACTTGCGGTCCTGCTTAAGGACATTCCGGTAAAGATCAACCTGATTCCGTTCAATCCGTTTGCACTGGTCAATTACAAGCGGGTCAGTAACAATGCCCTGCGACGTTTCCAGAAGATTCTTATGGATGCCGGTTATACGGCGACGGTGAGAACAACGCGCGGCGATGATATTGCCGCTGCCTGTGGGCAGCTGGCCGGTCAGGTGAATGACAAAACACGCCGCAGTGCACGCTATCAAACTCCGCCGAACAGCCCGGGTGGGGCCGAAGAAATAATAAAAATAACATCGATTTAGTCCGAAAATGCGGCAAGACACGTGGATGTTGCTATTTTTAGTCAGGGAGCCCGGATAAAACGAAGGTCATACTGGAAGAGCCTTGGCGTTCAGATATCCGTTGTTGCCGCAAACATCAGGAGTGGACGACATGACAGCCATACCGAAGATTGCCGGCGCCTTGCTGGGTGCTCTTGTACTCAGCGGGTGTGTCAGCACCACCAACCAACCCAGCGTGAATGTCAGCTCTGCACATGACAAGCGGGTGGACCTGGGCATGCAATATCTCAGCGTGGACAAGCGAGACAACGCGCGTCGGCAGTTCACCAAGGCGCTGGAATACAACAAGAACTCTGCGGAGGCCTGGCACGGTATCGGGCTCGTGCACGAGGCCAATGGCGAAGTAGAACCGGCCGCCAAAGCGCTGCGAAAGGCCATAAAGCTAGCCGATGACAAAACCCGCGCACCCATCGCCGTGTCATACGGCAAGTTCCTGATGAATCAGAAGCATGCTGAGAAAGCCTGTCCCTATTTCAATCAGGCGGCGGAAGACTATGACTTCAACCGGCGTTGGGAAGCGCTGTATCTGCGGGGGCAGTGTGCGGCGGCGACCGGCCGGAAAGAACTGGTAAAGCCATCGTATGAACATGCGGTTAACCTGAACAACAACTACCCGGCGCCCGTCATCGAGCTGGCAGAGATCTATTTCGCGGAAGGTCAGTACGCAAAAGCCAAGCGCTCTCTTGATCAGTTCCTGAAGCTGACCAAACCGACTGCGCAAAGCCTGTGGCTGGGTATTCGCCTGGAGAGGATCTTTGGTAACAAGGACAAGGAAGCAAGTTACGCGCTGGCATTGAAAAACCTGTTTCCGTACTCGCAGGAACATCTTGAGTACAAACGCATTTCGGACAAGTGATCCAAGGTAATCTATGTCATCGGCTGCGCCTGAGAAAGAGGTACCGCAACATGCTCCCGGACAGGAGCTGCGAGTCGCCCGGGAAGCGGCCGGAATCAGTCTCACGGATCTTGCCGATCGCACTTTGATTTCTCCCTACCGACTCGAAGCCCTGGAGCGGGACGATTACGACGCAGTAGGCGGAGCCGCCTATGTCAAGGGATATGCACGCGCCTGTGCCCGCCAGTTGCAGCTGAATCCGAACCACGTGGTGCAGGGCTTCGAGGAGAAACTTGCGTCCTCCCGCCCGCTGCATTCTGACCCGAACGCAGCGGGACAACGCCGTCAGGCGGCGCCGGTCGAATTCGGAGACGAGAGCGGCAGCTCTCCATTGCGGACCCTGATCAGCGGGGTGCTGGCGCTGATCGTCCTCGGGCTGTTTCTGGCAGTACTTTTCGGGGATTCCGGCCGCCACGACGCGGAAATCGAGCAGAACAATCTGGAAGCGGTGATGCCGGAAGCAGCGCATGATGGGCAGTCCTTTACGACTTCCGTGGCCGATCTGGAACTGCCGCAACTGGATCGTCTGCAGAACGAGGAGGCGTTGCAGGACGAGGAGGGCCAGCCGGGCGAGTCGGCACCGGATGTGCCTCACTACGATCCCCAATCCGAGTCGGCCGGGCATCTGGAAACAGAGGCACCCGCTTCCGCTGTTAAACCTTCCGCCCAGGCGACAGACAGCCACGTCGCCCCATCAACGGCGACAGTTTTGTCGCAAGTTCCAATTCGTTTGCTGGAGATGTCATTTACCGAGGCCTGCTGGGTAGAGGTAACTGACGCAAATGGCGAACGCATCATTGCCCGGGAGGCGCAATCAGGGGATAATCTGCGCCTTTCCGGGCTAGCCCCTCTGGTTGTCGTGCTGGGTAATGCGCCGGCAGCCTCTGTGAGTCTGGATGGCGAGCCGGTACCGATCCGGCTGCGGGCGGGGACAAACGTCGTTCGACTGAATCTCGGGGCTCCATAAATCCGTTTCGGTAACTTTGGCAGACCGTTTCAGCCGTGAGTCACCAGCGGTTGCCTTCGGCTGATCAGAAGCCGTTTCATGATTCGCGAACCCCGGAAGCCTTCCGAGCCACTCGAAAACATCCCCGGCGTTGTAGTTAACATAGGTTTTTTATGCATTTCGAATCTCCGATCAAACGCCGGCTGTCGCGACAGATCATGGTGGGCAAGGTGGCGGTAGGTGGCGATGCCCCTATCAGCGTACAGAGCATGACCAACACGGAGACCACTGACGTCGCAGTCACAGTGGCACAGATCCGGCAGTTGCAGAACGCGGGTGCCGACATTGTGCGGGTGTCTGTGCCGAGTCTGGATGCAGCGGAAGCATTTGGTGCCATTCGTCAGCAGGTCGATGTACCGCTGGTTGCAGATATCCATTTCGATTACCGCATCGCCCTGCGCGTGGCGGACCTGGGCGTTGACTGTCTGCGGATAAATCCCGGCAACATTGGCCGGGAAAAGCGGATTCAGGCGGTCGTCGACAAGGCCCGGGATCGGGGTATCCCCATTCGGATCGGCGTCAACGCTGGTTCTCTGGAGAAGGATCTGCAAAAGAAATACGGTGAGCCAACGCCCGATGCGCTGGTTGAATCCGCATTGCGTCATGTAACGATTCTGGATGAGCTGAACTTCCACGACTTCAAGGTCAGTGTGAAAGCGTCGGATGTGTTCATGGCGGTTGCCGCCTACCGCAAGCTCGCCCAACAGATCGACCAGCCCCTCCACCTGGGCATCACTGAGGCCGGCGGTCTGCGCTCGGGTACAGTCAAGTCGGCGGTGGGGCTCGGCATGCTGCTGATGGATGGCATTGGTGACACCCTGCGGGTGTCTCTCGCGGCGGATCCAGTGGAGGAGGTCAAAGTTGGCTGGGACATCCTCAAGAGCCTGAGACTGCGTGCCAAGGGGATCAACTTTATCGCCTGTCCGAGCTGTTCCCGGCAAAATTTTGATGTCGTCAAGACCATGAACGAACTGGAATCCCGCCTCGAAGACATCACCACATCGCTCGATGTGGCGGTCATCGGTTGCGTGGTAAACGGGCCCGGCGAAGCACGCGAAGCGGATGTCGGTCTGGCCGGCGGCAGCCCCCGCAACCTGGTCTATATCGATGGCGAGCCGAATGACAAGTTTGCCAATGAAGGCCTGGTGGACAATCTGGAGCGACTGATCCGGTCAAAAGCCAAAGAAAAGGCCGAACGGGAAAGTTCACTGATCGCGAAGATCGGCTGAGTCCACCGGCACATTCCTGTTATCTGAATTTGGAATTCTCGAGAGTCACCTTGAAAAAGATTGAATCCATCAAGGGCATGAATGATCTGCTGCCCGACGAAACGCCCCTCTGGCAGTATCTGGAATCCACGGTTTCCACGATCGTTTCCCGGTACGGGTATCAGGAGATTCGGTTTCCTTTACTAGAGCAAACCGAACTTTTCCGACGCTCAATCGGCGAGGTCACGGATATTGTCGAAAAGGAAATGTACACCTTCCCCGATCGCAACAACCTCAGCCTGACTCTTCGCCCCGAAGGTACGGCCAGTTGTGTGCGGGCCTGTGAGCAGCACGGCCTGCTGTATAACCAGACCCGTAAGGTTTGGTATTGCGGTCCGATGTTCAGATATGAAAGACCGCAGAAGGGCAGGATGCGGCAGTTTCATCAAATCGGCATCGAAGCATTTGGCATGTCGGGTCCCGATGTTGACGCAGAACTTCTGATGCTGTGTGCGCGCCTGTGGCGCACCCTCGGAATTGATCATGTAGTAGAACTGCAGATCAATTGCATGGGGGATGCCCAGGCCCGGTCCGAATACCGCGCGGCTCTGGTGGCCTGGCTGCAACCGCGTCGGGACCAGCTGGATCAGGACAGTCAGCGCCGCCTCGGCACCAACCCGTTGCGCATTCTCGACAGCAAGGATCCGGCGACCCAGGCGCTCTTGCAGGACGCGCCGC
Organism: uncultured Cellvibrionaceae bacterium; assembly: GCA_964546435.1. Taxonomy (GTDB): domain Bacteria; phylum Pseudomonadota; class Gammaproteobacteria; order Pseudomonadales; family Cellvibrionaceae; genus CAYNST01. The sequence continues at coordinate 11,226 of CAZJKJ010000019.1, forward strand.
GCCTGCATGACTTTCTTTCCGAGGAATCGAAGGTTCATTTTCAGGGATTGCAGGATATGCTGAGCGCGGCGGGCGTGGCGTTCGTGATAAATCCGTTCCTGGTGCGCGGACTCGACTATTACAGTAATACCGTCTTCGAGTGGGTCACCACCCGCCTGGGCGCCCAGGGCACCGTGTGTGCGGGCGGCCGCTATGATGGCCTGGTGGAGCAGCTGGGTGGCCGCTCGACGCCTGCAATTGGCTGTGCCATGGGCATGGAGCGCCTGATTCTGCTTTTGCGGGAGGTGGATGCTGTGCCTGCGGGCTTGTGCAGCGCGGTGGATGTCTATATCGTCGCTGCCGGAGATGTACAGGCAACGGCGTTAACCCTGGCCGAGACCTTGCGCGACCGCCTGCCGGAACATAGTGTTGCGGTTCATCTGGGTGGCGGCAGTCTGAAGAATCAGCTGAAGCGGGCCGACAAGAGTGGCGCGACGCTGGCAGTCATCGTGGGTGAAGATGAACTCGACCGGAATATAGTGTCTATAAAGCGGCTGCGCGAGCGCACCGAGCAACTATCGGTGCCGCTTGTGGAGGTAGCAGAATTTATTGAACAGGCGGTAACTGCGGGCGTCGATGCAGCGCGAACCCTTCGCTGACGCGCAGCCGGCCGGCGTCGACGCACACTAAAATACAAGCATAAAACAAGGCAAAACAGGAGCGCCAAGTGTCAGCACATCTGAATGAAGAAGAACAACTGGAAGCCCTCCGTCGCTGGTGGAAGGACAACGGGAAATTCACGGTCGCCATCCTGGTCATCGCAGGGCTGAGTTTTTTCGGTTGGAATCAGTATCAGGCGCACATTGAGAGCAAGGCAATTGAAGGCTCGCAGCAGTATAGGCAGTTCATGACTGCCGTGGAAAAGCTGCAGGAAGACAGTTCCGACAGCGCGAAAGCCAAGGTCGAAGAGCTTGGAAATTCCATCGTCGACAAATACAACGGTAGCTACTATGCCGATTTCGTTCGGCTTTATCGTGCGCAACAGGCTGTGGAAGCAGAGGATGTTGCAGCAGCCAAAAGTATTCTCGAAGAAACGCTTGCGACAACTCGCGACGAATCCATGACAGAACTCGTCAAACTGCGGCTCGCCAGGGTTATTGCAGCTCAGGGCGAAATCGAGGCTGCCCTGAAGATGCTGGATGAGCAACCTTCGAAGGCGTACGCGGCAGTGTATGCGGAGGTCCGGGGCGACATTCTTTCCTCCTCACAGCGATTTTCTGAGGCACGCAATGCCTATGAAGCAGCGCTTCAGGCAATGAATGAGCCCGTATCCATGCGGCGCAGCCTGGTGCAGCTCAAGATGGACAATACCCGGACAGCTTCGGATGAGCCGGAACGTCTTGCGCCGGAATCCCCGAATAAAGGCAGTGACACCAGTTCGACACCGGACGCCGCGCCGGAGGATGCCTGATGAATTGGTGGCAGACCGCAGCTATTGCCGGAATTGCGTGGTCTCTGGCCGCCTGCAGCTCGGTTAAAGAGGAACTTAAACCGGTAAAGCTTGAATCACTCGAGCCCTCGGTCGTATTCAAGAAAGAATGGAACGTGGCGGCGGGAGAGGCCCAAAGCGGCGTATATGCTCGCCTGCGCCCGCACCTGTCTGAAGGGATTTTGTATACAGTCGACGCCGAAGGCACAGTCACGGCGGTAGATGCTGCCAAGGGCAAGCGCCGCTGGAGAGTGAAACTGGACACCGCCATCGGTGGTGGCGTAGGGAGCGGCGGCGCGCTGTTGCTGTTGGGCGGAATCAATGGAGATGTCATCGCCCTGAACAAGGAAGATGGCAGTACCCTCTGGAAATCCAGTGTGAGCAGTGAGGTAATGGCGGCGCCGCAATCTGACGGCAAGGTTGTCATAGTGCCTGCCATAGACGGTCGCGTATTTGCTTTGAGTGCCGACGACGGCAAGCGCCTCTGGTCCTACGATCATTCGATCCCGGTATTGACGTTGCGCGGGAATTCGACGCCCCTATTGATGGAGAACAGCGTTTATATCGGTTTCGATAACGGACAGTTGTTGAAATTCGATGCGGAATCCGGGCAGTTGCGGTGGAGTACGCGGGTCGCCCAGCCGGAAGGCAAGACCGAAATCGAAAGACTGATTGATGTTGATACTTCACCGGTTGCTTTCGGTCCCTATGTGCAGGCTGCGAGCGTCAACGGACGTCTGGTGGCAGTCAACCGGGGAACCGGCAGGATCAGCTGGAGCCAGGATCTGTCCACCTATCACGATATTGCGGTGGGAGAAGGCAAGATTGCGGTCAGTACCGACGAGAGTCATGTGCGACTGTTCGACGCCAGTTCGGGGCTCCCCCTATGGGAAAACAAGGCGCTGCACCGGCGCAATATCGGGCCGCCGGCCATAGTGGACGGGCTTGTAGTCGTGGTCGATCACGAAAAGTATATGCACGGACTGGATATGAAAACGGGTGAACTGGTTGCCCGGCGGCGAATTAAGGGGCAAGTTACGGCTCAACCCATCGTTGCGGATGAAGTTATCTATATTTACGATGTGCGCGGCCAGCTTTCAGCATACTCGCTGAAAAGGAAAAAGCAGCGCGAGCAGGTGCAAGAAGCCGATTCCGGAGTCGATGCCGGTGATCAGGATTCTTGAAACATGTTAGTCAAACGTTCTTCGCAAGCGCTCCCTCATTCAAGATTTTCGAAGATGGACCTGTTTTTTTCTGTGTGTGATGGTTGGGAGTTCAGCCAAATATGATACCGGTTATCGCTCTGGTAGGACGACCCAACGTCGGCAAATCAACGCTGTTCAATCGACTGACTCGAAGTCGGGATGCGCTGGTTGCGGACTTTTCCGGTTTGACCCGCGATCGGAAATATGGCGAGGCACTGCATAAGGAACATCGTTTTCTGGTGATCGACACAGGTGGATTAAGTGGCGACGCAGAGGGGGATGGAGTTGAGGAGCTGATGGCCGAGCAATCCCGGCTTGCGGTGCAGGAAGCTGACCTGGTTTTTTTTATTGTGGACAGTCGAGCCGGATTGACGGCGGGGGACAACCAGATTGCACAATTTCTTCGTGCCCAGAACAAAGCCACAATAATTGTCGCCAACAAGGTTGACGGTCTGAATCCCGACGTGGCCACTGCGCCATTTTTTGAACTTGGAATGGGGGATGTATACCCCATCGCGGCAGCGCATGGTCGTGGTGTCAGTTCCGTGATGGATGATTTGTGCGAACGTTTTTCGTTACAGGAACCGCCGTCCGCCGAGGAACAGGTACAACAGCAAGGCATCAAGATCGCTGTGGTGGGTCGACCCAATGTCGGCAAATCAACGCTGGTCAACCGGATGCTCGGCGAAGAACGGGTGGTGGTTTACGATATGCCCGGCACCACCCGCGACAGCGTTTATATCCATTACGAGCGACATGGAATCCCCTATACGCTCATCGATACCGCCGGCGTACGTCGGCGCAAGAATATCCAGCTGACGGTCGAAAAATTCTCCATCGTGAAAACCTTGCAAGCAATCGACGATGCCAATGTGGTGATTTTGCTCATGGACGCGAGCGAAGGGATTGTCGATCAGGACCTGCACATCATGGGGCAGGTGATTGATGCGGGTCGAGCGCTGGTGGTAGCGCTGAACAAGTGGGACGGGCTGGAAAGCGACCATAAGACATTTCTGAAAACCGAGATTGAACGCCGTCTGCGTTTTGTTGCCTTTGCGGATCTGCATTTTATATCCGCCAAGCACGGCACCGGCGTCGGCATGCTTTATAAATCGATTGAGCGGGCCTACAAGGCGGCTACGGAAAAATTCTCCACCAATTTCCTGACCCGGGTGCTGCAACACGCTATCGAAGAGCATCAGCCTCCGCTGGTGCGAGGCACTCGCATCAAACTGCGCTACGCTCATCCGGGCGGGCACAATCCGCCTATCATCGTTATTCATGGCAATCAGACTGATGCTGTGCCGCAACATTATGTGCGTTATCTGGAAAAGATGTTCCGCAACGCCCTGGATCTGCACGGAACTCCAGTGCGCATCGAGTTCAAAACCGGCGATAATCCCTTCGCGGGTCGCAAAAACAAGCTGACAGAACGACAGGTGCAAAAAAAGCGCCGATTGATGAAATTTGTAAAGAAAAAGAAATAGGGATTCCGGCGCTTCGCGCTGGCGCTACAGCACCCTGTTTTCGGGGCGAACGCCGGTTTCTCATCCCCTTTTTTTGGATCTGATCCATTTTGCTTGAGTCGAGGCCAAATCATGTTCAAGTATGCTTTTCTCCTGTGCTGCCTGTTAAGTTCCAATTCCTGGGCGTCCAGTATTCTGACCAAAACATCGCTGCAGAATTATTTTGCGGCGTCTCCGAAGCTGGAAGCGGAAATCAGGAAACATCCGGATATTTCAGAAGAACACATTCAGCAATTGCCTTTTGGAGACGGTGGTGCGGCGCTGACTAAATACATTTCCAAATCCAAGGCTTATGGCAAATTGAATGCGATCGCCAAAGAGTCTGGTTTTAAATCCATGGAAGAGTACGTATCGGTGACCTATGCGTTGGTTCCCGCCCTTTATGTTGTACAAAAGGAAATGTATCCCGATATGCCCAGCGTGGCGGAGCAGAGAAAGTTGTTGGCCGCCCAGAAATCCAAACTGGTGGAACAGGGGCTGTCCCAGGATCTGGTTAACAAGGCAATGGAAACGGCTGAATCTTCGTTCGCGCGACAGGAAGAAATTGAGCGCGCCGCCGCGGCCGCTTCCAAGGATGATGTGAAAATCATTCGAAGCAACCTCGACTGGATCATGAAAGAAATGGAAGCTGCAGCAGCCGAGTAGCGCTGCAGCGACAGAGGGACGAGACATTCATGCAAACAGAAAGCAGCGTTTAGCTCGAGGACGATCCGCACCATGACTCGTGCAGCAATTCAGTTGGAACCGTCTTGGTTGGCGGTGCTCCAGGAAGAGTTTCAGCAGCCGTATATGTGCAATCTCAAGAAGTTTCTCGGTCAGGAAAAAGCAGCGGGCAAAACCGTCTATCCACCTGGCAACCAGATATTCAATGCATTCAATTCGACGCCGCTTCACTCTATAAAGGTGGTAATTCTGGGGCAGGATCCATATCACGGTCCCGGACAGGCCCACGGACTTGCATTTTCCGTGCAGCAAGGTGTTCGGCCGCCACCATCCCTGTTGAACATATTCAAGGAAATTCGGCAGGATCTCGATCTGCCCTTACCCTCACACGGAAATCTGCAGCATTGGGCAAATCAGGGCGTGCTTTTACTGAACGCGACCCTGACGGTTGAACAGGGGCGCGCAGGTTCTCATCAGGGTCGAGGCTGGGAAGCGTTCACTGATAAGGCCATTGCCACTGTTAGTGATGCATGTGATGCCGTGGTCTTTCTGCTCTGGGGTTCATATGCGCAGAAAAAAGGTGCTCTGGTAGACCGTTCAAAGCATCTTGTGCTTGCTTCACCTCACCCTTCACCACTGTCTGCCAGTCGTGGCTTTCTTGGCAACCGGCACTTTTCCAAGAGCAATCATTGGCTGCAGGAGCACGGAAAGAAGCCTGTCGACTGGTCGATTCCTTAACGGGCCAGCCCCGTCATTGCCGGACGCAAGTCGCAAATCGCCAGTGTTGTTCGTGACGACATAGGTGTCAGTCTGTCAATTAACTGCTAGGCTGGTTGGATGTACAGAGGTAAGATTGCCCGTTGTTGAATTCACTTTGAGCAAGTGGGGCAGGGACGTCCGGGGGACGAACTTTGGCGATAATATTGGGAATTGATCCAGGGTCCAGAAAAACCGGATACGGTTTGATCAGTCAGGTCTCAGGACGGTCGGAATACGTTGCGAGCGGTGTCATTCGTATACGGGAAACACTGACTCTGGCCGATCGGCTGAAAACGATTTTTGATTCAGTCTGTCAGATAGTCACGCAGTATCAGCCGGGCGAGGTTGCGGTTGAACAGATTTTTATGGCAAAAAGTGCCGGATCGGCCCTTAAGCTGGGTCAGGCACGCGGGGCGATTATTGTTGCCGCAACAAGTTTTGGATTGCCGGTGTCCGAGTATGAGGCGCGCAAAGTCAAACAGGCGGTAACGGGAACTGGTGCAGCGGATAAAACACAGGTCCAGCATATGGTGCGACGATTGTTGACGTTGCCACAAAACCCCCAGGAAGATGCCGCGGATGCACTGGCGGTTGCCTTGTGTCATGCGGTGACGCAGCAGCATCTGGTTCGAATTTCGGCAAGCCGGTTTCGGCGAGGGAGGTTTGTATGATTGGACGTTTGGAAGGCAAGTTGCTCGAGAAGGAGCCACCCTTTCTTCTCATCGATGTTCAGGGTGTCGGGTACGAATTGCAGGCGCCAATGACGACGTTTTATGACCTGCCACCTATCAATGACAGTGTCGTGCTCTATACCCATCTGGCGATCAGTGAAACGTCGCATCATCTATATGGCTTCCGTTCGCAGCGAGATCGCTACCTTTTCCGACTGCTCATTAAAGTCAGCGGTGTAGGCCCAAAGATGGCACTGGGGGTTATGTCCGGCATGGAATCGGATGAGTTCGTCCGGGCGGTTCACACCGGGAATCTTGCTGCTCTGACAAAATTGCCAGGCGTTGGCAAGAAGACTGCAGAGCGGCTGCTGGTGGAAATGCGGGATCGGCTGTCGGGATGGAGTGATGGCGTGCGCAGTAGCGATGCGCCCTCACAGACAGCGGAGGTTCAGGTGAGCTCCGGTAGTGTGATCCAGGCCGAAGCAGAGAGCGCGCTTCTGGCTCTGGGCTATAAGCAGACAGAGGCGACACGGGCGATCCGGGGCATACTGGATAAGCACAGTGTCGAAAGTTGCGAAGAACTGATTCGCCTGTCACTGCGCAGCATGATGCCGAAATTATGACCTTTCGGGGAATTCGCAGGCGTAGCACGAAGAGCTGGCGAGGATCGGCAGTGACAACGGAAAGGACATTGCCAGCGGCAACGCTGACAGAATTTCAGCGGCCTGGCAGTGAGAGGGGAGAGACGCAGTGATCGAACCGGACCAGTTCTCGGCGCAAAGACTTGTCGCGGCGGTGGCACAGCCTGTGGAAGACCACCAGGACCGGGCCATTCGTCCAAAGCGATTGCAGGATTATATTGGTCAGCCGGTGGTGCGCGAGCAAATGGAGATTTTTATCCAGGCGGCGCGACAGCGGGGCGAACCGCTGGACCATACGCTGATATTCGGCCCGCCGGGACTGGGCAAAACCACATTGGCAAATATTATCGCCGCCGAGATGAATGTTGATTTGAAGACAACATCGGGTCCGGTGCTGGAGAAACCCGGCGATCTGGCCGCGTTGATGACGAATCTTGAGCCCGGCGATGTGCTGTTCATTGATGAGATTCACCGCCTGAGCCCGGTAATCGAAGAAGTACTCTATCCGGCCATGGAAGATTATCAGCTGGATATCATGATCGGTGAAGGTCCTGCGGCCCGTTCAATCAAGCTGGAACTGCCGCCGTTCACTCTGGTGGGGGCTACCACCCGCGCCGGGCTGTTGACCTCGCCGTTACGGGACCGGTTCGGGATCGTTCAAAGGCTCGAGTTCTATAACACGGCCGATTTGACGCAGATAGTTCAACGATCGGCAAAACTTTTGAAGCTGGCGCTGGATCCCCGCGGAGCGGAAGAAATCGCGCGTCGCTCGCGAGGCACACCGCGCATCGCCAACCGGTTGCTCCGTCGGGTTCGGGATTTTGCAGAGGTCAAAGGCAACGGCGTGGTGGAATCTGAAGTTGCGAGCGCGGCGCTCAGCATGCTCAATGTCGATGAATCAGGGTTCGATAACATGGACCGCCGCTTGCTATTGGCGTTGATAGAGAAATTCGATGGCGGCCCCGTCGGCATCGAAAGTCTGGCAGCGGCAATCAGCGAAGAGAGGGGCACGATTGAAGATGTCCTTGAGCCGTTTTTGATCCAGCAAGGTTACATCATCAGGACCCCGAGAGGTAGAATGGCAACCCAGCTCGCCTATCGCCATTTCGGGTTGCAGGTGAAGGTGTCAGCACGGGGTGATCTTCCGGGCGGAAGCGGGGAAAGTTACCTGGCTGATGGCAGTTAAGCTTGCTTGTATTCGGCAGGGGCTGCTATAACGCTTTAACCAACAATAATTAACACCGCAGATTCGTAGTCAGGTCGTTGTCTGTATCGGAATCGGCGAAAATATTCAGTTCAAGGTCTACTTCACAATGCCGCAGAATGAACCGTTGTCCATTATTCATCTGATCGCTGACGCGAGCCTGCTGGTGCAGATCGTAATGGGACTTCTGGTCCTGGCATCCGTCGTGTCATGGATGATGATCATGCAACGGGGACTCTATCACGCCAAAGCGCGTCGGGAATTTGTCAATTTCGAGAAACGATTCTGGTCCGGTGTCGACCTTACGCAGCTTTATCGACAAGGAAACAGCAAGGCAAGTGAAGGGGCTTCTGCCGAGGGTATCGAGAGCATCTTTCGTGCCGGTTTCAAGGAGTTTTCCCGACTCCGGCAGCAGGGGAATACCGATCGCGACGCCGTGATGGAAGGCACCCAGCGCGCCATGCGGGTAGCGCTGGCGCGCGAACAGGAAAAGCTCGAAGCGAATCTTCCCTTCCTGGCCAGTGTGGCGTCGGTCAGCCCTTATATCGGCCTGTTCGGCACGGTCTGGGGCATCATGAACTCATTCCGGAATCTGGCCAGCGTCCAGCAGGCCACGCTGGCAACCGTGGCGCCGGGCATATCCGAAGCACTGGTTGCGACGGCGATGGGGTTGTTTGCTGCCATCCCGGCGGTACTGGCTTACAACAAGTTCGCGGCCAGAGCTGACCTGCTGGTCGCCAACTATCAGACTTTCTCTGAAGAGTTTTCTTCAATACTGCATCGGCAGATCCATACGGGCTAGGGCGAAATCATGGCGAATACCGGTAAACGCAAGGCCATGGCCGAAATCAATGTCGTACCCTATATCGACGTCATGCTGGTATTGCTGGTGGTATTTATGGTGACGGCGCCGCTATTAATGCAGGGTGTAAAAGTAGAGCTACCTCAGGCCGCCTCTACGCCCATTGAAGAAACTGAAGAAGAACCGGTCATTGTGTCCGTGAAGGCAGACGGAACGTATTATCTGAATCTCGCGGGAGATCCTGAGCAACCTCGACCGGTAAAAGAAATCATGGACAACGTCAGCAAGATCTTACGACAGAAGCCAAAGACCCCGGTTCTGGTTTGGGGGGATACGGCTGTTCCTTACGGGGCAGTAGTATCGTTAATGGCGGAGTTACAGGCGGCCGGGGCACCGTCGGTTGGTCTGGTTACTGACACTCCGGAGTTGTGAAAGCTGATGGGGTCTTTTTGGGACAGCTACGGCTTCCCCTTCATGGTGAGTTTCACGCTGCATGCAATGGTGGTTGCAGCAATCCTGGTAGGCTGGCCGGCATCAGACAAGCGGGAACCGGTAAAGAAGCCGAGCTATGTTCAAGCCAAGCTGGTTCAGCTGGAAGCACAGGCAAAGCCGGCAGCACCCCAGCGGCAAATAGTGGATCTTACGAAAAAACGCGAGGAAGAAAAGCAGCAGAAGCAACTCGAAGAGAAGCGCAAGCAGGCCGAACTCAAGAAGCAGGAAGAGGCGCGTCGTCAGCTGGCGCTCAAGCGCAAGGAAGAAGCTGAAAAGCAGGCTCGCATAGCGACGGAAAAAAAGCAGGCAGCGGAGAAAGAGAAGCAAGCGAAGGAGGAAGCGGAGAAGCGGGCCCGGGAGGAAGCGGCGAAGCGAGCACGTGCTGAAGAAGAAAAGAAAAAGCTCGAGCAGGTCCGTATACAGCAGGAGGCTTTTGAGCAGGCATTGTCGGAAGAGCAGAGCGCGCTGGCGGAAGTAGAGTACGCGACCGCGGCGCAAAGTTATATAGGAGCCATCCGGCAACGCATTGAAATGAATTGGAGCCGGCCGCCTTCGGCGCGCAAAGGGATGCAGTGTGAGCTGCTGATCCGCCTCGTACCGACGGGTAGAGTAGTGAGCGTCGATATTGCAAGCAGCAGCGGCAACGATCAATTTGATCGATCGGCGGTGCAGGCGGTGACCAAATCAGAGCAGTTTCCTGAAATCAAGGAAATGCGCCCTGAGGTATTTGAGCGGTATTACCGCGAACTTCGACTGGTATTCAATCCACAGGATCTTAGACAGTGAAATTAGTAATAGCGTCACTTGTTTGTTTTGTTCTCAGTGTAAGCCTGCGTGCGCACGCAGGCCTGACAATCGAGATTACGCAGGGAAGCGACAATCCCACGCCTGTCGCGGTCGTACCTTTTGCGGGCACCAATAATTTACCGGAAGATCTGCAGGAAATCGTTTCCAGTGATCTTCTGCGCAGCGGATTGTTCAGACCGATCGACAAGAAGGACATGTTGTCTATGCCCAAGGGTGAAGCAGAGGTTTTCTACCGTGACTGGAGGGTTTTGGGTGCGTCTTATCTGGTAGTTGGTCAGCTCACGGCAAATGGTGGAAATTACGATTTGCAATTCGAGTTGTATGATGTTCTGGCGCAACGCAAAGTGTTTCAAAAGAAGGCCAGCGGCGCGCTCACACAGTTGCGGGATCTGGCGCACGTGGTTAGTGACGCGGTTTTTGAGAGCATTACCGGGATACGCGGAGCATTTTCCACCAAGATTATCTACGTGGAGGATCTGAAAACGCCTGGGCCCGGACGGTACCGGTTGATGTACGCCGACGCAGACGGAGCGCGCGAGCGTGCGCTTTTCAAATCCAGTGAGCCGATATTGTCACCTTCATGGTCGAGCGACATGAAGCGGGTCGCGTACGTGTCTTTCGAGACCTCCCGGCCGGCGGTATTTGTGCAGGATCTTGCGACCGGCAAAAAGACACAAGTAACTAACTTCAAGGGGCTAAATGGCGCTCCGTCCTGGTCTCCGGATAATTCCAGTCTGGCGCTGGTGCTGTCAAAGGATGGAAACCCGGAGGTTTATACCTTGAACCTCGCATCAGGAGCCCTTCAGCGTATTACCAACCATTTTTCCATTGATACTGAACCCAACTGGACGGCCGACGGCAAGTCATTGGTTTTTACGTCAAATCGTGGAGGAAGTCCGCAGATTTATCAGGTCAATATCAGCAATAAAAGAGTAGAACGGATTACATTCGAGGGAGACTATAACGCGCGTCCCAGGCTTTCTCCGGACGGAAAAAGTATGGTCATGGTGCATCGGCGTGAAGGGATTTTTCATATAGCATTACAGGATCTCAAGTCGGGAGACATGAGAATCCTCACGGAAACCGGTCTTGACGAATCACCAACCGTCGCACCAAATGGAGCTATGCTATTATATGCGACGAAATACCAGGGCAAGGGAGTACTTGGTGCTGTATCCATGGATGCAGGAGCCAAGTTTCGTTTGCCATCAAAACAAGGTGACGTGCGTGAGCCTGCCTGGTCACCGTTCCCCTGAACGCAATAATCGATACCCAGAGATGGCAGTACTCTGAACAAAATCGCTATCATGGTCAACTTTCATCAATGCTCATTGGGAGTGCACAAATGTTAAAACCGCTTAAATCCTTGCTCGTTCTGTCTATGGTTATGGGTGTTCTCTCCGGTTGTTCCAGCAATCGGACTGCAGAAGACGTAGAAGAGCCGATCGAAACAACCGAAGGTGTCGAGGCCGGCCAGGGCGTTGGTAGCGACGATGTATTCGTTTCTGACGTTGACGCCATGGAAAATGTTGATAACGTGTTTCACTTTGAATTTGACTCTGCGGTGTTGACGCCGGAAGCGCGTTCAGCGCTGTTGGTTCACGCGGAAGATCTGAAAGCAACTTCTCGTTCGGCGCGTCTTGAAGGGCATGCCGATGAGCGTGGAAGTCGTGAATACAACATGGCACTTGGAGAACGACGTTCCAATGCGGTCCGCGATTTTCTGGTGCTTCAGGGTGTTAGCCGTTCACAGTTGGAGACTATCAGCTATGGCGAAGAGCGTCCTGTTGAACTCGGAAGCAGCGAGTTCTCATGGTCCAAAAACCGCCGGGTTGAGCTTAAGTAACTATCGAGTTAATTTCGATTATGTATAAGAGCGTATTTGCCGCCATGCTAGTCATGGTGGCTTCTTCTGTGAGTGGTCAGGCCAGAATCGTTGATTCTCAGCCGATCACTCCAGCTCGTGACAGCCAGTCAATGGAGGGTGGCGGTGCCGCGCCAATGTCCATCGAGTCCGAGCTGTTCTTTCAAGTTCAAGCCTTGCAGGAAGAAGTGCTGGAGCTAAGAGGACTTGTTGAGGAGCAGTCCTATGAGTTGCGGCGGTTAAAGCAGCAACGATTGGATGATTATGTCGATCTGGACCGGCGGATCAGCCAGATTACCGGCGCGCCTTCTACTGCTCCGCCGATCAGAACCAGCACGGATAATTCAGCAACAGTAGCTGGGGATGCAGAGATTGTACAAAGCACGCCTGCTGAAGAGTTGACTGCGTATCGGGATGCCATTGATCTGGTATTGAAGCAGAAGAAATTCGATGCAGGTATAGAAGCATTACAGCAATATCTGAAGGTTTATCCCCGAGGTAATTATTCGGCAAACGCGCAGTACTGGTTGGGTCAGATTTATCTCCAGAAGCAAGATTTTCCGAATTCGAAGATCTGGTTCAGTCGTATGATCTCGGAGTTTCCGTCTCATCAGAAAGTCGACGAAGCCAAATTCAAGCTTGGTAAGGTGCACGATATGCTGGGTGAGAAAAAGCAGGCGGAAAAACTGCTCCGTGAAGTTGCCAATTCCGCCAATTCGGCCGTCGCGCGCATGGCTGAGGATTACTTGAAGAGTAGTATGTAGCCCTTCTGAAGACAGGATTCGCGATCAAGCCCGAGCGATAGTCGTTATTAAACCGGTTCCGGTGTAACTGTCGCATTGATCCGAATCCCTCCGATTGTCGTAGTGGTACATTTCATTCCAGACAGAGCTTGTTTTTCCAGAGCCGGCGTTTCATGGCTATAGTGATTCAAGACTTTAACTTTTCTGCATTTTTCCCTTCAATCCGCCTGTGTAAATGCGGTAGAGTTGGACCGATTAATCAATCCGCCAATGCAGCCGGCAGCGAGGATCCCGCTTTGCCTTTAGTGCAAAGTATTTCCATTGACCCGAAAGGGGTCGAGGATGGATCCAATCGCTCCGGTTCGGAGTAATCACTCCGACAGCGGTGTCACCTCACCTATGTGAAACTGACTTGTTAGGCTGGTCCTGGATCATTCGTATGCAAAATCTGGATAAGTTGCTTTACTGGCGCGGAATTGCAAAGACGTATATCAATTATCGAGGCGACGAAATCCGTGTTTCCCTGGATAACTGTGTCGGCTTGCTAAAGGCAATGGGTGTTGATGTTGACGCGCCTGGGGTAATCGAGCAGCAAAGTTATGAGCTGGACGTGGCCCCCTGGATGAGCTGGCTCTCGCCTTTTATTGTTACAGAGGCAACACCCGATGGCTGTGACTTTGATCTAAATTTACGCCCCCAAGAGATAGATTCCAGTTATCAAGCCAATTTTCATCTCGAAAACGGTGAACCAGTATCCTATGAGTTCTCACCTGCGCACTGTGTCGAGGTTGGCAATTATCTTCACGACGGTATCCGGTTCAGCAGACGTTCCGTCCACATACCTTTTGAATTGCCGCTCGGCTATCACAGACTGAGCATGCGCAAGATTACCCGGGGACTGACAGGAGACATTTCGACGGTATTGGAGCCGGTCGAATTACGGGGATCTGAAGCGGAATTTGTCGTGGTACCTCGACAAGCGTATACCCCCGTCTGGGTGACGAAAGGGGAGCGTCGCTGGGGGCTGATTGTGCAGCTCTATACTATCCGGTCAGATCGAAATTGGGGAATCGGTGATTTCACCGACTTGAAGCTGCTAATCGCAGAGGCGGCCAAGGCAGGCGCGGCCATGATCGGACTTAATCCTTTGCATGCGCTGTGTAATCCCGTTGACACGCATTTCAGTCCCTACAGCCCATCAGATCGTCGTTTTCTTAATCCGTTATATATCGATCCGCAGGTTGAGCCAGACTTTGTGTTAGACCGCGACTCACTGGAATCGGAAATAAAAGCCGCCCGCGCGGCGGAAAGAGTCGCCTACGGTCCGGTCAGCCGGTTGAAGCTACGTGTGCTTAAAGACATGTTTGTCCGGTTTCAGAAGTCCCCCGCGCATGATTCACGGCGACGACACTTCGACCGCTTCAAATCGGAAAGAGGCAATACGTTGACAGAGTTCTGCCTGTATCAGGCAGTGACGACGGAAACTGATCTTGAATACGGCGCCTTGTTGGACGAGCAGAAAGCTCGTCTGGTTACTGACTTTGCCGAATCGATGGAGTTTCACGCCTACCTTCAGTGGATTGCCGCACAACAGCTGGAAAGTTGTCAGAAATTGGCAATCAGTTCGGGGATGTGTGTCGGATTGATGCGGGATCTCGCGGTGGGTGCCAACGGCGGCGGAGCTGAAATAGAGACCAATCTTCGACTGTTTCGTCGCGAGGCCGCAGTCGGGGCGCCACCTGACCCGCTCGCAGAGAAAGGCCAGAACTGGGGGCTGCCCCCGATGGACCCTTCCACGCTGAGATCCACAAAATTCGAACATTACATCGAACTGCTGCGCTCGAACATGGCCCACTGCGGTGCGCTGCGAATCGACCACGCCATGAGTCTGATGCGTCTGTGGTGGTGTCCGCCGGGACATACTGCGGACCACGGCGCCTACGTGTATTACCCGTTCCGCGAATTGCTGGGGCTGTTAAAGCTCGAAAGCATTCGCCATAAATGTCTGGTCATTGGCGAAGACATGGGAGTAGTGCCGATGGAGTTCAGGGAAGCATTAATTGGATCAAATATTTTTACCAATAAGCTGTTTTATTTTGAGAAATCCGAAAATGGTGATTTCAAGGCGCCCGGTGCGTATGAATCGCATTCGCTTGCCATGCTGACGAATCATGATGTGCCGACCCTGGCCAGCTGGTGGGTGGGGTCGGATCTTGAGTTGCGGCAACGCCTGCATCTGCTCGAAGAAGGGGTGGACTATTCCGTTGTACTGAATCAACGCCAGCTTGAGAAGAGACGTTTACTGCGCTGGTTGCTTTCCATGAACCTGATCGAGCACGACGTGGTCGAACAGTTCATGAATAGTCCCATGACTAGAGAGTTGGCGGCTGCCATTTTGCACGGCGTCAGTCAGTGTTCTTCGCAATTGTTTGTTGCTCAGCTGGAAGATCTGGAGTTGCTTGAAGACCCGGTCAATGTGCCGGGAACAAGTACCGAATATCCTAACTGGCAACGAAAACTGGTCGTACCCCTCGAAGAACTTATGGGTGACAGTCAGGTGCAAGCGCTTTTGCAGGTCATAGCGGCCGAAAGGAGTTAGCGGGCGGAGAAGCGCAATCGGGACCGCCAGACGCCGCAGTGGTAACGCAGATAGTTTTTAACAGCCCGCCAGAGTAGACAGCAGGCTGGCAAATTAATTGCTGTCCGTATGCAGGGCAAGCTCAGAATAATTAGCGAATCTTAAGGATTTACCCGTGAAATCTAACCGGAAACTGAACTCTGCTCCATCAATTGTGATACCAAAACAGATAGATTTACTGAAATACGCGGATGCGGAAGATATTTTTGGACTTCTGGGCCTGCATGAGTGGGGCGGCGGCGAATATGTATTGCGCGCATTTCTGCCTGGCGCGGATCGGGTTGACGTGATCGAAAGCAGTTCCGACAATCTGATTGCTGAGCTGGAGCACTTTGGAGAAGGTGTTTTTGCGACGTTGATTCAGTCCGGCAACCGGTTCAGCTACCGGTTTCGTGTCCAGTACGGTCACCATACCGTCGTAAAGGAGGATCCGTATCGTTTCGGTTCCACCGTGCAGGAAGCTGATCTCTATCTCCTGGGCGAGGGCACCCATGAAAAGCTTTATGAATGGATGGGTGCTCAGCTATATGAAATTGATGGAGTCAAGGGTGTCCGGTTTTGTGTGTGGGCGCCTAATGCAAATCGTGTTTCCGTAGTTGGCGACTTTAATTTCTGGGATGGCCGTCAGCATATTATGCGTCGACTGGTTCCAAGCGGTGTCTGGGAGTTGTTCATCCCGGGATTGGAAGCGGGCGTGTTGTATAAGTTTGAAATCAAATCCAATTCCGGTCATGTGCTGCCCCACAAAGCAGATCCATACGGCTTCAGTACGGAAAGATTGCCCGGTAGCGCTTCCCGGGTAATAGATCTGAATGATTATTCCTGGTCAGATGGCGATTGGATGAACAATCGCAAAGGACAGGCAGACCGCGAAAATCCCATGTCTATCTACGAGGTTCATCTCGGCTCCTGGCGGCGCAAGATGGAGGAATCGAACCGGTATTTGAGTTACCGCGAGCTTGCCCAGGAGTTGATTCCGTATGTGAAAGAAATGGGCTTTACTCATATTCAGTTAATGCCCATAAGCGAATTTCCGTTCGACGGTTCCTGGGGCTATCAACCGGTCGGGCTTTACGCGCCCACATCTCGGTTTGGTGAGCCGCAGGACTTCAAGCACCTGATTGATTGCTGTCATCAGGCAGGTATTGGCGTTCTTATCGATTGGGTACCAGGGCACTTCCCTTCGGACGGACACGGACTGGCAAGGTTCGATGGCACACCGCTCTATGAGCATGCGGACGACCGTCAGGGTTTTCATCCGGACTGGAATACCTTTATCTACAACTACGGTCGCAAGGAAGTCGCAAACTTTTTATATTCCAACGCGCTTTTCTGGTTCGACAAATTTCACATTGATGGTTTGCGTGTGGATGCGGTGGCATCAATGCTCTATCTGGATTACAGCCGTGAAGACGGACAGTGGATACCCAACCATTACGGCGGGCGTGAAAACCTTGAAGCCATAGATCTTCTAAAGAGGGTGAATGAACGGGTTTACGAGAAATTCCCCGACGTCACCATGATCGCGGAAGAATCCACGGCATGGCCAGGTGTATCCCATCCGGTTTACCTCGGTGGACTCGGCTTTGGTTATAAATGGAACATGGGCTGGATGAACGATACTTTGCGATATATGAGTATCGATTCGATTCACCGGCGTTTCCATCATCACGATCTGACCTTCAGTTTCCTCTACGCATTCAACGAGAATTTTATTCTTCCGCTGAGCCATGATGAGGTTGTTCATGGCAAGCGATCGTTGCTGGACCGGATGCCGGGGGATGGGGATCAGAAATTCGCAAACCTCAGGGCATATTTCGGTTACATGTGGGCGCACCCAGGCAAGAAGCTGCTGTTTATGGGTGGTGAGTTTGCCCAGGGGCGGGAATGGAACCACGACAGCAGTCTCGACTGGCATTTGCTGGAAATCCACTATCATAAAGGTGTGCAACGACTGGTTCAGGATCTGAATGATCTGTATCGGCGTTTACCCGCACTTCATACGCTGGATTGCGAACCCGGTGGATTCGAATGGATCGAGGCGGACGACCGGCATAATTCTGTTTTTGCATTTGCGCGGAAAGACAAGCAGTCCGGCCATGTGTTGATAATAAGTAACATGACGCCGGTTTCTCGTGAACATTATCGATTGGGAGTTCTTGCTCCCGGATTTTATCGGGAAGTGCTTAACTCGGATGCCGAAATTTATGGCGGCCAGAATCGGGGCAACAGCGGCGGGGTGTCGGCGGAGCCCGTTTCTGATCGCGGTCGGGATTGGTCGGTCACACTGACTTTGCCGCCGTTGTCGACGATAATACTGGAGTGGCAGGCCTTGAACCTTTAAACCGGTATTTGAAAATGCCTCGCTTTGAAGCGGTCAGTATCGGGTCGACCGATACGTCCGGGCGGCCAGCGGGAAGCGCCTCGACCCACGTGCCGGCACAACGCGTCGCCTTAATGGCAATTGTGCGGGCGTGGGAGAACAAATAAGCGGTAATTTTGGGGTGGTCAGGGTGAGTGAATGTGAGTAGTGGAAAATACAGGATCAATGATGGCTATCCGTATCCGCTCGGTGCGACGGTCGCGGGTACGGGTGTCAATTTCGCGCTTTACTCACATCACGCCGAGAAAGTGGAGCTGTGCCTGTTTGATGAAAGTGGCGCCCGGGAAATCGCGCGCATCGAGTTACGTGAAAGAACCGAGGATGTCTGGCACGTCTGGGTCGATGAAATCAAAGCAGGGCAATTTTACGGTTACCGTGTCTACGGCGCCTACGACCCGAAAAACGGTCATCGATTCAACCATCACAAACTTCTGATTGATCCTTACGCAAAACAGCTATCCGGTACATTTCGCTGGTCGAGCGAGCACTACGCCTACAATCTGTCTGATCCGTCGCAGGATCTGTCATTTGACCGCCGCAATAATGCCCGGTTTATGCCTAAGAGTGTCGTAACTGACTATCAGCAGCCGCTTCAACCCATGGTCAATCCCATTGCCTGGAATGACACAATCATTTATGAAACCCATGTGCGTGGCTACACCAAGCTGCAGGAAAAATTGCCTGCGGAGCTTCGGGGCACTTATCTGGGCCTGGCTCAGCCGAGTGTCATCGATTACCTGGTGGATCTCGGCATAACGTCAGTTGAGTTGCTGCCGGTGCATGCATTCGTTGATGAGCACTTTCTGGTGAAGCGCAATCTGGTGAACTACTGGGGCTACAATACTCTCAGCTTTTTCTCACCGCACGGGTCTTATCTCCAAGGCAATGGCACCCAGGAATTCCGCACCATGGTGGATGCACTTCATGAAGCGGGGCTCGAAGTCATACTCGATGTGGTTTACAACCATACAGCCGAAGGCAATCACCTGGGGCCGACACTATGTTACCGGGGAATCGATAACAAGTCCTATTACAGTCTGCAAGCCAGCGACGCCCGTTATTACGTGAACGATACCGGCTGCGGCAATACCGTCAATGTCAAACACCCGCGTGTGCTGCAAATGGTGATGGACAGCCTCCGTTACTGGAGCCATACCATGGGGGTTGATGGTTTCCGCTTTGATCTCGCGCCAGTGCTGGGCCGCGAAGCGAGCGGGTTTGATCCCTTCGGCGGATTCTTTGATGCTGTCAGGCAGGACCCGGTTCTTAACCTGAAGAAAATGATTGCAGAGCCCTGGGATATAGGTCCTGGAGGTTATCAGTTGAGCAATTTCCCGCCGGGCTGGTCTGAATGGAATGACCGCTACCGGGACACCGTAAGGCGATACTGGCGCGGAGACGCCGCGATGCTGCCAGAGTTCGCACGTCGTATTCATGGCTCAAGTGACCTGTTCGAGCACAATCGGAGGAAACCTTCGGCAAGTGTCAACTTCGTTACCAGTCATGATGGCTTCAACTTGTGCGATCTGGTCAGTTACAACCAGCGTCATAATCACGCCAACAAAGAAGACAACAATGACGGTCACCACACCAACTTCAGCTTCAATTTCGGGGTCGAAGGGCCGACAAAAAATCAGCGCATAGAAACGTTGCGCAAGCGGCAGCAACGCAATTTTCTGGCCACCCTGTTATTGAGTCAGGGTACACCCATGCTGCTGGCAGGGGATGAGATCGGGCATTCCCAGCAAGGTAACAACAATGCCTATTGTCAGGACAACGAAACCACCTGGATAGATTGGGCCAGCCTCGGTGAGAACCAATGGAAATTGCGCGATTTTGTGCGCAATGTCATCAGAATCCGCCGCGAGTTCCCTTTGCTTCGAAGCCGGTTTTACATCCACAAGCCGGAAGATCAGATTAAAAAGGCCGGTTACAACATACATTGGTACAACCAGGATGGTGAACCGATGAAAACAGAGGAATGGTCGCGGCCGGATGCCACCACGTTGGGCTGGATGCTTGAATCCGTGGTGAACGCACGCTGCGTGCATTGCCTGTTGATTCTGTACAACTCGGGTGATGAGGCCCAGGGATTTGCCTTGCCGACAGGTTGGCAATGGGTAGTGCTGCTGGATACAACCACGGATGACGGGCTTCCGGAAGAGAGATTTGTGGAACTGGAAAAACGCCTGCGGGTGCAGGACAAGTCAATGGTGGTTCTCTACGGACTATCGAATTTTTGCGAGATCGGCAAGGATGTTCCTGCCGCCACTTCGTGAATCGGCACACTGCGTGTGATGTCGGAAAAAAACTAACGGCCTGGTTTGTAAATTCATGACACCTTAAGGGCGTTCACTATGAGCGAAAAAAAATCTGATCAGCTGCTTTTGGGCAGCGATGCGGCGGCTTTGCGCGCCGATTTGCGCAGGCATTACAACATCACTCTCGGAAGGATGGACTCGCCGCCGGTCACGGGTTATTTGCTTCAGGCTACGGCGCTAACGGCCAAGGACAGGCTTGTAGACGCCTGGCGGGCCACGCGGCAGCGTGAACAGGACAGTCAACCCAAACGGGTTTTCTACCTGTCGCTGGAATTTTTGCTGGGGCGCACTTTAAACAATACCGTGATGAATCTGGATCTTGAGGATGGCCTGAAAAAGGCGCTTGTTGAATTCAGTACAACACTCGAGGAACTGCGCGAGATCGAACTGGACGCCGGGCTGGGCAACGGCGGTCTCGGTCGACTCGCGGCATGTTTTCTGGATAGCTGCGCAACCCTGAATTTGCCTGTGACCGGGTATGGCATTCGCTATGAATACGGTATGTTTCACCAGCGTATCGAAGGTGGTCGACAGGTCGAAAGTCCGGATCACTGGCTGCGAGAGGGCACCCCCTGGGAAATTGAGCGGGGGGACCTGACCCGTCGCGTCAAGTTTTATGGGTATACAGAATATTATGCGAATGAAAATGGCGAGATGTTTGTGAGATGGTCAGGCACTCATGACGTGCTTGCGGTGCCTTACGATATTCCGATCCCCGGCTACCGCAACGGCGTCGTCAATACGTTGAGACTGTGGAGGTCTGCGGCTACCGACGAATTTGATCTGGACGAGTTCAATCAGGGAGATTATGCAGAAGCGGTTGCCGCCAAAAACCTGGCTGAACAGATCACCATGGTGCTGTATCCCAACGATGCCAGTGAAAACGGAAAGGAACTGCGACTGCGGCAGCAGTATTTTCTGGCGTCTGCGAGCCTGCAGGATATTCTCGATCAATGGGTTGCAACCCATGGCGATGATTTCTCAGATTTTGCGCAAAAACATTGTTTTCAGTTGAATGACACCCATCCCACCCTCGCGGTTCCGGAGTTGATGCGCTTGCTGATGGACGAGCATCACCTTGAATGGGATGAAGCCTGGGAAATTACCACTCACACCATGGCATATACGAACCATACCTTGCTGCCCGAAGCGCTGGAACGCTGGTCGGTGCGGCTGATGAAATCATTGTTGCCGCGTATTCTGGATATTATTTTTGAAATCAATGCCCGTTTTCTCGCGGCGGTGGCATTGCGCTGGCCTGGTGACACCGCACGCCAACAGCGCATGTCATTAATCGAAGAAGGGCACGAACCGCAAGTGCGGATGGCGTTTATGGGGATCACGGGAAGCTTTTCCGTCAATGGCGTGGCGGCCCTGCACTCCGCGCTGTTGCAGCGACAGCTATTCAAAGATTTTCATGAGATGTGGCCGGAGAAATTCAACAACAAAACTAACGGCGTCACGCCCAGGCGATGGCTGGGACATTGCAATCGCCGACTGGCTGACTTGTTGAACCAGTCCATTGGTGAAGGCTGGATTACCGACCTGCAGAGCATCAGTCAGTTGCGCGATTTTGTGAATGACAGTGAATTTCGTAAACGTTGGCATCAGATCAAGCAGGAGAATAAGGAACGGGTTGCACAGCTCGTGGAAAGCCAGTGCGGAATAGCTTTTAATGTTGAGAGCATGTTTGATGTGCAGGTCAAACGGATTCACGAGTACAAACGACAGTTGCTCAACGCGCTTCACGTCATCCACCTGTACGATCGCATCAAACGTGGTGATACCAAGGGCATGCAGCCTCGCTGCGTGATCATTGGGGGTAAAGCGGCGCCGGGCTATATCATGGCTAAGCTGATCATCAAACTGATCAATAACATTGCGATGGTCGTGAACAACGATCCGGCAGTGCGGCCGTTACTGCAGATGGTGTTTCTGCCCAATTACCGCGTCTCCAGCATGGAAATCGTGTGTCCCGGAACCGATCTTTCCGAACAGATATCAACGGCGGGCAAAGAGGCATCCGGCACCGGTAACATGAAATTCATGATGAATGGCGCTGTAACCATCGGTACATATGACGGTGCCAATATTGAAATATTACAAGCTGTCGGAGAGGAAAACTTTTTTCTTTTCGGATTGCGCGAAGAGCAAATAGCCAGTTTCCGGAAGACAAACAGTCCGCAAGACATTATCGCTGGAGACCAGGATTTGCGGCGGGTGATGCAGTTGCTGGAATGCGGCCATTTTAATTTGTTCGAGCCGGGCATCTTTGATCCGGTTGCAGCGGCCATCCGCAATGAAGATGATCCGTGGATGGTAGCGGCGGATTTTCGCAGTTATATTAATGCGCAGAAAATGGCCGGCAAAGCCTATGCAGATCAGGAGCAATGGGTGAGAATGAGCATCCTCAACGCCGCTGCAAGCGGAGGTTTCTCAAGCGACAATACGATTCGTCAGTACGCGAAGGAGATTTGGAACGTTCTTTAAGAGATTAGTTAGCCAGGATCCGAATTCATTGACTGCAATACGACAAGGTAGCCCGGTCCTTGTGCCAGAGTTGCTTGCAGATCACAGGCGTCGGCAATAGTATTTCGCGATATACACGCACGCATTCTTTAAAGGTAAATCATGTCTAAACCCGCAGATAAATTCAGCCCCCGGTTCGTCAGCCGGCTGACGAAAGATACACTTGCCCTGATTTTAGCCGGAGGGCGCGGGAGCCGTCTCTATGAGCTGACGGATTGGCGCGCAAAGCCCGCGCTATACTTTGGTGGAAAATTCAGAATCATCGACTTCCCGTTATCCAATTGCATTAATTCGGGAATCCGTCAGGTCGGGGTGTTGACCCAGTACAAGGCCCATTCACTCATCAGGCATATCCAGGTCGGCTGGAGTCATTTCAAGCGTGAGCT
Organism: uncultured Cellvibrionaceae bacterium; assembly: GCA_964546435.1. Taxonomy (GTDB): domain Bacteria; phylum Pseudomonadota; class Gammaproteobacteria; order Pseudomonadales; family Cellvibrionaceae; genus CAYNST01. The sequence continues at coordinate 34,328 of CAZJKJ010000019.1, forward strand.
GGGAGAATATGTCGAAGTATTGCCAGCGTCCCAGCGTAATTCCCCGAACTGGTATCAGGGAACGGCTGACGCGTTGTATCAAAACCTGGACATTATCCGGGCCGCCAATCCCAAATACGTCATGGTGCTGTCAGGCGATCACATCTATCACATGGATTACGGTCAGATCCTTGCATTTCATGTGGAAAACGGCTCGGGGCTTACAGTCTCCTGTGTCGAGGTTCCAGTGGAAGAGGCAGCAAAGGCATTCGGCGTCATGACGGTGGACAGTGACGACCGGATTCTCCGTTTTGATGAAAAGCCGGAGCACCCGTCGCCGATTCCGGATAACAGTGAATATTGCCTCGCTTCCATGGGCAATTACGTGTTTAACACGGAGTATCTCCTTGAGCTTCTGGAGAAAGATGCGCGAGATCCCAATTCCGAGCATGATTTTGGCAAAGACATCATTCCTTCCATTATCAAAAAGGACAAAGTCTATGCCTTCCGTTTCCGGGATGCGGATGACAAGCAGGCCTACTGGCGAGATGTGGGAACGCTGGACGCGTTTTGGGAGGCAAACATGGATCTTGTTTCTCCGACGCCAATGCTTAACCTGTACGACCAGTCATGGCCGCTGTGGACGTATCAGGCTCAGCTACCTCCCGCCAAATTTGTATTTGATGATGAAGGTCGGCGCGGTTACGCAGTGGATTCGACAATATCGGGTGGCTGCATTATTTCGGGGGGGCGCGTGCGCAAGTCCCTGCTGTTTTCGGATGTGCGAGTACACTCATATACGACGACTGAAGAGTCGGTGATACTCCCTGAAGTCATTATCAATCGATACGCCAAGATACGCCGCGCAATTATCGACCGAGCCTGCGAAATTCCGAAAGGCATGGAGATTGGTTACGATCATGATCAGGATCGGGCGAACGGCTTCCGGGTGACGCCCAAGGGAATTACGCTGGTTACGCCCGAAATGCTGGGTCAACGCGGCGGCGCACGATAATCCGCATCGCCACTGCAACCGGGAAAGTCGCACCTGAATAATCCCGCCTGTCACATAAGCAAGGAAGATCTGTGCGAATTGATCTTCCCTCTATTCTGTTGAATTTATGTCAAAAAATATTGTGATGATCGCGTCGGAAAACGATGCGTTACCGCGTGCGAAAGTAGGCGGAATCGGCGATGTCATGAGGGATATACCACGTGCGCTGGTCGATCACGGCTGCAGTGTGCACTGTATTATTCCTTCGTACGGACATCTCCATCTGTTGCCGCACGCGCGGCGGGTGTCTCATTTTCCCGTTGAATTCGGCAGTACCGTGACCGACGTTTCGCTCTACGCGCTGTTTGCTGAAACCGATTCAGAAGAAGCCGACGCCTTTTTTGAAGAACCGGGCACGCCCCGCGTTTTCAATTGGGTCTTGCATCACCCGGGGTTTTATCCCAATGGTGTCGGGAATATCTATTGCAATGATCCTCCATCCAGACCTTTCGCAACTGATGCCACCAAGTTCGCGCTTTTCTCTGCTGCCTGTGGCCAGGCGATTCTTAATGAGAGTTTCGGGCCGGTGGACATCCTCCATTTGCATGACTGGCACGCCGCCATTGTTTCAGTATTAAGAGAATATTCTCCGCACTTTGCGCGCCTGAAAAATATCCCCACCGTTTATTCGGTTCACAATCTGGCCATTCAGGGAATCCGGCCATTTGCCGGTGATGCTTCCTCTCTGGAAGCCTGGTTTCCGTTTTTACGCTATGACCGTGCTGCGATCTGTGATCCGAGGGTTACTCATTGTTTCAATCCTATGCGCGCCGCGATTCAATTATGCACGCGTATTCATGCTGTTTCCCCGACCTATGCCCAGGAAGTCCAGGAGCCAAGTGATACATCGAATTTCAAGTATGGAGGTGAGGGGCTGGAAGGTGACCTGGCGACAGCGGCGAAGCAGCACCGGCTAATCGGTATTCTCAATGGTTGTGAATATCCCCAGCGGAAATACCGACCGGCCAGCAAAACCCGTTTGGTGGAAGCGATGCACAACACATTGCTCGGCTGGATGGCAAAAGAAGCAACGATACAAAGCGCTCACTGGATCGCTCAGCAGAGAATCAAGGAGTGGGCAGGAACGAAAGGGAAATATCTAATGCTGGCGTCCGTTGGTCGTTTAACGGAACAGAAAGTGAGATTGTTGCGTCATTCGGTGATCTACGAAGATACCTATCAACCAGCCCTGGTACATCTGTTAGCGCAATTAGAGAAAAAGACGGGAAATCAGGGCGTCATGATAATCCTCGGAACCGGTCAAGAAGATTATGAGCGGTTTTTTACGGAAGTCACCGCACAATGCAGGAATCTGATTTATTTGCAGGGATTTTCCCCAGAAGTGGCCGACATGCTTTACAACTCAGGAGATCTGTTTTTCATGCCCAGTTCATATGAGCCCTGCGGCATCAGCCAGATGTTGGCAATGCGTGCGGGGCAACCCTGTCTGGCACATGGTGTGGGGGGATTAAATGACACCATTCGCGACGGTGTGGATGGCTTTTTATTCCACGGTAGCAGCGGCGAGGGGCAAGTGGTTGCAATGCTGGAACGATCCGCTGCTGCGTTGACGTTGATGCAGGATGATCCGGCGAGGTTCGCTGAGATAAAGCAGGCGGCTGCGGCCCGTCGCTTTGACTGGAATCACATAGCTCAAGAGTATCTGGATCGGCTTTATTCCTGATCCTGAGCCATCAAGACTTCAACTGAATTCTTTTATGACAATGGACTCTATTGCGCTCAGCATCTTCGCAAGCAGGATCGCTGCGGTCTGTGACGAGATGGGCGCGGTGCTCCGCAGATCCGCGTTCTCGCCAAACATAAAGGACCGCCTGGATTATTCATGCGCCTTATTTGATCGCTATGGTGGACTCTGCGCACAGGCTGCCCATATCCCGGTGCATCTTGGCAGCATGGCTTTCGCCATGGCGGATCTTGTGAGCTTGCGGCGGTGGAATGCCGGTGACTTGCTGGTTCTGAACGATCCGTTTATGGGGGGCACCCATTTACCGGATGTGACCGTGGTCGCCCCGGCATTTGTGGACGAATTTCTGATCGGGTTCGTCGCCAACCGGGCTCACCATGCCAATATCGGCGCGTCGCAGCCTGGTTCCATGCCGGTCGCTCGCCGTCTTGAAGACGAAGGACGAATAATTCCGCCGACTTTGCTGATCGAATGCGGTCATTGGGATGAAGACGTCTTCGAGAAGGTGTGTGGCCGCAGTCAGGATGTTCGGATTCGCGGTGATTTTCAGGCTCAGGTGAGCGCCTGCAAGCTGGGTGTTCAGCGGCTTGAAGAGGTGGCGCGGCGCCAGGGATTGGCCAGCTATCTGGACAACTTGATGGCGTTGAACGACTACGCTGAAAAGCTCGCACACGGTGAGTGGCGCGACCTGCCTGATGGTAACTATTCCTTCACGGACTTTATGGATGATGATGGTCTGGGTACGAACACTGTTCCCGTCGCGGTGTCGATAACCATTACATCGGGGAATATCGAAGTAGATTTCAGGGGGACAGCAGCGCAGGTGGATGGCAATATCAATTGTCCGCTGTCGGTGGCGGCAGCGGCCGTGTTTTATTGCTTCAGATGTCTGCTGCCCGCTTATGCGCCAGCCTGTGCGGGCACGTTCCGTCCGATAAAAATTCACGCGCCCAAAGCCTGCCTTGTCAATGCGGAGTATCCGGCAGCGGTCGCTGCCGGAAACGTGGAAACGTCGAGCCGCATCGTCGATGCAGTTTTTGGTGCCTTGGCGGAAGCCTTGCCCCAGAAGATACCGGCAGCCAGTCAGGGAACCATGAATAACCTTGCGATGGGCAGCGTGGCGACGGCAGACACGCCGGCCTGGGATTACTACGAAACCATGGCGGGAGGGCATGGCGCGGGGCCCGGTGGACCAGGAATGAGCGCTCGCCAGTCCCACATGACCAACACCCTGAATACCCCCCTGGAGGTGCTCGAAAGCCAGTACCCGGTCCGGGTCCTGCGTTACCAGGTCCGACGTGATTCGGGTGGTACAGGAACTTTTGCCGGCGGGAATGGCGTAGTCCGTGAATTTGAATTTCTGAAGTCGGCGCAAGTAAGCCTCTTGAGCGAGCGTCGCACGCGCGCTCCCTGGGGCCTGCACGGCGGTACCAGCGGTAAAAAGGGCTGTAACAGCTTGAATGGCGATCCGGTTCCGGGCAAGGTGAACTTCGAGGTGCGCCCGGGGGACCGTCTCTGCATTGCGACCCCTGGCGGAGGTGGCTGGAATAAACCGGGCGATTCGCGCTAAAATGCCGGGCAATTTCCGACTGTATTACTCGGTTTTAATCCTCGGTTTTACATTTCACCGAATCAAACACAGGTAGCGCCCACCATGGATATCATGGAACAAATCAAGCAGCAGATTGAACAGAATCCAGTCGTCCTTTACATGAAAGGCTCTCCGGACGCTCCACAATGCGGTTTTTCGATGCGTACGGCGCAGGCGTTAATGTCCTGTGGGCGGCGATTTGCATTTGTGGATGTACTGGCCAACCCGGATATCCGCACCAACCTGCCGACGTATGGTAACTGGCCGACGTTTCCCCAGTTGTGGGTGAACGGGGAACTGGTCGGCGGTTGTGACATCGTGACGGAGATGCACGAAAAAGGCGAACTCAAGACCTTAATCGAAAGCGTCGTACCGGAAGATTCAGCACAAGGCTAGCAGGCGATTGAAAAACGTCAGCGAGGCAGTCAATGCAAGGCAAAAGCCGGCGAAAAAGCGGAGTTTACATAGCGTAAATGAACATTTTGAGCCGGTGTGTAACGCCGCAGTGGCAACGCAGGCTGTTATCAGCCTGCCAGACGTTTACTGTGGTTGCGCAAGTACCCGCAGGCCGTGCACTTCACGACTGTCCGGTCCCATCAGGAACAGGTAACGGTTCATGATCTCTTCCGGTGTCTTGATCGAAGCCGGATTCTCGGCGGGATAGGCCGAAGCTCGCAGTTCCGTGCGTACGGCACCAGGGTCGATGGAATTGACCCGAATCGCGGTATTCTCGAGCTCATCGGCCAGAACCTCCATCAGATTGTCGCTCGCCGCGTTGGAGACAGCGTAGGCTCCCCAGTAGGCGCGCCCTTTTTGACCCACGTTGTCGCTGGTGAAGAGGACGCGGGCATCCGCAGATTTCTGCAGCAGTGGCAGGAGTGCGCTGGTGAGTAAAAAGCAGGCAGTGACGTTGACCTGCAGGACCTTTTGCCAGTCGTTCAGAGGATACTGGGCTATCGGCGTTCTCGGGCCAAGCAGGCTGGCGTTGTGCAGCAGGCCGTCCAGCCGTCCAAACTCGTTAGTCAGTGCAGTATTGAGCTGCTGATAATCCTCTGGTGCAGCACCTTCAAAGTTGATGGGAAATATCGCCGGTTTCGGATGGCCGGCATTTTCTATCTCGTCATAGACCGCTTCCAGTTTTGCGAGGGTTCTCCCCAGTAAAATCACCGTTGCACCATGAGCGGCAAAGGCTTTGGCGGCAACCCGACCGATGCCGGCACCGGCGCCGCTTACCACCACGATCCGGTTATCAAGCAGATTGGAAGAGGGGGCATAGCGCGTAAGCGGACTGTCATCAACGCGTGTATCCATAAAAATTACTCCTGCAGATAAAGTTGCACAATAGGCCAGATGTCTTCTGGATGCCGGGCCACGTGGGTTGCATTCCAGTGCAAATAGTCTTCAGGGTCGGCGGTAAATCCATATCCGACCGCAATGGTCGCTACTCCTGCATTGGTACCGCATTCAATGTCGCGCAGGTGATCGCCAACATACAGAGCTTCCGCCGGTTGGCAGCCGGCCAGCCTGCATGCGTGGAAGAGTGGTTCTGGCGAAGGCTTGCCCACGCCCACATGATCTGGACAGACTATAGCGCAGGGTTCCTGGGGGAAATCGATATGAGCGAGGAGTGCCCGGGTATACGTGCTCGGTTTGTTGGTTACGATCCCCCAGGCAACGCCTTGAGCAGTCAGTGCGTCAATGAGCTCGTAGATGCCGGGGAAGGCATGGGTATGGTCTGCAACACCGGCCAGATAGAAGTCCAGCAGGCGGCTGCGATACAAACTCAGCATGTCTTCAGTCAGCTCGTGACCGAATCCCAATTGAATCAATGCAGTGGCGCCATTTGAAACGTGACTGCGGATTAGATGATGGTCGATGAGCGGCAGTTGTTCTTCCAGGCGCACATTGTTGAGGGCGTTGCCCAGATCCAGGCTGGTGTCCAGTAACGTTCCGTCCAGATCGAAGAAAACAGCTTTCAGGGTCATGGGGAGGTGTCCGGGCCGGGCTTGACGAAGTGGGTAATATAGTTAACGTCTACATCCGCATCCGAAAGCGAAAATCGTCGGGTCAGAGGATTGTATATAAGGCCACTGATGTCGTTCAGTTCCAGACTAGCCTGTCGCGCCCATTCCGCCAGCTCTGACGGGCGGATAAACTTTTTGTACTCATGAGTACCTTTTGGCAACCAGCGCAGCAGGTATTCGGCGCCAATGACGGCCAGGGCGTAGGCTTTAGGGGTGCGGTTGATGGTGGAAAAAAACAGGTGGCCACCCGGTTTGGCGAGGCGGGCGCAGCTGGAGAGCAGCGCGGCCGGATCCGGTATGTGTTCTAGGACCTCCAGGCAGCAGACCACGTCAAACCCTTCTGGCCGGCTGGCGGCCAGCTCTTCAGCCGAAATTTGCTGATAATCAATGGTCAGCCGGCTTTCCTTCGCGTGAAGTCGGGCTACAGACAGAGGCGCGGCTCCCATATCAATGCCGGTGACTTTGGCACCGCGCTGAGCCATCGCTTCCGTCAGCAAACCGCCACCGCATCCCACATCCAGCACGGTTTTACCGGCAACTTTTGAGTGCAGATCGATATAGCCGGCCCGTAGCGGGTTGACCTGATGAAGGGGTTTGAATTCGCCCGCGGGATCCCACCACCGGTGAGCCATCCGCTCGAACTTGGCGATTTCAGCGGGATCCACGTTGGCGGTAATTGATGGTTCCATAATTAGCTATCTCGGAGAAAAGTTCTCGGTTTGTTCCGCCGGTGGCCGGCAGGCCGCGCGCTTCCCCAAAAGGCTTGCCGCAATGGTCTACCGGTGCGCGTCTACGGCTGTTGTGGTACTATTGCGCGCTTTTATCGCAATCCAATCGCCGCGCCTTTGCAATGAGTTGCCAGACCATAAAATTGTCGAAGCGTGGCCGTGAAAGGAACGAAAAACGGTCGACGCCCCGCATACTGGTAAAAACCGGCTTTCATTGTCAAGCGCAACCCCTCGATAAATCCAACAATCAGTAAGGAATGCCTGAGTCCATGGGCGATATCGCAAAAGAAGTTGTACCCGTCAATATCGAAGATGAGTTAAAGCAGTCTTACCTGGATTATGCAATGAGCGTAATCGTGGGGCGCGCCTTGCCAGATGTGCGGGACGGCCTGAAGCCGGTACACCGCCGCGTGCTGTTCGCCATGAGTGAGCTCAAAAATGACTGGAACAAAGCTTACAAAAAGTCTGCCCGGGTGGTGGGTGACGTGATCGGTAAATACCATCCGCATGGCGATTCCGCAGTCTATGACACGATCGTGCGGATGGCGCAGCCGTTTTCATTGCGTTACATGCTGGTGGATGGTCAGGGCAACTTCGGATCGATCGACGGCGACCGGGCCGCGGCGATGCGGTATACCGAAATCCGGATGTCGAAGATTGCCCACGAACTGCTGGCCGATCTCGACAAGGAGACGGTGGATTTCGTCCCCAACTACGACGGCAACGAACTGATCCCGGACGTATTGCCGACCCGCGTACCCAACCTCCTGGTCAACGGGTCGTCGGGGATTGCGGTAGGGATGGCGACTAACATTCCTCCGCATAATATTCGGGAAACCGTACGGGCCTGCCTCGCCTTGATCGAAAACCCGGAGCTTACGGTTGAAGACCTCATGGAATATATTCCGGGGCCGGACTTCCCGACAGCGGGTATCATCAACGGCAGGGCGGGTATTGTAGAAGCGTATCGTACGGGACGGGGACGCATCTATGTGCGCGCCCGGGCAGAGGTCGTGACCGATGAAAAGACGAATCGCGAGACAATCATCATCCACGAGATACCTTATCAGGTTAACAAAGCTCGATTGATCGAGAAAATTGCCGAACTGGTAAAAGAGAAGAAGGTTGAAGGAATATCGGAAATTCGCGACGAATCTGACAAAGATGGTCTGCGGGTAGTTATAGAAATAAAACGTGGCGACATGGGCGAGGTTGTTCTCAACAACCTGTACAGCCAGACCCAAATGGAGACGGTTTTCGGCATCAACATGGTAGCCCTGGTCGACAACCAGCCGCGGTTGCTGAATCTTTTCGACATGCTGTCGTTGTTTTTGCGACACCGCCGGGAAGTAGTCACACGACGAACGGTTTACCTGTTGCGCAAGGCCCGGGAACGTGGGCATGTGCTGGAGGGGCTGGCGGTTGCCATCTCCAACATCGATGAAGTTATTACGCTGATCAAACAGTCATCCACGCCAACCGATGCCCGGGATTCTTTGGTCGCACGCGGGTGGCCGGTGGCCGCAGTCGGTCAGTTTCTTGAGCGCGCGGGCGCGGACGCCTGCCGCCCGGATGACCTTGGCTCCGAATTCGGGATGCGCAACAATCAGTACTATCTCTCCCCGGTTCAGGCTCAGGCAATTTTGGATCTGCGCCTGCACCGGTTGACCGGCATGGAGCACGACAAGCTTCTGGCGGAATATGAAGAAAGACTCTTGCAGATAACCGGATACCTCGAGATTCTGGCCAATCCCGAACGATTGATGACTGTGATTCGTGAAGAGCTGGAGCAGGTCGAGAAGGAATTTGGCGATGAACGCCGGACGGAAGTACAAACATCCCGATCCGATCTTACTCATGAAGATCTGATCAACGAAGAAGACCGGGTTGTGACCATTTCACACCTCGGATATGCCAAAAGTCAGCCTCTTGATGCCTATCAGGCACAGAAGCGCGGAGGCATGGGCAAGGCCGCAACTTCGGTGAAGGATGAGGATTTTGTCGAGCACATTCTCATAGCCAACACGCATGACTACATCCTGTGTTTTACCAATGTTGGTAAGGTCTACTGGCTTAAGGTTTACCAGATTCCCATCGCGTCCAGAACCTCTCGCGGGCGTCCGGTTGTCAATCTCCTGCCGCTGGAGGAAAGTGAGCGGATTACGGCGATCCTGCCCGTTCGGGAATTCGACGAGGATCACTACATCTTTATGGCGACGTCGATGGGGACGGTCAAGAAGACCTCCCTGGTGCAGTTTTCACGCCCGCGAAGCGTGGGTCTGCGGGCCATTGATCTTGATGAAGGAGATTTTCTGGTGGGTACGGCCATTACCAATGGCACGCGCGACGTTATCCTCGTCACCTCAGCCGGTAAAGCGGCCCGTTTTGATGAAAGCCAGGTCCGGGCTATGGGTCGTACCTCACGCGGAGTCCGGGGAATTCGGATGACCGCGGGGAAACGGGTAATTTCCATGGTGATTCCGGATGAAAACGGCAAGATGCTGACCATCAGCGAACATGGGTACGGCAAGCGAACCGATATTGAAGAGTTTGCCAGGAAGGGTCGCGGGTCCCAGGGCGTAATCGCCATGCAAACGACCGATCGCAACGGAGACCTGATTGGCGCGGTACAAGTTTTTGAAGGTGATCAGATCATGCTGATATCGGATCAGGGTACGCTGGTGCGGATCCGGGCGGACGAGGTTTCGCTGCTGTCACGAAATACTCAGGGGGTGCGCCTGATACGCACTAAAGAAGGTGAACACATAGTCGGTATCGAGCGCATTGAGGAACAGGAATCCGAAGATGCGCTGGAGACTGTCGTGAATCCGGAACAGTGATGAGCGATGGAAATGAATAACGATTCAGACAATGAACAGGAACTGCTGACCCGGATTCGGGACAAAATCGATGCGATCGACGGGCGCATCGGTGAACTGATCAGTGAGCGGGCAGTTTGCGCCCAACAGGTTGCCGAGATTAAACGCCGTTTCAGTCCCGGCGAAATTCCGGTGTTTTACCGGCCGGAGCGGGAAGCCCAGGTGTTGCGGCGTGCGATGGAGCGGAACAAAGGACCTTTGAAGAATGAAGAGTTTGCGCGCCTGTTCCGGGAAATCATGTCAGCCTGTCTGGCGCTGGAGCAGCCGATCAAAGTCGCTTATCTGGGACCGGAGGGGACATTTACCCAGCAGGCCGCATTGAAGCACTTCGGACATTCTGCTCAGACGGTATCCATGGCAGCTATCGATGAAGTGTTTCGAGAGGTTGAGGCAGGTGCGACGCGCTTTGGTGTAGTACCCGTTGAGAATTCTACGGGAGGCGTAGTCGCCCACACTTTGGACAGCTTCATGGAGTCCAATCTGAATATCTGCGGGGAGGTGGTGCTGCGGATCCACCACCATTTAATGGTGTCCGATGTCACCAAAACAGATCGTATTTCCCGTATCTATTCTCACTCCCAGTCATTCGCCCAATGCCGTAAGTGGCTCGATACGCATTATCCGAATGCAGACCGCATTGCGGTGAACAGCAACGCCGATGCAGCGCGCCGGATAAAAAGTGAATGGAATTCGGCTGCCATCGCTGGTCAAATGGCCGCGGAACTCTATGGTCTCACCATATTATCGGAGAAGATTGAAGACCGGCCCGATAACGCAACCCGGTTTTTGATCATTGGTACCCAGGATGTAGCCGCGAGTGGGGAAGACAAGACTTCCATCGTCGTTTCAATGCGCAATGAGCCTGGCGCCTTGCACCTGATGCTTGAACCCTTTTATCGTCATCAGATTGACCTGACGCGGGTAGAAACCCGTCCTGCCCAATCGGGCAACTGGAGTTACGTCTTTTTTGTCGATTTCATGGGGCACAAGGATGATGCGAAAGTGAAGGCTGCGTTGAATGACGTCGCTCAGCGCGCGGCCAACCTTAATGTGCTGGGATCCTATCCGAAGGGCGTTCTATGAGAGCAGACAATGTCCGGTGGTCATTCAATGGTGGGTGAAAGTGCTCCACCGTTCGGGCGTCTGGTGGTCGTTGGTCTGGGGCTTATCGGCGGCAGTCTGGCCGCGGCTGCGCGCAGCCGGAAGCTGTGCTCCGGTGTATGGGGTGTTGCTCTTCAGGAGGAAACCTGCCAGCGGGCCGTGGAGCTGGGGATCGTCGATCAAGCGCATACATCGCTACATCAGTGGGCCTCTCAGCTGGTAAAAGGTGATGTCGTGTTCATCGCAGTTCCGACGCTTGCGGTAGCCAATGTGCTTCGCGATGTCAAAGCACTCGTGTCTCCGGATGTTACGGTAACCGATGGCGCCAGTGTAAAAGGCAGTGTACTTGCCGACGTGGAATCAGTTTATGGCCTGATACCTCCGCAGATTGTACCGGGCCATCCAATTGCCGGTTCCGAGAAGAGCGGTGTGGAAGCGGCTGATCCGCAACTGTATGAGCGTCATCGTGTCATTCTCACGCCCACGCCGGAAACCGGCGCCGAACACCTTCAGCGAGTGCGAGCCTTGTGGCAAGCGGTGGGCGCAGAAGTTCTGGAAATGGGGGTGAGAGATCATGATGAAGTCCTGGCTGCCACGAGTCACCTGCCGCACGCAATTGCCTACTCACTGGTTGACACGCTTGCACATGATAGCCAGAACGAAAACATTTTCAGGTATGCGGCTGGTGGTTTTCGTGACTTTACCCGTATAGCATCCAGCGATGCGACCATGTGGCGTGACATCATGCTGGCCAATCGATCTTCCGTACTCAAGGCAATGGACATGTTTTCCGCGAATCTCGAGCGTCTCCGGGCGGCGGTAGAAAATGGGGACAGCGAAGGGCTGCTGGAAACTTTTATCCGCGCGAAGAAAGCACGCGATCACTTCACTCGCATGCTTGCTCCGCACGTGGATAGTCCGAAAACACCCGGTGTCGGTAATAGAGATCGCTGATTGGCGCCGGGTAACACAAGGAGCATCTCTCATCCCGATATGACGAAAAATCTCACAGTCAGCGGGTCGGGAAACGACTGGTTCCTTCAAAGGAATGAGATTACAGTTTTACGCGGAGAATCTGAAAACTCCGTCAATTAACTGTATGAAGAGGGATTAATATGTTCAAGGATTTATCAAGTGAAAGCATGTCGATGAAAGCGAGCCGCCGCAGTGCCATCTTGAGCGCCGCGAAAGCATGTCTGATCGCGGCATCGCTGGCGGTGGGATCTATGGGTGCCATGGCGTCCCCGCAAACCGTGTATTTCAACAGCAACAATAGCGCCGCTGTCCAGACGTTGACCGTTGATATCAACTCTGCGGACGCGGAGGAGCTGGCGGAAGTGCTGGTTGGCATTGGAGAGGCGAAAGCGCAGGCGATTGTCAGCTACCGGAATCAGAATGGCCCCTTCAAAGCCGTTGAGGATTTGTTGCAGGTCAAAGGGATCGGTCAAGCGACGCTTGCCAATAATCGGGATAGAATACAATTTTAATCTGGAGGCCCGGGCGGAAACACCCGGGCCGAATTATCATTTGGCCCCCAATGACCCGGGTGTGAAAAAGGCGAATCGGCAACCTGCATGAACAACCCGAAAATTATCGTAGCGCTGGATGTAGATCACTGGCAGGCTTGCGAGCAGCTTGCGCGTCGGCTTGACCCCGGATACTGCCGCGTGAAAGTGGGTAAGGAATTATTTACAGCCTGTGGTCCGGCGGTTGTGGAGTTTTTGCAGGCTCTCGGCTTCGAAGTTTTTCTGGATTTGAAGTTTCACGATATTCCCGCGACCGTCGGCAAGGCGGTCAAAGTTGCTGCCAATCTTGGTGTCTGGATGGTGAACGTACATGCGAGCGGCGGAGTGCGGATGCTCGAACAGGCCCTTGATGGGCTTGAACAGGCGCGACACAAACCGCTGCTCATCGCTGTGACGGTCCTGACCAGCATGACCGATGCAGATTTAATCGGAGCAGGAGTGGACCGCAGTGCTGGAGACCAGGTGGATTTCCTGACCGGTCTGGCATTTGAATCGGGGCTCCATGGTGTGGTGTGCTCGGCACATGAAGCGGGAGCGGTAAAACGCAAATATGGAGAACAGTTTTTGACGGTCACGCCAGGGATAAGGCTTGAAGGCGCGACGAGGGATGATCAGCGACGAGTAATGACACCATCACAGGCAATCGCCGCAGGCAGTGATTTCCTGGTAATCGGGCGACCGGTAACCACCGCAGCCGAACCAGCAGATGTCTGTGTCAGAATTCATGAATCCCTTGTACACGGTTACAAATAATGTCAAAACCAGACCAGCTGACTGCCGCGACGGTAGCTCCTGTTATTGCGATTGATGGTCCCAGCGGATCGGGTAAAGGAACCGTCGCGCGTAAGATCGCGGACGAGATGGGTTTTACCCTGCTCGACAGCGGGGCGCTGTACCGATTGACGGCGCTCGCTGCCCGGCAAAGGTCAGTTGATACGAATGACGAACTGGCGATTGCAGGTATTGCAGAGCAGCTGGATATCGAATTTCGGATCGAGCTCAATGGCACGCGCATATTTCTCGAAGGGAGAGACGTGTCCGAGGCAATCAGGACCGAGACGATTGGACTCGAGGCATCCATAGTCGCAGCCCTGCCATTGGTTCGGAGCGCGCTACTCGAACGCCAAAGAGCGTTTGCGCAGGCTCCGGGGCTGGTCGCGGATGGACGAGACATGGGTACTGTCGTTTTTCCCGATGCGCCTTTGAAGGTGTTCCTGACCGCGTCAGCGGAAGAAAGAGCAAAGCGACGTCTGGCGCAGCTGCAACTGGCTGGTGAGCCAGCCGTATTCGAGAAAATTCTCAGCGACATTGAGGCGCGCGATCTACGTGATACCTCGCGTGCAACCGCGCCGCTCAAACCGGCCACGGATGCGGTAATTGTCGACAGCACTCACTTGGGGATCGCAGAGGTTGTCAGAACGGTTCTCGAGCTGGTGGAAAGCCGTATAAAGTCATCCGGGGAACTTAAAAATGCTTAAAAGGCTTTTCGGTGTATGCCGCCGTGTCCTCGTGTGGCTGTGGGTAATCCTTTTGATTTTGGTGGGGGCGAAACTGGCTCACCAGAATCAACAGCTGCTTGAGGTCAGTGTGCTGGCATGGCAGTTGCCGGAAGTCTCTGTCGGCGTTGTGATAACCCTGTCCTTTCTTGCCGGGGTTGCGTTCTCCCTGCTGGCACTTTTACCCGGGTTCTATTTTCTGAAGCTCAAGCTGCGCCGGGCCAATTCCAAACGACACATGGACAATGGCGGAACGGAGACTGTGTCCGAACGCCCGTTGCTGTAAATTTCCATGGACCTTATGGTTTTCCTCCTGATATTGAGCGCAGTAGCGCTAGGGTTTGCCGTCGGTCGCTGGAGTCTTGCGTCCAGACTTCTGCCATCGAGCTCAGCCACGCGAGCGGTTCCGCGGCGATATTTCGAGAGTCTCAACCAGCTATTGCATGAACAGCACGACGTTGCTCTGGAAACCTTTGTTTCAAGTCTGGATGTAAACCCGGATACCTTGGAAACCCATCTTGCCTTGGGCAGTTTGTTGAGGAAACGCGGAGAAGTGGACCGCGCGATTCGCATCCACCAGAATCTTCTGACTCAGCCGGGGCTGCAAGGGCGGGAAATGGAGCAGGCGCAGCTGGAGCTTGCTCTGGATTACAAGGTATCGGGATTGCTCGATCGGGCCGAAGCGCTGTTGCGGGAGCTCCAATCAACTTCCAGTCCGGAAATCGGGGCAGCAGCCCTGGCAAATTTGGTCGAGGTTTATCAAGACGAGCAAGAATGGCAGAAGGCCATTGATTCCGCAGAAAAATTGTGCACCCGGAAACCCGCAGCCGATCTTCGTCACTGGCGCCACCTGCAGGCAAATTACGCCTGTGAACTGGCCGAGATCGCCCGCCAGCGCGGCGACATGAATGATTTTCATAAATGGACTCAAAAAGCGCTTGAATTTGAAAAACATAGCGCTCGGGCGGCGATTAATATGGGGTTCTGGCACCTGGCTCAGGGCCGGTCTGCGGAAACGATTCGCTGGCTGTCCCCTTTGGTGAAGCAGGGCAACATGTTGGTAGAAACATTACCGCTGGTGTCAGCTGCTTACAAAAATCTCGGTAACCGTACTCCGTACCTTGATTTCTTGTTGAATGTATTCGAAAAGTCACCATCTCCTGCTCTTTATCTGCCACTCGCAGACGAACTTGAAGCATCCGGTGGGAGCCAAGCGGCGTCGACATTCTTGCGTAAAGCGCTTGCGAAGGACCAGACCCTGTCGGTCGTTTCCCGTAGTCTCGCACTGTGTGGTGCGGAAACGGTGTCATACGCAGATGTACGTGCCATTGTCGCTGACAATCTTCCTCCTGTGTTTACCTGCAAACAATGTGGCTTCGAAGGGGGCCGGCTGTACTGGTGCTGTCCCACCTGCAACTCCTGGCTTTGACTCAATAAGTTTGTGCGGTCGCGAACTGCAGCTTGCCATGGGACCAACGGCGACTTGAAGTGCTCCGCTTTTTCTGGTAGTTTCGCGCAACTTTGCGCTGGGCGTTCGATTTCGAAGCGGAGTTCAGTCAAAGTTTTTCATTTGCAGCTGGTAACCTGTGCCAGGTTTTGGCGAATCGGCTGGAGTGTTTAATCGTCCCGTACCCCTGGCAATACGGTTGAAAATGTTCGGGAATGGTCTGTCCCGAATGTGCTTCTTTATTATAGGTATCGCAATGAGCGAGAGCTTCGCAGAACTCTTTGAAGAAAGTTTACGAACCGTCGAGATGGAACCCGGTTCAATTGTAACCGGCGTCGTCATTGACATAGACAATGATTGGGTAACCGTTCATGCGGGGCTCAAGTCTGAAGGTGTCATCCCTGCATCGCAGTTCCTGGATGAATTCGGCAAGTTGAATCTCTCCATCGGTGATGAAGTTCAGGTTGCTCTGGAAACAGTAGAGGATGGATTCGGTGAAACCCGCTTGTCGCGTGAAAAGGCGAAGCGCGCGGAAAGCTGGAAGATTCTCGAAGCGGCTCACACGTCGGATGAAGTAGTCAAAGGCGTCATCAACGGCAAGGTGAAAGGCGGATTTACTGTTGATGTAGCAGGTATTCGCGCATTCCTGCCCGGCTCGTTGGTCGATATACGCCCAGTTCGGGAAACGACGCATCTGGAAGGCAAAGAGCTTGAATTCAAAGTAATCAAGCTGGACCAGAAGCGTAACAACGTAGTCGTGTCGCGGCGCGCGGTGATGGAGCAGGCGAACTCGGACGAGCGCGATGAATTGTTGGCAACGCTGCAAGAAGGCATGGCGGTCAAGGGTATCGTCAAAAACCTGACAGATTACGGCGCCTTCGTCGATCTCGGTGGGGTTGATGGTCTGTTGCACATAACCGATATGGCCTGGAAGCGCATCAAGCATCCCAGCGAAATCGTCAATGTCGGTGATGAAATTGAAGTTAAAGTGCTCAAGTTTGACCGCGAGCGCAATCGGGTTTCACTTGGACTGAAGCAGTTGGGCGAAGATCCTTGGCAAGCCATCACCCAGCGCTACCCTGAAGGCGCCAAAGTGAAGGCGCGAGTGACCAATCTGACTGATTACGGCTGTTTCGCGGAAATCGAAACTGGCGTGGAAGGTCTTGTTCACGTGTCCGAAATGGATTGGACCAACAAGAACATCCATCCGTCCAAAGTGGTACAGCTGGGCGATGAGATCGAAGTGATGATCCTCGATATCGATGAAGAGCGACGCCGTATTTCCCTGGGTATCAAGCAGTGCCAGGAAAATCCGTGGGACGCGTTCTCACGTCAGTATGCGAAGGGCGACAAAATCACCGGGAAAATCAAGTCCATTACCGATTTCGGTATCTTTATCGGTCTTGAAGGTGGTATTGACGGGCTGGTTCATCTGTCAGACATCTCCTGGAACGAGCCTGGCGAAGAAGCGGTGCGCAAGTTCAAGAAAGGTGATGAAATCGAAACAGTCGTGTTGGCTATAGATTCCGAGCGTGAGCGTATTTCCCTGGGGATCAAGCAGCTTAACGAAGATCCTTTCTCTTCCTATGTAGCGGACAACGATAAAGGCACGATCGTCAAAGGCATAGTGAAAGAAGTGGATGCCAAAGGCGCTATCATTACACTCTCTGGCGATATCGAAGGTACTTTGAAGGCGTCTGATCTGAGTCGTGACAAAGTTGAAGATGCGCGTAATCTGCTCAATCCTGGTGATGAAATAGAAGCAAAAATCACCAGTGTCGACCGGAAGAACCGCACTATTCTGCTTTCGGTGAAAGCCAAAGACGTTGATGACGAAAAAGCGGCTATCAAAGAGCACAGCACGAAGCAGTCCGAGCAAATGGCTGCCACGACAATCGGAGACCTGATCAAGGCTCAGATTGAGAGTAAAGAAAATCGTTAGTCGATTCTGATCTGCAAGTTCAACGGCCCGTAAGGGCCGTTTTTGTTTCGGATCCGTACGAATCATGAAGTTGCTGTTGGATATCGCCAGAAGGTCGTCCAGCAGGGGAGACAAATATTTGATGTTGAGCGCAAATGCCGCAATTGGGGATATTTATGTCAGAGAATCTCGATAAGCCAGATACTAATGAGCAGGAACGATCAGTTCTGGCCATAGTGGATGATCACGAGGAGGAAGTCGTAAATGCCAGTGGTGAGAAGGTCAGGCGAAAAGGGGTATTTCTGCTGCCGAACCTTATAACCACGGCGGCACTGTTTGCGGGTTTTTATGCAATTGTGGCCGGCATGAAAGGGGATTTCGCCCAAGCGGGCATGGCAATTATTGTTGCGCAGTTTATGGACGGATTCGACGGTCGGGTAGCGCGCATGACGAATACAACCAGTGCGTTCGGTGTTCAGTATGACAGTTTGTCGGATATGGTGTCTTTCGGTTTGGCGCCATCGCTGGTCATTTTCAGCTGGGGATTGGAACCGCTGGGCAAAGTAGGGTGGGCAGCTGCATTTGTGTTTGCATCCTGTGCTGCGCTCAGATTGGCCCGCTTCAATACTCAAGTCGAGACGGTGGATAAAAGATACTTTGTCGGGTTGGCGAGCCCGCCCGCCGCAGCGGTACTCGCTACGACGGTCTGGACCTGGAATGACGTTGTGCCCTCGCGGGAAGTGTCCGCACTTATCGCCCTGGTAACGATTGGCCTGGGGCTTCTGATGGTGTCGAATCTTCGGTACACCAGTTTCAAGGATCTCAACCTCCGCGGTCGGGTTCCGTTTGTGGTCATGCTTGCGGCACTACTCGTGTTCGTGATCATTGCGATTGAGCCATCAAGTGTCCTGCTGATGATGGCCTGTACCTATGCCATTTCAGGGCCTGTGATGTGGTTGCTGGCGATGCGAAAGCGGAATCAGGAGAAACAGACGGCTCAAGCTCGTCCAGAAGAGAGATCCCCCGAGCGCACCGACGACCCGGGTGTAGACGGCATGCCGTGAAGATAGTGCGGTCAACTGGAAGCCACACGTTTTCATGGTCTTAGGGTCTGTAGGAAAAGTCGTCGAGTGAAGGTCAGGCAAGGCAAAAACAGGCGAAGAAGCGGAGTTTACGTGC
The DNA here is from genome assembly GCA_964546435.1 of uncultured Cellvibrionaceae bacterium. Taxonomy (GTDB): domain Bacteria; phylum Pseudomonadota; class Gammaproteobacteria; order Pseudomonadales; family Cellvibrionaceae; genus CAYNST01. The sequence goes on from CAZJKJ010000019.1 coordinate 52,958, forward strand.
TGTAAATGAGCATTCTGAGCCTGTTTTTAATGCAGCATCAACGAGCACAGGCACTTTTCGTACAGAGCCTGACAAATTTTCAGAATGCGGTGTTGACGAAGGCAGGGAGGATCAGCATAATGCGCTCCCTTGATGAGGCCGCTACTGGTCACTTCGAGAAGGCAACCCTTTGAGCGATGAAAGAAAAATCGCGAAAGTAAAAAAAGAGTTGCCAAGTTGAAAAAAATGCGTAGAATGCGCGCCTCACAACGAGGTACTTAGCTAGGACCTAAACGGTTCAGCGGCTTTTTAAGAATGAGGTCAAGCAAAGCGTGTGG
>CAZJKJ010000020.1:0-20183 GCA_964546435.1 uncultured Cellvibrionaceae bacterium
CCTCGCAGCCATGCATTCAGCCGAGACAGGTCGAAAGGCCAGCCGAGTTCAGCGCCGGTGGCTGGATTCTTCAACACGGGAATCCGGACGCCGTAGGTTTCGACAAGCCCGTCATCATCGGCGATGTCCACTTCCCGCCACCTCAACGGCTGCCTGGCACTCGCGTCTTGCAACAGTTCTACGGCCAGCTCGCACAGGTGGCACCCGGCCGTAGAATAGAGGATAAAAGAGTTTGCCTGTTCCGGGTCACGCATAACGCACGAGATAAAAGAAGGCGCCCAGGGTTACACACGCCACGGTGAGAAAGCCCAGAAATAATGACGCCAGGGACCCTTGCTGCCGAACAGCGCCTTTTGATTCCGACAAAAACCGTTGCTGATTGTGCTTTTTTTTCTGCTTCGCAGACGCCTTGCTGAATGCAGCCGACGGCGGTGTTTCCTCTGGGCTGGCACTTCCCGGGGTCGGTCTGGCTGCAAACCGCAGGCTGGTGTACTCTTCCTGACCGGTAGTTTCGTAGCGGTGACACACGCGGAAGCTGAGCGTATCAAAGCGGACTTCATCGCCGATATGCGCGCGGGTTTTGGTGATGGCCTGGCGGTTCAGGTAGGTCCCGTTGACGGAGCCGAGATCTTCGATCTCCAGATAGGTTTCCTTGACCCGGATACGGGCATGCCGGCGCGACAGATGCGCAACCGCCAGGGTTACATCGCAGTCTTTCGCACGGCCGACAATAATTTCGCCGCGCACGGGATACTGTTTGTTGGACAGGGCGGTGGTAGTGCCTTGCAGATACCAGCCATTGAGGGCGCCATCACTGGCGTCGCCCCGGGACTCCTGGCGCTTCAAGCGGGAATCGGTAATGGAGAGCACCGTCTCGCCCACCCGGATCTTGAAGCCGTGTTCCAGCTGGGTCGCCTCCAGAACCGGCTGATCATTCACGGAGATGGAATGGTCATCCCGGGGAATCAGTTGCACGACATCGTCATTGACAAGCAGCTCCGCGTGCTGAGTCCCGGCGGCAGGATCGTTCAGCCAGATATCGCACCCGCGGTCCGAACCCATGGAATAGCGCTGCTTGACAAGCCACACCGGTGGTCTTTGTGAACTGGTAAAACTGACCTGCAGCATAAGCTTCTGCCACTCCCTTTAAGAATGGGGGCGATTTTCGCCGAGAAGCCCCCCCTGTTCAAGCCAGTTGATTCAAAAACTTGCGTTGGACTGCACACCTTGCGGCAATGCTGGCGGAGGGGAGATGACGCGCTGGGGGAAATTGCTGACACGCTGTGTCGATATGATGCGACAATTACCGGCGCGTTTTGATCCAGCGACCGCCCGCAGCGGGTTTTTCGCCGTTGAGAGGCCGGAAAAAACGCCGCTGAAACCGTGTGTAAAAAATGAGTTACCGGGGAGCTACCGACAGGTCATGCCGATAAGCAAGCATTCCGCCGCCACCGATATCGGTCTGCACCGCAAGAACAACGAAGATGCCTTGCTGAGCAACAGCATTCTCGGCTTGTGGCTTATCGCGGACGGCATGGGCGGGCACGAGGCGGGCGAAGTCGCCAGCGAGATCGCCGTGTCGACCATTCACTCCTCAGTGCTGACCGGACACTCCATAACCAAGGCCATTCAGCGCGCCCACACCACCATTCTCCGCGCGTCTGCACGCGGCATCGGCAAACCAGGCATGGGCTCTACCGTGGTCGCGCTTAAAAACAAGGGAGACCGCTACCAGATCGCCTGGGTCGGTGACAGTCGCGCCTATTTATGGCGCAAGGAAGCGGACGGGCCAACCCTGTCCCAGTTAACGACCGATCATTCCTATGTTCAGTTGCTGTATCAGTCGGGGCTGATTCAGGCGCAGGAAATGACCACGCATCCCGAGCGTAATATCATCACTCAATGCCTGGGGTCTCTGGAGCTTGAGAAGGTAGTAGTGGACTCCCTGGAACGGGAGTGGCAGCCCGATGAACGGGTATTGCTGTGCAGTGACGGACTGACGGATGCTGTCAGCGACGACGTGATCTGCCAGATCATCGCTAAACATGATGATGTCGAAGCGGCCGTGAAGGACCTGGTACTGGCCGCCCTCGACAACGGCGGCCGAGACAACATTTCACTGATTCTTCTGGAAAAGCCCGAGAGCTGGCTCAACAATCTGGTCAACGCCGCCTACCGGATGATCAACGCCATGCTTCCCGGTCGGCAGACGCCCTGATGGTTTCGTTCCCGTATCAATCGCCCGGCTTCACCACGTCCACCTCCTGCGCCGATTGCTGCGCCTGCCAGAGCCGGAAATAACTGCCACCGGCTTGCAGCAGCTGAGCGTGACTCCCCTGCTCTGCCACCCGCCCGCGATCCAGCACCACAATACGATCAGCATTCATCACCGTGGACAGACGATGGGCGATCACCAGCGTGGTATGGCTCTGGGCCATTTCGTCCAGCGCGAGACTGATGGAGCGCTCGGAGTGAACATCCAGCGACGACGTCGCTTCATCGAATATCAGAAACGGAGGATTTTTTAACAGCACTCTCGCAATGGCGATGCGCTGCTTTTCACCGCCGGAAACCTTCAACCCGCGCTCGCCCACCCGGGTTTGCCAACCCTGGGGTAGGGACTCAATAAACTCGCACAGATGCGCGCGTCGTGCCGCTTCATGGATGGCCGCCGTGGTTGCCGTCGGTTGCCCGTAAGCGATGTTGTACTCGATGGTCTCGTTGAAGAGCACCGTATCCTGGGGCACCACCCCCATGACCTGGCGCACGCTATCCTGAGTAAATTCCCTGATATCGCGGCCATTGAGCAGGATCTTGCCCTGATCGGCGTCGTAAAAGCGAAACAGCAGGCGGGCGATGGTGGACTTGCCGGCACCGCTGGCGCCGACGATGGCCGTCTTGCGACCGGCCTCAATGACAAAACTGACGCCGTGCAATATGCGGCGGTCCGCCTTGTAGCCGAAGGTGACGTCCTGAAATTCGATTTCGACATTACCCTGCCCCGTCCACACCAGCGCCTGGGCGTCCGGCGCGTCGCTCACCCTCGGTTTGACCTTGAGCAGCTCAAACATTTTTTCGATATTGATCAGGGCCTGCCGGATTTCGCGATAAACGAAACCGAGAAAATTCAGGGGTATGAACAACTGGATCGTATAGGCATTGATCATCACGAAATCACCCAGCGTCAACGTCCCCTGGGCGACGCCCCGGGCCGCCATCACCAGCATGACCGTCACCGACGCCGCGATAATGAATGCCTGCCCCGAATTGAGCGCCGACAGCGACAGACGGGTATTGATACGCGCCTGTTCCCAGCCGCTCAGATGCCGGTCGTACTCCCGGATTTCATGAGCTTCGTTATTGAAATACTTGACGGTCTCGAAGTTGAGCAGACTGTCTATCGCACGGGTATTGGACTGACTGTCCCGTTCGTTGGCTTCGCGCACATATTTGCTGCGCCACTCCGTGACCACTACGGAAAATCCCACGTAAGCCCCCACCGCCAGCAGAATTCCCAAGGCATAGCCTACTGAAAACTGCGCCATCAGTATCACCGCGACCATCGTAATTTCTATGAGTGTCGGCAGGATATTGAACACCAGAAAGCGCATGAGAAAGCTGATTCCCGAGGTTCCCCGCTCAATATCCCGGGACAGCCCCCCGGTCTGCCGGGACAAATGAAAGTCCAGGTCCAGGTGGTGCAGATGTGAAAAGACTTTGAGTCCCACCCGACGCATGGCGCGCTCGGTGACTCTCGCAAACACCGCATCGCGCATTTCGCCGAGAAACACGGAGAAAAAACGCAGGGCGCCATATCCGAGCAACAGCGCCACGGGCACGACCAGCGGGACGCCGGCACCGCTGCCGGAACCGCCGTCGAGACCGCCGTCGAGACCGTCCACGATCAGCTTTAAAACCCAGGGCATGGCAACGGTGGCTACCTTTGCGCCAATCAGAAAGATCAGCGCAAGCAGGACACGGCCCTTGAATTCAAACAGGTACGGCGTGAGGGTTTTCAGGACACCCAGGCGCGGAATCGCGTTGGGATCCGTATTGTAGGCGCTAGGGCGCAAGCGGAATCTCCATTAAACGGCACTCACCCGCAGCCGCTCTTTCAGCGCTTTTATCGCGTCCCGGATCTGGGCTGCCTTTTCAAATTCCAGATTCCGCGCCGCTTCCTGCATGGTTGTTTCCAGTTGCCGGATCTGCGCCCAGACATCCCGACCCGGCTCAATGTTCAGATAATCTCCACCGCCTTCCGCGATTTTGCGTTTCTTGCCGACCTTGGCGCCCGGGATCCGTGCGCCTTCCATGATGTCCGCCACATTCTTGCGGATACCCTGAGGGGTAATGTTGTGCTCCAGGTTGTAACTCACCTGCTTCTCCCGCCGCCGCCGGGTTTCATCCAGGGCGCGCTGCATGGATCCAGTCACCCGGTCGGCATACAGAATCGCCCGGCCGCGCACGTTACGAGCGGCCCGGCCAATAGTCTGGATCAGCGAGCGATCCGATCGCAGAAACCCTTCCTTGTCGGCATCAAAAATAGCCACCAGGGAAACTTCCGGCATATCCAGCCCCTCCCGCAGCAGGTTGATGCCCACCAGTACATCGAACTCGCCGATGCGCAGATCGCGGATGATTTCCACCCGCTCTACAGTATCGATATCCGAATGCAGATAGCGCACCTTGACCTGATGCTCCATGAGGTATTCCGTCAGATCTTCGGCCATGCGCTTGGTGAGCACCGTGATCAGGACACGGTCTCCGATGGCGACGGCTGCGCGAATTTCAGAGATACAATCGTCAACCTGCGTTGTCGCGGGACGGATTTCCACTTCGGGGTCCACCAGGCCGGTGGGTCGCACCACCTGTTCAATCACCTGACCCGCATGGGTCGCTTCGTATTGCGCTGGCGTTGCCGACACAAAAATCATTTGCGGTGCCAGCTGCTCCCACTCATCGAAACGCAGCGGCCGGTTATCCAGGGCGGAAGGTAGCCGGAAGCCGTACTCCACAAGCGTTTCCTTGCGGGAGCGGTCCCCTTTGAACATGGCGCCAATCTGGGGAACCGTCACGTGGGACTCATCAATCACCAGCAGCGCATCGTCCGGCAGATAGTCGAACAGCGTCGGCGGTGGCTCGCCGGTCTCACGCCCGGACAGATAGCGCGAATAGTTTTCCACCCCTGTGCAATAACCCAGTTCCTGCATCATCTCCACGTCGTATTTCACCCGCTGCTCCAGCCGTTGCGCTTCCACCAGCTTGTCATTGGCGCGCAGATATTCAAGCCGTTGTCGCAGTTCGTCCTTGATGTGTTCGATGGCTTCGAGAATGCGGTTTCTCGGGGTTACGTAATGGCTTTTGGGGTAAATGGTGTAACGCGGCTGCTTGCTGAATATTTCCCCCGTCAGCGGATCAAAAATGGAGATGCTTTCAATCTCGTCATCGAATAGCTCTATCCGCACCGCCCGATCTTCTGAGTCCGCCGGAAAAATGTCGATCACATCCCCGCGCACCCGGTACGTTGAACGATGGAAATCTGCGTCATTGCGTTTGTACTGCATTTCTGCCAGGCGCTGGAGAATCCGGCGCTGATCGGTTTTATCCCCCCGCACCAGATGCAACACCATCTTGTGATAGGCCTCCGGATCACCCAGGCCGTAAATGGCGGAGACGGTGGCAACGACAATGGCGTCGCGACGTTCCATCAATGCCTTGGTGGCGGACAGCCGCATCTGCTCGATGTGTTCGTTGACGGAGGAGTCCTTTTCGATGAACGTATCCGACGACGGAACGTAGGCTTCCGGCTGGTAGTAGTCGTAATAGGAAACGAAATATTCAACGGCGTTGTCGGGGAAGAATTCCTTGAACTCACCATACAACTGGGCCGCCAGGGTCTTGTTATGCGCCATGACCAGGGTCGGCCTTTGCACATTGGCGATAACGTTGGCAATGGTAAACGTTTTGCCCGATCCGGTGACTCCCAGCAGAGTCTGATGCGCCAGCCCGGACGCGATGCCGGCGGTCAGGTCCCGAATGGCCGCCGGCTGATCGCCGGCCGGTTGATAATCACTGTTTACGCGAAAGACTTCGTTCATAAGGATTTACTTTGTAAGCGGGTTCCTTGTGCTGCAGATGATAACAGCGGTGTATACGCGCATTGCGTTCAAAATCCTTGTCGATTGTCTGCGCGGTTATGTCTTCTACGGCATAGTCCTCAAGGATCTCTGCATCCAGCCGGAAACTTCTCAGATTGGTGGAAAAATACAGCACGCCACCGGGATTGAGCAGCTCCATGCAGCGATCGATCAGATCCACGTGGTCCCGCTGCACATCCAGCACATTGTCCATGCGTTTGGAATTCGAAAACGTGGGCGGATCCAGCATGATCAGGTCGAAGCGCTGGCGGCAGGAATCCAGCCAGCGCAGGCAATCGGCCTGTTCCAGCTGATGGCGGGCCGACCGGATATTGTTTGCATCGAAATTGCGCCGGGCCCAGTCTAGATAGGTTCTCGACATGTCAACGCTGACGCTACTGCGGGCACCCCCGAGCACCGCGTGCACCGAAGCGGTGGCGGTGTAGCAGAACAGGTTGAGAAAGTCCTTGTCACGACTCTCGGCGGCAATCCGCAGGCGCAGCGGACGGTGATCGAGAAACAGTCCGGTGTCCAGATAGTCATGGAGATTGATGTAGAAAACCCCGGCACCTTCCTTGACGGGAAACACCTCGTGCCTGCGTGCGGCGACGGGCTTTTCCCCCGCGCTGCCCCCCCGGCCTTTCTGACGCTGTTTCAGCACCAGCTGGTTAAGGGGAACCTCCAGTGCCACCGCCGTCGCCTGCAGCAGCTCGCGCCAGCGGGTCTGCGCTTTCACGGGGTCCACACTCTTGGGCGCGACATACTCCTGCACGTGCACCCGCCCCGCATAGACATCGATCGCAGCGGCATATTCCGGGAGATCCGCATCGTAAAGCCGGTAACATTCGATGGAATTTTTCTGTACCCAGGGGCGCAACTTTTTCTGATTTTTACGCAGCCGGTTCAGCACCATGACGGCGCCGTCCGACAGTTCGGATTCGGCGACCCTGTCGTCCCGCAAGCGCGCCTGCTCAGCGCTCTTGAGTTCATAGATCAGCAACTGGCTGGGCAACGCGCCGTTGAACATCTGGTATTTTTTCTCCGACCGCAGGCGCATTTCCTGGGCGAGTTCTTCATTGGCGGTAAACACCGCCAGACGCCAGCCAGGGCATTGACTCTTGCTGACCGCGGCCAGCACCTGATAATCGTCCCGCAGCGCTTCTTTCTCGCCCAGTCGCTGACCGTAGGGCGGATTGCAGATCATCAGCCCGCGGCGGGCCCGCAGGTCGTCGTCGAGTGACATCCGGCTGACGCTCTCGCAGTGGACCTGGGCACGCTCGCCCACGCCCGCCGCCGCCAGATTGCGTTTTGCCAGTGCGACGATATTCGGATCCTGATCCATGCCGATCACCTGCACGCCGGAGCCGGCCAATCCCGCCTCGCGGCGCGCCATGGCCTGTTCGCGGATCGCTGCCCAGAGTGCCGGCTCGTGGCCACGCCAGCGTTCAAACCCGAAGCTCTCCCGCAGCAGCGCCGGCGCCACATCGCCCGCCATCCACAATGCTTCAATCAGCAGCGTGCCGGATCCGCACATGGGATCGACCAGTGGCGCATCCTGCGCGGCCAGTGCCGGCCAGCCAGCCCGCAACAGAATGGCCGCCGCGAGATTCTCTTTCAGGGGCGCCTCTCCCTGGCCGCGCCGATAGCCGCGACGATGCAGGCTCTCCCCCGACAGGTCCAGCGCAATGCTCACGCGGTTTTTCGCCAGGCGCACATTGATACGCAGGTCCGGGCTGTCCCTGTCCACCCGGGGGCGCCCGCCCAGCCGCTCGGTAAAGCGATCGACGATTGCATCTTTCACGCACATGGCACCGAACTGGGAATTGTTGATTGCCTCGTTGGTGCCGACAAAATCCACCAGAAAGCTGTTCTCCGGCAAAAAATGCTGTTCCCAGGGAATTTCGAAGGCGGCGCCGTACAGGTCGTCGCGATGGGCGATGGTCCTGGCCGGCCCGTCGCATAGCTGCAGCAGGACCCGGTTCGCCAGGCGCGACCACAGACAGATGTGGTAAATCTGAGCGAGATCAGCCTTGGCCGCGACCCCGGCCACCGTCAACTGAGAGTCGGATACACCGAGGTCTTCGAGTTCATTCTTGAGAAGTTCTTCCAAGCCCTTGGGGCAGGTAATAAAGATCGATTGCATCGGGCTTCTTAATGATTAAAGGTGATATGGAAGGCGGGAGGTAGAAGTATTAATTCGTTCACATAATAAACCCGCTTTGCTTAAATGTCCGCTTGAACGGCCCCGCACACAGCAGCAATCCGACAATTGTGTCCGCAACCGACCGATTTTTCCGTCCCGATTGCGCTGCTGTTCCGTTCTTTGCCGCAGTCATTTCCCGGCGCTGCGGCACCTGCCCGAAAGCAACGCTGCAATAACAATGCAGCAAAACAATGCAACTTCAAAGCAGTGCAACCAAATGCAATGCACCTGAAACCAATGCCCAAACAGGCACGCAACAACTGCATAACTTACCTTTGTTTAACCCGACAAGAGGCAATTCCAGTTATGAGAAGTCAAAAACGCAGCCAAATCGAACGAGCATTCCACAAAGGCTATCAGGCCGCAATGTATGGGAAGTCCTGGAGCAACTGTCCCCATGAGGCGGGCTCGTGCCGACAAATCTGGATGAGTGGCTGGCGAGAAGGCAGGGAAGACCACTGGAACGGCCTGAATCAGGTAGCCCAGTTACAGAAACTCAACAACCTGTAAGAGGAGCATCCCGAAACGATTACCCCGGTTCATTTCGACTTGCGGACATCGGTGCCGCCTGAAGAACCACCCCCCCTCTCGCCGCCAGTCGGCTGACAGATCCTGATGGATCTTTGATCAAGGCGTTCATTTGAACGTCTTGATCGATTCCTTGATCAGACTGGGACCGCGATAAATAAAGCCACTGTAAAGCTGCACCAGACTGGCCCCCGCGGTGGTCTTGGCACGGACATCCGCACCATTCATGATGCCGCCGACCCCAATGATGGGCATTTCCCGATTGAGGCGCCGGGCGAGCACTTTGACCACCTGGGTTGATTTCTGGAATAACGGCTGGCCACTGAGCCCCCCCACTTCGGCGGCAAATGCAGAGCTTTGCACACCGTCGCGACTGACGGTGGTGTTGGTCGCAATGACGCCATCCATTTCCGTTTCCAGCAGGCAGTCGCCGATGCTGTAAATCTGTTCGTCCGACAGATCGGGCGCAATCTTCACGACCAGTGGCACGTACTTGCCGGTTGCGTCTTCGAGGAGTTTCTGGCGGTACTTCAAGCCGTTAAGCAAGGTTTTGAGGTTTTCACCAAATTGCAGATCGCGCAGCCCCGGTGTGTTAGGCGAGGAAATATTGACGGTGACGTAATCTGCGTGTTCATACACGGCGTCCAGGCAATACAGGTAGTCGTCCAGGGCGTGCTCCTCGGGAGTCGCCTTGTTCTTGCCGATATTAATACCCAGCACGCCTTTGTAGCGCCGCTTCCTGACCTTGCCCACCAGGTAATCCACCCCTTTGTTGTTGAATCCCATCCGGTTAATGATGGCGTTCTGCTCGACCAGCCGGAACATGCGCGGCAGATCGTTCCCCGGTTGGGGTTTGGGTGTGACCGTACCGATCTCGATGAAACCAAACCCCAGCGCGCCCAGGGCGTTGAAGTAATCGCCATTCTTGTCGAGCCCTGCGGCAAGACCGACCGGATTGGGAAAGTCCAGCCCCATCACGTTCATCGGGAAACGCGGCATGTCGTCGACCAGCTTGAGTACGCCGAGCCTGTCGGCGGCACCCAGCCAGTCCATGGATAATTCGTGACTGGTCTCTGGAGAAAAACGGAAGAGGAGCTTGCGAGTGAGGGAATACATTCGAGTAACCGATTCTGCGTATTGGCGCAAATCATACTCGATTTGCGCTGACGATAAAAACGAGCATTTCCCAGTGTCAGCGGACTTATATCCGGTCAATCCTGCTGAACTTCCCCAGCTCGTTGAATTCAATCCGGAAGCGACCATGAATCCCGTCATGTTCTACAAACGGGCGCAGAATGTTGGCGGGGAAGCGGATGGAGCGGCCTTCGGAATCGACCGCCCATACCGTTTTCCCCGGCGCTTGGTAGGCTTTAACATAATCGTCCGGACTTATGTTGATGGTAACTGTCACGGCCCGAGTCACCGGTAGATTCTCCTGATCAGGCGCCGGCATGGCTGATCTGCGGACCCCAGTCGGGACTGCCGGCCAGATCCACGAGTTCCTTCACGGCCACGGAAAACATCGCAAAATCACCGCTCGCCGCATTCTCCAGATCGGCCACCATCGCCAGCCAGCGCTTGCCCGCAGTACTGGTCAGGTGCAGCCAGTCGTCCAGGTGAGCGGCATCGCCCTTCTGCCGGGCTTCAACCACCCGCAACGCCAGTTTGCGCAGCTGTTTGTCCAGATCGTCAAGAAAGGCTTCCCGGGCGAGGGCCTGCCAGTAGGATTCCACCGTCACTTCCGAAAGCCGGGAGGCAAAACTGTGCAGCCGGAGCTGTTCGTACAGGGTGACAAATACCCCCATGACTTCCTTGACCGGCGCACCGGTAATCCGCGCGACCTCCACAACGCTCAGCCCCGAGTACAGGTTGCCGGGCATCACCAGTTGTGCCAGCCAGGGCTCTTCAATGCCATAACCGGCCAGTGTCTCCCGGCGATCCAGCCAGGACTGTCGCGCTTCGGCATTGAGGATGGCCGTCGCCTCGGCGTTGACGATCCGGATTCCCTGCTTGAAAAAGTCGATCTCGTCGGAGGGCCGGATGCGGTTATGCCGGTTTCGTAACAGCCACCGGGCACCCCGCCGGATCCGCCGAACCATATTGGCAAACAAAGTCAATTGGGTTTCGGCGGGCACCACCGTATCCAGCGCCTTCATGTAACCTCTGAATTCCTCGAAATCGAAGATGTCCTTGGCCACCATGAACGCGATGGCCACTTCGTGATAAGAGGCGCCGGTGGATGCCGTCAACCGGTGTGCACCGGTGATTCCCAGGGAATTCACCAGATCGTTGGCCACCTGGGTTGCCACGATTTCCTTGATGAGGCGATGCTCCGTGATTTTTTCGGGGAACCGTTCGGCGAGCATGGCGGGAAATGCCGTGCTCGCTGCGTTGCGGGCATAGGGATCCGCGGCAATGTTTTCATCGATGAGGATTTCCTTGAGCACGACTTTTGAGTAGCACATCAGCACAGCCAGCTCGGGTCGGGACAGGGGGATATCCTTGGTCCCCCGCTCGTTCAGCTCTTCGTCCCGAGGGAGATATTCCAGCGCCCGGTCCAGCTTGCCCTCACCTTCCAGATACTGGATAAACCGCCGGTGTTCATTGATGCGCGCCGTACCCTGGTGGCGCGCCACGCTCAGGGCCAGGGTCTGGCGGTAGTTGTTGCGCAACACCAGACTGGCCACTTCGTCCGTCATGCTTGCCAGCAGGCTGTTGCGCTGCTTGGGCGTAAGGTCCCCCGCCGCAACCAGTTCATCGAGAAGGATCTTGATATTGACCTCGTGATCCGAGCAGTCAACGCCTGCCGAGTTGTCGATAAAATCGGTATTGCAGGCGCCTCCGGCCAGGGCGTACTCCATCCGCCCGAGCTGAGTCATGCCCAGATTGCCGCCCTCGCCGACGACCCGGCAGCGAAGCTCACCCCCATTGACGCGAACCGCATCATTGGCCTTGTCGCCGGCGGCGGCGTGGGGCTCAGTAGCGCTTTTGACGTAGGTCCCAATGCCGCCATTCCAGAGCAGATCGACCGGCGCCCTGAGGATTGCCGACACCAGGTCATTCGGCGCCAGACGCTCCGCATCCAGATCCAACAGCTGCTGCATCTGGGGCGTCAGCGTGATTGTTTTGGCCGAACGGGAAAACACCCCGCCCCCCTGGGAGATCAGGCTCTCATCGTAATCCGCCCAGCCCGTCCTTGGCGTTTCAAACAAGCGTTTGCGCTCGCGGAAACTCGCCGCCGGATCCGGCGACGGGTCCACAAAAATATGCAGATGATTGAAGGCCGCCACCAGCTTGATGCGATCCGAGCGCAACATGCCATTACCGAACACATCGCCGGACATGTCACCAATACCGACCACGGTAAATTCGTCTTTCTGAACATCGATACCCCGCTCGCGAAAGTGTCGCTGCACCGAAATCCAGCCACCGCGCGCCGTGATGCCCATCTTCTTGTGGTCATAGCCCTGACTGCCGCCGGACGCAAAAGCGTCGCCGAGCCAGTGTCCGTATTCCAGGGACAGGGTGTTGGCGATATCGGAAAAGGTCGCGGTGCCTTTATCCGCGGCCACTACCAGATACGGGTCCGGTTCGTCCCGGCAGATGACGCCTTTGGGGCCCACCAGTTCGCCGTTCACGTAGTTGTCGGTGAGATCGAGTAATCCCCGGATGAAGATTTTGTAACAGCTGACCGCTTCGGCCGCGATCTCGTCGCGACTGCCGCTGGCCGGCAGACACCTGGCCACAAAGCCGCCCTTGGCACCGGTGGGCACAATCACGGCATTTTTCACCTGCTGCGCCTTCACCAGCCCCAGCACTTCCGTGCGGTAATCCTGCAACCGGTCGGACCAGCGGACACCGCCACGGGCCACCCGGCCGCCCCGCAGGTGCACGCCTTCGACCCGGGGTGAATAAACGAATATTTCAAACAGCGGTTTGGGTTTGGGGATATCGCTGAGGTCTCGGGGTGAAAACTTGAAGGACAGATACTCTTTGTCCTGTCCTTCGGCATTCTTCTGGTAGAAGTTGGTTCTGAGAGTCGCCGATATGAATTCGTAGTAGCGCCGCAGAATCTTGTCCTCGTTCAGATTCTGGATGGCTTCGAGGCCCTGCAGGATCTTGTCCCGCAGGCGCTGGATGCGCGCCTGGGCCTTGTCTTCATCCTCATTGAGGCGGGGCTCGAAATTGGCCTTGAACAGCGCCACCAGGTTGCGGGTCACTTCCAGCTGGCTGGCCAGCGTGTCGGCGATGTATTCCTTGCTGAAATTGAAAGCGGTCTGCTTCATGTAGGCGGCGTAGGCGCGCAACATAACCACCTCCCGCCAGTTCAGGCGAGCTCCCAGCACCAGGCGGTTGAAGGCGTCGCTTTCGGCCTTGCCGTGCCAGATGGCCGCAAAGGCGACTTCGAACAGTTTACTGACCGACGCCACTTCCAGCTGAGTGTTCAAACTGAAATTCAGTTCAAATTCGTGCATCCAGACGGTGCCGCCATCCTGCTTGCGGATCTTGAACGGGTGCACGCCGAGCACGCGCATGCCCAGATGCTCGAGCACCGGTATCACGTCCGAGAGTTCCAGCTGGACGTCCAGACGCATGACCTTGAAACGCATCCGGGTTTTGGGTTGTCCCTGTCCGTGGAAAAAATGCATGGCGATATCGCTGTCGCTGGTCAACGACTCCATCATCCGGATGTCCTGTACCGCCACCCGTGCATCGTAACTTTCCTGGTACCCCGCCGAAAATGCACCCATGTAGAGCCGCGCCAGCCGCAGACCGTTGGCCTCGCCGTAATAATCCACCAGCGCGCTTTCAAAGCGTTCGTCCCATCCCCGCGCAATCTGCACGATATTGGCTTCCAGCGCTGCCCAGTCCACGGTGGGCGGCATGGACTGGTCAATCCGGAAAACCATATGCGCCCGGGCGAGGGAGGATTCGGAAAAATAGGTCGTGGATTCGTAACCGCTGGCGTTGGTCGCTTCGGCAATGATCTGTTCGATTTTCTGGCGAATACGGGTGTTGTAGAGGTCGCGGGGTACATACACGATGCAGTTGACGAACTTTTCAAAGTTGTCTTTCCGGCTGAACAGGCGGATGACCCGGCGCTCACTGATGCGTGCTACCCCGAGCGCCATCTCATACAGCGCATCAGTATCGGCCTGGAACAACTCGTCCCTGGGGAAGGTTTCCAGAACCCGGCGAAGGTTTTTGCCATCATGACTCATGGGCAGCAGCTCCGACCGGTCAAGAATTGCCTGAACCTTGTGGCGGATCAACGGAATCAGGACTGGACTGAGGGAATACACGGAGTACGTGAACAGACCCAGCAGACGGCCCTCGCCGATCACTTCACCCGCCTCGTTATGGCGCTTGACCACGACGTAATCCGGATAGACATCCCGATGCACCCGCGAGCGCGTGGCGGATTTCGAAAATGCAATGAGGTCGGTACTCGCGTAGAAATCCAGAATGCCCGATGCTGGTGTCTGCGCCTCGGCCAGAGGGTGCCGGCCAGTATTGAATGCGCCCAGCGCGGCCGCCTCGTTTTCAGTGAGTCCGAATTTCCCGCGTTTGCCGTCGAGATCGAATTCGCGGTAGCCGAGAAACGTGAAATGCCCGTCCATAATCCATTGCAGAAATGCGCACGACTCATCGGCGGCGTCCGCATCGGGCACCCGCCTCAGGTTTTCCTTGAGGGCGGCAGTTTTTGCCAGCATGGGCTGGTAATCCACCACCACTTGCTCAACCTCGGCGAGCACCTGGCGCAAGGCATTTTGCAGCTCGACGATTTCGGCCGGTTCGGTGATCAGGCCCACTTCCAGATAGATGAGTGCTTCCTGCCTCCAGGTGCCCCCGGCTTGTGAAGCGGTCGGCTCGTCGACGGCTTTCAGTCCGAGGAGATTGCCGTCGTCATCGCGGTACGTCGCCAGCAGCGTGCTTTTGATTGCATGGATCGGCCAGCTGCGGCGGGAAATTTCCATTCGCAGGGAATCGACAAGAAACGGCATGTCCGGCTGGCATATCATGATGGCGGTGCCATTGCACAACCATCCATGCTCTTCGAGGGTGGGGTTCAAAACGGTTACGTGAGTCCGCTTCTCTGGCTGGCGCAGCAGCATCCACAATGAGCAGACGCAGCCGGCAATATCGGTCACCTCCTTGTGCTGCCAGTCCGTCAGGGCCAATTGCCGCCAGAATAGACGAAACAGCGTGAAAACCCCCGGGTTTTCGGCAACGGCGGGAAAGCGCGCAACCAGCGCGGCCTCGACCTGTTTTCCCAGTTGCACTTTGGCTTGAGCTTCGACAGTTTCACCAGTCACGGTTTCCTCCCAACGGGATGTTGATTATTATTCGCGGCGCCCTTACATAAGCGTAGGCCAAATAAGCGCAGGCCCAGGCGCCGGCAGTGCGCGCGTGGTTTTGTTAATTCGAGGTGATGCCGCTGCTGCGACTGCCGGAACTCACGGTCTGCCGCACGGTCAGACTCCCGTATCTGTAACGGCCAGGTCCGCTTCACCGAAGCGCCAGGACCTTAACACGCGAACCATGCTATTTATAAGGTTGATCCTGAACGATCGCCTCCAATAACGAAGTGGGACCAGTCATCAACATGTCAGCCTCTTTAGAAGCTCTAAATTCCATCAAATCCTGGATGAACAGCCAGATCGTAGGTCAACCCGAGTTGATCGACCGGATCCTCATTGCCCTCATCGCCGATGGCCACCTGTTGGTTGAGGGCGCCCCGGGGCTTGCCAAGACGAAGGCGATCAAGGTGCTGGCCGACGCCATCGAGGGCAGCTTTCACCGGGTCCAGTTCACGCCCGACCTGCTGCCTTCGGACATTACCGGAACGGATATTTACCGGCCCGAAAGTGGTACGTTCGAATTCCAGAAAGGACCGATCTTTCACAACTTGATTCTGGCCGACGAAATCAACCGGGCACCGGCCAAAGTGCAGTCGGCGCTGCTCGAAGCCATGGCGGAGCGGCAGATCAGTGTGGGCAAAGCCACCTATGCCCTGCCGCCGCTGTTTCTGGTCATGGCTACCCAGAACCCCATTGAACAGGAAGGCACCTACCCGCTGCCGGAAGCCCAGCTGGACCGGTTCCTGATGCACATCCGGGTGGATTACCCGGACATTGCCGCCGAGCGGGAAATCCTGCGGTTGAACCGGATCGAAGCCAACCACCAGGTCGACAAGCCCCAGCCGTTGGCGGAAGTCAATCAGGCAGTGATTTTCGCCGCCCGCCATGAAGCGCTGAATATCCACATGGCCGACGCGGTCGAGGAATACATCGTGCAACTCACGGCCGCCACCCGCGACGCCGGCCGTTACAGCCCGGAACTGCATCGCTGGATCGAATATGGCGTCAGTCCCCGGGCCACCATCAGTCTCGACCGCTGCTCCCGGGCACACGCCTGGCTGGCGGGCCGGGACTTTGTGAGTCCGGATGACGTGCGCGCCGTGATTTTCAACGTCTTCCGGCACCGGCTGCTGCTGAGTTTCGAAGCGGAAGCCAATGGCAAGACCTCGGATATGGTGATCGCCGAGTTGTTGCAACGGGTACCGGTCGCCTGACCATGCAGCAACCCACCGCAACCGAAGGTATTTATACCAGCGTGGATGAACTGGTCGGTTTGCGACTTTTGGCGCAGGGCCTGACGTTGAGCACCCGCAAAAAAAGTTCTGCGCTGGCGGAAGGCAGCGTGCGCACCCGTTACCGGGGCCGGGGCATGGAGTTTGCCGAAGTGCGCCCCTACCAGGCGGGCGACGACATCCGCACCATTGACTGGCGGGTCACCGCCCGCATGCAGAGCCCCTACACCAAACTTTTCCAGGAGGAGCACGAACGGCCGGTGTTTGTCTTTGTCGACCAGCGCTCCTCAATGTTTTTCGGTAGCCGCCTCACCTTCAAATCGGTATTTGCCGCACGTCTGGCGGCGCTGCTTGGCTGGATCGCCAGCAACAACAATGACCGGGTCGGCGCCCTCGTCTTTGGCGATCTGGAACAGAAAGATATCCGCGCTCGCCGGGGCAAACATGCCGTGCTTGAGCTGCTTAATCAGCTCTGCCGCTTCAATCTGGCTCTGCGCAACCCCATCGCGCCCCCCGGTTCCATTGAATTGCATGCCATGCTGCGCGACGCCAGCCGGGTAGCCCGACCGGGCAGCATGGTGATTCTGTTGTCGGATTTTCTCGATTTCGACGAAGAGTGCATTCAGTACCTGTCGGTGCTCGCTCGTCGCAGTGATGTGCTGGCGGTTCATATCCATGACGAGCTGGAAAAGCAGCTGCCCCGCAATTCAATCCTGACCATCACCAACCAGCTCCAACGGCTGACGGTCGATACCTCCGCCGTTGCCCAGCCCTACGCAACCACCTTCTTGGATCATCAGGAGCATCTCAAGCGGGCCTTGCGCAACCACGGGATCCAGTATGTGCAGGCCTCTCTGGATGTGCCCCTGGAACAGTTTGCCCGGGAGTTGTTTGCCGGCCGGGGTGCCGCCGGCAAGGGAGGCCGTCGATGAATCCGCTCCACGCAACGCCCGAAGCCCAGGAACTGCTGTCCCGGCTCCACGACCTGGAAGTCCCGGAGCCGGTGTCCTGGTGGCCGCCAGCACCAGGCTGGTGGTTGATTGCGCTGGTGGTGCTGACGCTGCTGGCCGGGCTGGCATTGAAAATCCGCCAGCATCACCGGCGCAACCGGTATCGCAAAGCGGGGCTGGACCTGTTGCTGCAGATCGACCACAACGACCCTAATGCGGCCCAGGCCGTGTCCGCACTGTTGAAGCGGATCGCACTGGCCGCGTATCCGCAAGATCACGCCCGCATCGCCCCGCTGTTTGGTGAAAACTGGATTGAATTTCTGAACGCGAGCTGCGGCCGCCCGGTTTTTAATGGTGGTGCCGCTGACCTGCTCGCGAAAAATCTGTACAAACCGGTTCCCGCTGCTGATCTGGCGCCGCTGCATAGTCAGGCCGCCCTGTGGATAAAGCTTCATCGCAGGACTCTGCCAATGCCGCCACCGGCCATAACCACGCCGGAGCTGTCCGATGTTTGAATTTGCCTGGCCCGCGATCTGGTTGCTGGCCCCCCTGCCGCTGGCCATTTACTGGTTCAGCCCACCCGCCCGCCAGCGCGGCGGCAGTGCTCTGCGAGTACCCTTCTATAGCCGGTTGGCGGTTTACCACACCGAGGCTGACGGCACCCGGCCGTTGCTGTGGGCGCAGAAACTGTTGCTGGTCCTGATCTGGCTGCTCTGTGTGGGCGCGGCGGCGAAGCCCCAGCGTGTCGGTGAACCCATATCGTTGCCGACGAGCGGGCGCGATCTGCTCCTGGCTGTCGACATTTCCGGCAGCATGGAGACACCGGATATGGTGCTGCAGGGCCGCAATCTGGAACGCCTCGATGTGGTTAAATTCGTGGTGAGCGAGTTTGTTGAACGGCGCGTCAACGACCGCCTGGGTCTGGTGCTCTTCGGTTCCCAGGCTTATCTGCAGGCGCCGCTGACGTTCGACCGCACCACCGTGGGCAAACTTTTGCGTGAAGCCCAGATAGGATTTGCAGGCCAGCAGACCGCCATTGGCGATGCCATCGGCCTGAGCGTGAAACGCCTGCGCAGTCGTCCCGAAGGCAGCCGGGTGCTGATCCTTTTGACTGACGGCGCCAACACGGCGGGGGAACTGGAACCGCGGGTGGCGGCCGAACTGGCCAAAGCGGCCGGTGTGAAAATCTATACGATTGGCGTCGGCGCCGACGAAATGGTGGAGCGGTCATTTTTCGGGCCTCGCCGGATAAATCCGTCAGCCGATCTCGACGAAGACACCCTGATCCATATCGCCCAGCAGACCGGCGGCCGCTACTTCCGTGCACGCGACCCCCAGCAGCTGGTCGAGATTTATCAGGATCTGGACAAATATGAACCGGTCGAGCAGGACGAGTATCTGTACCGTCCGATTTCTGCACTGTTTTTCTGGCCCCTTGCCGCGGCTCTGCTGCTGAGTTTCTGTCTGGCAGCGCTGAACCTGTCCGCCGGGGCTTTCCGTGTGCGCGGCACCGCTGTCCCCACTTCGGTCAGCAAGGCGGCCTCCCCATGAACGACATCATTGTGGATCATTTTCATTTTCTGCGACCCTGGTGGTGGCTGGCCCTGATCCCCGCACTCTTGTTGGGCCTCAGCCTGTGGCGGGCCAGAGGCAGTGTTGAACAGTGGTCGAGATTCATCTCCCCGAGGTTCCTGCCCTATCTGCTGGAGGGTTCCGCAGAACGCATCCGGCGCTGGCCGATGGCCGGTATCTTTGTTCTGTGGCTTGCCGCGATCACGGCACTGGCCGGGCCGGTCTGGAAAAAAATCCCCCAGCCGGTGGCGCAATCGATCTCCTCGGTGGTCATCTGCTGGGATATGTCGCCGTCCATGCTGGCAAACGATGTGAAACCGTCGCGGCTGGACCGCTCCCGTTTGAAGATCATTGATTTCCTGCGCAGTCACCGGGACGGGCAGACGGGGCTCATCGCCTACTCGGCCGAAGCCTATGTGGTCACGCCGCTGACCGACGATCACCAGACGATCATCAATCTCTTGCCGGCCCTGTCGCCGACCACACTGCCCTCGTCAGGCAGCAATCCGGAGATGGCCTTTGATGAAGCCGAAAAACTTTTGAAAGAAGCCGGGGCGCTGACCGGCAATATCGTGCTGATGACCGACGGGATCAGCGCGGATGCTTTCGACTATCTACAAAACAAAGCCCGGAATTCGGCCTACAAGCTGACTATCTGGGCGATCGGTACGGAAGAAGGCGCACCCATCCCCCTGCCTAACGGTGGTTTTGCCAAAGATCGCAGCGGGGACATGATCGTTGCGCGCATGAACCAGAACGAAATGACCGGCTTTGCAAGCCGTGCCGGCGCCTACTATGTGCCCATGGCGACCAGTGATGATGACGATCTGGGCACCTTGAAGGCGTTACTGAGCAATCGCGAACTGCACACCGAACTCATCGCCCGCGTATTTGACCAGTGGTATGAGCACGGCCACTGGCTGGCGTTATTGCTGCTGCCCTTTCTGGCGGCACTGTTCCGACGCGGCTGGTTCTTCTCGCTGCTGCTGTGCCTGCCATTGGGATTACCAACGGCGCCCGCCCAGGCGTTTGAATGGAAAGATCTGTGGATAACCCCCGACCAGCAGGCTCAGCAAAAGCTGACCCAGGGCGACACCTCGGCTGCTGCGCAGCTCTTCACGACGCCGGAGCGCCGCGGCTCGGCGTTTTATAAAGGCCGCAACTACGAAGCGGCTGCCCGGGAATTCGCGCAGGCAGAA
>CAZJKJ010000020.1:20283-51011 GCA_964546435.1 uncultured Cellvibrionaceae bacterium
CAGGAGCGTTCGGACGCCGATGCAGCGGATGATGCGGCGGCCAATCCCTTCAGCGCGGCCGCCGACGAACACGAACGCCGCCAGGCCGCTGACCAGCAAAGCACGGACGGCGAGAATGAAGGCGAGAATCGAACGGCTCAGGGAGTCACCCAGGCGGAGGCAGACACGGAAGAGCAGCAGATGCTGGAGCAGATGCTGCGCAAGATTCCCGATGACCCCAGTGGCCTGCTGCGCAACAAATTCAGATATCAGTATCTGCAGAGAAAGCAGACTCTTCAGTATCAGAGCCCGGTGGCGGGCGACCAGGCGGAGAATCGTTGGTAATGATTAGCAGGCTACATGAGATATCCAGGCCATCTCTCCCCGGACGCGGCCCATGGCAAGTGGCGCTGAGGGCGATTCTGGGGGTTTTGCTGGTGTTGAGCGCAGGCTCCGCGTTTGCCGATACCCTGAGCGCGACCACCGACAGAGACAAGGTCGGCGTCGACGAGACGTTCACTCTGCGGGTGCGGTTTTCGGGCGGTCAATCGGTTGATTCACCGGATTTTGCCGAGCTGGCCCGGGACTTCGATATTCTTTCGAACCAGAAATCGATTCAGCATTCCATTATCAACGGCGACGTGAACGCCTTTACCGAATGGACGCTGGTCATGGCACCCAGACAGGTTGGTCAGTTCCTGATTCCGCCCCTGAGTCTCGACGGCCAGATCACCCAGCCCATCACGATAGAGGTCACGCAAAGCGAGCCCCGGGAGGCTGGTGCACACCAGGATATTTTTATCGAGACAGAAGTGGACAAGGACGAGGCGCATGTCCAGGAACAGGTGATCGTGACTTACCGGTTATTTTACAACCGCAGTGTCGACAAGCTCGACCGCGCCGACGTCAAGGTGGCCAACGCTCATGTGGAAGAGCTGCCGCATGTCGAATACCAGCGCACCCTCGGGCAAACGCCGTACGGCGTGGCGGAATTCCGCTATGCGATATTTCCGTCGGCCAGCGGCACTCTGGAAATTCCGGCCGCCCTGTGGTCGGTCAGAACCACCGCCCAGCCGGGCGTCAGCCGCTTCAGCTTTGGTGCGGGAAATTATAAGCTGTACCGCGCCCGGACCAACAGCGTGAGCATTCAGGTCAACCCGAAACCCGACAGCTACCCACCCGATGCGACCTGGCTGCCGGCCAGTGATTTCAGCTTGAGCGAGAGCTGGTCGCGTCCGGTCGAATCATTCAAAGTGGGCGAACCCATTACCCGCACCATTACCATGACCGCCCAGGGTTTGCGTTCGGAGCAATTGCCGCCAATGACCTTCAGTGACGATGGTCAGTTCAGATACTATCCGGACCAGCCCCAACAGGAAAACCAGCCCACCCCGGAGGGGATCGTGGCAGCACGCACCGAAAGTGTCGCCATAGTGCCGACTCAGGGGGGGGAACTGACATTGCCCGCCATCGAGATGCACTGGTGGGACACCGATAAGCAGGAGCTGCGCACTGCCGCCCTTGCGGCCCGGACGGTGACCGTCGCAGGTGCTCCGTCTGCCCAGGCGACACCGCCGCCGGCAACCGAAACAGACGCAACCGTTCCCGGACAGGCACCGGACGCAATTGCCAGCGCCCGAGTTCATTGGCTCTGGCCACTGGCCACCGGTTTGTCGGTGCTTTTGAGCATTTTGTTTGCCAGCCTGTGGTGGCGCAATCGCCGCCGTGATGACCGCGGCGAGGGGCCGGACAAGCCTGCGGAAACCTCGGAAAGCACTGCCTTCAAACATATGCTCAACCAGAATTCCCCCGCGGAATTCCGGGCCTCATTGCTGCACTGGGCAGCCCGGCGCTGGCCCGCCATGACGCCGGTGACGCTCGCCACCATCGCTCGCAATCTGAACGACGAAGCGCTTTCCCGCGAACTGGACCGACTCGACGCAAATCTGTATGGCGGTCAAGGAGCGGCTCCGGATCTGGCCGCTATCAAGAAGGCATTGCGCGAGCATGCGGCCGATACGGGTCGAAATTCGTCGGGAACGTCCTTACGCCCTTTATATGGTTAACATCCGCCAGCATTGATAGCATCTGCCGGATGTGAATCGTACAATGCCGCCTTTGTTTTTCCGGTCAGTCGCAAAACCCTCCAGGAATTTTATTGATGCTCATTCGTTTACTAAGCAAGTTGGCCATGGTGGCAACTTTCGCCAGCACCCTCGCTGTCACCGGCTGCGACAATGGTGGCAATGATTCCGCGTTCCCCGGCAGCTCCACCTCGAGCTCCAGTTCGAGCGCCTCCAGCAGTTCTTCCGGTACGCTCGAACTGGCCAATGTGTATGTAGCATTTCCGCCGCCGGTATCCCAGACGCAGGAAGCGTCGATCCAGGTGCGGGGCGCAGTCCAGAACCTTGAGGGGATCAGCGCAATCCAGGTGAATGGCGTCGCGGCGACAACCGCTGATGGCTGGGCCACCTGGAGTGCCGACGTGCCCTTGATGGAGGGCATCAATTCACTGGAGGTCACCTCGGTTGATGCCGACGCCGTCGCCACCCCCGCCGCGACGCTTTCAGTCACCCGAACTCTTGATCTGACTTCCCCCCGTGACATGGTGCACGACAGCGACAATGGCCGTCTGCTGCTCATCGATTCCGCCCGCAACTCGGTCATGGCGGTGGACACCGCCAGCGGCGTTAAATCGTTGCTCTCACCGCCGCCGGGTACGGAAAACCTGATTGTTGAACCGCTGGACATGACGCTGCACCGCGCCTCGAATTCGGTCGTGATCCGCCAATACTCGACAGAGCACCCGCTCGTTCGGGTTGACCTGACCACTGGCGCGCAATCCTGGCTGACCCTGGAGCACCCGGACGCGCTCGATGAGGCCATGCCGCTTGCATTCACCGCCGCAGGGACCGACCTGTACATCAGCGCCATGGAAACTTTCTACGTCGATAGCTCCGGGGCTCGGGTTCCCGCCGATACAGACAACGCCACCAGGAGATCCCTGGGCATGATCAACCGGGTCGATCCGGCCACCGGAGAGCTGCAACCGCTCAGCCGCTACGGTCTTCCGGGAAATACCGCCTCTCTTGGCACCATTTCCAGCATCGGCGACCACCCCGATTCGCCCCATCTGTACGCCCTGGATCTGACCGTCATTGAAATCAACCGGCAGCAGCACAACCTTCGCTCCATCAAGAAAATCGACAAAGCAACGGGAGAACGGAGCTGGTTTTTCCCGGCCACTGAAACAGAGGCACGGGACGATGCCGATGCAGTTGAGGGCGAGGAGAATACCAACGAAGAAGAGGAGGCCCCCGGCGAGGATAAAGACACGGAAATCACCTTCAGTCTGGGTGCCTCCACCACCGATATCCATCTGGACTACCCTAACAACGCGTTGTGGGCGCTCGACCAGAACCGGCTGATCAAGATTGACCTGCAAACGGCGAAAGCGACCGTGGTTTACGGCAATGACCTGCCCACGGGCATCAAGTATTCCTCCTTCGCCACCCGGGCCCTGTCAGCGGATTTTGACAACGGCATCCTGTACACGGCCGATGACGCCCTGGATCGCATTATTGCGACCCAGCTGAGCGACAGCACCCGCCGGATTGTCAGCAGCGAAAGCGGGGATGACCCCGATACCAACAAGACGCTGATCAGCCCTTCCCGGGTGGCACTGGACGTCAACGCCAATCAGGTTTTCATTACCGACAAGGCCATGCTGAACCTCACCCGACTCGATCTGACCACCGGTGTACGCTCAACCGTGGTTGCGAGCGAGAACGCCACTGCCGAAAAACCCAGCCTCTATTACCCTGCCGCGCTGGATTTCATGGACGGACCCGGGCGTCTGCTGGTCGTCGGCAACGCCAAGAACGACTGCATCGTCCGGCCGTCCGGTCCGCCCACCCGGCTGCTGTCGGTGGATGCCGCCACCGGCAATCGCAAGGTTCTGGTGACCTACAGTGTGACCTCCTTTCAGGTCTGCGATGCGGTCTGGGAGCCCGGCAGTCGCACCCTTTACACGGCGGAGCAGCATTACGGCGGTACCCAGCGGATCGGGGCCATAGGCCGGATACGGCTGCTGGACAACGACAATTTCCAGTACACCGTGTTCTCACGCACCGGTACACCGGACGAAACCCACCCGCTGACCGATCCCCGGACGCTGGTTCTGGACGCGCCCCACAAACGCCTGCTGGTGGCCGATGCGTTCCTGAAAGGCATTGTCGCTGTGGATGTGGATTCAGGGGCGCGTACCCTGTTCAGCCCTCATGACGCCGCAGTGCCCATGACTGCGCCCAGGGATATGATTCTCAACCCGGAGGGCACCGAAGCCTGGGTTCTGGACGCGAACCTCGATGGCGTTATCAGCGTGGATCTCGAAACCGGAAAACGCAGGGTGCTGGTCCAGGCACCCGATGGTCTGAACGGCCTCGCCATCCCCAGCGCCATGGCACTGCATCCGATCTTCAACTATCTGGTCATTGCCGATCCGGGCCGCGGTACCATCATGGCCCTGGATCTGGAAACCAGTCAGTTGGTACGGATCGCGCGCTAAAACTCCGCGAATTTTTTCGCGACTTATGTGCCCGGTTTGCAGGAACCGGGCTTTTTGATGTCGAATGACCGAATTACCCCCTGATTATTATCTGGCCAACTTCACCCAGCTGTTGCGCTGCGTGGAAACCAGCTATCACGACCTCCTGTCTGCGGAAGAACAGGCTTTTCTTCGAACCTTTGCCGGACTCGATCACGATAGTCAGTGCCTGCTGGTGCGCCTGATCAGCCGCAAGGGGCCATTCATCCGCCGGTCGCGGATCAACTACCCGGAGATCGGGTCGGTAGATGAGGCGGCTCGACGACTGCAGGAAGCGGGTCTGCTTGACACCGACCCGGAACTCGACGTGGTACAGGTTGCGGACCTGCTGACCCGCCCGGAACTGCTCAGCCGTTTCAAGTCCGACCTGACCGGCCTGGGTGCCGCTCGCAAGGCG
This sequence comes from uncultured Cellvibrionaceae bacterium, assembly GCA_964546435.1. Lineage (GTDB taxonomy): Bacteria > Pseudomonadota > Gammaproteobacteria > Pseudomonadales > Cellvibrionaceae > CAYNST01. The sequence goes on from CAZJKJ010000020.1 coordinate 25,266, forward strand.
GTGCTGGTCGCGCACCTGCAGCTGGCATATCCCCACCCGGCGCACTGGTCCACGTGGACGCATTCGGCCTGCGGCGCGCTTTACTGCGTGGATCTTGACAACGTTTTCAGGACTTTCCGTCTGCTCTATTTCGGCAATTGCTATCAGGATCTCACCGAATTCGTGCTCCAGGACTTGGGTATGGTCCGTTTTGAATCCTATCCCGTCGACCCTTCTCACCGCCTCTTCTCCGACCGCGAGGACCTGCTTGCATTCCTCGAACTGACGAAGCTGGATGAAGCGCTGGCGCAGGCACAGTCCGAGTCAGAGCTGGAATCCATCCGGCAGAACCTTCCCCTCGCGTCGTCTCACCCCAAGGTCGAACGCCGGCGTGCCCGCCTCTGCCTGCGACTGGCGCACGCTTACGAACGCCGGCAGGACTGGCGTACGGCGTTGATATTGCACAGCCTGCACGATCTGCCGCCGGCCCGGGAACGCCGGGTGCGGATGCTGGAAAAACTGGGTGACTACCCTCAGGCCTGGGCCGGGCTGCAACACCTGCTGGAATCGCCGCTGGATGAGCAGGAAACTCAGGCGGCGCTCCGGATGGCTCCGCGGATCGCCCGCAAAGCAGAGGTCACGTTCGCACGCTGTCAGCCGGTCAGTCTGCCGGAAACCCGGTTGGAGCGGGCTGAGCTGCTCCCCTTCTGGGCGGACGATGCCTGCATCGAGCGCACCGTCGCGGCATATCTGCACACTGGAGAAGAGCCCTGTTTCTACGTGGAAAACACTCTTTTTAACGGGTTGCTGGGCATCTGGTTGTGGCCGGAAATGTTTCGCAGTGTCGCCGGCGCCTTTACCAATCCTTTCCAGATAGCGCCGCTGGATCTCTACGACCCGCTGTTCCTCGAACGGCGTCCGGGCATGCAGGACCTCTGGCATCAACTGGAAAGCGGTCATCATCGGGAGGCGATGCTCGCCACCTGGCGCGCACGCAACGGCATCGCCAATGCACTGGTCAACTGGGAATATCTGGACGAACCCCTGTTGAGCCTGGCCCTCACATGTATACCGCCAGCGCATCTGCAAGCCATTTTTACCCGGCAGTTATTCGACTTGCGCAATAATCGCTCGGGGTTTCCGGATCTGATCCAGTTTTGTCCGGGTCGCAACGAGTATCGGTTGATCGAGGTCAAGGCGCCGGGGGACAAAGTCCAGGATAACCAGCGACGCTGGCTGGAGTATTTCTCCCGCAACGGGATCCAGGCGAGCGTGTGCCATGTCAGCTGACCTGTCGGACGATCCGCCGTTCGCTGCCATGGCTGCGGTTTCGGTACGGACACTGGCTGCGTTTGCCGCTCGCACCGGCAGTATCCACCATCGTTTCACGCCCGCGCCCACCGCTCTGCAAGGCACCGAAGGACACCAGCAGGTCTACCGAAAACGGCCCAGGGGGTATCGAACCGAAGTCGCTCTGAGCACCGGCGTCGACGGTCTGCTTGTTCGGGGACGTGCCGACGGATTCTGCGAGCGCGACCAGCGCCTGGAGGAAATCAAGACGTTTTACGGGGATGTGGATTCCATCCCCGCCAATCAGCAATACCTGCACTGGGCCCAGCTCAAGCTTTATGGCTGGCTGTACTGCCGTCAGGAAAAGGCAGAGACAATCAGCCTGGCACTCATCTACTTTCAGCTGGAAGAAGAGCAGGAACACCGTTTCGATCTGGAGCTGTCCGCAGAGGATCTGGAGCGGGAATGTCTGGCCATGGTGGCGAAGTACCAGACCTGGCATCGCGCGCTTCAGAAGCGCCGGCTCCAGCTGACGAAGGAACTCACCGCCCTGCGTTTCCCCTACCCTGAGTTTCACCGCGCCCAGCGTGATATGGCGGAAGCTGTCTACAAATCCGCCGCTACCCGACGCACCTTGCTGATTGAAGCGCCCACCGGCACCGGCAAGACACTGGCCGCCCTTTTTCCGGCCCTTAAAGCCATGGGGCAAAGCCATCTGGACAAACTGCTGTACCTGACCTGCAAAAACACCGGCAAGCAACCGGCCCTGGATGCGGTGCGTCAACTGGGTGCCGACGGCTCGCGCTTGCGCGTGCTGGAACTGTCTGCCCAGGCCAACTGCTGCCTTGCACCCGACAAGCGCTGTGATGGCGACAGCTGTCCCTACGCCCGGGGCTTTTACGACAAACTGGAAACCGCCCGGGCCGCCGCCAACCGGTGCAGCCTGCTCGACAAGGCCGCGCTGGAAGCACTGGCGCTGGAATTCGAGATATGCCCCTACTATCTCGCTATCGAAATGAGCCGCTGGACCGATCTCATTGTTGCCGACGTCAACCAGTTCTTTGACGGCTCACCCCTGCTGGCACGCCTGTCCCAGGAGATGGGTTGGCGGGCTCACCTGCTGGTCGACGAATCCCACAATCTCGTGGAACGCGGCCGCATGATGTTCAGCGCGACCCTGGACCGAGCGCTGCTCTTACAGGCGAAGCAAGTAGCACCGGCTCCCCTGAAAAAAATCCTGAACCGGTTGGACCGCCACTGGCGTGTGCTGGAATCAGCTCACGGCAACGAGGGTTACACTAGTCTTGCGGAGGTTCCGACCGGATTTTTGCGATCGGTACAGGCCTTCACGGAGGCTTTTCATTTGTACACGCCGCAGGCGCTTCATTTATACACGCCGCAGGCGCTTCATTTATACACGCCGCAGGCGTTTCACCTGGACCCGCAACAGACGCTTCATATAGACCCGCCGCCGGTGCCCGGTTTATCGGCTGACGGCGGGGATTTGCGGGAATTCTACTTTCAGGCGCTGCGATTCCAGACCGTGCGGGAGGAAAGCAGCACGGAAGACTACAGCATTGAACTGGAAACCGATTTTACGGGCCGCTCCAGTCTGACCCTGAAAAACCAGATTCCGGCGCGGTTACTGGCCAGACGCCTTGCCCATGCTCAGGCAGGCTGCTTTTTTTCCGCCACGCTGCAGCCCGCAGATTATTACCGGACCATGCTCGGATTACCCGAAGAGACCGTCATCTACCAGGCCGATTCCCCGTTCCTGGCGGCGCAACTTCAGGTAAAAATCTTCCGCCAGCTTTCCACCCGCTATCGCGACCGCCATGCGTCCAGCCCGGCACTTGCGCGCACCATTGTCGATCAGATTGAGCGGCGACCCGGCAACGCCCTGGTGTTCGTTTCCAGCTATGCCTATCTCGAAACCCTTGCCGTTGCCCTAAAGGACATACTCGGCGACCGGGACGTGGAGCTTGTCCTCCAGGGCCGGCAGATGTCTGAAGTCGAGCGGGCACAGTTTGTCGAGGCGTTTCGCGCTCAGAAAAACCTCCTGGGCGTGGCGGTTCTGGGGGGGATTTTCGGTGAGGGCGTCGATCTTCCCGGTGATGCGCTCACCGGGGTTTTTATCGCGTCACTCGGATTGCCGCCCACCAATGCCGCTAACGAACAGCTGCAGCGAGTCCTGCAGGCCCGTTTTGGCGACGGCTACCGCTTCACCTACCTTTATCCCGGCATACAGAAAGTGGTGCAGGCCGCCGGTCGCGTCATCCGTCGTCAAGCGGATCGCGGCTACGTTTATCTGCTGGACGACCGTTTTGCCCGCGCCGAGGTGCGACGGCTGCTGCCCGCCTGGTGGCAGGTGGAGTAGCCCCGGTGAGTTCGGCTCGCGCCTGACGTCATCCGCCGCTCACTGCTTTTTGGTCATGGTGACCCATTCTTCCGCTGCTGTCGGATGAATACCGACGGTGTCATCGAAATCCTGCTTGGTGGCGCCCATGTTAATGGCGATGGCGATGCCCTGCATGATCTCGGCGGCGTTTTCTCCCACCATATGGCAACCCACCACGCGCTGATCCGACTGTCGCACCACCAGTTTCATGAATGACCGCTCGGGCATGCCGCTGAGCGAGTGCTTCATGGGTTTGAAGTTGGCCTTGTATATATCGACTTCGCCACAATGCTCTCTGGCCTGGGCCTCGGTCAGGCCGATGGTCGCCACTTCCGGCTGGCAGAAAATTGCCGTGGCAATCTTGCTGTAGTCCATGCGCACCGGTTCATCGGCAAACAAAAAGCGCGCCAGCGCGGCGCCTTCGCGCAAGGCCACCGGGGTCAAGGGCATGCGTCCGACGACGTCGCCCAGGGCATGGATGTTTGGCACTTTGGTCTGGAACTGGTCGTTTACCACAATGGCGCCGGTGCGACTGGTCTCAATCCCCAGAGCCTCCAGCCCGAGGTTGTCCGTCATGGGTCGACGGCCGATGGCGCTGAACACCATGCCGTATTCACCCTGCCTGCCATCGGCGAAATCCACCACCAGATGCTCCCGAGCGACCTGCCTGATTCTACTGATGTCGGTGTTGAAGCTGATTTCAATACCTTTTTCACGCATCTGCTCGCCCAGAAATGCACACAGATCGGGATCAAACCCCCGCAGAAAGCACGGACCCCGATAGACCAGTTCAACTTTACACCCCAAGCCTTTAAAAATTCCCGCAAATTCCAGAGCGATATAGCCACCGCCCTCGACCAGTACCTTGTCGGGCAACCGGTCGAGATAGAAGACTTCATTGGAATTGACGGTCAGTTCGCCGCCGGGATACTCCGGCCGGCGAGGCCAGCCACCGGTGGCAATGGCGATGTTTTTGCATCGATATTCCTGCTCCCCGACCGCCACTGTGTGGGGGCTGGTAATGCGCGCTTCACCCTTGAGCACCTGCGCTCCGGAATTGACTAAAATAGATTCATAAACCCGGTTAAGCCTTTGTATTTCCTCTGTTTTACTGTCACGCAATATATTCCAGTCATGTTCACCCGCAACGGCAGACCAACCGAATCCGCTGGCGGCTTCGCACTGGTCGCGAAACAGGGATGCATAGACGAAGAGTTTTTTGGGCACGCAGCCAACGTTCACGCAGGTGCCACCCAGGTAGCGGTTTTCGACAATGCCGACTTTGGCACCCAGCTGAGACGCAACGCGCGCGCAGCGAACGCCGGCAGACCCGGCGCCAATAATCAACAGATCGAAATCGTAGTCTTTCATTGATGTCCCCAAGATTGGTTTGAGCGATGCATCGCTGCGGTCAGGCTTCGGTATCGACTGACGGTCGGCCCGGGTTTTTCCGGCGATCGCGGCCGGCTCTCTGGTTATAGGGCCCCCGCCCCATGCTGCGTCTGCGTCGGTCGTCGCTGCCCTTGCGCCGCTCTATGAAAGGCGCGTCTGCCTGGGGTTGCGGCTCTTCTTCAACCGGACGACTGGGTGCAACGGGTTCGGTGCGATGCCTGCCGATCGCAGGTTTGACGGGTGTTACAGTGCCGGAACCGGGCGGGATGCTGATCATGAAAGGACTCTCCCATGGGCGGATTCAACTCGGGTTAGCAGAAGCGATATGGCATACGCCTGCGGATTTACCGCTTCTTTATTGTTTTTCGGCCCAGAGCGCGACATGTTTAGGAATTTCTGCCTCAGAACCTTCAGCCGCATTAAACCAGCGCAGGCGGCCATGCAGCTCAACCACCCCTCCGATGATGATCAGGGTAGGCGCCTGAATTTCAATTGTTTCAATCTGATCGGCCAGCGTCGCCAGCGTGCCCACGTGAACTTTCTGTGCGGACGTCGTCCCCTGTTCGATCAGTGCCGCGGGTGTCGAAGGCAGTTTGCCATGCTCGATCAGTCGTGTGCAGATATGTCGCAATCCACCGAGTCCCATATAGAACACCAGCGTCTGATCATCGCTGAGGAATTCCTGCCAGTTCAGATCCTGGCTGCTGTCCTTGAGATGGCCGGTGGCAAAGCGCACCGATTGGGCGTAATCCCGGTGCGTCAACGGGATGCCCGCATAACAGGCACATCCTGACGCGGCGGTAATGCCGGGCACCACCTGGAACGGAATCCGGTGTTGGGCGAGCAGGTCAATTTCTTCACCGCCGCGCCCGAAAATAAAGGGATCGCCGCCCTTCAGTCGCAACACACGTTTGCCCTGACGGGCAAGATCCAGCATCAGCTGGTTGATCTGCGGCTGCGGCAGAGTATGGGCCGAGCTTCGTTTACCCACGTAAATGCGTTCCGCATCGCGGCGTACCATGTCCAGAATGGCGCCGGACACGAGGCGGTCATAGAGCACCACTTCGGCCTTCTGCATCAGACGCAGCGCCTTGAACGTCAGCAGATCCGGATCGCCGGGGCCGGCGCCCACCAGATACACTTCCCCGCCCGACTCGACCTGCCCGCTGGCCAGATGCTGCTGTAATTGTTGCTCCGCCGCCGCCTCATTGCCCGCGAGCACCGCTTCGGTGACGGGGCCATCCAATATCGCTTCCCAAAACCGGCGGCGCTGCTCGGTGTCGGCAAACGCCTGTTTCACCGGGGTGCGGTAACGGCTGGCGAGCGTGGCAACCCGGCCCCAGGCGGCCGGCACCCAGGCCTCCAGCTTTGCCCGCAGCAGGCGCGCCAGCACCGGCGCTTCGCCGCCACTGGACACGGCAATAATTAACGGATTGCGATCCACGATGGCCGGCATGATCACCGAACACAACTGCGGATTGTCCACCACATTCACCGGCAGATGCCGTTGCCGGCAATCCGCGGCCACGGCCTGGTTAACGTCTTCGTCATCCGTCGCGGAAACCACCAGCACCACGTCCCGCAGATGGATTTCATCATACCGGGCGTAAATCAGCTCCCCCCGTTGGCGGGTTGTAAGTGCTGCCAGATCACTGTTGATGACCGGCGCCACAACCCGCACCCGCGCGCCTGCACGAGTCAGCAACCGCGCCTTGCGCAGCGCAATGGTGCCGCCGCCCACCAACAGGCACCAGCGTCCGCGCAGATCAAAAAACAGCGGCAGATAATCCATCTGCGATCAACCGCCGATCCGGACCAGACCGCCCATGTAGGGCTGCAGGACGTCCGGCACCCGCACCGATCCGTCGGCTTCCTGGTAGTTTTCCAGAACGGCAATCAGGGTTCGCCCCACCGCAAGCCCGGAACCATTGAGCGTGTGCAGCAATTCCGGCTTGCCGCCGGCGGCGGCGCGATAGCGCGCCTTCATGCGCCGGGCCTGAAAATCCCGCATGCTGCTGCAGGAGGAAATCTCGCGATACTTGTTCTGAGATGGCAACCATACCTCCAGATCGTAGGTCTTCGCGGCCGAAAATCCCATGTCGCCGCCGCACAGCAGCATTTTTCGATAGGGCAGATTAAGCTGCTGCAACACTGCTTCCGCATGGCCGGTGAGGGCTTCCAGCGCGGCGTCGGAATCTTCAGGTTTGACGAATTGCACCAACTCGACTTTCTCGAACTGGTGCTGGCGAATCATGCCGCGGGTGTCCCGTCCATAGCTGCCGGCTTCGGAGCGAAAACATGGGGTATGAGCGGCAAGTTTTATGGGCAGTGCGGCTGCGTCGACGATTTCGTCCCGAAGAAAGTTCGTAAGGGGCACTTCTGCGGTGGGAATCAGATAGAGCTCGCGCTCATCCGTCAGTTTGAACAGATCTTCTTCAAATTTCGGCAACTGGCCGGTTCCGAACAGGGAATCCCGATTCACCAGATACGGCACATATACTTCCTGGTAACCGTGCCGGGTGGTATGCAGATCGAGCATGAACTGGGTCAGTGCGCGATGCAGCCGCGCCACCTGATTTCTCATCACTGCAAAACGCGAACCGGTGAGCTTGACCGCCAGCTCCAGATCGAGCTCGCCGGAGGCGCTGCCGAGATCGACGTGATCCCGGACTTCAAAATCAAATTGCCGGGGTGAGCCCCAGACACTGACCTGAACATTGTCTTCTTCGCTCTTGCCATCGGGAACTTCTGCTGCGGGCAGATTGGGAATTCCGCTGATCGCGTCGTCCCACCGTCGGTTGACCTCCGTCAGCTCCGTTTCGCTTTGTGCCAACTTTGCCTTGAGGTCGCCGACTTCCTGCAGTAACGGCTGGATATCCCCGCCTTGCGATTTCACCGCGCCGATTTTTTTTGCCCGGGCGTTGCTGTCCTGTTGCAGCGCCTCACAGTGCAGCTGGATTTTCTTGCGCTGCTCTTCAATGACCGCAATGGCTTTGACATCGAGAGTGTAGCCGCGGCGCGCCAACTCGGAGGCCACTTCCTCCAGTTGGTTTCGGATGAGTTTTGGATCAAGCATAGGATTAGAATTCTTGGTTAATGAATTGATTTTGCAATGGCGAGCCACTTCACCGAGGTGTCCCGTCCGTTCCACCCGACGGATTTACCGAGTGCGGCTTGGGGGCCTGCGCCGTCTGGTTACGCGCCCGCAATTGCTCCAGCTTTTGCCGGATCTGGATTTCCAGACCCCGTTCCGCCGGTTCGTAATAAACCCTGCCATCCATTTCATCGGGGAAATATTTTTCCCCCGCCGCAAAGGCATCGGTTTCCTGATGCGCATAACGGTAGCCTTTGCCGTACTCGAGCTGTTTCATCAAGGTCGTTGACGCGTTACGCAAATGTAATGGAACGGGATATCCCGGAAGTGACTGCACATCGGCCTGGGCTTGTTTGAGGGCATTATACACAGCATTACTTTTTGCAGCCGCTGCCAGGTAAACCACTGCCTGGGCAATGGCCAGATGGCCTTCGGGGCTGCCGAGCCGCTCCTGGACATCCCAGGCATCCAGAGCGAGCGCCAGGCCGCGCGGGTCGGCATTGCCAATATCCTCGGTCGCCATGCGCACCACCCGGCGGGCAATATATAAAGGATCACAACCGCCATCCAGCATACGGGCCAGCCAGTAGAGTGATGCATCCGGGTCGGAGCCCCGCACCGCTTTGTGAAGTGCAGATATCTGCTCATAAAACAGATCACCGCCCTTGTCGAACCGGCGGACATCCCCCACCAGCACTTCCTCGAGGTGCTCCAGATCCAGTGTTGCGCCGTCATCGACGAAATCACTGGCAAGCTCCAGCAGATTCAGCACCCGGCGGGCGTCTCCATCCGCCGAGCGCACCAGCGCATTCAGGGCGGAGTCGGCAATCTGCAGATTTCTGTGGCCAAGACCGCGCCGGGTATCCATCAAAGCTCTGTGCACAACCGCCACGAGGGCTGAGTCAGCAAGCGTTTTCAGCACGTAGACCCGACAGCGACTCAGTAACGCGTTATTCACTTCAAACGAGGGATTTTCCGTGGTGGCGCCGACAAAGATCACAGTCCCGTCTTCGACATAGGGCAGAAAGGCATCCTGTTGGGATTTGTTGAAGCGGTGCACTTCGTCGATAAACAGCACGGTCCGCTGTCCGCTACGGCGCTGTTCCAGTTGGGCTTCCTGCACCGCGGCGCGGATGTCCTTGACGCCGGCGAGCACGGCCGAAAGGGTTTTGAAGCGCGCATCGATGTACTGAGACAAAGTCCGCGCGAGGGTAGTTTTGCCCACCCCCGGCGGCCCCCAGAGAACCATGGAATGCAACTGCCCGCGAGCCAGCGCCGCGCGCAGAGGTTTACCGGGTGCGAGCAGGTGGTCCTGACCGACGATTTCATCGAGGTTTTCCGGCCGCATCCGGGCGGCCAGCGGCACGGCAAGGGTGCTGGGCTCGTCCGCGAACAGATCCTCACTCATCCGTGATAATGTCCGTTCCTTCCGGCGGTGAAAAATCGAACTTTGCGGAATTTACCGGAGTATTGACTTCCCGCCGGGTGAAAACGACTTCCGTGACCTGATTCAGCTTGTCGGAAAAAGTGAAAGAGGTTGGTGCCGTCTTGTCGAACCGCAACTCGATCTCGCGGTACTGGGCATTTGCTTCCAGCGGACGCAAAGTGAACACCTGCGTGCCTTTGCGCTTTGCCTCCTCTATTTTGAACGATTTCTCCAGACCGGACACATCGCCGCTGAGCAATCGGGACGGATTGAACTGCCCCTGGGATACCTGCGGACGAATCGTCACCTGTTCCAGATCGGGATCGTAAATCCACAGCTTTTCCGGGTTGCCCACAATGGTTTGCGGGTAGGGTTCGCCAGTTTCCCAGTAAAAATAACCGGGTCTCTTGATGGAGAATTCACCGTCGCTAGCCTGCAGGGTTTTGCCATGCTTGTCTTTGACAGTCTGGCTGAAAGCGCCTTGCAGGGTATCGATGGATTGCAGAGCGACTTTCAATTCACTGGCACTGTTTGCCTGCGCCAGTGACGAGACGACCATCAACATGCCTAATAATTTTTTCAAACCGTATCTCCCGTCAGAAACTGAAAATCTTGTTAGCGAGGTGGTGGTGCCAGCACTTCGCGATTGCCGTTGGAACTCATTGAACTGACCACGCCGGACTCTTCCATCTGCTCGATCAGACGCGCCGCCCGGTTATAGCCAATCCGCAACTTTCTCTGGACAGACGATATGCTTGCCTTGCGGGTTTCAGTCACAAACGCAACCGCTTCGTCGTACAGGGGATCCGATTCGCCGTCCGCATCACCGGCACCGCCCTCGCTGGAAAATCCGGGAACGGGGATGGACTCTGTGGATTCGCTGAATATCTCGTCGAGATAATCCGGCTCGCCCCGCAGTTTCCAGTCAGCCACCACCTTGTGCACTTCATGATCGTCAACAAACGCGCCGTGCACCCGAACCGGCAAGCTTGTGCCGGGCGGGAGGTAGAGCATGTCACCGTGCCCGAGCAGCTGTTCGGCCCCGCCCTGATCGAGAATGGTGCGGGAGTCGATTTTGGAAGATACCTGGAACGCCATCCGGGTGGGCACGTTGGCTTTGATCAGCCCTGTAATCACGTCCACCGAGGGGCGCTGGGTGGCCAGGATCAGGTGGATCCCGGCGGCGCGGGCCTTCTGGGCGATACGGGCAATCAACTGCTCCACTTTCTTGCCGACAATCATCATCATGTCGGCAAATTCGTCGATCACCACGACGATAAAGGGCAAGGTATCCAGCTCCGGGGGAACCTGCTCTTCGCCAATGCCCGTATCGTCTGGACGCCAGATCGGATCGCGCACCGGGGTGCCCGCCTTGCGGGCGTCGTCCACCTTTTTGTTGTAACCGGCGAGATTACGCACGCCCAACGCGGCCATCAACTTGTAACGGCGCTCCATTTCCCCCACGCACCAGCGCAGGCCGGTCGCGGCATCCTTCATGTCGGTGATAACCGGTGCGAGCAGGTGCGGAATCCCTTCGTATACCGAGAGCTCCAGCATTTTCGGGTCAACCAGTAAAAGCCGAACCTGCTTGGGAGTCGCTTTGTACAGCAAACTGAGCAGCATCACGTTGATACCGACAGATTTACCCGACCCGGTCGTGCCCGCCACCAGCAAGTGAGGCATTTTCCCCAGATCCGCCACCAGGGGCTGACCGGAAATATCGTGACCCAGAGCGAGAGTCAATGCCGATCGGGACTTGTCATAAACCGCAGAGGAAATCACCTCGGACAGCCGGACTATCTCGCGCTCCTGATTGGGTATCTCGATGCCGACGACGGATTTGCCTTCGATAACCTCGACAACCCGCACACTGATGACCGCCAGCGAGCGCGCCAGATCTTTCGCCAGATTGGTGATGCGACTGACCTTGACGCCCGCTGCGGGCTGGATTTCGAACCGGGTCACGACAGGGCCGGGCAATACCTCGACCACGGTCGCTTCAATACCAAAATCTTTGAGTTTGAGCTCCAGACTGCGGGACATGCCCTCCAGAGACTCGGCCGAATACCCTCTTTTGTGGTCCTTTTCCGCAGGATCAAGCAACCCTACCGAAGGCAGCGCGCCGGAAACGACGGGATCAAACAGCGATTGCTGCTTCTCTTTTTGTGCCCGCAAACTCGGTTTCATTGGCTTTGGCAACACGGAGATCGAGGGCGGAATCCGTTTGGGTTCTTCTTTGGACGGGAGAGCAGGTTTTGCTTTGGGGCGGGTAACCACTTTGGTGACGCGCTTCTGCTCGCTGCGCATGCGCCGCCAGACAAAAGCTTTGTGCTGGATGAAGCTCCCCGCCGCAAGTACGGTTTTGCCCAGCCCGTCCATCAGGGCGATCCAGGAAATATCAAGAAAGATCGTCAATCCAAAAAGCAGAATGGACACCAGCAGCAGGCTTCCGCCGACCACCCCAAATACGGAATCTGCGGTTTCCGCAGTTACGATGCCCACCACTCCTCCGGGAGAGAAAGGCAGCTCGCCGGCATCATGCCCCAGGTGCTGAACCACCAATCCGGTGGCCGCGATCATGGTCAGTGCAAATCCAATGACACGCACCAGATACACGAGCGGATCAAACACCCCTGCCCTGCGCTCCTTCAGGATGTCAAAGGCCTTGTAGGCCAGCATTGCAGGAAACGCGAAGGCCATCTTGCCAAACAGGGAAAAAAACATGTTGGCCAGCCAGGCGCCAGCGGGCCCGGCGGCGTTGCGGATTTCGCCCACACCGGTATTGGACCAGCCGGGGTCACCCGGATGAAAGGTGATCAACGAGAGTGTGATGAACGCCGAGGTTGCGATCACCGCAATAAGTAAGCCTTCCAGAACAATACGCTCCAACGGCTTTCCTGCCGCAGCCGCTTTGGCCTCTGCTGCGACTTGCTTGCTATTTTTCAATGTTACAGTCCCATGGTTGAGAAGGTCGGTTAACCCGCTTCTTCTATTCGTATGTGCGCCACCCGGAAACAACCGCGCGGAATCATTGTAGCGCCTCCCCCCCAAGGATGAACAATGCGTAATTCCGCCATCTAACGTCGCAGCCGACTCGGACATGACCGGTCCGCCCCTCCGGGTTATACTCTGGCGGTCCCGTTCTTGCCAATGCTCCCAGGTGTTTCCAGCAATCAATCACTCTGTCACCGGGCACCTGAACATACGCACAATGCGCCTTCAGCCGTTACAGGGCGCGCTATTGAAATCCCTTTTCTGGACGCCATTTACTAGAGCCAACAGACTTCGCCTAGAACTTAACCAAGAATATCAAACCGATAGGATTTATTTATGACACAAACACAGCATCACCGGCTCGTCATCCTCGGATCAGGTCCGGCCGGTTATACGGCTGCCGTTTACGCCGCCCGCGCGAATCTGAATCCCGTGGTCATCACGGGCATGCAACAGGGTGGACAGCTGACAACTACGACTGACGTAGAAAACTGGCCCGGTGGCCCCGCCGACCTCCAGGGCCCGGACTTGATGATTCAAATGCAGCAGCATGCTGAACGCTTCGAGACCCAGATCATCTTCGATCATATCGACGAAGTCGACCTGAGCAAGCGCCCCTTCACCCTCAAAGGTTCCAACGTCTACACCTGCGATGCGCTGATCGTGGCGACAGGGGCTTCCGCACAATACCTCGGTCTGCCATCGGAAGAGGCATTCCAAGGGCGAGGTGTTAGCGCATGTGCCACTTGCGACGGCTTTTTTTATCGGGATCAGAAAGTTGCGGTCATCGGCGGCGGTAATACCGCAGTAGAGGAAGCCCTTTATCTGTCCAATATCTGCGCGGAAGTCAATCTGATCCACCGACGGGACAGCCTGAAGTCCGAGAAAATCCTCCAGGACCGACTGTTCGCCAAGGCCAAGAACGGCAACGTTCGTCTGCTGTGGAATCGCAAGCTGGAAGAAGTTCTGGGGGATGAAAAAGGCGTAACCGGTCTGCGTCTGGTCAGCACCCTGGACAGCACTCCTGAAGAGCTTGATGTTTCCGGGGTCTTCATCGCCATCGGCCATAAACCCAACACCGGTATATTTGCCGGACAGCTGGAGATGCAAAACGGCTACATTCTGGTCAAAAGCGGATTGCATGGAAACGCGACGGCGACCAGCGTACCCGGCGTATTCGCCGCAGGTGACGTGTCTGACCACATCTACCGCCAGGCAATCACCTCGGCGGGGACAGGATGTATGGCAGCCCTTGATGCCGAACGGTACCTGGATAACCTGAAAAGCTGACACCATGATGCAGCTGCCATGGCTGGGAGACGACCCGACCCTGTTTCCCCCCACCCGCCTGGCTCTGCGGGACCCCGACGGTTTGCTGGCGGCGGGCGGCGACCTTTCGGTCAGACGGCTGTTAAACGCCTACCGCCGCGGTATCTTTCCCTGGTATGAAGACGGCCAACCGATCCTCTGGTGGAGCCCCGACCCGCGCCTGGTGCTGCGACCGGGCGCGGAACACTGTTCCAGCAGCATGGCCAAATTCCTGCGACGCACGCCTTGGAGCATCACCCTTGATCGCCGCTTTGATGAAGTGGTCCGGGCCTGTGCCCGCCCAAGATCCCGTGCCGGGGGCACCTGGATTACCGCAGCCATGCAACAGGCATACAGCCAGCTGCATAGAGCCGGCTTCGCTCACTCGATCGAGATTAACGATGAGCAGGGGTCCCTGATCGGCGGTCTCTATGGCGTGTCTATGGGCCGCGTCTTCTTCGGGGAGTCCATGTTCAGTCGCCGGAGCAACGCCTCCAAAATGGCTTTTATCGCCCTCTCACGCTGGTTACGCAGGCAGGAATTCGCGCTCCTGGACTGCCAGGTGAGCAATCCGCATTTATTGACGCTGGGTACCGAAGTGCTCGCTCGTGACGCCTTTGAAGCGCTTTTGCGCTTGCATACTGATCCGGCCTTGTTAGACTCAGGACAGGCAATCTGGCAATCAGCAAGCGGCAAAGCGATCACCTGCGATGGACATCTCGTCCCTTAAACTTTACGCCACACACGAGCACCCATGCAGTTATCTGCCCGGGAGGATGGCGACGACCGTCTTCATAGATCCGGACGCACCGGTTGACCAGCGAATCTACAGCGACCTGTCAGATCTGGGCTTTCGCCGCAGCGGCGGCCACCTCTACCGTCCTCATTGTCAGAGCTGTCAGGCCTGCATACCTCTGCGCCTGCCCGTCGAATCCTTTAAAGCGACCCGCTCCCAGAAGCGGTGCGCGCGCCGCAACGCCGACCTGCAAATCGGGCTTGTTGACTCTATCCATACGGATGAGCATTACGACCTGTATGAGCGCTACCTGGCGCACCGGCATGCCGACGGCGATATGTATCCCGCCACGCGCAGTCAATATCGCGAGTTCCTCAGCGCCGCATGGAATACTACCCGCTACCTTGAATTCCGGCTCGATCAGCAACTGGTGGCCCTGGCTGTTTCTGATTATCTGGATCGCGGTATTTCGGCGATTTACACCTTCTTCGATCCCGCCTTCACCGACCGGGGACTCGGCACCTTCGCCATTCTCACGCAGATTGAAATGGCCCGACAGCATAACCTCGATTACGTTTATCTCGGTTACTGGATAAGAGACTGCCTCAAGATGAAATATAAAAGTCAGTTTCGACCGGCGCAGGTGTACATCAACAACCGCTGGCTCACGTTTAGCTGACTCTGGCGGCATCCGCACTGATACCCCCCATTGTCGGCCTGCTTATTTGCCCATATCCGTAAAATTCGCGATTCTCGCTTGGAAGATCGGCGGGTTTCAGGCAAAATTGCCGCCTTTCAAAATACTGGCCGGGGCATTGCCCGTGGCTGCATGGTTACTCGAGGAAAAAGCCGAATGGCGAAAGAAGACAATTTCGAGATGGAAGGTGAGGTCATTGACACCTTACCCAACACGACTTTCCGGGTAAAACTGGAGAATGGACACGTCGTTACTGCTCACATCTCCGGGAAAATGCGGAAAAATTATATTAGGATTTTGACGGGAGACAAGGTCAAGGTCGAGCTGACCCCCTATGACCTCAGCAAAGGTCGAATCACTTACCGAGCGCGATAAGTCAGATTCGCTCATGCCATCTTGACGCCGGTTGTACCATCAAAACTGGCTCGTCGCATCGGGCAACGCCGACAGCTGCGTCATTCATAATCCCCATCCCTCCGGAACAACCGCCTGGCTGAACAATTATCAGCTTTTGCGTTGCCGCGAATGAAAAAAGCCGCCCCGGCACACGCACTGTGCGGACGCCGGGGCGGCTCGATTTGCGCTGCTCTGCGTCAGGCCGTTTCGGTTTTCAGGGTCAATTCGCCACTCTCGACTTCGATGACCACCACGCCGCCGCCGTCACTCAGCGAGCCAAACAGAATCATTTCAGCCAGAGGTTTCTTGATGCGTTCCTGAATGATGCGAGCCATAGGTCGCGCACCCATTTTCTCGTCATAACCATTAGTGGCAAGCCAGTCGCGGGCCTCCTCACTGATTTCCATGGTGACTTTCTTGTCATCCAGCTGTGTCTGCAGCTCCATCAGGAACTTGTCGACCACCGTCCGAATGACCTTGAGATCCAGAGCGCCGAACTGAATGATGGTATCCAGCCGGTTGCGGAACTCGGGCGAGAAAGTTTTCTTGATCACTTCCATCGCATCCGTCGAATGATCCTGCTTTGTAAAGCCGATCGACGCCCGACTGGACGACTCTGCACCCGCGTTGGTCGTCATGATCAGCACCGCATTGCGAAAATCAGCCATGCGCCCATTGTTATCCGTGAGCTTGCCGTGATCCATCACCTGCAACAGCAGGTTGAAAACGTCCGGGTGAGCCTTCTCGATCTCATCCAGCAATATCACACTGTGAGGCTGCCGGGTTACGGCTTCTGTCAGAAGACCACCCTGATCAAATCCGACATAGCCCGGAGGTGCACCGATAAGGCGGGATACCGTGTGGCGCTCCATATATTCGGACATGTCGAAGCGTATCAGTTCAACACCCATGGCTTTGGCCAACTGACGGCACAGTTCCGTCTTGCCCACACCGGTCGGGCCAGCAAACAGGAAGGAGCCAATCGGCTTTTCATGGTTTGACAAACCCGCTCGCGACAATTTAATGGCAGAACTTATCGCATTGATGGCCTCTTCCTGTCCAAAAACCGTCATTCTCAACGTTTCATCCAGGCGCGCCAGAAGCTCCTTGTCTGACGAAGAAACGGTTTTCGCTGGGATGCGTGCGATCTTGGCAACGACCGCTTCGACATCGCGCACGCCGATCAGCTTCTTGCGCTTGGCCGCCGGCTGCAAACGCTGATAAGCGCCCGCTTCATCTATCACGTCGATAGCTTTGTCAGGCATGAAACGGTCGGAGATATATTTCTCCGAAAGCTCGGCGGCAGCACGCAGGGCGGAATCGGTATATTTAAGGTTGTGGTGCTCTTCAAAGCGAGACTTGAGCCCTTTAAGGATCTTGTAAGTATCTTCGACACTGGGCTCGTCGACGTCGATCTTCTGGAACCGCCGCGACAATGCGCGATCCTTGTCAAATATCCCCCGGAATTCCTGGAAGGTCGTGGAACCGATACACCGCAAATCTCCGGTGGTCAACAGTGGTTTGAGGAGGTTTGACGCATCCATAACGCCACCAGATGCCGCTCCAGCACCGATAATAGTATGAATTTCATCGATAAACAGGATGGCGCTGCGGCGCTTTTTGAGCTCGGCAAGCAATCCCTTGAAGCGCTTCTCGAAGTCGCCCCGGTACTTTGTACCTGCCAGCAGGGACCCAAGATCCAGAGAGTAAACCACGCTTTCAGCGAGGACCTCCGGTACTTCCTTGTCGATGATTTTCTTGGCCAGACCTTCAGCGATTGCCGTTTTACCCACGCCGCTTTCGCCCACCAACAGCGGGTTATTCTTGCGTCGACGTGCCAAAACCTGAATGACCCGCTCCACCTCGAATTCGCGTCCGACCAAGGGGTCGATCCGCCCCTGCAGAGCTAACTCATTGAGATTGGTAGCGAAAGAATCGAGAGGGTTGGCTGCGGCACCCTCACCTCCGGACGATACCGATTCTTCATCGGAACTGTCGTGGGAAGGTTCCGAGCCGTGTCCGGATTCACCGGAAACCTTGGTTATTCCATGTGTAATGAAATTCACAACATCAATTCGGGCGATGCTCTGCTGCTTCAAATAATAGACAGCCTGGCTTTCCTGTTCACTGAAAATGGCCACCAATACGTTGGCCCCGGTCACTTCCGACTTGCCGGAGGACTGCACGTGAAACACCGCTCGCTGAAGTACGCGCTGAAATCCCAAGGTGGGCTGGGTTTCCCGCTCGTTGTCTGATTCCGGGATCAGCGGCGTTGTTGAGTCAACGAATTCAACCAGTTCCTGACGCAATACGCTCAGGTTTGCCCCGCAAGCGCGCAATACGTTGGCCGCTGATTCGTTGTCGATTAAAGCCAGCAACAGGTGTTCCACGGTCATGAATTCATGCCGTTTGGAGCGTGCACCTTTGAATGCAAGGTTTAAAGTGATTTCTAGCTCTTTGCTCAACATGGCCTTTCGTACCTGACTCTCTCAGCTATGGGTCATCACCCTCGGCGGTCTCTATCTCGCACAAAAGAGGATGTTCGTTATCACGCGCATACTGATTGACCTGCGCGGCCTTGGTTTCTGCAACGTCGCGGGAGTAGATTCCGCAAGTGGCTTTACCCTGGGTATGTACAATAAGCATCACTCGGGTTGCTTTTTCACGATCCATGCCAAAAAACAGTTCGAGTGTTTCGACCACAAATTCCATCGGAGTGTAGTCGTCATTCATCATCACCACCTTATATAGAGGTGGCCTCTTAAGCTTGGGTTTTTCTGCCTGAACAGCAGTATTACCATCCCCAGCTTCGTCGTCCGCACGGCGATCTACGCAACGCACAGGGGCCAATGCTGGCCTTTCTCTGATTAATGTTAGCTGAAGATTTTTAAGATTACCCATGGCATTTCTACGAAGTCTGTCAAATTACCGATGCGGCGCATTTTAACCTAGCTGGCGTCTGCTCTGACAAAATCAACCGTAATTTGTTTAAAAACTTGACATAGAATGTCGATTTGATTACAAATTGGGCAAGATAAAAGGACGGATCTTTTCGATAACAATAAATTCCCCAAAAAATGGGAGCTGTTGGTCAGGGGGGTCAACTGATAGAGAAGGATCAAAACCATGCCTACTGGTAAAGTTAAGTGGTTCAATAACGCTAAAGGCTTCGGCTTTATCCTACCCGATACAGGTGAAGAAGACCTGTTTGCTCATTACTCATCCATTGAAATGGATGGCTACAAAACGCTCAAAGCGGGGCAGGCAGTAACATTCGACCTGATGCGGGGCGATAAAGGGATGCATGCCACTCATATACGGGTAACGGAACTGGACGCTCGCAAGGCGCCGCCAGGTTCGCTACAGAATGGTTCTTTACAGAACCAGAATGCAGATATTCGCCGGTCCCGACCGGTCTCCGCTTTTGCTGAAGAAATGTAGCATCAGTCGATAAGCGGTGTACTCTGACCGATAGATCGCAGAGGCAACCCTCTGCGATAATTTCCGCTTACGGGAATCCCGTAGGTGTAGTGCAACCGACCGCGTTTCCAGTTATTTCGAATCCTGATATTTGCTTCGGATAATCGTTATAATGCGCCTCCCCAGAGGCGAGCTGCACATGTCCATCATTATCCTGTTCAACAAGCCCTGCCTCGTGCTCTGCCAGTTTTCTCGTTCCAGCGGCAAATCCTGCCTCAAAGATTTTATAAATGACGCGGCTTACGAAAAATTCTATCCCGCCGGTCGTCTCGATTTCGACTCCGAAGGGCTGGTCATCCTCACAGACGAGGGTCACCTGCAACACCGCATCTCCCATCCTCGATTCAAGCTGAAGAAAACCTATTGGGTTCAGGTTGAAGGGACACCCACATCACAGCAGATTGCCATGCTCTGCAACGGCGTAGAACTCAAGGATGGACCGACCCTGCCCGCCTCAGTCAGGATAATGTCCCCGCCCTTGGTTGCACCTCGAGAGCCGCCGATCCGGTACCGGGCGAATATTCCGACGACCTGGCTGGAGCTGACCATTCAAGAGGGTAGAAACCGTCAGGTTCGGCGGATGACCGCTGCCGTCGGATTACCCACGCTGCGGTTGATCCGCCAGGCTATCGGCCCCTGGTCCATTGGAGATCTGCCCAGTGGACAGTATCGTCTCATGACGGCGAATGTACCGTCGGTGCCGGCATCCGGACACCATCAATCTTCCCGCCATCGGAGTCGTAAATGATCTGGACACCCCGTGTGACTGTCGCCACCATCGTTTCTCAGAATGACCGGTTTCTGCTCGTTCAGGAAATTTCCGACGGCCAGCGGGTCTTTAATCAGCCCGCTGGCCACCTTGAAAAGAACGAGAGCCTGGCCGCAGCGGCCCTGCGTGAAACCTTCGAGGAAACCGGCTGGCACGTTAAGCTCACCGGAGTTCTCGGCATCAGCCGCTACCGATCGCCGGTCAATGATCTCACTTACCTGCGCACAACCTTTGTCGCCAAACCGTTACAACAGGACCCCGACCACCCTCTGGACCCTGACATCCTCAGCACGCACTGGTTCACTTACGAGGAGATGCAGGCCCGCTCCGCGCAGATGCGAAGCCCGATGGTGCTCGCAGATGTGGAGATGTTCCGCGATCGGCAGCCCTTTCCATTGGAGCTATTGCGCGATTTTTAGTTAGAATAGCGAACCTTTCGGTCCGGCCCTCGTTTCGCCGGTGCTGGCCCGAACCCCGGTCTCACTGAATGAAGTTGTTGCCTGATGTCTGATTCCCGAAACCCTCGCGTCATCGTAGGTATGTCTGGTGGCGTCGATTCTTCCGTTTCCGCTCTCCTGCTGCTGCAACAGGGCTATGACGTGGAAGGTCTGTTCATGAAGAACTGGGATGAGGATGACGGTACCGAATACTGCACGGCAAAGCAGGATCTTGCCGATGCGCAGACAGTCTGCGACAAACTGGGGATTCGCCTGCATACAGCGAATTTTGCGGCAGAATACTGGGACACTGTGTTCGAGCACTTTCTGGCCGAATACCAGGCCGGCCGCACTCCGAATCCCGACATCCTGTGTAACCGGGAAATAAAGTTCAAAGTGTTCCTGGACTACGCGCGGATTCTGGGCGCCCGGAAGATCGCTACCGGCCATTATGCACAGCTGGCCTATGTAAATGGCGAAGCACATCTGCTGAAGGGCGCCGATCCCAAGAAAGACCAGACCTACTTCCTGCACGCCGTGTCGGCGGAACAATTCGCAGATACCCTCTTTCCCGTCGGTCACCTGAGCAAACCCCAGGTGCGAGCGCTGGCACTTGAGCACGGCCTCCAGACCCACAGTAAAAAAGACAGTACTGGCATCTGCTTTATCGGCGAACGCCGTTTCAAGGATTTTCTGGAGCAATATCTCCCGGCCCGGCCCGGTGTGATCAAAACGCCCGAGGGCGACATTATCGGCGAGCATTCCGGCCTGATGTACCACACCATCGGCCAGCGTCAGGGGCTGCGCATTGGCGGCCTGTCCAACTATGGAGACGAGCCCTGGTATGTTGCGGAAAAGGATTTGATCAACAATGAGTTGATCGCGGTACAAGGCGCCGAACACCCCCTGCTCTACAAAAACACCCTCACGGCTACCGAGCTGCACTGGATCAACGGTTCACCGCCGGAAGAATTCCGCGTGTGTGCCAAGATCCGCTACCGGCAAGCGGAGCAACCCTGTCAGGTCTGCGTGGCGGACGGGCGCCTGAACGTAAGGTTCGACAGCCCGCAACGCGCGGTAACGCCCGGTCAATCCATCGTCTTTTATGACGGCGACCGTTGCCTCGGCGGTGCGATCATTGATTCAGCTTCTCTGGTTTAAAAAAGGGGTTCAGGATATTACTTTGCAAAACTCGTGGCGCGAAAGATCAATCGCAATGGCCGGCATTGCGCAAGCTGTCGATCTGGTGGATCAACTGGCCAGAACCGGCTATCTCAACACGCGCGACTTTGAAACCTGCGTACACAGCCTGTTCCAGCAAAATCCCGCCAATATCGACGAAGTCTACGGCGGTGTCCAGAACCTGAAGCGCGGCCTGGAAGTGCTGCTGCGTTTGCTGGCGGAAAAAAAATCGCCGGACCGCGGCAATCAGGTGGTCGGATACGGCCTGGGTGCGATTCATCTGCAGCAGCGGTTGGGGAAAACCCCGCGCATGCTGAACAGGATCGGTGAACGTCTGGAGCAGGCAAAAAATCAGCTGGAACATTTTGGCATGACTCACGACAATGTGATCGCCAACCTGGCAGACATCTACACAGAGACCATCAGCACTTTTCCGTTTCGCATTCAGGTGGCCGGGGAATACCAGTATTTGCAGCAACAACGGGTTGCCAATCAGATCCGGGTGTTGCTATTTGCGGCCATCCGCTCCGCCACGCTCTGGCGCCAGGTCGGTGGCAACCGCTGGCAGCTGTTGTTTCACCGTAAAAAAGTCATTGAAGCCGCACAGCAATTGCTGACAACTACACCGGGCTGACAACTACACAGGGCTGACAGCAGAACATTCTGCGCAAGTGTCGCCTGCTTTCAACAATTCAATCATTCAGTTTTCGAAGGTACTCCATGGATTTTTCCACTTTATCGGCAGTTTCCCCCATCGACGGTCGTTACGCCGGCAAAACTACAGAACTGCGGGAAATATTCAGCGAATACGGCCTGATCAAAGCACGGGTCGAGGTCGAAGTACGGTGGCTCCAAAGGCTGTCTGCCAACCGTGAGATTTCCGAAGTGCCGGAATTCAGCAGCGATGCCAATCGCTTTCTTGACGGCATCATCAGCAATTTTTCCCAGGATGACGCCACCGCAATCAAAACTATCGAGCGCACGACCAACCACGATGTCAAAGCGATCGAATACTTTCTGAAAGATAAAATAAAGCAGCACCCCGATCTCAAAAGCGCCGTGGAATTTGTGCACTTTGCCTGCACGTCCGAAGATATCAACAATCTGTCCCACGGGCTGATGCTGAAAGCCGGTCGCGATCAGGTTCTGGTTCCGCTGCTTCAAAAAATTGTGCAAAACCTTGCGCAGCTGGCGAAGACTCACGCCGCCACACCCATGCTCTCGCGTACTCACGGACAGACTGCGTCCCCTACTACGCTCGGCAAAGAGATGGCCAACTTTGCGGTCCGCCTGCACAAACAGGTAGAGCAGATACGCAGTGTGCCGCTGCTCGGCAAAATCAACGGGGCCGTCGGTAATTACAACGCGCACCTGTCCGCCTACCCGGATATTGACTGGCAAGCCAACGCGGAAATATTTGTCAGCAGCCTCGGCCTGACCTGGAACCCCTATACCACCCAGATCGAACCTCACGACTATATCGCCGAACTGTTCCAGGCAATCGCGCGTTTCAATACCATTCTTATCGGTTTTGACCGCGATATCTGGAGTTACATTTCCATCGGCTACTTCAAGCAGAAAACCATTGCCGGCGAGGTGGGATCCTCCACCATGCCCCACAAAGTCAATCCCATCGATTTTGAAAACTCCGAGGGAAATCTGGGTCTCGCCAACGCAGTGCTTGAACACCTTGCCAACAAACTGCCGATCTCGCGCTGGCAGCGCGACCTGACCGATTCCACTGTCCTGCGGAATATGGGTGTCGGTTTTGGCTACTCGGTCATTGCCTATGATTCGGTTTTAAAAGGCATTGGCAAACTTGAAGTCAACCCGCAACGCTTGCAGGAAGATCTGGAGCAGGCGTGGGAAGTTCTGGCAGAGCCGGTGCAGACGGTCATGCGTCGGTATGGCATTGACGAGCCTTACGAAAAGCTGAAGGCACTCACCCGTGGCCAGAAAATAGATCAGCCACTAATCCAGCAATTTATTAAAACTCTGGATATTCCGGACAGCGCCAAAGAATCGCTATTGAAGCTTACACCGTCGACCTATTCCGGTAATGCCGCGCAGCAAGCCGCCGCCGTCGACAGCTATCTTCAATCACTGACAAACTGATTTTTCTGTTGGCCATGCGGCCAGAGGACTCGTGGTGATAAAACCTTATTCCAGGCTCGGCAGTCTGACTGTGACTGATTTTCTGGCGGATGTGTGGCAACAGCGACCGGTATTTTTGACCGGAGCCGTCGACGACCTGCCACTGTTCGATGCCGACACTCTCGCCGGCCTCGCGCTGGAAGAAGGAGTTGAAAGCCGACTCGTCAGCGAGCATCCCGATGCCGAACCCGCCGAGCGCTGGCAGGTGCGCCATGGTCCGTTTTCGGAAAGAGATTTTCAGCGTATGCCGCCCTCCCACTGGACCTTGCTGGTGCAGGCGGTGGATCAGCTGGTGCCGGAGGTCCACGAACTGCTCCACCGGTTCCGTTTCATTCCCAACTGGCGCCTCGATGACATCATGGTCAGCTACGCAACGGACCAGGGCGGCGTTGGCCCTCATTTTGACCATTACGACGTGTTTTTGATTCAGGCGAAGGGCACTCGCCGCTGGAAAATCGGACAGACGTGCGACGCGCAGACGCCGATAATTGCCGGCGCCCCGCAAAAGGTGATTACCGATTTTCGGACCCAGGATGAATATGTAGCCAAGCCTGGTGATTTGCTCTACATCCCCGCCGGCGTCGCCCACTGGGGTGTGGCCGAAGGCGAATGCCTGACTTATTCCATCGGCTTCAGAGCGCCCAGCTTTGGTGAGGCGGTACTCGATTACAGCCAATCAGTGGCGGGATATTTCTCCGACGACCTGCGGTTTACCGGAGCGCCGGCTTCAATGCCGGTTCACCCGGGAGAAGTAACGCCTCAGGATCTCGCCGCCCTGAAAACCTTCCTGACCGACCATCTGTTTCCCGATAAACTTCTCGCCGAGTGGTTCGGGCAGTACATGACTCAGCCCAAACGAGATGCACTGACATTCGACCGCGAAGAGGAGTTGCCGGCACTGTCGCCGTCATCCCGGGCCGTATTTCTGGACCGCGGCAATAACGCCGCCACGCTGTTTATTGACGGCGACAGTTTTGGCTGCAGTCGCGAATTTGCGACCCGGATCTGCGGATACCAGCCAATCGATCGGGAAACCCTGTCTGCAGATGATCGCGAGGTGGCCGATATTTTAGTGGAGCGCGATCAGCTGATATGACCACAGCCAACGACAATCCTGCCGCGAATCTTTCTATCGAACAGGTTGACTGGGCCGAACACCATGAGCAGTTGTCCAGAATTCGTCACACGGTCTTTGTTTTGGAACAGGGCGTGCCGGAATCAGAAGAGTGGGACGCAGAGGACGCATCCGCATTTCATTTTCTGGCGATTGATCCTGCCAGTGGCGAGGCCGTCGCCACTGCCCGACTGCTGCCCCAGGGAAAGCTCACTCGCATGGCGGTGCTGCGCGAATGGCGGGAGCGGGGCGTTGGGTCGCAACTGGTACAGCGTGCAGAGCAACACGCGCGCGGTCTGGCCCTGGACAGGATGTATCTGGACGCACAACTGACTGCCAAAGATTTTTATGCCACACACGGTTACCAGACCTGCGGCGATACCTTTATGGACGCCGGCATGGTCCATGTTCCCATGGAAAAATCTCTGCTTGATACCGATGTACATCGGCTGGCGAATGGTCCGGACACTGTGACCTGGTTGCGCGAATTCAGCCGACGCGCCACCCGCACCGTGGACATATTCTCGCAGCAGCTCACACCCGCGCTGTTTGCCGATACCGCACTGGTGGATAACCTGTCCAACCTTGCTCGCCGGGATGCGCACTCAAGGGTACGCGTCCTGGTCCGCGACACCCGCCCCTTGCAAACCGGCACCCACCCCCTGGTACAACTGGCACAACGCCTGCCCTCAAGCATCGAAATCCGCCGTTACACCGAAGGCGCCAGTGATGCCAATAGCGGATTTTTTTGCGCGGATAGCCGGGACCTGGTTAAGTTTTCCGACGAGAACCCGCCCGCCGGATTCGCCCGCCGCAGTGCACGGGCCGAGTCGCGGGCGCTTCTGGAAGAATTTGCCCGCTTGTGGGAGCACGGCAGCGAGGCAGATCCGAATTTGCGCG
>CAZJKJ010000021.1:0-1813 GCA_964546435.1 uncultured Cellvibrionaceae bacterium
CAATCAGCACCCGGCGCTTCATCCCGCCCGACAAAGTCATGATGCGGCTGTTGCGTTTGTCCCACAGGGAAAGGCCCCGCAAAACTTTCTCCAGATGGGCGTCATTCGGCGACATGCCATACAGGCCGCGACTGAAGCGCACCGTTGCCCACACACTTTCGAACGCATCGGTGGACAGCTCTTGCGGCACCAGCCCGATCTTGCGACGAGCGGCGCGATAGTCGCGGACGATGTCGTGTCCGTCGGCGGTGACCTGGCCGCTGCCCGGATTGATGATGCCGCACAGAATACCGATCAGCGTGGTTTTGCCGGCGCCATTGGGACCCAGGAGCGCGAAGATTTCCCCCGGCATGATGGTGAGGTTAATGTCTTTGAGCGCATGCAATCCCGAAGCGTAAGTCTTGCTGAGGTTGGTGATGCGGATTATGGGCTGGATGGGGGGATTTGTTGCCATGCAAACGGTCTTCTCTGGCGTGGGAAACGAATGCGAACTGCGTATCGTCAGGTTACTACCGGTCAGGAATTCTAAGGTAACCGGGCGGGAACGGCCAGCGCTTGCTGCCTGCCTCTGTCTTCTGCGTCTTACAGAAGCTGCTATACGGTGGATCATCTAATTGCAAAGTGATCTCAGGGATCGCCGCAATTGGTGGTTAGAAAATGACCATGTCCGCGTATAAGTTGGGGAAGGTGCACGGGTTATCGGAAATCGGCCAAAACGTCGAATCGGGATCTGCCAGGGTCCCGGATTTTCTGAAACCGAAAATTCAAAGCTGGAGCTGGAGATATCTCATGACAATCAAGCAAGCCATTCTGACTGCAGTCTGTCTCGGAAGTTTTTCCGCCGTTGGCGTTCTCGCCGGGGACAATCACTCAACGGGTGCCGAGCAATCAACCGATGCTGAATTCTCAACTGATACCGGGATTCAGGACCCGGCTGTAGAAGATGAAAACCTCCAGGCGGAAACCCGGGGTGAAGTCCGCACCAACGCGGATCTGAATAATGACGGGATCGTGGACGAGAACGAGGTGACCGTGGAAATGCCCGCGAGTTTTGAGCGCGACAACTCAGATGAAGCCTGGGATGGCGAGGATGACTATGAGTATGACTCGGATCTGAACCCCGATAGCAACAGCAATGAGGTCAGCCCTTAAGCGCTGAACTCCGCCGCGTCTGGCGCTCTCGTTGATTCGGGAGTGCCAGATGCGGCTGTTTAACCTGGTTAACAATCTGTCATAACAAATCAGGAAATCTTGCGGTTTTCGCCCAGATCAGGGCGGGTGTCGGTGACTTTGGCTTTCACCATTTCAAACAATTGGCGCATTTTGCTTACCTTGGTGTCCCAAATCTCCGCTTCCTTCACATCAATCGCCAGCAGAGTGACTTCGGGCGACTCCTTGCCTTCCGGGAACCAGGCATCCAGCATCGGATTCCACAACTCATCCACTTTCGCCTGATCAGTAAGAACCCGCGCACTGCCGGAAATCGACACGTAACAATCCTTCTTGATATCCGCAAAACTCAGGTTCACCCGGGGGTTGCGCACGAACTCCACAGTTTTATGAGAATCACGCCGACTGAAAAACCAGAGGACCCCGTCGAAGTCGTCCTGTACCAGATACATGGGACGTGAACGCAGCACGGTTCCGTCTTCGCTGGTCATCATGGCGATCTTGATGCCTTTAATCTCATCCCACAGCTGTTTGTATTCTGTATCAGTAAGCATGTCCGCTCCTCCAGTCATTCAATGATTAGCGAGGCGAGAGGTGCAAAGCCTGTACCACTGCGGCGGAGTGGGAGTCGACGCCGTGCTCC
>CAZJKJ010000021.1:1913-13270 GCA_964546435.1 uncultured Cellvibrionaceae bacterium
CGAGAGGTGCAAAGCCTGTACCACTGCGGCGGAGTGGGAGTCGACGCCGTGCTCCTGTTAAAGAGTGGGTGTCTTGATAGTATTCTCCGTGCTCCTGTTAGAGAGTGGGTGTCTCGATAGTAGTCGTGGGTGTCTCGATAGTACGTGCGCTAAAAAGTGGGTGTCTCGATAATTTTTGTGGGTGTCTTGATAGTATTCGTGGGTGTCTTGATAGTATTCGGGCAAATTCGAGTGGGTGTCTGCGTAAGTTTTACAAGTGAATGGGTGTCCGGGCGCTCGCTCTCGATAAAGTGAGTGTCCGCGTTGCGCCTCCCGAAAAAGGTGGGTGTCCGCCTTGCGCCTCTCGCTTTGGCGGAGCGGTCAGAAGCCGTACTGGAATCTTAAGGAGACGGAGTTGCCGCGGCCGGTGTCGGTTGCTTCGGGGGCGACGACGTCGGTGCGGGCGATGTTGAGCATGACGCGGACTCGGGAGTTTGCGTAGTAGTTGATGCCGAGCAGGGCGGTTTCGGCGGTGACGCCTTCGTTGTTGTCCACGAGATCCACGTTGCTGTAGCGGGCGACGAGTTCCCAGGCGCCGCTGTCGGTGACCTCGACGTCATCGAATGAGCCGCCGTCGTAGCCGCGGGAGTGGCCGGTGAGGAAGAAGCTTGCCAGGACATAGTGACCGGAGAAGTTGACGGAGGCGTCGGTGGCGACGACGTCGGCTTCCTGCACGTACTGTTGCATCCACTCGGTTTGCAGGGAGAAGGCTTTGTAAACGAAGGCGCCTTCCAGGGAGAACTGGTTGATGGAGTCGGCGATGATTTCCCGGCTTTCGATGATTTTCCGGGCGGGGTCAACTTCTGCGGGTTCGTTGATGTCGAATTCGGTGCCCTGCATGTCCCGCACCGAGCCGCTGATCCCGAGGTGCAGCAACCGCGTGCCGGTGTTGACGGGGCTCAGGGTCAGACGGCCGGTCAAGGCATAGCCATCGAGACCGCTGTCGTCTTCACTGGCGCTGTAAAAGCCCAGATTCCAGCTGAATTGGTCGCTGTCATCCATCAGCGCCGCCCCATAATTGCGTCCCGGCGCAAAGGCTTCGGTCACCATGCTGCGCTCCATCGTGCTGATGACATTGGAGCTGGTGAGATTTTCCAGGCCGAAAGCTTCTTTCATGTGGCCGAACTGCAGGTCCACCGACTTCCATCCTTTATAGAGCAGATAGCCGTCAGTCACGCTGATACTGGAGTCTTCCTGATCAAAGCTCACCTCCAGCTCGGCCTGCCAGTCCTTTTTGGGTTTGTGTTTGAGCGCCAGGCGGGCGCGGCGCAGTGACCAGGCACTGCCCATCTGCTGGTTGTTGTGGATGCCGTCATAAAAGGCCTGATCCATCATGATCCTGCCGGAGACACTCAGGTCGTCGCTGGCCTCGCTTGCAAAAGCGGCCGTCGCAATCAAGCCGGTGCTGGCAACGGTGATAAGGGCGAGGGCGGACAGGGGTATAGCGTTCATGGGGAGGCTCTTTGGGTGAGTGATCCGGATGGAATGGCCGAAGGCGCAGCTTTATACCCCAACGCGGGTGGCAATGCGTTTAAGAGGATCGCAATTTTGAACGGAGGTCGATCCCGGTGAATCCCGGTGGCAGTGGTTTGCGTTCAGGCAGCAGCATTGGTATAAACCGGCTTCTGCTCCCCAACTCCGGTGAACCATGACAAACAGACTCATTAAAACAATAACTTTTTGCGGGTGCCTGGCGGGTTCGTTGCTGACCCTGTCCGCCAGCGCCGCGGTAACCCTCCCCCGGTTTTTCAGCGACGGCATGATTCTGCAACGGGATCAGCCGGTTGTGCTGTGGGGGTGGGCGACAACGGAAAAGCAGGTCGTTGTAAAGCTCGGCGAACAGGCGCCGGTGCAGGTTCCAGTGAAAGACGGCAAATGGCGGGTCGAGCTGCCGGCGCTGGCGGCGGGCGGGCCGGTGACCCTGGAGGTGGCGGGGGAAAATCGCCTGAAAATGACTGACATTCTGTTCGGAGATGTCTGGATTGGCTCAGGGCAGTCCAATATGGAATTGCCCATCATGCGGGTCACCGAACGGTATCCGAATCTCATTTCCGAAACCCGTTACCCAATGGTGCGCCAGTTCCTGGTGCCCCGGGGCTATCGCTTCGACGCCCCGGCGAAAGATTTCCCGGACGGCAGCTGGGAGGCGGCAACCCCGGAGAATCTGGCACAGTTTTCCGCAGTGGGATTTTTTTTCGCCCAGGCACTGCATGAGCAGTATTCGGTCCCGGTGGGCATTATCCTCAGCGCCTACGGTGGCGCCCCGGCCGAAGGCTGGATGAGCGCCGGCGCCCTGCGGGCATTTCCGCATTATCACAAGACGGCGATGCAGTTGGCGCAGCCTGGCTATCTGGAAAAAATCCAGCGCGAAGACGCGGAACAAAACAGCGCCTGGTACGACTCCCTGAATAAGCGTGATCCGGGTTTGCATGCGGAGAAGCCCTGGTCCGATCCGGCCACCAGCCTCGACGGCTGGAAGCGGGTGCAGGTGCCGGGTTTCTGGGACGACACCGGCGTGGGCGAATTTGATGGCGTGGTCTGGTATCAGAAAGAATTTGTAGTGCCGGAAAAACACGCGGGCAAGCCGGCGGAGCTGAGCATCGGCACCATTGTCGATGCCGATACGGCCTGGATCAACGGCAAGCAAGTGGGCACCACCGCGTACCAGTATCCGCCGCGTCGATATGCAGTCGCTGAGGGCATACTTCGCGCCGGCACCAACCTGTTGACCGTGCGGGTGATCAACTCCAACGGCAAGGGCGGCTTCCTCAAGGACAAGCCTTACTGGATCAGCGTGGGGGATTTCCAGCAAAATCTCGAAGGCGAGTGGCTGTATCGCATCGGCGCAAAAAGCGAACCCTTGCCACCGCCGGTGTTTCAGGATTACCGCAATCCGCTGGGTTTCTACAACGCCATGCTGGCGCCCCTGCTCAACCTGAAGATCAAGGGCGTGATCTGGTATCAGGGGGAAACCAACACCGGCAACCCGGCGGAATACCGGACCCTGTTCCCGGCGATGATCCGCGACTGGCGCCAGCAATGGGGCATCGGCAATTTCCCCTTCCTGTTTGTGCAGCTCGCCAATTTCATGGAGACGCAGCCGCTCCCGGTAGAGAGCAACTGGGCGGCTACCCGCGAAGCCCAGCGCCTCGCCCTGAGTGAACCCAATACCGGCATGGCGGTGGCGATTGATGTCGGTGAATGGAACGACATTCACCCGACGGACAAGAAAACCGTGGGCGAGCGCCTGGCGCTGGCAGCGCGCAAAGTAGCGTACGGTGAAACCGGCCTGATGGCGTCCGGGCCGACGCCCCGATCGCTGACGGTCAAGGGCAGTACGGCCATTGTGCAGTTCGATTACGTGGATGATGGCCTGGTAGCCAGGGGCGGAAAACTCGCAGGTTTTGCCATCGCGGGTGAGAATGGTGAGTTCGTGTGGGCGAATGCAAAAATCAAAGGCAGTACGGTGGAGTTGAAGCATCGGTCGGTGAAGCAGCCCGTGCGGGTTCGTTACGCCTGGGCAGACAACCCCGCCGATGCCAATCTTTACAACAAGGCGGGATTACCCGCCGTGCCGTTTGAGTTGATTGCTGAAGAGCCGCAACCTGTCGATCATTAACGACTGCGCAGCAGATCGCGGATTTCCGCCAGCAGAACCTGTTCCGTAGTGGGTGCGGGGGGTGCTGGTGGTGGGGTCGGCTTGGCTTCTTCTTTGCGCTTGAGCCGGTTAATGCCTTTGACGACCATGAAAATGACCATGGCAACAATCAGGAAATCCAGCACCGTCTGAACGAATTTGCCGTAGGCGAGCACCACGGCAGGCGCATCCGCCGTGGCCGCCTTCAGGGTGACCACCAGATCGGAGAAGTCCACGCCGCCAATCAGCAGGCCGAGGGGTGGCATGATCAGATCTCCCACCGCGGACGTGACGATTTTGGTGAACGCCGCACCGATAATAATACCGACCGCCATATCCACCACATTCCCCTTAACCGCAAATTCGCGGAATTCGTTCACAATACTCATGTAACACCCCCTTGGTTGACTGATTATTTTCGTTGATTTGTCCAATCGGGCCGGCACGGTCGACTCTGTCTCCCCAACGCGCGGCGCGGCAATTCTAAACCGTTTCGCGGCCGTGGCATTCGAAGATCTTGCTCTATACTCATCAAACAGGCCCATCAAGTGATCCAGCTGGCCGGAAGGACAGGGAAAGCCCTGATTGACTATGAATTCCAATGTCTTTACTACAGTTCGGTTCGTGCTCGCCGTTGGGACGGTGCTGGCGATCATCGGTAAACCGCATCTGCCACCCGAGACTTTGCTGTTGCACCCCTCGGCGGACACGCATGTGGGACTCTACAGCGCGGGCGTCGGGACCGAATCAAGCGCGAACTGGGTGGACGAGGAAGCGTATGCATCGCGCTGCGAATATGAGCCCATCGATGGCGGTTTGAACTGCGGCATCAGCCTGTCTTGGGGTCTGGAAAATCCGGGGTGCCTGATTGAAGTGGGGCGCAGTGCCTGCATGGATTCGACGTCCGACCCGGATGGAGACGGCTGGGGCTGGGAAGGTCGCCGCATCTGCCGGATTGAACCCTCAGCGCAGAAAGCATCTGCGCAGACACCCACAGCATCTGCACCAGAAGCATCTGCGCAGACACCCACCGGTGCGAGTGCGCCGCTCGAATCGTCCCGCTGCCGCTTTGCGGTCTCCGCCGCCGATGCCCACAACCCGGCCACGGCCGGCGCAAATTCCACCCTGACTTTCCCCCGGGCAGACGGCATCGATTTTTCCCGTTATGACGGTCTGAACCTGAGCGTGCAATATTCCGGGCGCGCGGGCTTTCTGCGGCTGTTCCTGATCAATCGCAATCCGGAAGGGTTGCGGGAGGATCGTGCCGGCCCGGGCAAGTTCATGTCGGCATATGTGCAGACCGATGACCTCAAGGCCGGTCCCGCTTACGTCGATCTGTCTGAATTCAGTGTTGCCGAGTGGTGGATATTGATGACGGATGCGCCGCGGGCACTGGCGACGCCGGAGTACGACCAGATCTTCGCGCTGGGGATCGATCACGTCGAAACCGGGGTGCACAATCTGGCCATCGACCGCGTGGAACTGGTGGGCGAGCGCATCAGCTGGGAACACTTCCTGTTGCTGCTGGCCGCCTTCTGGGCGGGCGTTTTGTTACTCGAAGGCGTTATCCGCTACTACACTCTTAATGAACTGTCGCGCTCGCGCCGACAACGCATAGCCGAGCTTTCGGAGCTGTTTACCGGAGGCGAGCTGCTGACCAGTACCGGGCCGGACGGTTCGCCGAACCCGGACAAGCCCAGTCGGGATGAACTGACGGGGCTGTGCAGTCGCGCCGGCATCGCCCAGCAACTGGGCGTGCTGGAAGAGGACGGGCAGGTTCCGCCCAACCTCGGCATTCTGCTGATCGATATTGACCAGTTCAAGCGAATCAACGACATCTATGGGCGGGATACCGGTGATCAGGCGCTCCGGGAAGTGGCTCGGACCCTGGCCTCGAAAGTGCGCGACGGTGACATTCTGGCGCGCTGGGGCGGTGAAGAATTCATTTTGATAATCAGGAATATCAGCCGGGACAGACTGATCAAGATGGCAGAGAAGTTACGGACATTAATGGCGGAAACCGTATTTGATGCAGATAAGGCGGTGCGGCTGACGGTAAGCATTGGCGCGACTTCCGCCCGTTCCGGTGACAGTTTTGCCCTGACACTCAAGCGTGTGGACGTTGCCATGTACCGGGCCAAAAGCATCAGGAACAGCATCGCTTATGAGTAAGGGACGTGGGTGGTGATTCTCGGTCGTCGCAACTGCATGTTTATCGGCGTCCTGCTTTCGGCAGTGATTTTCTTCGTCCATTATTTGTTGCCGCCGAAGCGGCACACGCTATATCCGGCCGAACCGGCGATTGTGGCACTGTACGGCTTTACCGATGCCAAAGTGGGCAGCTCCGCCCAGTGGGTGGATGGCCGGCAGAAGGAATGGATCTGTAACTACCAGGCCAGCCATGAACTCGGGTGTGGCTGGGACATCCGTTGGGATCCGTTTGTGGCGAAAGGTAAGGATTTCCGCGATTACGATGCCCTCGAATACCTCATTGCCTATGAAGGCACCGCCTCACGCATCCGCCTGAGCCTGCGTGCCTTTGACCCTGAATATGCCCAAGTAGACGATGTGCACAGTACCAAGGTGTTGTCGGTGACCGTTCCGGTCAATGAACTGAACAAACCTTTCGTGGTGAAACTCTCTGAATTCAGTGTTGCCAGCTGGTGGTTGCGGCAGCGCAATGCCCGCCGGCAGTGGTCGTTACCGCAATTTGACAACGTGGTTGTGGTTGGCGTGGATATTATCGAGCCGGGTGTCCACAAGGCGGAGATTAAGAAAATCGTGCTGATCAGCGAATGGATCCGCACGGAAACGCTGCTGATCGTGCTGCTGGGATTCTGGATGCTGGTGTTTCTGGGCAGCGGCCTCGTCAGCTTTTACCGACTGTACCGGCGGGCACAATACGAACGCCATCTGGTCACCATTCTGGAGGCGCGCCAACACCGGCAGGAGGCAGAAAAGCAGGATTTGCGGGAGCTGATTGATACCGATCCGCTGACCGGCGTTTACAACCGGGCCGGCATAGAGCCGTTTGTCCGGGAGATTTTTGGCGGGACGGGGACCACCGTGGAGCTGGGTGCCATGCTGCTGGATATCGACCATTTCAAACAGCTCAACAATACGTGGGGCCACGACATGGGTGATCGCGTCCTGCGCGCCTTCGCGGCGGCCATTGCGGCCAATCTGCGAAACGAGGATCTGTTCGCCCGCTGGGACGGGGAAAAATTTCTGGTGATCTGCCGCAACCGGACCGAAGCAACTTTGCTGCAGTTTGCCGAAAAGCTCAGGGAGATTACCGCCAGCTATACTTTCGGTGGCGAGTTTGAACTCAAGATAACAGTGAGCATAGGCACGACAATGGCCCAGAAAGGCGATCGGTTCGAGGTAGTGATGCATCGTCTGAACGATGCCTTGCTGCACGCGAAGGAAGGTGGCCGGGACCGCGTGGAATTTGTGGCATGAGCGACAGCGTGACGGTGCGAAAGGTACCGGGTGTGCCGTCGGTAACGCGCGCGCTACGGGGTGCGCTGGCACTTCTGGCGCTGTTGCCGTGGGTGACCCCCCGCCTGCACGCGTACCCGGTTCCAGCAGTAACTGCCGACACGACCAACCTCACCAGCACTGCCAGGGTTCATCCGCTGTATCTGGAAGAAGATCGCTGGGGTGGCTATACCGGCTGGTCTGTCCGCGATCGCCAGGGGTTTCTGTGGCTGGCCACCGACAACGGCCTCAAACGTTACGACGGGTACAATTTTCGTGTCTACACCGCCGACTCCACCCGCGAAGGCTCCATAGGCTCGGCCGCCATCCGGTTTCTGATGCTGCAAAGAAAGAATGGCGCTCTCTGGGCTGCCGGCGGCAATCTCAACCGCTATCATGTGGCCACCGATTCCTTCACGACGTATAACGTGTCGAATCTGGCTCACATCCGGGACATCCACGAAGACCAGGACGGCCTCTTCTGGATCGGTGGGGAAGGGTTCGGGCTGGTCCGGTTCAGCCCGAACAATGGAGAAATCCTGGAGCGCCTGTTCCTGAATACGGACGACGCTCACATCTGGAGTATCGAACCGCGTCGTGGTACCCGTCAGCTATGGCTGGCCACGGCAGGCGGGCTGGTGCTGTTCGATACCGTCAGTCGCGACCTGAAACGTTACTATCTGCCGATCGATCTGAATACGGGCATGGAAGTGATTCGGGCCGTGGCGGAGGATGACCAGGGGCGGGTCTGGATCGCCACTCTGCAGGGGCTGTTCATGCTGGATCCGGCTACGGGCGCGTACCGCCATTACGACGGCGCCAATATGGGCCTGACCAATGATGTGCTCTGGTCGGTGATGACAGACAGCCACGGGCAGGTCTGGGCCAGTACCGACAAGCAGGGCGTGGTCAAATACCTCCCCGAGACCGACAACTTTCTGCATTTTCCCGCCTCGGCCTATGACCCGCATCGCTTCCCCCGGGGGGCGATACCGCATATGCACGAGGATCACGAGGGGCATATCTGGTTTTCTGCGGGCAATTACGGCGTTTACCGACTCAGCGAACATCTGGAAAAATTCCGCGCCTATACCCACAGTTCCGAGTATCAGGATTCCCTCGCGTTCAATAATGTCCTCGGTCTGCTGGAGGATCGCGACGGCTATATCTGGGTTGCGACGGACGGTGGCGGCCTCGATCGTTTTGATCCGCGCACCAACCGTTTCACCCACTACCGGCACGATCCAAACGATCCCGAAAGCCTCAGCAGCGATGCGGTCATCTCCCTGGCGCAGGATTCCCGTGGCTATATCTGGGCGGGGACCTGGGGCGGCGGACTGAGCCGTCTCGACCCGGCCACCGGCAAGTTTTCCACCTTGCAACGTGACCCTGACGCGCCTCCGGAGCGCACCCTCGCCGACAACAATATCTTCCGCATTGTGGTCGATAAGAATGACCGGCTGTTGCTGAGCGTCTGGCGTCGGGGGTTGCAGATCTATGATCAGAAGGCCGGCCTGTTCGAGTCCTACCTGCCGCTGGCAGACACCAGCAACTCCGGCATCCGCAGTGAATCCATCAACGATATTCTGCCCACCGCCGACGGCAAGTACTGGATTGCCGGTTACAAGGGGCTGGAGCTGTTTTCTCCCGAAACTGGCAAGTTTACCTCGCCGGAGATTCCGATTAACGAAGCCATCTCAGATCTGCATCTGGATGACGCCGGCTTTCTGTGGGTCGCCACCAACAAGAACCTGCTGCGCTACAACCCGGCCACCCATGCGACGGAATTCTTCACGACCCACGACGGTCTGTCGGATGAGTTTGTGGTCTCCATCGAGCAGGACGACAAGGGGTTTTTGTGGCTGGGTACCCGCAACGGCATCAACCGCTTCGATCCGCGCACCAAGGAGATCAAGACGTTTGACGAGCTCGATGGCCTGCCCGGATCGCAGTTCAACCGCTTCAGCCACCTCAAGACCCGCAGCGGCTGGATGTACTTCGGCGGCACCCAGGGGTTGACGGCTTTCAATCCCAACGACCTTCCGCGCAACGAGTATCCGCCCCAGGTCCACTTTATCGGTGGACAGATCGATCAGAACTCCCTGGATCCACGGGTCACGGGGGGGCCGGATGTAGTTCTCAATCACCTGAAGCAGTTGAACCTGACCAGCAAGCAACGCAGCCTCGAACTGCGATTTACGGCGACCGGTCTTGTGTCCCCCGGCAAGAACCAGTTCCGCTACCGGTTGCTGGGTCTGGAGAACGAATGGAATACCGTGGACAGCAAACAGCGGCAGGTGCGCTACAGCAACCTTCCCCACGGGACCTACCGCTTCCAGGTGCTGGCCTCCAACAACGAAGGTGTCTGGGGGGCAAAGGCGAAAGAACTGGTGGTGGATGTGGCGCCGGCCTGGTGGCACACCTGGTGGGCGCGGAGCCTGTATCTGCTGCTGTTCATCATGTCTACCTATGCCTTCAGCTACTGGCGTCTGGCCTCCAACCGGCGCCGGGAGCGACAGCTTGAGGTGCTGGTCAGCGAGCAAACGTCAAAACTGAAAGAGGCTAACCGCTCCATCATTCATCTGAATACCGAGCTGGAACAGCGGGTGGCCCACCGCACCCGCGAGCTGTCCATGGAAATCGAGGAACGCCGTGAATCTGAAGCCAAGGCGAACTACATCGCCTACCACGACGCCCTGACCGGTCTGTACAACCGCGCCTGGCTGCTCAATCATCTGGCCGGGCTCATAAAAGAGGTGCAGGAAGGCTCGGGTCGGTTCGCGCTGCTGTTTGTGGGCGGCGACCGCTTCCGCAAGATCAATGATACCTACGGTCACCTGCAAGGCGATCTGTTGCTCAAGGCCATGTCCGAGCGCCTGCTGGACATACTCCCCGATGGCGGCCATGCGGTCCGTCTGGGCAGCGATGAGTTCACCATTGTGGTCGATGAGATCAAGGCAACCCATTCCGTTGAACGGTTGGCAGCGCAGATCACGGCTGCGTTCAGGGAACAGTTCTTCATCGAGAAAGTGCGCATGAGCCTGAGCGTCAGCGTGGGCTTTGTGGTCTGCGACAACACGTACGTGGATCCCTCCCAGGTTCTGCGCAACGCCAACATTGCCATGCAGAAAGCCAAAGACCGGGGCCGGGGCGTGTGGCAGATGTTTGATGACGAGATTCTCCAGCAGACCCTGGACATGGCGGCGCTGGAAGTCGATCTTAAACAGGCGCTGGCACGCGGCCAGTTCAGCGTTGTCTATCAGCCGATCATCATGGTGGAGACCGGCTATCTGAACGGCTTTGAAGTGTTGCTGCGCTGGCGTCACCCGGAGCGGGGCATGGTGCCGCCCGACCGCTTTATCGGCCTTGCCGAATCCCTCGGCCTGATTTTCGATATCGGTCTGTGGGTTCTGGAAACCGCCTGCGTGCAACTGAAGGCCTGGCAGGAATCCCTCTCCCTCGTGAAGCTGCCCA
Source organism: uncultured Cellvibrionaceae bacterium (assembly GCA_964546435.1). GTDB lineage: Bacteria > Pseudomonadota > Gammaproteobacteria > Pseudomonadales > Cellvibrionaceae > CAYNST01. The sequence continues at coordinate 12,544 of CAZJKJ010000021.1, forward strand.
CCATCGCGGTCAACCTGTCCCCGGTACAACTGGAGCACGTGGATCTGCTGGAACACATTGATGAAGTGTTCCGCCGCACCGGCGTGAGCCGCAGCAACATCAAATTTGAAATCACCGAATCGGCACTGCTCAAACACACCGATACGGTGGACGGCTTGCTGGAATCTCTGCGGGAGCGAGGCATTGAGCTGGCCATTGATGACTTCGGAACCGGTTACTCATCCCTGAGTTATCTGGACAAACTGCCGGTACAGGTCTTGAAGATAGACCGCACCTTCGTGAACGCGTTAACGGAGACCCGCAATAACAGCGGCGCCCATGAAATCGTGCGCGCTACCATTTCGCTGGCTCATAACCTCAATATGCGCGTGGTCGCAGAAGGGATCGAAACCCAGGACCAGCTTGATGCACTCCATTCCTACGGCTGCGACTACGGCCAGGGATATTTCATCGCCAGACCCATGTCACCCGAAGACGCAGCGGTATTTCTGGCAAACGCCACACTGGGCAGCTTTCCGGATGAGCGATCGATTAATAATTCATGAGGAAATGAAGTCGGAGCGGAGCATGGCGCCGGCAGCATGGATCCTGCGACTGCGCGCAGGATGACGCGGGTTAGGTGCGCAGGATGACGCGGGTTAGGTGCGCAGGAGGGCGTGCTCCCCAATCGATGTCGGAGCGGAGCATGGCGCCGGCAGCATGGATCCTGCGACTGCGCGCAGGATGA
>CAZJKJ010000021.1:13370-46689 GCA_964546435.1 uncultured Cellvibrionaceae bacterium
CGCGGGTTTGGTCCGCAGGATGACACGGGTTAGGTCCGCAGGATGACGCGGGTTAGGTGCGCAGGAAGACGCGGGTTAATGCGCAGAGGGGCGTGCTCTCCAGTCGGTGTCTAAACGGAGTCGCAGAGAGTCGGATAACTTCGGAGGAGGGTGTTGGAATCCTGGGGAAATCGCGCCACTCCCTGGCGCACTTGTATCTCTTGTGGGCTTGTATCTCTTGTGGATAAGCCCCGTGTAGAAAAAATACTGCTTAGTGGATCATCGCCCGTACGCGGTTGAGCATTTCATGGCTGCGTAGCTGCTCGGGCAAAATGCTCGAATCGATGAAAGCCCGCACTTGCGGCGACAGGTCATCCGCCTTTTCATTGTAATTGTCGCGACCGCGATCCTCGCCTTGCTCCAGCGCGTTAACTGCCGCTTTCTCGCCAAACAGTTTGGCTCCGCCTTCGACCATCTTCGCAAAACTGCCCCACATGCCGCTGGTGGTTTCAGGTTCGCCGCCGAGTTCTTGAATTTTAGAACGCAACAGGTCCACCCGGGCTTCATGGGACTGTTTGATGGTTAACAGGTTCGAGGTAATGGTCGGATCGTCAACTTTGTCGATGCACTGTTCATAAGTAGCAACGGCAGAAAGTTCGTCCTGAAGAAATGAATTCAGTTGCTTTACATCGTCACGAAAGTCTTGAGTTTGCATGGCTTGCCTCTCTTGTTAATTATCGATGTCAGTTTTGCGGGGTTATCCAGGTTCTCCGTGAGAGTGTGCAAGCAACTGTCGCGCCAGCGTGAGTGCGCGCGGCGTGGACGTTGATTCTATGGCTGCGCGGCAATGCGGCGAGGAGGAAAGGCGGCACAGCGTGTAGAGTTTACAAACAATTCCGGACGAATCTGCGCCGCGCTGGTCAGGGGCTGGATTGATTCGGTCATAACGGGGGTAATAGGTCTTGTGGTATGCAGATTGCGTTGTACTCCATAGATTTTTGCATTCATGGTTGTTCAGACAATCAGTGCAACCCAGACAATCATGCAAGCCAGACAATCCGTTCAGAAGAGGAACGCTGATCATGAACAAAAGACAGCTCGTTGACCCGCGCACGAAATACGAAACCCCAGAATTTCCCCGCCAGCAGCAATCCATGCCCGGCAAAGAAGCCGAGATGAAGCCGCAGGCGGATCATGGGGAGATGACTTACAAGGGTTCCGGTCGCCTCGATGGACTGGTGGCGCTAATTACCGGCGCAGACAGCGGTATTGGCCGCGCAGTGGCGCTTGCCTATGCCCGGGAGGGCGCGAATATCGCGTTCACGTACTTGAATGAGGACGAGGATGCCCGCGAGACAGAAAGACTGGTCAAAGGGGCTGGGCGCGAAGTGATTTCGTTCCGCATGAACCAGACAAGCCGACCCGCGTGTGAAGAAGTGATTTCCGCCACGGTCAATAAGCTGGGCAGTCTCGACATTCTGGTGAACAACGCGGCCTTTCAAAAGACTTATGATTCCCTCGAACAGATTCCCGATGAAGATATCGATTACACCTTCCGCACCAATATCGAGGCCTTCTTCTATTTTTGTCGAGCCGCCCTGAAACACATGAAGCCCGGTGCGTCCGTCATCAATACCACCTCGATCCAGGCCTTTTCACCAAGCCCCAATCTCGCGCCCTATGCCGCAACCAAAGCGGCCATCGCCAATTTCACATTGTCGTTTGCCCAAGAGGCCATCGAACACGGAATACGCGTTAACGGCGTTGCGCCGGGACCGGTCTGGACGCCATTGATTCCGTCCACCATGTCCCAAGAAAAAACCGAAAATTTCGGTGCAAACACCCTGTTCGAACGACCGGCCCAACCCGCCGAGCTGGCACCGATTTATGTTTTTCTGGCTTCCGAAGACGCCAGTTATATTACCGGGGAGATTTATGGCGTGACTGGAGGTCGCAAACAGCTCTAGGCGCTGTACGAAAAGCGCCTGCGCACCCCACTTACGTCATCCTGCGCACCCCACTTACGTCATCCTGCGCGCAGTCGCAGGATCCACAGTGCCCGCGCAATGCTCCGAACCTAACCCACGTCATCCTGCGCACCTCACTTACGTCATCCTGCGCGAAGTCGCAGGATCCACAGTGCCTTCCACCCCGCTCAGGCCAGCGTTGGCGCCTCACCCCCTCGTTGCGATATTTGACGACGAACGGATATCCGGACGGCATGAGGCTTCGCTATTCTTAATGGCGGTTGTTGTGCGAAACAGCCGGCAATTTTTCAAAAGATGGTTAATCAAGAACGTGAAACACAGAGATTCAGTTTCAAAAGGAGCATAAGGCAATTACAATATGCGCGCTTCGCGGCCACCGTTGCCCCGCAGGCAGCATATCGAGCCTGAGCGCTTATTTAGGTCTTGACGGGCGGCCGGATGAATATCATCCGCAGGGCCCCGACATGTTTTCATATCGACCGGGCGTGGTCGCACCCGACCGGGGTAGCTGGTTTGCCTCCATCACTAGTGGTCAACGGATCGCTTCATGAAAAGCAGAGTTACATTCATGCTTGTACCCGAGCATATTGAACGGTTGATTAAGGCAGTGTACGAATTTCTGACCTGCCAGCAGCAAGCGGTTACCGAACACCAGCTGCTGGTGGAGCTTGCAACTCAGGGTGTCTGGAAAGACCTGACCCAGGGCAGCGCGATTCTCCAGCAGTTCCAGAAGCACTTCCTCACCATGCACGCGCTGTATCGGCTGCAACTGCGTCTGGCGCGAGAGCGGGTACGGTTGATCATCAGCCCCGGTGCCATTTTGCTGCCACCGCCCGGTACCGATGAGCTGACTCGGGCCAACTGGGAGGCGGATCAGACCCAGCGGGATTACTACCTCGACCTGAACCATCTGGCCGCCGCCAATGAGTCCTCTGCCGCAGAGCTGCTGCGGGAATTTTTCATCGAAAACGAAAGCTGGAAGAAGCCGGAAGACGCCTACGAGACTCTCGGTCTGCCGTCGGGAGCCGGATGGCCGGCGGTGCAATCTGCTTACCGCCGCAAGGCGTCCACCTATCACCCGGATCGCGGTGGTTCATCGGATGATTTCCAGTCCCTGCGTTCGGCTTATGAAAGCCTTAAGCGAACCCTCCGCCCTTGAACCCGTCTGTCATCGTCTATCCGCGCTTGCCGGTCCGGTTCGACCTGGCTCGCCGATTGAAGACGGTACTGTTCGGATGGCTTGTCGTCATGGTCGCGGCGGCGCCCCTCACGGGAGTCTATGGCTGGTCCGCCAACGGTCATGCGACCATCGCCAAAGCCGCCTTTGCTGAGCTGACGCCGGCGCAGCAACGGTTTTACGCCGAGCTGCTGACCGACAACCGGATCTCCACGACTCGCAGCCGCACGGCGGTACATCTGGGGAACCTGGCCAAGTGGCCGGATCAGGTACGGTCCCTCACCGTACAGCAGCTGTTCACCCAATATGGCAGCGGCAAGGTGCCGCGGGCTCTGGCTGCCTGGAGCGGCCGTACCACCAAGGAATGGCATTATGAAAATGCGGTGCTCGTGGACGGACTGGGCCGACTGGTTGACGCCCTGCCGGCCCGGGACAAACCTGCCAAGAGCTGCCCGCCGGCACGCAATGGCAAAATGCTCGCCATCTGGCCGCAATTGCTCGCCGCCTGGGAGCAGAGCCGGGACCGGCACGACCGGGTGTTGCTGATCAGCTTTCTGCTGCATTTCTCTGGCGATGCCCACCAGCCGCTGCATTCCATGGCGGCACTGCGGCCCGGCTGCAAGCACGATGGCGGAGGCAACGGATTCTGCGTCGGCCCCGGCGCGGCGCGTTTCACCGAGCGCGGCCAGCGCTGCCAGAACACGCTGCATCGCGCCTGGGACGGAGGGTTCGGCGTATTGAACAAGTCTTTTGCGCCGACCCCCTGGAAGGCCAGCCTGAAAGTCGCGGACCTGGAAAGTGTGCTTGAAGATCATCGTGGCTGGGCCGGGGAAATCTACCCCAATGCCGAACGTCCCTTTGAATCGGAGCAGTATCAGGCCAGATCCCGGGAAATCATTAAAACCACCGCCTCCCGAGCCGTGGCCTACCAGGCACTGCTGCTGCGAGAACTGGCCCGGCGCCAGGGTCTGGCCACAATCCGGTAACCTACAGGTTTCCCACCGGCTCAGTCGCCAAGGCCTGGGCAGTATCGAGGGGCGGGCGAGCGGCATTCAGGACGACGTTGCGCGTTTCGGGCAGTTCCCACATAGCGCCGGTCACCGGGTCGACGATCAGCAAACCGACGACGCTCGCCAGAAACAGATTGCCGAAATACCACTGGTTGACGCTGCCTTCGAGATCCACCACCGATTGCTGAAAGCCGTCCTTGGTGAAGACCACCTGATAAGACGCGGATTTGAAGTAGCCGGTGCTGCTGGCCAGAGGCACGGTGGCGGGGGTAGTGCCGGTATGGATGATGCGCCCGTTATGGTTGGTGATCACGAAGCGGGCGGCCTCGGGGGAGGAGGTCAGGGTGACGGCATAGCTGTTGTCCCCGACGATACTGGCGCACCCTGACAGAAAAAGGGTGCTGATCAGGAGCACTGCAACTACCGCTTTCATGGTGTTTCTCTCTGAAAATCCAGTGGTGGTACCGCCGGGCAGGGTCGCCGGCGGGCGAACATCCCAATAGTGTTCAAACCTTGAGGCGCCGGAGCCGTGCGGATTTTGAACAATGTCGGGTAGGTTCATTAACCATAGAAGCCACCTGCGCTGATGACAATCCAGAATTACCGGTGGTTTGAGGGCGGCCATGACGACGGAGGAGGCGGGGCAAAGTGCAGAATACCCGCTCGCAGAATTACGGAATCCGCTAAGCGATTGATTGTTCAGCTGTTGTTCATATTGGCGGGAAGGTGAAAAGCGCAGAGTGCCGGCGAATCCCGCAGACGAAGGACTTCGGCAGGCCTAAGTCCGGATCACCGGAAATCATATAAGTGTGACAGGCGTCAAACAATCTGGCGGGTAAATCCCTGTTTACAGGGGCGCCACAGCCCGTCAGACCCGGAATTGGCGAGCGACCTGTTCGAGATTGCCGGCCAGCATGCTCAACTGTTTGCTCACATCTTTGAGCTGAGTGGCAGAGCCGGAGGTCTCTTCGGTTTGCCCCCGGATGCGTTCGGCTTCATCAACCAGCTGCGTGGATATCTTCTTCTGCTCGTCGGTGGCGCGGGCGATCTGCCGGTTCATGGAGTTAATGGTCTCCACGGTTTCGGTAATCACACGGAGGCTGTGACCCGCCATGGTGGCCTCTTCTACGGATCTGGCCACTGCCGTGGAGCTGTCTTTCATGCTGATCACGGCCGCCTGAGAGGCATGGCGCAGTTGTGCCAGGATGGTGTTGATTTCTTCGGTGGACTGCTGGGTGCGGGATGCCAGGCCCCGCACTTCATCGGCCACCACCGCAAACCCCCGGCCCTGTTCACCAGCGCGCGCCGCCTCGATGGCCGCGTTCAATGCCAGCAGGTTGGTCTGCTCGGCAATGCCCTTGATCACATCGAGGACCACGTTGACACTCGCCGCATCCTGCTCCAGCCGTTCCACGACGTTTGAGGCCGTGCGGATATTGTCGGACAGGCTCTGGATGCTTTCCACTGTACTGATGACGACGGTCTGGCCCTTGTTGGCCTCTTCGTCCGCGAGACGGGCAGCGCCGGCCGCTTCCCCGGCGTTCTGAGCAATGGTGGCAATGCTCTGGCTCATCAGTTTGATGTTGTTGCGGGATTCACCGACGCTGTATTGTTGCTGCGAAAGCGTCGTGGTAATGCCGGCGGACAGGTTTTTCACATCGCTCGCCAGACCGGCCAGTGGCGGCGCCGTTTCCACTATCTGCCGGATGGTATTTTGCAGCTTCTCCATGAATATGTTGAACCACTTGACCAGATCGCCAATTTCGTCGGTGTTGCGACTCTGGATGCGCATGGTGAGATCACCGTTATCTTCGGCGATATTTTTCAGGGTATTGATCACCTGCACGACGCTCCCGCGGATCATGCTGCTGATGGGAATGGCGACTATAAACAGCACGGCCAGCGTGATGGCGCACAGCAAAATGCCGATGGATGTTAACCGGGCGGTGCTTTCGTTGGCGGTGGTGAACGCGGCGTTGAAACGGGAGAGCCGATTGTCATACAGCGTTTGCAAGAGTGTTTCCAGGCTCTGCAATGATGCGGTCATCTCGGCACTGCGAGCCGCGAGATTGGAAAAATCGATGGTCTCGTCGATCATCCCGGTCGAGATACTGTACGCCTCGGTGTAATAGCTGTTGAATGCATCCAGAATGCTGTTGAGCTCTGCGCGGGAGGCGGGGTCGTCTTTAATGCCTCCCTGGATCGCAACCCGAAACTGCTCGGCGACCGTCTGTATTTGCGTGAGCACTTCCTTTTCTCCCGAGCTGACGGCAAACGATAGCGACTCCTGAATACTCGTCACCCGGTTCATGTTGGCCTGGGACATTTGCAGAAGCGGGAAATGCTGGGTGCGCGCCTCAGTCAGATGCGCCATGGTGTCCCGCAGGAAATACGCGCTGATGGCAAGATAGGCGATAAACCCCACCGCGCCCACAAAGGGTATCAGCAGGATTTTGCTTCTTATGGATACATTTCGGAGTCTGAGCAAATCCATGGTTTGAGTTCCCGTCAGTTGGGCCTGGAAAGCACACGTTTCACCGGTTCAGTATAGGAAACTCCCGATAGACTACAAAAAATGGCGCGCGCACGGCGTCAGTGTCTTCAATCCAGCGGGTAAAACTGTGAAAGTCGGGGCCTGCTCACCCTAATTGTTCTGGATAATCCGGACGGTCTGGTTGTCGCCTTCCTGGCGAATCGCCATGGACAGCCCGGTGCCGGACTGGTGGATCTCGGCGAGATTGCCGTTGCCGATCTGTTCGATGGCGGCCTGATGACCCAACCCGGTCTGCACGATTACCGCCCGGTTGTCGAACCCCGCCTGCATCACGGCCGCATAGTGCCATTCGCCCAGCTGTTCGATATCGGCAATGTGGCCGCTGCCGGACTGATCCAGCCAGGCCTGATGGCCGCTGCCTTCCTGGATGATGGTGGCCTGCAGCAACGTGCCCTGCTGTTGCAGGTGGGCGCCGTGGTCCAGCCCCGTCTGCTCGATGTGAGCGGTTAGTTCGTCACCGGTCTGACTGATGATTGCGCCGTCGGGCACTTCCAGCCCCGCCAGTTCACTCGCGCCGAATTCCTGTGCCCCCAGCTCCTGATAGAGACTGAGATCCTGGCTGCTTGCTGGCAATGCCAGCAAGGTCGCAGTGAGGACAAGCGCGACCCCGGTCGAGCGATGGGACAGATCCATGTTTAGCCTCCTGATCATTGAACAGTTCAATGGCCTGCTAGTCGTCATCGTGTTGTACTTGAATAACGGGCCAGAAGTTCGTGCGTCTGCTCTTTCGGATCGGCGAGCGCCCAGAGCCGTTTGCGCACTCCGTCGGCAACCAGATGAATTACCGCCGATTCGATCGCCGCCAGCACACACAGTTGGGCCGGTTCGTTGCGGGTCATGCCCGATTCGTATTCCAGCAGCCGTTTCTGATCGACAAAGGTGTAAATGCCGGTGGTGATTTCCTTCGACAAAATGGTTTTGCTGACCAGCACGCTGTGGAGGATCTGGCCGGAGCGAATGTCCACCGCCCGCAGATTGACCGTGACCTGGTCGACCCGGTACTGCTCGGCCGCGCCTATGCCGAAATAGCGGGCGCCCAGGCCGCCGGTGGCGACATTGGTGTCGTAGGCCACGATGCCGCCTTCGAGCAGGATGTCCGCTGCCATCAGGGACGGAAACTCCGCCTCGGCGCCATCGGCGGTTTTTTCCTGGGCGGCGCGAATGATCTTGCGCTCTGTCAGCAGGTTTTGCAGACCTTCACGCTCCAGAGGCACGAACCAGCCGGAATTGCTCAGAGCCTCCACCAGCATGGCCGCCGCACCCTGGGTCACCGAGGTGGAAAAGGAGCTGGCCGGGGACGATTTGTACTGACCAGTCTGGTCCCGGAATCCATAGACGCTGACGATGATCGGCCCACGGGGCTGCGGCAGGGAAGTGAGATCGGTGAAGGTGCTGGTGCGCGGCGTCAGGTGAGGATCGCCGATGGCCGGCGGCAAGGTCGAGCGCAAGGCCGTGCAGCCGCTCAAGGCCAGCCCCAGTATCAACATCAGCACCCTCATTCCCGGACCCGAAGACCGGGTTGCCGATGCCGCGCAGCTACGGTCAGCCGGATTGGCGGGTGAAAATCCTTGCAGTATCGGGGTAGTCATTGCCCTTGTATTCCGTGCTTTGGTCGTGAACCTGGGTGCGGAACCGGTCCGGCCGGCATTAGAGGGGGTTTAGCCCCTGAACTTCTATTTCCGTCGTTTCGTTGGTGAGCAGATCGGTGATGACCACGGTCAGAAAGCCGTCTTCATCCAGAATGTCCACCACGAAATCCTGCGTTACCAAAGTGCCGGAGTTACCCTCGCCGATGTCGCCGATGAGCTGGTTCAGAAGCCGGGATTCGAGGGAGCTGGCAAATCGGTCGAGACTGGAGCGGTCCGAGAAGCGAGAGCCCGTGCTGGAGCCATGATCGTTCTGCGCTTGCGCCGTGCCGAGAAGGTAGCTGCCGGTGAGGGGATTGCCGCCGAAAGCGGGGTTAACCGGGCTGTAGATCAGCTCCGAGGCCTGCAGGGGCAGGGCGGCCGCCATGAGCGTCAGTGTGCCCAGGGTCAGTTCGGTCATAGTGAGACAGGTTTTACGTGGTTTGAACATTTCAACCTCCGTTCAGAACTCGTCGCCGGCAAGGTCGGAGTCCAGATTCAACCGGTACAGTAACTCCTGTCTGAGAATTTCATTATGAATTTGCTGAGCGGCCTGTTCGGCGATGGACTGGACGTTGGTCCGGCTCGGCGACATAAACAGCGAAAAGACTCGGGTGCGGTTGTACTCTACCCAGATGTAATTACCCCAGCGTGCAGAGGGGCGTTCGTAAACTGCCAGATTGTAATCGCCCAGACTGTTCGCGTTGCGATACTGGCTGAGATAAGCGCTGAAGTCGTGCCCAAGTCTTGTTATGGTCTGGTCGAGGACGAAGCCGCTGATCTCGTTTTCCAATTCCCGCGCATCGCTCCGGGCCGGCGCCAGCACGGGCAGCAGCAAGCCAAGACTCAGCAGCAGTGCCAGAGTGCGCCGCGCTGACCAGTGTCGCAAAGCCGAGCGTGTGTCCATGGGAATCGGGTACGCGGGATGTGGAGCCGATAGTAGCACTCGCCCCCGGCCTTGCCTATCCATAACGTGTGTCCAAAATCGGGGAGGACGCCAAAAGTCAGAGACATCCCGTCGGATCAATGTCATAGGGGCGCTCAGGACGAGGCCGTCTCGTTGACAGGGTAACCAAATGGTTTATTATCTGACCGCATAATCCGTACCCGCCCATCGCACTGCGAACTTGCCTGCCACCAGACACCGGGCGTTGTGGGCCGTAATTTTCGGGTCGGTTTTTCCGGACTGTTTGCGGAAAACGTGCGTGCAACCGATGTGTACTGAATCCGTTTACTGAATCTATTTATTGAACCAGTTTGTTGAACCTATGGGTTCGTCCCGGATTCTACCCCTTCCAACCAGGTGCTCATTCATGGCGAAACCTTTGATTTGTGGCTGGTCTCTGGAGCACTCCGGTGGTCCGGCTGCAACGCGGGCAGAGCCAGGCGGTGGCGCCGGATTGCGGAACCACCCTGATTTTGCCCACCGGCACCGGAGATCCTGATGATGGGCCCGGGCGCGAGTGGTCATGAGCACCGTCAGGAATCCCCCGGCTGGCGGACAAGCGACAAGCGTGGGTCGGCAGGGGCGGGTATCCGCTTGCTGCTCAGGCGTGGTCTGGTTGTGCTGTTGGGGGGGGTTCTATTTGGCGGCGGGTTGTGCGCGGCGGGCGAGGAGCAACCGGCGGCGCAACACCTGCTGGAACATCAGGTAAAGGCGGCCATGCTGTACAAATTTCTCGGTTATATCGACTGGCCGTCAGACTCCTTCACAGACAGCAGCGATCCGTTCAGGATTTCCGTGGTAGGCGCCTCCTCGGTAAGCCGGCAACTACGGGAACTGACGGAAAACCGCACCGTCGGCGACCGTCCAATCGAAGTTCAGACTGCCAGCTCGACCCGCAGGATCGGCGATCCCCACTTGGTGTTCGTCGGCAGGCATGCACAAAAGAGCCTGCCACGCATTGTCCGCCTCGCCGAGCAGCGATCCATTCTCGTGGTCACCGAAAAAGAGGAAGGCTTACCACCCGGAAGTACTATCAACCTCCGCTCGGTGGACGGGCGCATGGGTTTTGATGTGTCCCTGGTCAGTGCACAGCGCGCCGGTGTCAAGCTGAGCGCCCGCTTGCTTTCGGTCGCGTCCACCGTCGATCAGGAAGATATTTGATGCTGCGGTTTATCCGCCACTCCATATCCAACAAGCTGATGGTCGTGGTGATGGCCACGACGTTTATTGCTTTGCTGGTCTACGGGATCGTCATGCTGGCCTTTGACGTGCGGGCATATCACGACAACCTCATCCGGGATCTCACAACCCAGGCCAATATCATCGCGGAAGTCAGTGCCCCCGCCCTCGAGTTTGATGATCCGGTCACCGCCAGGGAGAATCTGGTCTTGTTGCGGACCCGGCCGATGATCGTCAGCGCTGCTATTTACACGGCGGACGGGACGCTGTTCGCTGAATATTCGAGCCGGTCGGAGGAAGTGGTCGCCGGCTGGCAGGAAGAGCCGCACGCTACCGATGAATACACCGTGGAAGGCAACCGCGTGCAGGTGTGGAAGCGGATCATCAAGGAGGATCAGGTGCTGGGCCGGGTTTATATCCGCGCCCATTACCAGATCCTCGCCCGGCTGATCGACTACGCGGTCATTCTGGCCTTTGTGATGGGCGCCAGTCTGGGGCTGGCGACCCTCGTGGCCATCTGGCTGCGGGGCGCGGTGATCAAGCCGGTGCTGGCGGTCACCAATGTCGCCCGGGACGTGATGCAGAGCCGCGATTTCAGCTTGCGGGCGGAAAAATTCACCGAGGACGAGATCGGGGTACTGGTCGACGCCTTCAACGACATGCTGATTGAGGTCGGCCGCCGGGCGGAGGCGCTGGAGCAGTCGAACCTGTCTCTGGAACACGAGATGGTGGAGCGCCAGGCCGCCGAGCAGGCCCTGCGTCTGGCAGACCGGCGCAAGGACGAATTTCTCGCAACCCTGGCCCATGAACTGCGCAACCCTTTGGCACCCCTGATCAATGGTCTGTGCATACTGCGACACGGCGCGACGGAGCCGGACGCAAAAAATGCCGCCCAGGCGATCATGGAGCGCCAGCTCAAGCAGATGGTACGGCTGGTGGATGACCTTCTGGACGTCTCGCGGATCACCACCGGCAAACTGACCATCAGCCGGGTGCGGGTCGACATCCAGGCGGTGATGCGCGAGGCCTACGAGTCCAGCTACTCATTTGTGGAAGCCTGCGGGCATGAGCTCGTGCTGGAGATGCCCGCGGAACCGGTTTATGTCGATGCCGATCCGTTCCGGCTGGCCCAGGTATTCTCCAACCTGCTCAACAACGCCGCCAAGTACACCAATCGAGGCGGACGGATTGTCTTTTCGGGGCGCCGTGAGCAGGGTGAGGTTGTGGTGAGTGTGACGGATAACGGCATCGGCATCGCGCCCGAAATGCTTCACAACATTTTCATCATGTTCACTCAGGTGGACCAGTCGCTGGAGCGGACCCACGCGGGCCTGGGGGTGGGGCTGGCTCTGTCCCGTCACCTGGTCGAACTCCACGGCGGGCAACTCTGCGCCACCAGTCGCGGGATCGGGCAGGGCAGCACGTTCGGAGTCCGGCTGCAGACCCTGGCCGTCACCGACGACGAGGTCGCCGCAGTGACCGAGGCATCTTCGGATGGCGAAGGCTGTCGGCGGATTCTGCTGGTGGACGACAACGTGGATTACGTCACTACCATGGCGACTCTGCTCACCACGCTGGGACATGAGGTGCGGGTAGCCCACGATGGAATCGCGGCGCAGGAAGTCGCCCGGGAATTCAAACCCGAATGCGCCTTCCTCGATATCGGCCTGCCCGGCCTGAACGGCTATGACCTGGCGCGCGCCCTGCGAGAAATTCCCGAGACGTCCCACATCGTTATGGTGGCGGTGACGGGCTGGGGACAGGAGAAAGACAGGCAGCTTTCACGCAGTGCCGGCTTTAACCATCACTTTGTGAAACCGGTGGAGCTGGCGTGGGTGCTCGATGTGATCAATGGGTGTCAGAGAGAGTAACGACAGCCCGGGCAGATCCTTTCAGCAGGATCCACCGTACTTTCAGGCGTGCATGGCCGGCGCCTTCAGCATCTCAAAAAACCCGTCCACCATGAACCGGGCTTCGGTTTCCAGATCGAAGCTGCGGGGCATGAATAGCCAGTTGGACAGCAAGCCGGTAAACAGCGCCAGAAAGGCCGCGGTCGCGCGATGTACGTTCAGGTTTGCCGGTAACTGGCCTGCCTGGACCGCGCCCGCCAGACTTTGCTCAATCCGTCCTGCGCAATCCATGAATGCCGACTGTTGCCGGACTTCCAGGGTTCTGGCTTCCTGATTGAATTCGAATCGATGGAACAGGATGGTGAAGACCCGCCGCCGACGCTGGTTCACTGCGGTCTCCTTGAGGGCGAGGACGGCAAAATCCCGCAGCCGTCCGAGGGGATCGGTGCTATCGCCGCTATTGCCGCAATCACCCAGAGCCTCAGCCGGCAGACGCACCCGCTCCACCATTGCTTCGAACAGATCCGCCTTGTTCTTGAAATGCCAGTATACTGCGCCCCGGGTCAGATCGGCGGCGCGGGCAATGTCGTTCAGGCTGGTATGGGAAAACCCCTTCTCGAGAAATACCTTCTCGGCGGCGTCCAGCAGCAGGTTCCGGGTTGCCAGAGCATCTTCTTTCGTTTTACGAGCCATAAGCAAATTCAAACTGCATCAGGTGACTTGGAACTTCAGCGCCGGCGTTAGCATACGCCCATGCATGTATATGGGAAAGAGTAATCGCAGTTCTCCGGTTTTGCGAATCGAATGTTGTGAGCCGCCCCCCGAGGGCTGCGTAGTAAAAAAAGACAGGGTCGACCCGGAAGTATTTCTAACACCTTGTCCGTAAGCCAAGTGGCTGGAAGTAGCGGTGTTTTTTCCAGGAGGACGCGCTGGGGAGTGATCGCGATGGAGATTTTCTGATGATCATCTACTGTTGCTGCTTGAAAATGCGAAGTTATGGGATTAAATTTACATGCACTCTTGCATGTAAGCAGCGGCGGTTCTGCGCCTCTCTTTCCGTATCTTTGTCAATCTTCCACTGAGGAATATCCATGAATCTGAACATCGCCAAACTGCTTGTGGCAGTGATGGTACTGGCGCTTGCTGCCTGCAGCAGCAACGAGCAGGCGGCTGCACCGGAGCAAGGACCCGCGGAGGTCGATGTCATGATCCTGGGGCAGTCCGACGTCACCCTGACCACCGAACTGCCGGGCCGGACCCGTGCCTTGCGGACGGCGGAAATCCGGCCTCAGGTTAACGGCATCGTCCTCAAGCGCCTGTTTCAGGAAGGTGCCGAGATCAAGGCCGGCGACCAGCTGTACCAGATAGACGACGCACTTTACAAAACGGCCTATGCCACGGCCCAGGCACAGATGGCACAGGCCACCGCCAACGTGACTGTGGCGCGTGCCCGTGAGCAACGGCTCAAAGGTCTGCTGGGCAGCAAGTCCATCAGTCAGCAGGATTATGACGAGGCACTGGGCAGTTTTCTCCAGGCTGAAGCGGCCCGCAAGGCAGCCGAAGCGTCCATAGAGACCGCCAGGATCAATCTGCAGTACACCAGAGTTCTCGCCCCTATTGACGGCAGAATCGGCAAATCCGCAGTGACCGAAGGCGCACTGGTGACCGCCGGTCAGGCCCAGCCGCTGGCCGTCATCCAGCAATATGATCCCATTTATGTAGACGTATCCCAGCCCGTGGCGGAACTGCTCGACATCCGTCGCCAGATTCTTCAGGGAAACTTGCAGGCAGATGCGGAAATGCGGGTACTGTTGCAGCTTTCCGATGGTTCGCGTTTTGAACATGAAGGGCTGCTTGAATTCTCCGAAGTGGACGTGAACGAGTCCACCGGCACCGTTATCATGCGGGCACGCTTCCCGAACCCGGACAACCTGTTGCTGCCGGGCATGTTTGTCCGTGCGCAGATCACCGAGGCCCAGCGCCCCGGTTCGGTACTGATCCCCCAGCGCGCAGTCACCCGCGACCGCAGTGGCGGCGCCATTACCATGGTGGTGAACGACGAAGGCGTTGTAGAGCAGCGGCAGTTGCAGACCGGCCGTGCGGTCGGTGATCAGTGGCTGGTCCTGGACGGGATCGAAGCCGGTGAACAGGTCATTGTTTCCGGGCTTCAGAGAGTCAGACCGGGTGCGGTTGTCAAAGCCGTGCGCGTCGGGGATTCACCTCCAGTCTCAGCCGCAGTTGGGGGACGATAAAAAATGGCGCAGTTTTTTATCAACCGGCCGATTTTCGCGTGGGTTATCGCCATCGTCATCATGCTGGCGGGCATCCTGTCGATCAATCGGCTACCGGTCGCGCAATATCCTGAAGTAGCGCCTCCCGCCGTCAGCATCAGCGCCCGCTACCCGGGGGCCTCTGCCCAGACGGTGCAGGACACGGTGGTGCAGATCATCGAGCAGAATCTGACCGGCATCGACAACGTGCAGTACATGTCGTCCAGCAGCGATTCCAGTGGTTCCGGCCAGATCACCATCACCTTCGACGCAGGGACCGATCCGGATACCGCCCAGGTGCAGGTCCAGAACAAGTTGCAATCCGCCATGCCATTACTGCCTCAGGATGTGCAGCAGCAGGGCATCCGCGTCAACAAGTCGACCGCCGGCTTCCTGATGGTGCTGGGGTTTGTGTCCACTGATGGCAGCATGGACCGCTACGACATTGCCGACTATGTCGCAGCCAACGTGCAGGAGCAGCTCAGCCGCGTGTCGGGTGTAGGCCAGATCCAGCTGTTCGGCTCGCAGTACGCCATGCGCGTCTGGCTGGACGCGGACCGGATGGCCACCTTCGGTTTCACGACCACCGATGTGGCGCAGGCCATTCGCGCGCAAAATGCCCAGATCGCCGCGGGAGAACTGGGTGGCACGCCCGCGTTGCCCGGTCAGCAGATCAGCGCCAGCATCATCGTGCAGACTCGCCTGGAAACCCCCGAGCAGTTCCGGGATATTCTGCTGCGGGTTAATCCGGACGGTTCGCGAGTGCGGCTGGGGGATATCGCCCGGGTAGAACTCGGCGGCGAGAACTACCAGTTCGAAACCGAATACAACAACCAGACAGCCACGGGCCTGGCGATCAGTCTGGCCGCGGGTGCCAACGCCCTCGATACCGCGGATGCCGTGCGCAAACGCATCGACGAGCTGGGCGAATTTTTCCCTCAGGGGCTCGAGGTGGTCTCCGCTTACGACACCACGCCCTTCGTGAAGCTTTCCATCGAATCGGTGGTGCATACGCTGATCGAGGCCATCGTTCTGGTGTTCCTGGTGATGTATCTGTTCCTGCAGAATTTCCGGGCGACACTCATTCCCACCATCGCTGTGCCGGTGGTGCTGTTGGGGACGTTTGCGGTCCTGTCTTTCACCGGATTTTCCATCAACACCCTGACCATGTTCGCCATGGTGCTGGCCATCGGTTTGCTCGTAGATGATGCCATTGTGGTGGTCGAAAACGTCGAACGGGTCATGGCCGAAGAGGGGCTGCCGCCCAAGGAGGCCACGCAGAAATCCATGCGCCAGATCACGGGCGCGCTGGTGGGCATCGGTCTGGTGCTCTCGGCGGTATTCGTCCCCATGGCGTTTTTCGGCGGTTCCGCCGGGGTAATCTACCGGCAGTTTTCGGTGACCATTGTGGCCGCCATGGCATTGTCGGTGGTAGTCGCTCTGATCCTCACGCCCGCCTTGTGCGCCACCATGCTGTCCCCGGTTGCTCAGGGCCATTATGAACGCAAGGGCTTTTTTGGCTGGTTCAACCGTAGTTTCAACCGGGTGACCCGGCGTTATCAGTCCGGCGTGGGCTACATGCTGCACCGCGTCGGCCGTTTCATGCTGATATATGCGGTAATTATCGGAGTGCTGGTGTTTTCCTTTTCCCGGCTGCCCGGGTCGTTCCTGCCAGATGAAGATCAGGGTCTGATGTTCACCCAGATGGTCCTGCCCTCGGGCGCGACCAAGGAGCGTTCCATGGAGGTGATGGATTCGGTCGAGCGGCATTTTCTGGAAAGCGAAGCCGATAATGTGGAGTCCATATTCTCGGTCATCGGCTTCAGCTTCAGCGGGCGCGGACAGAATAACGGCATCGCCTTCGTCCGGCTCAAGGACTGGAGCGAACGTGACGATTCGGTGAAGGACGTGGCTGAACGCGCCATGGGTGCGTTCATGCAGATCAAGGAAGCGATGGTTTTTGCCTTCGTGCCGCCGGCGATCACCCAGCTGGGAACCTCGTCGGGTTTTGACCTGCAGCTGCAGGATCTGGGCGGTCAGGGCCATCAGGCATTGATGGATGCCCGCGACCAGATTCTCGGCATGGCAGCCCAGGATCCCCGTCTGGCCAACGTCCGCCCCAACGGGCAGGAAGACAACCCCCAGTTCAAGCTGGATGTTGATCACGAGCAAGCGGCGGCGCTGGGGGTATCCCTGATGGATATCAACGATACCTTCAATGCGGCCTGGGCCTCTTCCTATGTCAATGACTTTATCGACAAGGGCCGCGTCAAGCGCGTTTACATGCAGGGCGAACCCCGGGACCGCATGCTGCCGGAGGATGTCGGCAACTGGTATGTCCGTAACCAGACTGGCGAGATGGTCCCGTTTTCGGCCTTCACCACCGGCCGCTGGGTTTTTGGCTCGCCGCGCCTGGAACGCTACAACGGCGTGCCGGCCCTGAATATCCAGGGGCAGGCTGCCGCCGGGCTGAGTTCCGGAGTGGCCATGGAGGCCATGGAAGAAATCGCCGCGCAGCTGCCTCCGGGCTTTGGCTATGAATGGACGGGAATGTCATTGCAGGAACGGGAGACGGGTGATCAGGGACCGATCCTGTATGCGCTGTCGATTCTGGTGGTATTCCTGTGTCTGGCAGCACTCTACGAGAGCTGGTCGGTGCCGTTTGCGGTGCTGCTGGTGGTGCCTCTGGGTATTCTCGGGGCGGTGTTCTTCGCCATGGCGCGGGGGCTGTCGAACGATATTTACTTCCAGGTAGCCCTGCTCACCACCATCGGACTGTCCGCCAAGAACGCCATTCTGATCGTGGAATTTGCCAAAGAGCTGTATGAAGGCGGCATGTCGCTGCTCGATGCAACGCTGGAAGCGGTCCGAATCCGCCTGCGACCCATTATCATGACGTCGCTGGCATTCGGTCTGGGCGTGTTGCCCCTGGCGATTGCGACGGGTGCCGGTTCCGGCAGTCAGAATGCCGTGGGCACCGGGGTGCTCGGCGGCGTAGTAACGGGCACCTTGCTGGCGATCTTCTTCGTGCCGTTGTTCTTCATTCTGGTGTTCAGGGTTGCCCACCGCCTGTCGCGCAAAAAGGGCAGTGAACCGGCGCTGGGCATTGAACATAAGGACAAACCGGCGGTGTAAGCGCCGCCGGGGGTGGAGGATATCAGTCGGCGTATTGTGAGCAGTCGATCATGTCCTCCAGCCCACCCAGCTTGAACCATCGGTATCCATAAGCGGGCAGAGACAGGACATAACGGCCGGACTGAACCTCGCAGCGGTGATCGGTATGCAGGCAAATCATCGGTTTGCCGGTAGCGCCGATCCTGTCTGCAGACAGGCTTACCTCCGTATCTTCCGCAGCCAGATTGTGTACCACCAGAGTGACGGCATTCCCCCAGCGATAGCAGATCGCCAGCACCGTCGCTCCCGTGGGCAGTACATCCGCATCGCCCAGGCCAATTTCCGGCAATTCTTTGCGCATGCGGATGATCTTTTCCATCCAGTTCAGCATCGACTCCGAATTCGAACGCTGAGCGGCGACGTTGACACGCTGATAAGCGCAGGGACCGTTGCTCACCACAGGCCGAATCGGCTTGGCCGCGCTGGTAAAGCCGCCATTGCGCTCGTCGGACCACTGCATGGGCGTGCGCACCGAAAAGCGTTCTTCCAGTGACAGATCCTCACCCATCCCGATTTCGTCTCCATAACGAAGCACGGGCGTGCCCGGCAAGGACATCATCAGACTGTAGGCGAGTTCAATGCGGCGGCGGTCGTTGTCCAGCATGGGCGCCAGGCGCCGGCGAATACCGCGTTCGTAAAGCTGCATGTCCGGACTCGGAGCGAAGGCATCAAAGATCGCCTGCTTTTGCGGCCCCGGCAGATTACCGATATCCAGTTCATCGTGATTGCGCAGAAAGTGTGCCCACTGGGCGGTAGCGGGCGTAGCCGCAGAACTTGCCAGCGCGTCCTTCAGTGGTCCGGTGTCACCGGCGGCCAGGGCATAGAAAACCGTCTGGTTGACCGCGAAATTGAACATCATGTGCAGGCGATCACCGCTCTTGCCAAAGTAGGTAAGACACTCTTCGGGCGGGACATTGGCCTCGGCCAGTAACACGGCATCGCCATTGCGCCACTGAGCGAATGAGCGGATATCCCGCAAAAATTCGTCAGCCGGTTCCGCGTCTTCCGCATGCTTCGCATCAGCGGCGATCAGAAACGGAACTGCATCCATCCGGAAGCCTGACACCCCCAGCTGCAACCAGAAGCCGATGATTTTCAGCATCTCCTCCCGCACTTCATGGTTGGCGATATTGAGATCCGGCTGGAAGTGATAGAACTTGTGGTAGTAGTAAGCGCCAGCCTCCGGGTGCCAGGTCCAGGTGGTTTCCTGATAACCCGGAAATACCACACCTTCCGCGGCGTTATCCGGCTTTTCATCGGACCAGATGTAGAAATCCCGATAGCGGGATTTCGGGTCCTTTATGGCGGCCTGAAACCAGGGGTGCTGATCGGAGGTGTGATTGATAACCAGATCCATCATCACGCGGAGGCCGCGCTGGCGGCAGGCGTGGGTGAAGGCCACGAAATCGCCGAGGGTGCCGAAGCGCGGGTCCACATTGTAATAATCGATGACGTCGTAGCCGTGGTCCCGTCGGGGCGACGGGTGAAACGGCATTAGCCAGACGGCGGTAATTCCGAGGCCGCGCAGATAATCCAGCCGGCGGATGAGACCGTTGAAATCCCCGCAGCCGTCGCCATCGCTGTCGAGAAAGCTGTCGACCGACAGGCTGTAAATGATCGCATTCTTGTACCACAGATCCGTCACCATCAGGTCGTTCTCCCCGGACGCGCTTTCACGATCAGGCCTTCGTTGGGCTCCAGCCGGTCTATCGGCGGTGTGCAGGGCCGGCCCGTGGTGGACAGCAGCGGCAAGGCATCTTCAAAAGGCAGGGGCAGAGAAACCGGGGCGGGCCGGTCGGTGAAGTTGAGCAATATGGCCAGGCCCTGCTCGTCGAATACCCGCTCGAAGACCAGCACCTGATCGGTGATCGTCAGGGTACGGTAAGTGCCGGTGCGCAAGGCCGGCTCGCTGCGCCGCAACTGCAACAGCCGTCGGTGAAGATTGAGTAGCGAATCCGGTTGTTCCCGGTGCTGGCTGACGTTGCGGGTCTGCCAGTCCTCGCTCAAAGGCAGCCAGGGCTCGGTCAGGGAAAACCCGGCCTGGGGCTGGGCTGACCACTGCATGGGCGTGCGGGCGGCATCGCGGTTGAAACTGGTGTCCGGCTCCTGACGTGCCCAGGGATCCTGAATCCGGTCCAGAGGGATGTTGACCCGGCCGATGCCCAGTTCGTCGCCATAGTAAAGGGTCGGGGTACCGCGCAACGTCAGCAGTAACATGGCGGCGACCCGCGCCTGGGCTTCGCCGACCCGCGCGGCAATGCGGGGTTGATCGTGGTTGCTCAAAACCCAGTTGGGCCAGCCGCCCTGGGGCAGCGCGGCTTCGTATTTTTCGATCAGATCCGCCAGACGCTCGGGACGCCAGGGTGCCTGTATCAGCTGAAAGTTGAAGGGCAGATGCACCCCTTCACCGGACTGGCCGTAATAGGCCATCAGCCGCTCCAGCGGCAGGTAAATCTCGCCGATCAACAGACGTTCCGGGTACGCATCGATGACGGCGCGCATTTCCGCAATTACGTCATGGACTTCGGGCTGATCCACGGAGTGAACCTGAAGAAGTCGCTGGATTTCGGGTTGTCGCGAATCGTAGGCCGGATTGACCGGGTTGTCGCGCATGGCCTGATCTTTGATCAGATGCCAGATGACATCGACCCGGAAGCCGTCAACGCCTTTATCCAGCCAAAAACGCAGGGAGTTCAACATGGCAGTGCGGACCTCGGGATTGCGCCAGTTGAGGTCGGGCTGGCTGCTCAGAAAAGCGTGGTAATAATACTGGCCGGTGGCATCATCCCAGGTCCAGGCGGAGCCGCCAAAGTTGCTGATCCAGTTGTTGGGCGGGCCGCCATCCGGCGCGGCATCCCGCCACAGATACCAGTCGCGCCTGGGATTGTCGCGGCTGGCGCGGCTCTCGCGAAACCAGGCGTGCTGATCCGACGTGTGGTTGGGTACAAAATCCAGCAGAACCCGCAAACCTGCCGCATGGGCTTCATCAAGGAGCCGGTCGAAATCGTCCATGGCGCCGAACAGCGGATCAATGGCGGTATAGTCGGCCACGTCATAACCGAAATCTTTCATGGGAGACAGGAAGATGGGAGACAGCCAGACGGCGCCGACGCCCAGCTCCCTGATGTAGGGTAATCGCTGGCGGATACCTTCCAGGTCACCCACGCCATCGCCGGTCGCGTCCTGAAATGATCTCGGGTAGATCTGATAAATTGCGTCGTCGTGCCACCAATGTTTCATGGTCATTTCACTCCCCTGAATTTTCTCCTTTCAAATACGCGACGGGTCCGCAAGCCGACCAGAATCGGCGCTGGAGGGGGTGCGCCGGTGCAATGGTTGGCACTTACCGCCCCATGGTTGGGCGAGCTTCGACACGCCTGCGTATCAAGGTTGCATGAAGATTCCCGGCTCCGGCAGGATGTGCGGGGCACGAATCAATCCTTCCAGGTGGACGTAGCAATTGATCACCACACTCGTACTGATGCTGTTAACGATGCTGGCGACATCGGCGTATTTTATCGTCACCCATCGTCGCCGCACGCCCGAGCTGGACTTCAACCCCGACGAACTGCCGGATATCTGCAGCAGCCTGCGCATTCTGGCGGGCGTCACCGACAGCGTGGTGCATCCGGGCAACGCGGCTTCCATCTACCAGAACGGCGCGCTCTATCCGGCGCTGGTGGAGGTCATCACAGCGGCGCGGGACACGGTGCATCTGGAAACCTTTGTCTGGACTAAAGGCGAGCTGGAACGGCGGTTTGTGGATCTGCTTTGTCGCAAGGCCGGCGAGGGCGTGAAGGTGCGGGTGCTGCTGGATGCGGTGGGCTCCATGGACGCGGATCCGGCGCAGTTGCAGCGCTTGCGGGATGGGGGTGTCGACCTGCGCCTATACTGCCGGCCTCGCTGGTGGAATTTTCGCCGCTTTAATCACCGCACCCACCGCAAACTGCTGATCGTTGATGGCCGCATCGGCTTTACATTTGGTCACGGCATTGCCGATCAGTGGTTGGGAGACGGACAGGACGGCGACCACTGGCGCGACACCGGGGTGCGCGTCGAAGGCCCTGTGGTGCAATCCCTGCAGTCAGTGTTTCTGGAAAACTGGGTGGAGGAAACCCGGCAGATTCCCACCGAAGATTCCTGTTTCCCCGAACTTGAAGCGGTCGGCCCGGTGACGGCCCATGTGGTCAGCAGCGCCACGGGCGAAGCCTTGTCCTCGGTGGCGCTGCTGTATTCGCTCGCCATCGCCTGTGCGCGGGAAGAAATCATTATCCAGAACCCGTATTTTGCGCCGGATCGTGGCGTTGTCCGGCTGCTGGGCAATATGGTCCGGCGAGGTGTGACCGTCCACCTGATGGTGCCCGGCACCCATACCGATGCCCCCTTCGTCCGGCGAGCAGGCTCCACGCTGTACCGTCAGATGCTGGAGGCCGGCATCCGTCTGTACGAGTACAACCGGACCTTGCTCCATCAAAAAGTGGTGATCATCGATGGCATCTGGGTCCATGTCGGTTCCACCAATTTTGATGCCCGCTCCCTCGCGCTCAACGAGGAAGTCGGTATCGGCCTGGTCGACCAAGAGCTGGCGCAGCAGCTGAAACAGGGTTTTGAGATCGATCTCAAGAGCAGCAAGGAGATTCTGCTGGAGAACTGGGTGAAACGGCCCTGGTATACAAAGCTGTTCGACCGGTTCGCCTACGGGCTGCGCAATCAGCTCTGAGCCGGCGGTCACCCAATGAGTATGAATCTGCGCAAGCAATGTACCGTATAATGGTCCGCCTCGTGGGGCACCGGCGACAGGGCGATCATTCGATTTAGCCGACCTGACTTCGGGTATCGCTTTTCGCCACTGAATTTACATCCTTATGCGTCCCTATAGCGGCGAACCTCCGTTCACCGCTCAGGGTGGTTCGCCGCAACGGATTCCGTGGGCGAGTGATTTTTTGATCAGGAAAACCAGTAGCAAGGCAACTAACAGCAGGAATAACCAAAAGCAGGGTAACCAACAGAATGACCGACGCATCGCCCATCTCGCAGGAGAAGTTCCGCAAGATTCTTGCGCGCAACATCGGCACTCCCTTGATCATTGGCGTGTTAAACGCTGCCTTCTTTGCTGCTCTTGTGGTGTATCTGCTATCGCTGTTTGGCGCGGCCCAACGGTCCGAAGAAGTCATCAGCAAATCCCATCAGGTAACCAAGCTGGCGCTGGATATGCAGACCGGCATTCGCGGCTTCCTGCTGACCGGTGACGAGGCGGCGCTGGCCCCGAGGGAACTGGCAAAATCCCGGTTTACCACGGAAATGGCCAGTCTGCAGAAGCAGGTAAAGGAACAGCCACCGCAGATGGCACGCCTGGCGCGTGTCGTCGACATGATGGCGGATTGGGAAAACTATGCCGAAGCTGTGGTGGAGCGGCGCCGGCAGAACGGGGATTTCATGACCCTGGTCCAGAAGAATACGCATTCCTTCGATGGCATACGCACGGAGATGAGCGATTTCCAGGACCATGAACACTCGCTGCTGGAAGGGAAGCTGGCCGAGGTGCGGATGGTGACCATCATGGCGGTGCTGGGATATATCGTGATCAGTTTTATCCTGACCGGCTTCGTCAGCTTCTTCAGTCGCCGCGAACTGGTGCAGTTGTCCGTGGCCTATAACGATTCCCTCACGCAATCCATGCAGAACACGGAACTGCTTGAATATCAGGCCTGGCAGCGCACCGGCCAGGCCGATCTGGCCGCCCGCTGCGCGGGTCAGACTGCGCTGCCCATTCTGGGAAATGCCATCCTGAACTTTCTGGCCGAACATCTTGAGGTAGCGGTGGCCGCACTGTATGTGAAAGAGCGCGACGGGGTGGTGCTGCGTCGTATCGCCGCGTATGGTTTCAGCGCCGACAGCGCCCGCGTCGAACAGGTTTTTGCCGAGGGCGAGAGCCTGGTCGCCCAGACGGTTTCTGCCAACCGGGTGATTGAACTGACGGACGTTCCCCCGGATTACCTGAAGGTCAACTCCGGCCTGGGCAGCAGTACGCCCGCCCACGTCATGCTGGTGCCGGTGCACTATGAAGGCAACCCGAACGGTGTGCTCGAACTGGGTTTTCTGCGCAAACCGGACACGTCCATCCCCGAATTCCTCGCCCTGGTCGCGTCCAATATCGGCAACAACCTGGAAATGGCCCTCAACCGTCGCCGCCTGCAGACAATGCTCGAAGAGACCCAGCAGTTGAATGAAGAGCTGCAGGTGCAACAGGAAGAAATGCGCACGACCAATGAAGAGCTCGAAGAGCAGGCGCGGGCGCTGGAGGAATCCAAAGCCTTGCTGGAAAATCAGAAGGCCGAGCTGGAACAGAACAATGAAAAACTCACCGAGCAGGCGCTGCTGCTGGATGAAAAGAACACCGATTTGAACAAGGCGCGCACCGATCTGGAACGACATGCCCAGGATCTGCAACGTGCCAGCCGTTACAAGTCGGAATTTCTCGCCAACATGTCCCATGAATTGCGGACGCCGCTGAACAGCTCCATGATCCTCGCCAAGCTCCTTGCAGAAAACCAGCAGGGCAATCTCGACGAGGAGCAGGTGCGGTTTGCCCGCAGCATCTATTCCTCTGGGAACGACCTGCTGAACCTCATCAACGACATTCTGGATATTTCCAAGGTAGAGGCGGGCAAGCTGGAGTTGATTCCGGAAAGCGTCTCGGTGCAGAGCCTGCTGGATGGCCTGATGATGACGTTCGAGCCCCTTGCCAGACAGAAGCAGTTGCAATTCCGGCAGCGCATTGACAGCAAGGTGCCGCCGACCATTCATACCGACCCGCAACGGCTCGAACAGATCCTGAAAAACCTGCTTTCGAATGCTTTTAAATTCACCGAGCAGGGATCGGTGGAACTTTCGGTGTTAAAGGCCGGTACCGACGCAATCGAATTCCGGGTAATCGATTCGGGTATCGGTATTGCCCCGGATCAGCAGCAAATCGTATTTGAAGCATTCCAGCAGGCCGAGGGCGGCATCAGCCGGCGTTTCGGCGGCAGCGGTCTCGGGCTGTCCATTTCCCGGGATCTGGCGCGCCTGCTCGGCGGGGCCATTCATCTGGAGAGCGAGCCGGGCCGGGGCAGCACGTTTATTTTGTCCTTGCCGGTCACCATGCCGAGCGTTGCAGCGGTCGAAGATATCGGCCCGGTGCCGTCCGGCGAAGTTCCGGATACGACCGCGTTTGCAGTGCAGCCGCCAAGCGGGCAGGCCGCCGCCACGCCGCGACCGGCGGCGCCGGCGCTTCCGGATGATCGCGGCGATTATGCGGCGGAGGCCCGCGGGGTGCTGGTGATCGAGGATGATGTGGAATTTGCCCGGATTCTGTATCAGTTGGCCCATGAATTAAGTTACCAGTGCCTGCTGGCGACTACTGCCGTCGAGGGCATCCAGCTGGCAGCAGATTACCTGCCGGATGCGATTTTGCTGGATATTGGTCTGCCGGACATTTCCGGAATCAGCGTTTTGCAGAAACTGAAAACCGAATCCCGGACCCGCCACATCCCGGTCCACATCATTTCGGCATCCGACCGGGCTGAATCGGCCATGCAGCTCGGTGCCATCGGCTATATGGTAAAGCCGACTACCCGGGAACGCCTGAAGGAAGTCTTCAGCACCCTCGAAACCCGGCTCAGCCAGAAAACCCGCCGGGTTCTGCTGGTGGAGGATGACAAGACCCAGCGGGAGGCGGTGGTGCACCTGATCGGTGACGAGGACGTGGATATCACGGCGGTCGAAACGGGCACCGAAGCGCTGGAGCATCTGCGCAATACCGTTTTCGACTGCATGATCATCGACTTGAAACTGCCGGACATGCAGGGCCACGAACTCTTGCAGCGCATGTCCAGTGAAGATCTCTACAGCTTCCCGCCGGTGATTGTCTATACCGGGCGCAACCTGACCCGCTCTGAGGAGCACGAACTGCTCAAGTATTCCCGTTCGATCATCATCAAGGGTGCACGCTCGCCGGAACGCCTGCTCGATGAAGTGACGCTGTTCCTCCATAAGGTGGAGTCGGAGCTGTCGCTGGAGCGCCAGAAGATGCTGAAAACCGCCCGTGGCCGCGACCGTGCGCTGGAAGGGCGGCGTATTCTGGTGGTGGATGACGATGTCCGCAATGTTTTTGCCCTGACCGGCGCGTTGGAGATGAAGGGCGCTGTGGTGGAAATTGCCCGCAACGGCTACGAAGCGGTGACTCAGGTGACCGAGGGGCCGGAGGTCGATCTGGTACTCATGGACATCATGATGCCGGGGATGGACGGCCTCGAAGCAACTCGCCGCATCCGTGCGGACGGGCGTTTCCAGTCGCTGCCGATCATCGCCGTCACCGCCAAGGCTATGAAGAATGATCAGGAAGAATGCATCAAGGCTGGCGCCTCGGATTACATGGCAAAACCCATTGACCTGGATCGGCTGTATTCGCTGCTGCGGGTATGGTTGCCCAGCATGGAGCGGCTGGCGTGAGTGAAGTGACATCCGACATAGAGCTGCAGTTGCTCATTCAGGCCATCTACCTGAAGTACAGCTACGATTTTCGCGACTACGCCTGGGCGTCCCTGAAGCGGCGGGTTAATTACGCACTGGAGCAGATGGAATGCGCGTCCATATCGGAATTGCAGGCGCGTGTCCTCCACGATCCCGGCGCCTTCCAGCGGTTGCTGCAATACTTCACCATCCCCACGACGGAAATGTTCCGCGATCCCGCCTTCTTCCTGGCGATCCGCGAACAGGTGGTGCCGGTGCTGTGCACCTATCCGTCTATCAATGTGTGGATCGCCGGGTGCAGTACCGGAGAGGAGCTTTACTCCATGGCGATCCTGCTGCGGGAGGAGGGTCTGCTGGCACGCACGACGATCTATGCCACTGACATCAACCCGATGTCGCTGGCGGCGGCGCGCAAAGGGGTGTTTTCCCTCGATCTGATGCAGAGTTACACCCTCAATTACCAACGTTCGGGCGGGCGCCGGTCGTTCGCCGATTACTACACGGCAGCATACGGCGGTGCGCTCTTCGATCGCACGTTGTGCGATACGGTGAGTTTTGCGGATCACAGCCTCGCAACCGACGAGGTCTTTGCCGAGATGCATCTGATTTGTTGTCGCAATGTGCTGATCTATTTCAATGCGGATCTGCAGGAACGGGCACTGGGACTGTTTCACGAATCCCTGTGCCGGCGCGGCTTTCTGGGACTGGGCAGCAAGGAAAGTATCGACTTTTCACGCTACGCCAAATCATTCGAGCCGCTGGTCAAGACTCAGCGCATCTACCGCAGGCGCTAGGCCATGAATGTGCTTTCTGATCTTTGTTCAGGACAGGCCGTCAGTGCGGCCCGTTTCAAGGTGATCGCCATGGGCGCATCGGCCGGAGGGCTGGAGCCGGTCATGGCCATCCTGCAAACCCTTCCGGCGACTTTTCCCCTGCCCGTTATCCTGGTGTTGCACATTCCCGAGCGTCGCGACAGTGGCCTGGTGGAAGTGCTGGCAAAGCACTCGAAAATGCCCGTGTGTCAGGCCGAAGACAAGGCTCCGGTGCGCACGGGCACGGTGTATGTGGCGGGGCCCAGCTACCATGTGTCGGTGGAAAAGAACCACCGCTTTTCCCTCAGCGACGAGCTGCCCCTGCAGTATTCAAGACCTTCCATTGATGTGCTGTTTCGCTCTGTGGCGGATGCTTACGGTCGCTCGGCACTGGCGGTGTTACTCTCGGGCGCCAGCGCAGATGGCGCCATGGGACTGGCATCCATCAAGGAAAACAAAGGAACCACCCTCGTGCAGAAACCTGAAAACGCGAGGTTCGCGCTCATGCCGCTGGCTGCGCTGAAACTGCATCAGCCGGACGGGACGCTTACCGTGGAGGAGCTGAAACTATTTTTTATGGCGCTGGGAGGTTCAGTGAGTGAGTGAAGTAATCAGTACGAATATTCTGCTGGTCGATGACCTGTCAGAAAACCTGCATGCGCTGATGAAAATCATCGAACAGGAAGATCGCCATATTTATCAGGCCGTCTCCGGTGATGCCGCCCTGGCACTGTTGCTCGAACACGAGTTCGCTCTGGCAATTGTGGATGTCATGATGCCGGGGATGAACGGTTTTGAGCTGGCGGAGCTGATGCGCGGTGCTGAGCGCACGCGCAACATTCCCATCGTGTTTGTCAGCGCGGTCGGCAGAGAAACCAATTTCGCCTTTCGTGGCTATGAAAGCGGGGCCGTGGATTTCCTCTACAAACCCCTCGATATCGCTGCCGTGAAAAGCAAGGTGAATGTGTTCGTCGCTCTGTATCAGCAGCGCCAGCAGGTCAAACGGCAAGTCGTCGCCCTGGAGGAAGCCCAGCGGGAACTCGAGGCGACCCAGGCACAGTTGCAGAGCGCGCTGCAGGCCCGGGACGACTTCATGTCCATGGTGGCTCACGAACTGCGCACGCCTTTGAATACCCTCCATCTGGAAACCCAGCTGCGGCAGATGCAGCTCGCGCACAATGATTTTCCCGGTTACCAGCCAGAGGAGCTGGCCAGCATGTTCGCAAGGGACCAGCGCCAGATCGAAAGCATGAATCGCCTGATCAGTGACATGGTGGACGTCGGACGAATCCAGAGCGGCAAGCTGTCTGTGGATGTGCAGGATTGCAGCCTCACGGCGCTGCTCGGTCGAGTGGTGGATGACCTGAGTCAGCGCGCCCAGGCCGCCGGGTGTGCAATCGAGTGTGACCTGCCGAGTGGCGTCCAGGGTCGCTGGGACGAATTCCGCGTGGAGCAGATCATTATCAATCTGCTCACTAATGCCTTCCGCTACGGCGCCGGCAAACCGGTAACAGTGACGGTGTCTATGGAGCAGGCGCGGGTGCAGGTGCAGGTTCAGGACCGGGGTGTGGGGATTGCGGAGGCGGATCATGAGCGGATCTTTCATCGCTTTGAGCGGGTCCGCACCAACGAGGTGCGCGAAGGTCTGGGCATGGGCTTGTTTATCGCCCGCGAGCTGGCCCGGACGCTGGGCGGTGATCTGCGTGTGACCAGCCAGCTGGGCGAAGGTGCTACCTTCGTGCTCGAACTGCCCGTGGAGCCATCGCGGCAGCCTGCGGCTACAAACTAACGGCAGGGGTCACGACAAATCCCCGGATTTAGCATCCAAAATCCCCGGATTCAGGATCCAAAACCCCGGAATTGCCGGGTCAGATACAGCGCGTAGGTGTCGGTCATGCCACTGATGAAATCGACAATCCGCATCAACGCGTCATATCGGGCCGCCGCCGGGTCCCTATGATCGCGCCGCAGGGCGTGCCTGCCCTGATCTTCAATGCCCAGCAGATTGGCCACCCGGCGCGCTTTGAAACTCAGGCGGGTCCGGCCGGAGTTCGCCAGAATCTCATCCACGGAGCCACAGAGCACATCCATGATGGTAGAGACCGCGCTGTAGGCACCGATCTCTAGTTCGACCTTGCGCCGGTGGGAAAAGATCTCCCGGGCCGCTAACGCCTTGGCCCGCTCCACGTAGACCCGGACTTCCGGTTCGCACAGAGAAATCAGATCCGGTGGAACACCCTGAGCGATACTTTGCCGGTGTTGCTGGAACGCCGCCGTGGCCGCCTCTACGCAGCGGGCAATGATTTTGCCGCGCACAATAGGGGGTTTGCGGGAATCGCGGAAGTTTTCCAGTTCTTTCTTCAGGGGGTTCTTTTCCTGTGGCAACAGCAGGGGTTCGATGACTTCATAGATCTGCGGCCAGCGCAGAATACCCATCTCCAGGCCATCCTCCAGGTCGATAAGGCCATAACAGAAATCGTCCGCCGCCTCCATCAGATAGACCAGGGGGTGGCGGGCGTACCAGTTGCCTTCCACGTGCGCTTGCAGGCCAACCGCCTCTGCAATTTCCCGAAACAGGGGCAACTCACTTTGAAAAACCCCGTACTTCCCCTGCTTGGGCCGCTGGGCTGCTTGTGGCATAACCGACGTCCATGGGTACTTGATAAAGGCGGCGAGGGTGGCGTAAGTCAGGCGCATGCCGCCATCGGCGAGATAGTATTCGCTGGATGTCAGGACACGCAGACCCTGGGCATTGCCTTCAAACTGCATCAAATCCTGCTGTTGTGCTTCATCCAGACTGGCGATGTGAGGATAGCCTTCTTCGCTGAACCAGTGGCGGATCGCTTCTTCACCGGTATGTCCAAACGGTGGATTGCCGATGTCATGAGCCAGGCAGGCGGCCTGGACGATATCGCCAATGTCCGCCGGTTCGAGCTCCGGCGGCAGTTCCCGATTGTCCCGCAGGCAGTAACCCACATTAATGCCGAGACTGCGGCCCACACAGGCCACCTCCAGACTGTGGGTCAGCCGGTTGTGAACGTGATCATTGGACGCCAGTGGATGCACCTGAGTCTTGCGCGCCAGCCGCCGAAAAGCCCCCGAGAAAATGACTTTGTCATGATCCGAATTGAAGGGCGAACGTCCGCGCTCCTCCTTCGGCGGTCGATGCCCCAGCCGATGCGTGTTCAGTAATTTTTCCCAATCCAAGTGCAAAGCCTCCAGATGTCAGCAAACCCTGATCGTGCGCAGAGAGTTATACGTATGGTGTTAAATCTCCAACCACTTTAACGGCTAAAAAGCCGAACCGTAAATTTAAACTCCAGTTTGCGTCGACGGCGTCAAGCAACCGGAAACAGACGATGTTTCACCTTTGAAAAGGAAATGACATGAGCAGCTCTGGCAAGAATGATCATTCACCTTCAACCACCGGATCCGGTGCCCCCGCCGAAAGCGATCGCAACTCGCTGACGATCGGAACCGATGGCCCCATTGTTCTGCACGACGTGCATTTTCTGGAACAGATGGCCCATTTCAACCGCGAAAAAGTGCCCGAGCGCCAGCCTCATGCGAAAGGCGCCGGTGCATTCGGAGTGTTTGAGACCACCGAAGATGTCTCCCGATTCACCAGGGCCGCGCTGTTTCAAAAAGGTGAGCGAACCGACATGCTCGCACGGTTCTCCACGGTCGCGGGCGAGTCCGGCAGCCCGGATACCTGGCGCGACGTGCGCGGCTTTTCGTTGAAGTTTTACACCGGCGAAGGCAACTACGACCTGGTCGGCAACAACACGCCAATTTTCTTCGTGCGTGACCCCATGAAATTCCCGCACTTTATCCGCAGTCAGAAACGCCTGCCGGATTCCGGCCTGCGTGACAATCATATGCAATGGGATTTCTGGACCAACACCCCGGAAAGCGCCCATCAGGTTACTTATCTGATGGGGCCACGGGGTCTGCCGCGTACCTGGCGGCATATGAATGGCTACGGTTCGCATACCTATATGTGGGTCAACCGCGCGGGTGAAAAATTCTGGGTGAAATACCACTTTCACACTCAGCAGGGAATGGAATTTTTCAGTAATGCGGAAGCTATGAACATGGCTGGACACGATGCCGATTTCCACCGGCGCGACCTGTTTGATGCGATTGAGCGTGGTGAGTATCCGGAGTGGATCATGTCAGTCCAGATAATGCCGTATGCCGATGGGAAAACTTACCGCATCAACCCCTTCGACTTGACCAAGGTATGGCCGCACAAAGACTATCCGCTGATCCGGGTCGGTGTCATGACGCTTAACCGTAATCCCGCGAATTTCTTTGCCGAAATTGAACAGGCGGCTTTTTCTCCGGGCAATACAGTCCCCGGCATCGGCTTGTCGCCAGACAAGATGTTGCTGGGACGCGCCTTTGCCTACGCCGACGCGCAACGCTATCGCATTGGTACCAATTTCCATCAACTGCCCGTCAACCAGCCCAAAGTGCCGGTCAACACCTATATGTTTGATGGCCATATGACCTATCACCACAGCGGTAACGCGCCGGTGCACGCGCCCAACAGCGGGGGCCGACCCTGGTCTGATGAGACCGGTGCCGTCAATGAGGGGTGGGAGGCGGATGGCAGCATGGTACGCAGTGCTTATGCGTTTCGCGCGGATGATGATGACTTCACCCAGCCCGGTATCTTGGTGCGCGAGGTCTTCACTGATGCCGATCGTGATTCGCTGGTAGAGACCGTAGCTGGCGCCTTGCTGGGCGGTGTGCGCAGCCCGGTGCTCGAGCGAGCGTTTCACTACTGGAAATCTGTCGATTTCGATATCGGCCGGCGCATCGAAGAGAAAGTACGCAGCGGCAGCGCTCCGGAACCGGTTTCCGGAATGAGCGAAAGCTAGCAGGCCGTTGAGTTACTCATATCAAAAGGGAAATTCTCACCCAACCCACCAATAGCCCAGGGAACCGTCATGAAACAAGCCCACACCTTCGTAATTGTCACTGCGGCGGGGCTGCTGACTGCCTGTAGCGACAAGCCGGCAGACAGCACGCAAGCGCCGCCAACTGCGGTACAGGAAACCGCGTCATCGCAAGGCAACTCCGCGGCTGAGCCACAGGGAGGATTTACGACCACCGAGATGGCAGAATTCAACTCGCCGTGGGCGATGACCTTCCTCCCTGACGGGCGCTTGCTGGTCACGGAAATGGCCGGCACATTGCACCTCTACGATCCCGCCAGCGACAAGACCGGTAATATCAGCGGCGTGCCCGAGGTGGTTCACGTAGCACAGGGCGGCTTGGGCGATGTGGTGCTGCACCCGGAATACGCCACTAATTCGCTTGTTTACATCAGCTACGTGGAATCGGGCGAGGGCGGCCTCGGCGCTGTGGTTGCACGTGCCCATCTCGCTCTGAACGACAGCGGTGGTGGCACTCTGGAAGACCTGGACGTGGTCTGGCGCCAGACGCCGAAGAAAAGCGGCGATGGTCATTTTGGTTATCGTATCGCCTTTGACGACGCGGGCATGTTGTGGATCAGCTCCAGCGAACGTAAAGAATTCGATCCTGCCCAGGATATGAATACGAATCTCGGCAAAATTGTGCGTCTGAATGATGACGGCAGCGTTCCCGCGGACAACCCCTTCACTGACCAGGGCGACGTGGCTGCACAAGTCTGGTCACTCGGCCATCGCAACATTCTTGGGCTGGCATTTGCGGCGGACGGAAAACTTTGGGCGCACGAGATGGGGCCGAAAGGCGGTGACGAGCTTAACCTGATTGAAAAAGGCGCCAACTACGGTTACCCGCTGGTCTCCAACGGCAATCATTATGACGACACGCCCATTCCAGATCATGACACCCGGCCCGAATTCCGCGCGCCGGTCATCACCTGGACACCCGTCATTTCCCCAGCGGGCTTCATCATTTATGACGGCAACTCATTCCCGCAGTGGAAAGGCAGCGGATTCATCGGCGGCCTGTCATCCAAAGCGCTTGTACGGGTCGAGTTTGACGGCAACACCGCACACGAGGCAGAGCGATTCGACATGCAGCGCCGCATCCGCGAAGTCGAACAAGGGCCCGACGGCGCCATCTGGCTACTGGAAGACGGCACCCGTCAAGGCAGCGGCTGGCTGCTGAAACTGAAACCTGAGCAAGAATAAGGAGGGAGTAACTGGGACACCCACTCGAAGAGTAACTGGGACACCCACTCGAGGGAGTAACCGGGGAGTAATCGGGACACCCACGCTAACGA
>CAZJKJ010000021.1:46789-48850 GCA_964546435.1 uncultured Cellvibrionaceae bacterium
GGGACACCCACTCGAGGGAGTAACCGGGGAGTAATCGGGACACCCACGCTAACGATGAATATGTTGGGGTGGGTGTCTTAATTCAATTTTAAAATCGATCAATTATAAATTTTCAGTGTTTGGCCGCGAAAGGAACTTCGCTCCAGACGGGAAGAGGTACTGATAATTAGGGGGAGTAGCCGGTACCGGTGCATGAGCAGGAATTGCATCAAACGCCGGTCGCTATATCAGTTGTCATCGCTCACCTGCTCGACACTCGCCTTTTGCGAATATAGCAAGCGAATGGTTTTCTCCAGCAGAGGTTGTGTGAGTCTGTCAGAGGATGCGAAGCGGCCGTCGTTGGAGGTTATGGAGATGACGGTGCGTGATTCGGGTAACAGGGCGAGCAGGGCGTCCCAGTGGCCGTTGGAGCCGTTGTGCCAGATTATTGGGCCGTCTGCCCATTCTTCATGGGGGTTGACTACCCAGCCGAACGCGTAGTTGTCGAGGATGGGCGTGTGCAATTTCTGGTAGGTTTCAGGCCTGAGCAATTTGCCGTTACCTGATTCGCCGGCGAGATGATCGTTAGCATAGATCAACAGATCCGGCAGCGACATGTGGATGGATCCGGCGGGGCCGATGACGAGTGTCGAATCGGAATTTACCGAGGTTATGATCCCCAAAAGACTTTTGTGTCCGCGCGGCTGCCCGGGCTCGCCGGTACCGCCTGTGGGCACCCCGAAACCCCCGCTGCGGATGCCGAGAGGCAGGAAGATTTCCTGTCGGATCAGATCTTCCCACGATCGTCCGGTCAGCTTTTCAGCCATCACGCCTGCGATAAGCACGCCGCCATTGGAATACATAAAGGTGCTGCCCGCTGGTGCGAGCGGGTCGTTTTTCATAAACCGGGTAATCAGTGATGCGCGCGCCGCGGAGCGTTCTTCACCTTCGGTATGTGTGCGAAACAGAAACGAGAGCGGTGGGCGAAAGCGACTGGAGGCGCCGGACGTGTGGGTCAGGAGCTGTTCGATGGTGATTTGTCGCCAACTTTCGCGGATTTCCATGGAGTCGCCGAGAACATCGCTAATGGTTGTGTCCCAGTTCAGTACGCCCCGTTCCACCAGTCGTGCAATTAGCGTTGCTGTAAACGATTTGGCGATGGAGCCGATATGCCATTTGTCGTCCGCAGTCAGCGGTGCACCACTGCGATGCTTGCGTTCCCCCGCGACGACGGACGCAATGACTTCGCCGTCACGCGAGACCATCACGCCCACGCCCACAGCTCCGAGATCGTTGCGGTGATCGATTACCAGATTTTCGAGCATCTGTTGCGGATTTCCGGTGGCCACAGCGGACATGGCGTCTGCGCAGAAGGCAGGGACGCAAAGGGTGACCATGATGATGCTTATAAACATTCTGTTCATTGGAGATCCCCAAAATTTTGGCGTGCAGTTTAACAGCTCCGGACGCGTCTGCGGCAGTGGCCTGCTGGCCAGATTCGAAGACGAAACATCCGCTATACACAACTTGGTTAGGGCTTAGAATCCGATGCTGAAAAATGCGTGCACAGACCGAGGCATCATCTTGATGAAAACTATCCAGACTTTTATCTGTCTGTTTGCGCTCGCGTTTACGGCTGCTGGCTCTGCGAACGAAGCAGAACCAAAAATCGAGACGTAGTCGGGACACCCACTTTAACAATGAATGTTGGGAGGGGAGGAGTAGCCCGGACACCCACAGGGAGTAGCCCGGACACCCACGTTAACGATGAATATGTTGGGGTGGGTGTCTTAATTCAATTTTGGTGTCTTAATTAAAGTTTAGAATCGATCATTTTTAACTCTCAGTGTTTTGCCGCGAGTGGAGCATCGCTTCAGACGGGAAGAGGTACTGATAATTAGCGGCTGGGGGGATGTTTTGATTGGTTTGCGTGTGCGAAGGCGTGAATAATCGCCGTCTGGAAACTTCGGCTTGATTGGGATCAACAAATGCGTCTCGGTTGAACGCCTCAACCCTTTGCACTCGGCTATCCAAACGCCGCCCGACAATTTGCAATCCCCGGCGTCCGCTGGTAGCCAAACG
>CAZJKJ010000022.1:0-48835 GCA_964546435.1 uncultured Cellvibrionaceae bacterium
ACAGTGAGCGCGGTGGCCAGATTTGTCGCCAGATGTCTCGCTGTAGGGTTCGCTGTTTGGTTCACAACAGGGATGCAAAGCGGTGGCAATGGACGACTCCGAAAGCGCGGAATTTCCTAAAGCTTAGCAGTCGACAACCGAAATGCAGATCCGGCAGATTTGCCGGTAGAAAAAGAGGGGAGCAAAAAAGGGAGAGGAACGACCGGACCGCCAGCGGGGCCCGGTAGCTCAAGGCATTACTTGATTTTGCCTTCCTTGTACATAACATGCTTGCGTGCGACGGGATCGAACTTCTTGATCTCCATCTTTTCGGGCATGGTGCGCTTGTTTTTGGTGGTCGTGTAGAAATGACCGGTACCAGCGCTGGAATTCAATCGGATTTTATCTCGCATGGGTGCGTCTCCTGATTACCGCAAACCTAGAATTTTTCGCCGCGGGCACGCAGGTCCGTCAGCACGGAATCGATACCATTTTTATCAATGATTCGCATCCCTTTGGATGAAACGCGCAAACGGACAAAACGCTTTTCTGATTCAACCCAGAATCTGTGACTGTGCAGATTCGGCAGAAACCGGCGCTTGGTGTGGTTTTTCGCGTGAGAGACATTATTTCCAGTTACGGGTCGCTTGCCGGTAACCTGACATACTTTTGACATTGTTCAGCCTCGCTGGTTGCTGACAGCGGCCTTGGTGGATGGAAGCTGCGCTGTGTTCGTTAAATCGCCCAGTCCTGCAAGCCGCTCAGCCGGAACGACTGTCGCCATGGGACTGCCGCCCCGGGAGGCGGTCAAAAATGAGGCGCGATTTATACCAGAAGCCAAAACGAATAGCAAACGCAATCGGCCGTTCAACTGAATTGTGTTAACCGGTACGGCGTTCCCTAAAGGAGACCGCGTTCGGCGAAGGACACGATCCCGCCTTCGCCGACGATCAGGTGATCCAGTACCCGCACGTCAACCAGTGCCAGGGCGTCGACCAGACGGCGTGTGATGTCGCGATCGGCGCGACTGGGTTCGGCCACACCCGAGGGATGGTTGTGGGCAAATATCACCGCGGCCGCATTGTGACTGAGGACCTTTTTGACGACCTCCCGGGGATAGACGCTGGCACCGTCGATGGTGCCGTTGAACAGGGCTTCGTACTTGATCAGTCGGTGCTGATTGTCGAGAAACAGGGCTGCGAAGATTTCATGGGGCTGATGGCGCAACTGGGCCGTCAGATACTCCCGGACGGCGGTGACGCTGTTGAGCGCCGTGCTGCGTTGCAAATGCTCCGCGAGATGGCGCCGGGCCATTTCCACGACTGCCTGCAGCTGCGCGAACTTCGCGTCCCCGAGACCGTGAGCCTTGCAGAAGGTGGGCCGGTCCGCCTCGATAATTGCCCGCAGACTACCGAAATGGGTCAGCAGGTTGCGGGAGAGATCCACGGCAGAGCAGCCCTGACTGCCAGTTCGCAGAAAGATGGCCAGCAGTTCCGCATCGGACAGCGCCGAGGGGCCCAGCTGGAGCAGTTTTTCACGTGGCCGTTCCTGTGTCGGCCAATCCTTGATCGCCAAAATGTTCCTCCTGAACACCGTTTACCGCCGTCCCGCAGCCATCTTCACCGCAACGGAAGCGAAATTCCGCGGGACATGTTATTTTTAATGGGGTTATTGCGTTTGATTGCGCTATCTAGTAGTTGCTGGTTGCACGTAGTAGGTGCTGGTTGCACGATTAGTAGTTGCTGGTTGCACGGTCTGATCGCGCTATTTGACCGCGCTCTTTAATCGCACTACCTGATCGCACTACTTGATCACGCCACGCCGCGACGCGGGCTGTATGGTAAAAGACCTCGCCTCCACAGACAAGAACGACGATGGACAGCATGTCAAAACTCTCAGACAACATGTCAAGACTCTCCGGCAAGCAGATCATTATCGGCATTACCGGCGGCATTGCCGCGTACAAGGCCGCCGAGCTGGTACGCCTGTTACGCCGGGGGGGCGCCCAGGTTCGCGTTGTCATTACCGAGGCCGCCCAGGCGTTTATCTCACCTCTGACCCTGCAGGCGCTCTCGGGCTTGCCGGTTCACACGCAGTTACTGGACCCTGCAGCCGAAGGCGCGATGGGGCATATCGAGCTGGCGCGCTGGGCGCAGCAGATCGTGATTGCCCCGGCTACGGCCGATGTTCTCGCCCGACTGGCGCATGGCCATGCCGATGATCTCCTGACCACGCTGTGCCTTGCGAGCGAGGCGCCGCTGGCGGTGGCACCGGCAATGAATCGAATCATGTGGAGCCATCCGGCGACTCAGGCAAATGTGGCCTGCCTGCAGCAGCGGGGCGTGCAGGTGTGGGGACCGGCCGACGGCGAGCAGGCTTGCGGGGAAGTCGGTGCGGGGCGAATGCTCGAGCCTCAGGCCCTGGTCGAACGGCTTGCCGCGACGGTGACGGGTGACAGTCTCCGGGGAAA
Source organism: uncultured Cellvibrionaceae bacterium (assembly GCA_964546435.1). Lineage (GTDB taxonomy): Bacteria > Pseudomonadota > Gammaproteobacteria > Pseudomonadales > Cellvibrionaceae > CAYNST01. Next base: position 2,450 of record CAZJKJ010000022.1, read on the forward strand.
AACCTTTGTGATCACCGCCGGACCCACCCGGGAGGCCCTGGATCCGGTGCGCTATATCAGCAACCACAGCTCGGGCAAGATGGGTTTTGCGCTGGCCCGCGCCGCCAGCGAAGCGGGAGCCAGGGTTATCCTCATCGCCGGCCCGGTACAGCTGCCGACGCCGCAGGTTGAACGGATTGACGTTCTCGATGCAGCGGCGATGCTGGAGGCCAGCCGCGAGGCCTGCCGCGCCGCCGACGTATTTGTGGCCACCGCTGCGGTGGCCGATTTCCGGCCCCGGCAGGTGGCGCCCCAGAAGATCAAGAAAACCGCGTCCGGCGAGCTGGTTCTCGAGCTGGTTCCAAATCCCGATATTGTTGCCCGGATCGCCCGGGAATTCCCGGCGCTCATCACGGTCGGGTTTGCGGCGGAATCGGAAAAGCTGATCGAGCATGCGCGCGCCAAGCTCCAGCGCAAGCAGCTGAGTCTGATCATCGCCAACGACATTTCCAGCAGCGATATCGGTTTCGGCAGCGACTTCAATGCCGTCACCGTGATCAGTGCAGACGAAGAAATACCCTTCTCCCGACGTCCCAAATCCGAGCTTGCCGGAGAGCTGGTTGCCTACATTGCCCGGCGTTTTCTCCATCACCCAGAAGAGGAAAGCTGAGTGCCTCCGTCGACTCCTGACCCCAATGCTGTCACCAAATCGGCGCGACGTGACAAACGGCGTACCGGAACCGCGCCCGCAAACCCCGAGCGCGTGCAACGCAAGGCGATTATGGTCGGCGCCGTGGTAGGGATTGTGCTGGTCGGTCTGGTGACGGTCATGGGCTGGAAATCCCTGGTGGTGGCGGACCGGGCGCAGCAGCTGCACAGCTTCGCGCAACAGTACGGTCAGCGTGCCGCGAGCAACGTGTCCAACTATCTGGAGACCCTGACCAAGCAGGTCGCCTTCGTCGCCGGTTCCAGGTCTCTCCAGGAAGCCTTGCAGCAAAATGATGCGCCCGTCAGCGCAGAAGCCAGGCAAATGGTGGCCCGCGCCGTGCCCGAGGCGGCAAATATCCGCATTTTTCGTCTGGATGAAGCGCGGCTGGATCTGGGCTCCGACCATCCCCTCCGGTTTTCCGAGATTGATCTCATTCGTCGTGTGGAACGCGGGGAAACGGTGACGCCGGAGGCCTTCGAACACGACGGCAAAGCTTTTTTCAACCTGGTTCTGCCGGTGTCTGCGGAGCCGTCCGGGCAGGTCGTTGGGACCATCCTGCTGACGATGCCCCTGGCGCATCTGACGCTGGCAATGCAGGAAGGCGTTGTCGAGCATGGCAAGATTGTCCTGCAGCAGTTTTTTGAAGGCCGCGCACGCAAAGTGGGGGAGTTCGGCAGCGGCAGCGTGTATACAGCGCCGGTCATCGAGATTGCCAACACACCCTGGAAAGTTGAATTCACCGCGTCCGAACAGCTGCATGCCGAAACCCGGATCGACCTGCCGTTGCTGGTGGTTATCTGGCTGGTCATTACGACAGCGATCCTGGTCATATGCGTGGGTCTGGCGTCTGTGGTAGGGCGCCGCATGAAGCGCACCAGTGCGGCGCAATGGGCGCAACAGGTGCAATTGGGACAGGCACCGGCCAGTGGCAACGTGCCTGGACCGTCGGTGCCCGTGGACATTCTCGACATCCAGATTCTGGAGGAAGACCGGGATCTGCTGGGGTTGGAGGAAGTCGCGACAGTCGCGCCCGCCACCGCGCCTCCGCCGCCGGACCGCTCTGCGGAACGCAAAGCGCGGGCCGGTATCGAAGTGCCTGATCATATCTTCCGCTCCTACGACATCCGCGGCCTGGCCCTGACTGAAATCAGCAAGGGTCTGGCACAGAAGATCGGCCAGGCGCTCGGCAGCGAAGCGCAGGAACAGGGCGAGACGGCACTGATCGTGGCGCGGGATGCCCGTACCCACAGCCCCTTGCTGACCGAAAAACTGATTCGCGGAATTCTCAGCACCGGCTGCAATGTCATCAACATCGGTACTGTACCCACGCCGCTGCTGTATTTCGCTACGGAAGTTCTGGAGGAAAGTCGCAGCGGGGTGATGGTGACGGCGAGTCACAACAAGGCGCCGTACAACGGCTTCAAGATCGTGATGAACCGCAAATCACGCACAGAAAAGGATATCAAGGCGGTGCGGGCCCGGATCCTGAAAAATGATTTCCGCAGCGGTGTGGGCGAAGAGCGGCATCAGGACGTGGTGGCCCGCTATATCGAAACCATATTTTCAGACATCGCGCTGGCGGGCGACGTCCGACTGGTCATCGACGCGGCCAACGGTGTCGCCGGCAAAGTGGCGCCACAGCTTTTTTCCGAACTGGGATGTCAGGTGATTCCGCTTTTTTGCGATCTGGATGGAACCTTCCCCCACCACGATCCCGACCCTTCTGTGGCAGAGAATCTGCAGGCGCTCATCAACAAAGTGCAGGAGACCGGCGCGCATCTGGGCGTCGCGTTCGATGGCGACGGCGACCGGCTGGCGGTGGTAACACCGTCCGGTCAGATCATCTGGCCAGACCGTTTATTGATGTTGCTGGCAAAGGATATTCTGGCGCGCAACCCCGGTGGCGATGTGGTGTTCGACGTGAAGAGCTCGCGCTTGCTGAATTCCGTCGTGAGTAACAGCGGCGGCCGGCCGATCATGTGGAAAACCGGCCACTCGCAGATGCGCGCCAAGGTACTGGAGACCGGCGCCATGATCGGCGGAGAATACTCCGGCCATATCTTTATCAAGGACCGCTGGTTCGGTTTCGATGACGGTCTCTACGCCGCCGCCCGCCTCATCGAAATCTTGAGCCTGCGCAACGAAACGGCGGACGAGATTTTTGCCGAATTCCCGACCCTGCTGACAACCCCGGAAATTCGCGTCGCGGTGGCCGAAGATAAGAAATTCAAGGTCATCGAACAGTTGGTTGAACAGGGGCAGTTTGATGACGCCCGCCTGATTACCCTGGACGGGCTGCGGGCAGAATTTCCGTTTGGCTGGGGTCTGGTGCGCGCGTCCAACACTTCCGCCGAACTGACCTTGCGATTTGAGGCGGAAACCGAAGAACATATACACCAGCTGAAAGCTCTGTTCACCAGAGAAATCCGCAAGATTGACGAAAGTATTCACTTTAACTGGTGACGCGGATCGGCCGCGTCTGCACCCGAGTGAATGACCCTCCATTTTCATTTCCGGTAATAGTGGTCCCCTATGATTGAGAAGAATTTCGACGCGCTGCATATCTCCAATGTTTTGACTGAAGCGTTGCCCTACATCCAGCGGTTTACCGGCAAGACCATCGTGGTGAAGTTTGGCGGTAATGCCATGATCGACGAACAGTTGCAGAACAGTTTTGCCCGGGATGTGGTGTTGATGAAGCTGGTGGGCATGAACCCGATCGTGGTGCACGGAGGCGGTCCGCAGATTGGCGAGCTGCTGGCCAAGCTGGGTATCCCCACGCAGTTTGTCGACGGCATGCGGGTGACCGACGCGGCGACCATGGATGTGGTTGAAATGGTTCTGGGTGGTGCGGTGAACAAGCAGATCGTAAACCTGATCAATCGCAACGGCGGTCAGGCCATTGGGGTCACAGGCAAGGATGGCAAACTGATTCAGGCACGCAAAATGGAGGTGGTGCGGCAGTCACCGGATATGCTGGCACCGGAGATTATCGATATCGGCCATGTGGGCGAAGTGCGGGCGATCAACCGCAAGGTCATCGACCTGCTGGTGCAAAGTGATTTCATTCCGGTAATCGCACCGATTGGCGTTGGCGTGGACGGCATGTCCTATAACATCAACGCGGATCTGGTGGCGGGCAAGGTCGCCGAAGTGCTGCAGGCCGAGAAACTGATGCTGCTGACCAACGTGGCCGGGTTGCAGGACAAGAGCGGCGAGGTGCTTACCGGCCTGACCACGACCCGGGTCGATGAACTGATTCGCGACGGCACGATTTACGGCGGCATGCTCCCGAAAATCCGCTGCGCCCTGGATGCGGTCAAGGGCGGCGTCACCAGTGCCCACATTGTCGATGGCCGTCTGCCCCACGCCGTGTTGCTGGAGATATTTACCGACGCGGGCGTAGGCACCCAGATTACCAATAAAAGTCACGGTTAGAAGCGTGCACGGCGGCGCTGCCCGCGCAGAAACATCGTTGTGGTAATCCTGTAACCCCCCGAATGGGAGATGAGCATGAGCCGAGAACCCAAACCCCGCCAGCAGCAGATTCTGGAGGCGCTCGCCCTGATGCTCGAAGCCGGTCCGGGCGCCCGTATTACCACGGCGGCTCTGGCCCGGGAGGTGGGAGTGTCCGAAGCGGCGCTGTACCGGCATTTCCCCAGCAAAACGCGGATGTTTGAAGGGCTTATCGAATTCATCGAAGAGTCCGTGTTCGTCCGGGTCAAGGCGATAACGGACGAACCCCAGAGCCACGGCCTGGACAAATGCTCGAAAATCCTGGATCTGGTATTGCTATTTGCCGAACGCAATCCGGGCATGTGTCGCATCCTGACCGGCGATGCGCTCACCGGCGAAACGCCCCGACTGCACCAGCGCATCGTGCAGTTTTACGACCGCCTGGAAAGCCAGATAAAACAGATACTCAGGGAAGCTGAATTGCGCGAAGGGCTGAAATTTCACACTTCAATAGCGGCGACATCAGGCTTGTGGCTGGCGGCGGTGGAGGGCAGGATCGCGCAGTACGTTCGCAGCCGCTACCGCATCCCGCCTTCACATCTTTGGCATGATCAGAAATCCCTGCTGATTCAAAGCTGCGTGTCACGGCCGGACGCATTCATCGCGGTGAACTGACGGATTTCATGGTTGGAGGGCTTGGCGGATTTCCTGGTTAGAGAGTTTGGCGGATTTCCTACTTGGAGAGCTTGGCGGATTCCCGGCCGTCTCCCTCGACCAGGGTATGCCCTTTTTTGAACAGCGCAATATCCGCATCGGTTTTGGCGTGAATTTCCTGCTGCTCCTCAAGGCGCAGTTGCAGCATATTTTCCGTCGTGGCAAGTTCGGCGCGAATGTCCTCAAGGCTGGTGAAGATCTGGGGAGGCACTGCGCGGCCCGCCCGTTCGGAACTTGCCGCCCTGGTCATGAGATCTTCTATCTGCTTGTTAAGGTTGCCGATATTCGCCTTGAGAATGGCGATGTTGGCATCCAGCTGGGCGAGACGGCGGTCGCGCGCGCCGATGATCTCGTCGACTGAACTGTAACGGCGGACAAGAATCTGATATTCCTCGAGCAATGCACGCTCTTGCTCCACCCGGGCCAGATCTTCGGGAGGTGGCGCCGGGGCGACCACCCTGACGACCTGACCGGTGGCATTCAGCACTTCATAACCGTGGGATACAAACCGTGGAGGAATGGAACTGGCGATCACCGGGACCCCGTCATCGCCGATATAGCGAAAAAGTCGGGCCTGGGCGCTGGCCGAATGGCAAACAAAAAGCCAAACAGCTCCGGACAGAATCCACGGTAGCATCTTGATCATTAAACTCTACACACCATATTGCTCTCGATACTGCTCTATGTCGTTCAGAACTGCCTGCCAGCGCGCATCCCCAGCCAGAAAAGTCATGACATCGGCAAGGCTGACGATACTCAGAACCGGAACACCCAGCTGCTCTTCCAGTTCCAGCAGCGCCGAACGCTGTCCCTGACCGCGCTCCTGACGGTTCAAGCCGATCAGAATGCCGGCTGGCTCCGCCTGCTCACCTTTAATGATAGCCATTACTTCACGAACTGCCGTACCGGCGGTAATGACGTCGTCGATAATGAGCACTTTGCCTCGTAACGGCGCACCCACAAGCGTGCCGCCCTCGCCGTGATCCTTGGCTTCCTTGCGATTGAAGCACACGGGAACATCGCGTCCGAAGTCGCGGGTCAGGGCCACGGCGGTCGCCACCGCCAGGGGTATTCCCTTGTAGGCCGGGCCGAAGAGGACATCGAACCGGATGCCCGAATCTTCGATCGCAGCAGCATAACACTGGCCGAGTTGCGCCAGCGCGGCACCCGTCTGAAAGGCGCCGGCATTGAAAAAATAGGGGCTCGTGCGGCCGGATTTCAGTTGGAACCGGCCAAATTTTAGTGCCTGGTTGTCCAGGGCAAGCTGAATAAATTGTTGTTGATAGGCTTTCATTAAGTCGGTTTGTCCCTATTTAGAGTGAGCAAATTCAGAGTGAGCAAAACAAACGGGCTCGACACCACGCCAGTACGGCAGGGAGCGTCGAAGGAAGAATGTGGTCTGATCCGGTGGTTCAGGCCGAAAGGTTATAAAACGATGTCTCGATCTTGCAAGTGATCTGGTGTCGACAGGACGTCAGCATGGCGAGGGTGCGCTTCTGGCCCGACGCTTCCGGACTTGATCAGAGCATCCCTGGAAAGTTGACTGTGACTCGCGACAGCCGACCAAGGCATTAACAACAAACTTCAAACCCCGGTATCATACACAGTCGTTTTTTAAGGGGCCATCATGCGAATAATAACTCTCAGTGTCGACGGGATTCACCAGGCAGCACAGCGCGGGCTCTATGACTGGATCGATGGTCAGGACGCAGACGTGATCTGTCTGCAGGATCTGCGGGCACTGGAATACGAACTGGACCACGATATATTCCACCCGGAAGGATATTTCGCCTATTTTTTTGACTCCGGTGTAAAACACTACAACGGTGTGGCCATCTACACGCGATTTCAACCCAAGGCATTGATTTACGGGCTGGGATTTGCCAGCGGCGTGGATATGGAAGGCCGTTACCTGCAGGTGGACTACGAGCATTACAGCATCGGTTCACTGCTCGCACCCATGGCGCTGGCGGAGAACGAATCCCTCGAAGTCAAAGTGAAATTTTTCGAAGACTTCCAGAATCTGCTCCACAAGATCACCCGCAAGCGCCGCCATTTTATCTTTTGCGGCAACTGGGGTATGGCACACACCCGCAAGGATGTGCAGAACTGGCAGAACAATTCCAATACTCCGGGTTTCCTGCCCCACGAACAGCAGTGGATGAACCAATTGGTTACCCAGATCGGCTACGCCGATGCATTTCGTCAGGTAAACAATGATCCCGACGAATTTTCCTGGTGGCCGTCCGGGCAGATGGGGCAGGGGGACGGATGGCGAATAGATCACCAAATCGTCTCCGAAGCCTTGCGCCGCAAAGTTGAGTACGCGACGATATACAAAACCCAGACCTTCTCCAGCCATCTCCCCATCATCATAGATTACGACATTGAAGAATTCTGACGCCCACCGCACAGCCACACTCCGCACATCTCGCCTGGCGGGCGCATTCTTCCTGATCGTGTGGAGCTGCCTGATGGCGGTGCCGGCTCAGGCGAGCCGGCCCCAGGACATCGGTCGGTTGTTGCAGGTGTCGGGATTCACTGCGCAGGTGGCCATGATTCCCCAGACGATCCAGGACACCCTGGGGCACGCGGGGCTGGGCGGGCTGGAAGTGCCCATCAATCAGCGCGAAGCTTTGCTGCAAGCCGTCGCGGAATCTTTCTCCGCCGAAAAACTGCATTACGGTGTGGGCACCGCCTTGCAGCAATCCTTGCCCCACAACGATCTGCGCCAGTTGCTCGACTGGTATCAGTCCGAATCCGGACGGCGGATCACCCAGGCGGAAATTGCCGGAGCGACACCGGGCGCCTATGCCGCCATGCAGAGCATGACCCAAACCCTGCTGGAAGACGACGCGCGCCTGGCAGTAGTGCAGAGAATTTGCACGGCGGTCAATGCGGTCGAGTTTGCCAGTCATCTGGCAGTGGCGGGTTATTCGCTGATGGCAGTCGTGGAAAGCCCCACTCCCGTCAGAGACGTCGACAGCTGGTCGGCGCAAATGGTGCAAGAATTCACCGCGACCCAGACGGATTTGCAAATGATGGTCTGGCTGTCTTTCCTCTACGCCTACCGCCATCTGGACATGCCGCTGCTGGAGCGTTACGCGGCATTCCTGGAAGGGCCCAGCAGCATGCGATTCAACGAACTGGCCATCAACAGCCTGCATCGCGGCCTGTTATCGGGCCTGCGGGAAGTGGCGACGGCGAGTTCGCATTTGTATCGTTAAGCCTGATTCAGAACCCCCTCAATTGTTCTGAATCAGCTTGCGCGTGCGGCCATGGTCGTCGATGGCGACGTAAATGAATTCTCCCTCCGTTACTTTTTGCTGCGCTTCCCGGTCGTATTGTTTCACCCAGACTTCTACCAGGGTTTTAATGGACGAACGGCCGGTTTCCAGAATTTCGCAATAACAGCTCACGGTCGCGCCGACTGGCACTGGCCGTAAAAATGACATGCTGCCGACGGCAACGGTGGTTACCCGGCCTTTGGCAACTTCCCTTGCGGCGATGGCGCCGGCGAGGTCCATCTGCGACATCAGCCAGCCGCCGAAGATGTCGCCGTTGGAATTTGTGTCCCGGGGCAGCGCCAGGGTCTGCAATGCAAGTTCACCGGAGGGCTTGGGATCTTCGTCGAGTTTTGCCATTTGAAGTACCTGATGGAAGTGGTAGACAACGCCTGCTAATTGGTAACGCTCGGCAGCCAGGTGGCCAGAGCCGGCCAGATTGCGAGGCCAACCAGCAGCAATAACTGAATCAGGATAAACGGTACAACACCTCGGTAAATGGCTCGGGTGGAAACCGATTCGGGTGCGACACCGCGCAAGTAGAATAGCGCGAAACCAAAAGGGGGTGTCAAAAACGACGTCTGCAGGTTTAATGCGATCATGATCCCCAGCCAGATCGGATCCACCCCCATCATGAACAGCACCGGTGCCACCAACGGCACCACCACGAACGTAATCTCGATAAAATCCAGGATAAATCCCAGCAGGAAAATGACCAGCATGACGATCAGGATTGCCGCCGCCTTGCCGCCGGGGAGCCCGGCAAAAAATGCTTCAATGACGTGCTCCCCACCCAGCCCCCGAAACACCAGAGAGAACACCGAGGCGCCGATCAGGATGGCAAACACCATGGCCGTAATCCGGGTGGTATCCAGCGCGACCGCGTGCAGTTTTTCCAAAGAAAGCTGTTTCTTGAGGAGCGCCAGCACCGTGGCAGCGATGGCGCCGACGCCGGCCGCTTCTGTGGGGGTGGCGGCGCCGCTCAGGATGGAGCCGAGCACCAGAAAAATCAGGATGACCGGCGGCAGAACGCTCAGCAGCAGCGACGCAAGCGATACCTGCTTCGTCATGTCCCGGTGAGCCGGCGCTTCCCGACTGCGAAAGAAGCCCAGATAAAGCAGGTAGGCCAGATAGAAGACAACCAGCAATATGCCCGGCACCACCGCCCCGAGAAACAGATCCCCCACCGATACCGGCGCCGCGTTATAAATCCCCTGACGCAGCTGCGCCTGTTGATAAGCGCTGGACAGGGTATCGCCCAGCAGTACCAAAGCAATGGACGGCGGAATGATCTGCCCGAGTGTGCCGGTGGCGCAGATAAGACCACAGGCAAGCGGGGGTGAATAATGCTGCTTGAGCAGGGTGGGCAGCGATATCAGTCCCAGGGTCACCACGGTCGCGCCGACAATACCGGTACTGGCCGCCATGAGGGAACCCACCAGCACGACAGACAGACCGAGCCCCGCCGGCAGCCGGCCACAGGCAACTGCCATGTTCTCCAGCAACTGTTCGGCGAGTTTTGAGCGTTCCAGCATGACGCCCATGAAGACGAACAGCGGCACCGCGATCAGGGTGGTATTGGTGATGATGCCGTACAGCCGGTCGGGCAGAGCCAGCAGAATGTGCGGGTCAAAGTGGCCGGACAGAATGCCGATGCCGGCAAACCAAAGGGCGACGCCTGCGAGCGTGAACGCCACCGGATAGCCCAGCATCAGCGCCAGGCAGATCGCAAGAAACATCAGGATCGGCAGGAGAAAGGCCATGGTCAGTCGTCGCAGTAGGTGAGGGTGACCAGATTTTTCAGTAAACCGGCCAGTGCCTGGATAATCAGCAGAGCGCCATTTATCACGATAAGGGTTTTCAGCAGAAACACACCGCCGATGCCGCCGGCGTCCGCCGAGCCTTCACGAATCTTCCACGCCGCCAGCACATATTCGTAACTGAGGGCGACGCACAGCACCGCCAGCGGCAGCAGAAAAAGCAGGCAGCCCAGCACATCGACCCAGGCCCGTTGCACCGGCTTCATCTTGCGATAGAAAATGTCCACGCGCACATGCCCGTCTACCCCCAGAGTAAAGGCCCCGGCCAGCATGATGACGGTGGCGTGGAAATAGGTGACCGCTTCCTGCAGCGCGATGGAACCACTGTCGAAGAGCAATCGTTGCAGCACAATCAGACTGGTTAACCCCACCATGACGGGCAACAGCCAGGCGACCGCAATGCCGGTCACATGGGTGATGCGGTTCAGGGAATTCGACAGGGCGAAGCAAAACGACGGGAACAGCGGCATAGTTTTTCTTATCATCCGGGGCTGCGCCATTGTAAAGAACCGGACTTGCATAAATCCACTGCGGGGGATGTTCAGCGAATCGGGGAGCACTCCGCAAGTCCACCCTGGCAGGTGGAGGAAGCTCCAGGTTGCAACTTGTGTCGACGCGCGTGGTCAGAAGGCGACGGCATTTTGTGCGGAAAATCATCCCGGATCACAGTTTCGTCGGATTTATTGCAATGGGCCGCCGGAGTGCGCGCGGGTCGGGGAAGTCGTGTCTATAATCCCGTAACAGGCAATTGAACGACGTTATCGAATTGCATGGGGCGGGCCGGTATACGATGTCGGAATGACGTTGCCGGTCCGTCAAAATCAGGAAGCAGCAGATGTTTTTGAGAGGTTCGTGCAGGCCCGGCGAATCTCATGAAGCAGTTATTCGAGTAGGCATAGTGAATAGAATTTTCAGTGAATTGAAGAAACACCCGTGGCACAGCTCATTTCAACTCGGTATCGGTGGGCTTATGATTTTTACCCTCGCGGTCATCGTTGGGCCTCATTACGGCTGCGGGGCGGGCAATATCAACAATGCGTTCAGTTGTACGGATGGCGGAACTTCTCTGGATTACAAGGCGGTGATCCTGCTATGCATTGTGGCAGCCTCCCTGTGCTGGGGGCGTGCGGTCAGCCTGCTGGAGCAGCGCGGTTCGCTCAAGTCGAAGTAGCCAGCGAAGTTGACGTAGACGCGGACCGGGACTCGTTCTGAATCCCGGTCATGCCTTTACTTTCGCGGACTTTCCGGTGGCCCCAGATAGCTGGGCATGAGGCCGCCCGTATCCACCACAATTTTCTGCACCGCTACTGCCGGATCAACGGCATAGAGGCGGATTTTGCTGCGTCCGGGTTTTACTGAGTGAGTCGTCTGGCTGATGCGCACACCGTCTTTTACCGCGGCTTCCCACGTGCTGCTGTCCTTGCCGCTGTCCTCTTCCAGGATATCGACAATCTGCGGCTTTTCTTCGCCAACAGAAATCGCATACCGCAAGCGTCCGTCGGGATGAACGACGGGCAAGCCCGGTGCAACGACGGTGTTGATCTGAATATCGCCTTCGGTGAAAAAGGTAACGTCATACTCGACGAACGGCGCCCTGGCCGGGTTTTCAAAGCGCTGGTCAGTCACGGGGTACACTGCCAGGGAACTCCGGGTGCGTCCGTGCTGTGGAATGATTTGCCACTGATATTCGCCCGCCGCCTGATTTTTTGAAAAACTGGCGGCTTCCATGGAGATATAGCCGTCGGCCTCGATAAACCCTTTGGCCTGCTGTTGCAAGGTCGCGGACGGGTTGAAGGCGTGGACGGCGATCTGTGCACCTTGCCAGCCAGTGCCGCGGATTTCCAGCGCGCCGCTGGCCGTTCCTTCGGGCACCTTGCGCCAGTCGATAGAGACGGTGATTTTCTCGCTGCCCGTCACCTTGCCGGTGCTGCGACTCACGTTTATCCAGTCCGCCTGGGGTTTGATGGTGAAATCGAAGGGGCGGACGCCGCGGTTGTATATTTCCAGCCAGCGTTCGGGTTGACCGTTGCGGTCAAAGCGCAGCTCAAACGCACCGCGATGAGGCCATTCCCCCGGCACGGCCGTCGGCCAGCCCGCTTCAATACCCTCCACCGCGATGCCCATTTCCGCATAATTGCCGGGATCGTAATGCCAGGTCATGGGCATCTGGTTACCTTCCGGATTGTTCCAGTTGGTATAGCCGATATGGGGTTGGCTCATGAAGTGGTTCCATTTGCCGCCGTTGAGGCGATGGTACTTCTTGGTCCAGGCCGCATCCATATCGAACCAGGCCTGGGCCGTATGGGCGAACGCATTGGCATTGGCCCGTCCCTGACTGGCATACAACCGGTTTTTGCCAATGGCTATATTCATCTGGGTCACGATGGCGGTGGCCTTGACCGGATACAGCACCAGCTGGAAGTAAGCGTCGCGCCGTGATGACGGAATCTTCTCCGCCAGCGCTTCGGCCCGCGCCACCAGATCGGACAGCTCAGCGCTGATGCGTTCGGCTTCGTTGTAATGCAACAGGCTGTAGGTGTCCGGCTCCATCAGTTCAGGTTTGCGACGGCCATTGTGGCGCGTATAGCCAGTCATCAGAGCTTCGATGTCATCGGCGAATTCCGGCCCGAATTCACGGGCAGCCCAGAGTCGGCCAAACTCCTGTACGTTGTCCCGGCCCCAGCGTTCCGGGTCCCACGCCATGCGCAGAAAGAACTCCATGGGATATTCCATGGGCTTCAGATCGCCGACGTTCACGATCCAGATCTGGTTGGCCTGATACTGGTAGGCGAGGTTCATCTGCTCCCACACCTTCGCCAGCGGATACGTATTGATCCAGCGATAGGAGCGCGGTCCGCCCACGTAATCAAAATGGTAATAGACGCCGGCGCCGCCAGTACGGGCACGTTCTTCCGGCAGGGGCAGGCGGCGGATATTGCCCCAGTTGTCATCGGTCCACAGGAGGATCACATCGTCCGGCGCCCGCATGCCTTTTTCGTAATAGGCCTGCACTTCCTTGTACAGACACCACACTTGAGGCACCTCGGTGACCCTCTCAGCACCGAATACATCCGCGATGATCTGGCGCTGGTCCTTCACGATGGTTTCCAGCAGCCCGATGTTTTCGCCCTCACTCATGGGCGCGTCTTCCTGGCCCCGCATCCCCAGGGTGTAGACGCTTTCGTAGTCCCTGTTGCGGCGGGCACCGGCTTCCCAGAATTTGTAGAGATTGCCGGGATTCGCGGAATATTCCCACAGGCCTTTGCCGTAGCGGTTCCATTCCTTGTCGGCCCGCATCATAGGCTCGTGGTGCGACGTGCTCATGACGATGCCGTATTCGTCGGCCAGAATCATGTTCTGGGGATCGTCATCGGCGAAGGCGTTGTTCCACATGGCGGGCCAGAGAAAGTTGGCCTTCAGGCGCAGCAGCAGCTCGAACACCTTGATGTAAAACTCGTGATTGTAATTGCCGTGGTTTTCGGCAACCCAGTTGGTGAGGGCCGGTGCCTCGTCGTTCAGAAATATGCCCCGGTATTTCACCACCGGTGCATCCTGCAGGCGGGTGTCGCCGGCAATGTAAAGACTCTGCTTGCGAGCCACCGGCACGTCCGCCCAGTAATACCAGGGGGAAACGCCGATCTGCTCCGAGACGTCATAAATGCCGTAGATGGTGCCGCGTTTGTCAGCGCCGGCGATCACCAGAGCGCGCTCCACGCCGGGAAGGGGCTGCTCGACCACTTGCAGGTGATAGGCGTCCCAGCGGTTGCGGATTTCCTCAGGGTTAATCTTGTTGGCGGCAACCAGCTGGTCGATCAGCGGACTTTTGCCGAGGGTGCCGACGATGACGGCGTGACCGCGCAACCCCTCCGGTCGATCGGTTCGCGCCGGCCGTTGACCAGTGACTTTCTCGATGTCGGTTTGAAGATCGCCCAGCGCTCTCAATACGCCTTTGTGGTCATCGGGGTGGGCGTAGAGCATCGCCGTCCTCGTCTTGGTGGCCAGGGTCAAAGCGCCGCGTCTTGGCTTTTCGCTGACATAGGACGGCTCGCCCAGAGCCGCGCGGGCCGGTGCATTGAGCAGCAGGCCGAGCAGGACCAGCACAAGGGCACCGAACCAATGCAGCCGGTGCAGGCGCAAATGGGGGGGCGGCATCAGGGGCATAAAGGGATTCTCCTGTTATGAGAAGGACGGGCCGGTCAGTTGCGCATCCCGGCACAGATTCTTGCAATCGTCAAAAAGCTGCAACATTACTGTAATAATTCGTCTCTAGCATGCCTGCATGAAGATCCAAGACCCTATCAGGATGTTCGACCGCCGCGAACCTTGCGGTACGCACGGACAGGACGTCCTGAAAGTTTTGTAACTATCGGAGGTTTTTGTGAAGAAATTTATTCTCGGGTTTGCGTGCGCAGCAGGTATGGCGGTTGCGTCCAGCCAGGCATTGGCCAATCGCGATCACATCATGATTGTCGGCTCATCAACCGTATTTCCGTTTTCCAAAGTCGTCGCTGAACGCTTCGGACTGAAAAACAAAAACTTCAAGGCACCCAAAGTCGAGCCTACCGGCACCGGTGGCGGCTTCAAGGAATTCTGCAAGGGGCTGGGCGTCGGTACGGCGGATATCGCCAACGCCTCCCGCCGTATCAAGCAGTCGGAATTCGATTCCTGCAAAGCCAACGGCGTCAGTGACGTTGTGGAAGTCCATATCGGTTACGACGGCATCGTGCTGGCGAGCAGTCTCAAATCCGAGTCCATCAATCTCACCCCTAAGGATATTTTTCTGGCGCTGGCGAAAAAAATTCCCGACCCCAAAGGCGGCGAGACGCTGGTCGACAATCCCTACAAGACCTGGAAACAGGTGAATGCCACGCTGCCGGATCTGGAAATTTCCGTGATGGGCCCGCCGCCGACCTCCGGTACACGCGACGCGTTTGCGGAACTGGCGATGGAAGGCGGCTGCAAAAGTTTTGCCTGGGTCGGCGCGCTCGAAAAAACCGATTCGAACCGGTATAAAGCCATCTGTCACGGCATTCGCGAAGACGGCGCCTATGTGGAAGCGGGGGAGAACGACAACCTGATCGTGCGCAAACTGGAAGAAAATCCGAAAGCCCTCGGTATCTTTGGTTTCAGTTTCCTCGACCAGAATGCGGACAAAGTCAAAGCGGCGTCCATCAATGGTGAAGCACCGACGTTCGACAGCATTTCCGACGGCAGCTATCCGGTCTCTCGACCGCTGTACTTTTACGTGAAAAAAGCCCACGTGGGGGTGATTCCGGGTATCCAGCCGTATCTGGCGGAATTCACTCATGAGCGTGCCTGGGGCGACGAAGGCTATCTGGCGGAGAAGGGCATGATTCCGCTGGAAGCGAAACGCCGCAAAGAGATCGCTAAGCAGGTTAAAGATCTGGTTCCTCTCCAGTCACTGTAACGACAGGTAATCGGGGCGGCACTGCGCCCCTTTAGCTCCGGCTCACCGGACCGGGGCATAGCACCAATACCAGTTTCTCCGGGTTCCCAATAACGTCTGGCAGGCTATGGACATTTCACTGTTAACTCTGCTGCTCGCAGTCCTGATCGCCGGAGCATTCGTCGCCGGGCGGTCACGGGCCGTGCGGGTGGCCGGTGTCGGCGGCATGCAGGCGCTCAATTCCCTGCCGTTTTATTACGGCTCCCTCACCGCCATCTGGTGCGCCATTCCGGCCGTGCTGGCGGCGGCGCTCTGGATTATTTTCGACGACCCTCTGATCTTCGCGGCCA
Source organism: uncultured Cellvibrionaceae bacterium (assembly GCA_964546435.1). Taxonomy (GTDB): domain Bacteria; phylum Pseudomonadota; class Gammaproteobacteria; order Pseudomonadales; family Cellvibrionaceae; genus CAYNST01. The sequence goes on from CAZJKJ010000022.1 coordinate 18,169, forward strand.
TCCGGCCCATGTTACCCGCGGAACTGATCGCCGATGCCGGTGGCAGTGCCGATCTGGTGATGAATCAGGTGCAGAACATCGCGGCCGGCAGTGTGTCGGCACAATTCCAGGACCCGGCTTTGGTGGCTGCCGCCGAGCGCCTGCACTCTCTGCGGCAGATCAGCCAGTGGGCCATGACTTCCCTGGTCATCAGTGCGGCCCTGGTCGGAGCCGTGGTGATCTGGTTGCGGATCCACCCGCAGTTGCGCGCGCGCAACCGGGTCGAATCCCTGTTCCGGCTGGCGCTGTTGCTGTGTGCATCCCTGGCGGTGCTGACCACGCTGGGCATTTTGATGTCGGTGCTGTTCGAGTCGCTGCGATTCTTTCAGGAAGTGTCGGTCTTTGAGTTCCTGTTCGGCCTGGAATGGAGTCCGCAGACGGCGATTCGGGAAGATCAGCAGGGCAGCTCCGGCAGCTTCGGGGCCGTGCCGCTGTTTGCCGGTACGTTGCTGATTGCGGGCATCGCCCTGATCGTCGCGGTGCCCACGGGCCTGATGGTTGCCATTTATCTGTCGGAATACGCCAGTTCACGGATGCGCAACCTGATCAAGCCGCTGGTGGAAATCCTGGCGGGTATCCCCACCGTGGTTTACGGATTTTTTGCTGCCCTGACGGTCGCCCCGTTTATTCGGGACGTCGCCACGGCGGCGGGTCTGGACCAGTGGCTGACGGTGTCTTCGCAAAGCGCGCTGGCGGCCGGCCTGGTCATGGGCATCATGATTATCCCGTTCATTTCTTCACTCTCCGACGACGTGATCAACGCCGTCCCCCAAAGCCTGCGCGACGGCGCCCTGGGGCTGGGTTCCACCCAGTCGGAAGTGGTGCGCAAGGTGGTTATTCCGGCGGCGCTGCCCGGTATCGTGGGCAGTATTCTGCTGGCGGCGTCGCGGGCCATCGGCGAGACCATGATCGTGGTGATGGCCGCCGGCATGGCCGCCAACCTCACCGCCAACCCCTTCGATTCCGTTACCACGGTAACCGTGCAGATTGTCACCCTGCTGGTGGGAGACCAGGAGTTCGACAGCGCCAAAACCCTCGCCGCCTTCGCGCTGGGACTGGTGCTGTTTGTGGTGACCCTCGGACTGAACTACTACGCCCTGTATATCGTGAGAAAGTACCGTGAACAATATGACTGACAAGCGGACATCGCAGGCGGAACTGGTGCAGCGCAGCCTCAAAAAGCGTTATCGCGCCGAGCGGCGGTTTCGCCTGTTCGGACTGGCGGCGGTGGGGGTGGGGCTGATCGCGCTGCTGGCGTTGTTTGTCGAGATCATCGGCACCGGCATCGGCGGATTCCAGCAGACCTACATCCGGCTGACGCTGACCCTCGACCCGGAAACGCTGGAGATCGAAGACGCCACCGATCCCGACCAGATCGCCGCCGGCTATTTTGACGGCGTCCTGCGTGCGGCACTGGCCGAGCGGTTTCCGGACGTATCCGGCCGCCAGGAAAAACGGACCCTGAACAGCCTGATCAGTATTGGCGCCTCCTTCAATTTGCGGGACATGCTGGAAGACGAACCGGCGCTGCTGGGCGAAGAAATCACCCTGTGGGTATTGGCCGATGATGACGTCGATACCTACTTCAAGTCCTGGCGCAGCGGGGACGCCTACACCGCCCGTACCAGTGAACAGCAGATTGCCCGCATTCATCAGTTGATCGACAGCGGCGAGATGAAGCTGCGCTTCAATACCCGCCTGTTCACCGCCGGTGATTCCAGCGAACCGGAAATGGCCGGCATCCGCGGAGCGGTCATGGGCAGTCTGTTTACGCTGCTGGTGACCTTCGTGCTGTCCTTTCCGGTGGGCGTGGCCGCTGCCATTTATCTGGAAGAATACGCGCCCCGCAATCGCTTCACCGATTTTATCGAGGTCAATATCAGCAACCTGGCGGCAGTGCCGTCCATTATTTTTGGTCTGCTGGGCCTGGCCATCTTTATCGGGCTGTTCGGCATGCCGCGCTCCATACCGCTGGTGGGAGGGCTGGTTCTGAGTCTCATGACGCTCCCGACGATCATCATTTCCAGCCGGAATGCCATCAAGGCCGTGCCACCGAGCATCCGCGAAGCCGCCCTGGGAATCGGCGCCTCCAAAATGCAGACCATCCTGCATCACGTCCTGCCGCTGGCGATGCCGGGCATGCTGACCGGGGCGATTCTCGGCATGGCCCAGGCCCTGGGCGAGACGGCGCCGCTACTGATGATCGGCATGGTCGCCTTCATCATGGATGTGCCGGGTGGCATCACGGACCCGGCCACCGTATTGCCGGTACAAATTTTTCTCTGGTCAGACAGTCCGGAACGCGCTTTCGGGGAGCGTACCTCTGCGGCTATCATGGTGCTGCTGATGTTCCTGGTCTGCATGAACACCCTGGCTGTCATCCTGCGTCGACGTCTTGAGCGTCGCTGGTAACAGTCGCTGGTAACAAAAGGTTAAACTCATGCAACAGATTCTTGAGCCGCAAACGCGCTCGCAACCCGATAGCATCAGCCACCCGTTGCAGGCCGCCGCGCTGCAAAACCACCTGCAAGAGCCTATGGAACAATTGCTCCCAGATAAAACCGTCGGCCTGCCCTTCGCCGACAACGCAAAGTTTTCGGTCCGCGACGTGGACGTGTTCTACGGCACTAAACAAGCCGTTTATTCCGTGAGCATGGACATTGGCGAAAACGAAGTCATTTCGCTGATCGGCCCCTCCGGCTGCGGCAAGTCGACGTTTCTGCGTTGTCTGAACCGGATGAACGACAGCATCGACATCTGTCGGGTAGCCGGCCGGATCTCCCTCGACGGGGAGGACATCTACGACTCGAAGCTGGATGTGGTGCCGCTGCGCGCTCGCGTCGGCATGGTGTTCCAGAAGCCCAATCCTTTTCCCAAGTCGATTTACGAAAACGTCGCCTATGGCCCCAAAATTCACGGGCTCGCCAGTCGGCGTGTCGAACTGGACGAAATTGTCGAAACCAGCCTGCGCAAGGCCGGGCTCTGGGAGGAGGTCAAGGACCGCCTGGACGCACCGGGAACCGGTCTGTCCGGCGGGCAGCAGCAGCGGTTGTGTATCGCCCGAACCATTGCGGTGAGCCCCGAAGTCATTCTCATGGATGAACCCTGTTCGGCCCTGGACCCCATTGCCACTGCGCGGATCGAAGAGCTGATCGCCGAGCTGAGCCAGAATTACACCATCGCCATCGTGACCCATTCCATGCAGCAGGCCGCGCGGGTATCCCACCGCACGGCCTATTTTCATCTGGGCCGGCTGATCGAAGTCAATGACACCAAAAAGGTTTTCACCACACCGGATCACCGGCTGACCGAAGCGTATATTACCGGGAGATTTGGTTAACAGACTGTTGAAAAGTTGTCTCGATGACGTTTTTCAACGGCCTGTCAGAGCCTGTAATCACAACCTCGTGGGGAATCCATGGACAAAATGCATCTGCAACAGCACATCTCCCACCAGTTCAATGAGGATCTGGAAAAAATCCGTACGCGCTTTCTGGAAATGGGTGGCATGGTCGAGCAACAATTGTCCGACGCCATTCAGGCCATCGAAACGGCGGACGGTGAACTGGCGGAGAAAGTCATGTTCACCGAGAAGGAAGTCGATCAGCGCGAAATTGATCTGGACCGGGAATGCACCCTGATTCTGGCGCGCCGCCAGCCCGCCGCATCCGACCTGCGGCTGGTGCTGATGATTACCCGCGCCACGCGGGATCTGGAACGCATGGGTGACGAGGCCGACAAGATTGCCAAAATGGCCATCGCGCTCAACGATGACGGCGCCTCGCCACGGGGGTACACCGAGCTGCGTCACATTGGCAGCGGTGTGCTGAAACTGGTGAATCTGGCCCTCGACGCCTTCGCCCGCTTTGATGTGCGCTCAGCGATGCGGGTGGTCCGCGATGACAAGCTTATCGATCAGGATTACAAGACGGCCATCCGTGAGCTGATGACTTACATGATGGAAGACCCCCGTTCCATCTCCCGGGTCATGAATGTCATGTGGGCGCTGCGGGCCCTGGAGCGGATCGGCGATCACGCCCGCAACATTGCCGAGCACGTCATCTTCCTGGTTCATGGCATGGACGTCCGCCACATCCCCGCGAAAGAGCTGGAAGTGCAGATGAGGGAGAAATACAACGTCAACATCGAAGCGGAGCCGCCGTCTCACGGCCCGGCAAAGCCCGAATAAGCAGGCCCGTCGACAGGGCGCGTTCTTGCTCAACTTGGCATCGGCATCCAAACCCAACTAATCTTTAAACGACTGCAAACCCCGCCTGTGGCGGAGACGCCGTTCGTGATTAGAATTGTGTGATGGGGATCGCGTGATGGAGATTGGTTGATGAGAGCTGCCGTGCTGATGTTGCTGAGTATCCTGGGCCTTGGTGGCTGTCGGGACACGGCCAGATTGAGCGACCTGAGCAACGGTGAACTGGCGTTCAAGAATGACGAATGCCTGCTGAAACAGCCAACTGCGCCCGGCATGGTCACCGCTTGCGAGAACATCCGCAAAGAGTGCGAAAAGCGCAGGGCCAAAGGCAATTACAGTTGCTGAGCCGGCCCACCCGCGTCGTTGAAGACGACGGGGATGGTAACGGGGTTCAGCGGGTATCTATTTCAGAAAACGGATACTCAGCGGATAGTGCCAGACGACGCCGTCGTTGGCCTTGATTCCACCGATAACCGCGAACACCAGGCTGCAAATACCCAGCGCCAGCAACACCAGTATGCCGATGCCGACGGCAATCAGCACCGTCCCGATGATGCCGTAAATAGTGGCGCTGATCAGCCAGTTGATTATTGCCTTGCCATGGTCGTTGACGAGCGGTGATTTATCCCGGTTGGTTGCCCACATCACAACGGGCACAATGACCCCGCCGAACGGGAGGATGACATTCAGCAGCTGGCTTAAATGCATGAGCATGCAGAATGTGTTGTGCTCCATTCCCCAGGGGCGGTACGGATTTTCGTTGGTCACGTTGCTTCTCCTTTTTGTAAACGTCGTTGGCGGTTGAAACTTTTTATTCCGGAAATTTTCCATTCCGGGGATTTTTATAGTTCACTTTTGTCTGCAGCACGCACCGCGTTGGCAAAACGCCATGCCGGTATTTCTTCCCTCAATGAGCCACCACTTTCACCGGTACACATTTGAAGCCGGGTGTTTTACTTTTGTGATCCTGATCGCGTGAAACCAGCACATTGGCCTCCGGATAATAAGCCATCAGGTTGCCGCGGCGGATATCGAAGGGCCGCACTTTGACCTGACGCATGGTACCGGTCGCGGAAATCAGGTCAACCGGCTGGTTGGCAATCCAGCCGCGTTCGCGCATATCTTCAGGATTCACCATGACGATCCAGCGTTCGGTCTGATCCCGATAGCTATCAAATTCATGATAGATGATCGAATTGAACTGGCCTTCGCTGCGGACGCTGGTCAGCATGAAATCGCCGGCAGTATGACGCGGGAGGGAATGAAAATGGAAGTGGGCCTTGCCATCGGGGGTATTGAAACGCGGTTCGTGGAGAATGCGCCCGTCGATATGGAATTCCTCTTTGGTCGCGCCTATATCCTTAACGCGGCTGAACCCCGGAACTATGTCGCCGATCCATTCACGGATGGCATCGTGGTTGTGGAGGGCGGCAAAATCAAAGCGCGCCGGCGGAATCAGGGTGCGACCCAGCGTGAGGATAATGCGGGTCTCGGGCCATAACTGTGGAAAACGCTCAATGCCGCCATCGCTCAAACGGACAAAATTGAACATGGATTCCTGGGTGGTGGCCTGATCCTCTTCGTCCCGCACCCGCACCGGCAGAATAATGACTTCGCCCTCCACGCCCTGAACGTGACTCTGATTGAGGGTCGAATTCAGGAAACACTTGAACGGAATGCGGCTCAGGGCGGCGCGGGAGTGGTCGGTATCCGGGCTCGCGGCCAGCAGATTTCCGCCGAGCAGGAAAGCCGCGTCCATCAGCCCGTCGGCTGCCGCCTGCAAGCAGGCCATGGTGTCCAGACCCGGCGTTTGCGGCAGGGTCGCGCCCAGCTTGTGTTGCAGTTTTTCCTCGAAAGCGCGTTTGAGCTGCGGGGTAAAACCCATCGAGCCTGTGCCCTGAATGTTGCTGTGGCCCCGCAGCGGCATCAAGCCCGCACCGGGCTTGCCGATCATGCCGCGCAGCAGCGCCAGGCCGACCAGAGTCTGGATGGTATCGACGCCGTGCAGGTGGTGGGTCAGGCCCATGCTCCAGGTGAACACGGTGCGCCGGGAGCCCGCATAAAGCTCTGCCACCTGGTGCATCAATTTCCGCTCAACACCCGAGTGCTGCTCGAGCGTCTCCCAGTCCAGTGCCTGTACGCCCTCGATAAATGCCTCGGAGCCGGCGGTGTGCTGATCAATGAAATGCCGGTCGAGGGCGTCCAGATCCAGCAGGCATTTGGCGACGCCCTGAATGAAGGCGAGATCGCCACCGAGATGGGGCTGAATATAGAGACTGGCGATGGGGACGCCACCGCGGGCCATGGAACGCAGATCGCTGGGGGACGCAAAGCGGACCATGCCCGGCTCTTTGGCGGGGTTGACCACCACCACAGCGCCGCCGCGCCGGCGAATGTCGATGAGTTTTTTGACGAAGCGCGGATGGTTGGAGGCGGGGTTGGCGCCGAACACAAACACCAGGTCGGTGAGGTCCAGATCCGCATATTCAATCGTCGCCGTACCCGTGCCGATGGACTCGCCGAGGCCCACCCCCGACGCTTGATGGCAGTAGTAACTGCAATTGTTGATGTTGTTGGTGCCGTAGAGTCTGGCAAGGGTCTGGAGCAGAAACGCCGCCTCGTTGGAGGAGCGCCCGGAGGCATAAAAGAAACTGCGCTCCGGTGGCGTCGCGGCCAGGCGCTCGGTGCAGATTGCCAGCGCCTCGGCATAGGTCACCGGCGAGTAATGCCGGTCGCCGGCCTTTTTGTACAGAGGGCTGGCGAGTCTGCCGAGGTCTTCGAGCTGCTTGCCACTGAGCTGCGCCAGTTCCTCAATGGCGTGACTGAAAAAATGGGTATTGGGAATGCCCGGACGGATATCGCTGAGGTGCGCCTGGATATTCTTGTTGCAGATTTCAATCCCGCGACCCGCTTCATTGTGAAACCCGCCGCGCTGGCCACCGGTGCCGAAGGCGCAGGCCTTGCAGGCGTTGCGGGAGCTGACCGCCTGCCACAGTTTGCGTGGGCCGATCTGTGCGCTGTAGCGCAGGACGCTTTTGATCGCCTTGAAACCACCGCCAATGGTCATCGCCGCCTCCGTCAGAATTCGTTGAATGCATCAGGGCCGGTGACGTTTTCATCATCACCGCAATTGTTGATCCGGGTTGCGCGCTTTTCCAGATCCCTGCCGGGAAGCATTGTACCTGACCGGGGCGTAGAAGCAGGCGTGCTGCCCGGCAAATCAAGCGATGGGGTAACGCTCCATGAAATAACAGAAACAGTCTTTGCGGATGGCGTTGATGTCGCGGGTGATCATCGCCGGCACCACAGCCCGGCGGTTTTTGATCTGCCCCTGCTCGATGAACAGAAAATCTCCGGTGACGGGATCCCCGGCTTCATTGGTGACCACGAAGGGCGCCCGCACCGTTGGCTGAATGCTTCCTAACGGCGTACCAGGGGCGATTTCGCGGAAATTGAAGTACTCGATCTCATGGTCGAAATTGATGTCCGCCGTCGGGTCCCCGAAGCCGAGACTGTACTGCGGCGCCACCTTGGCGATGGCCACCGTATGGTAAAGATCCACCTCTCCCGCGCTCACCGGTTCATCGGACAGATGCGCCAGGGCCAGGCAATCCTCCAGAAACCGGTACACATGCTCGGTGCCCCGGGGGTCGCCCGACAGGCCCGCTTCCACGGTGATGGCCGGGCAGAGCGGCGCAAATGCCCGACTTTGCACGGTATCCGGACTGGTGAAGAAGACCATCGTGCGGGAGAACATTCGCGCCAGTCGCAGATAGGCCGGTGCGACCACATTGACGCAGGCGTAGTGGGGATTCTTGCCGGTGTTGTTGTGCACGTCGATGCTGGCAAAGATCTGGCGTGTCGCCATCTGATCGACAACCTGCGCCGCCAGCGGGTGCCGCTGCGCCGGGGGGCCGCCCCAGATGCGGTTGAAATCCACCTGATGGTCGAGAAAGCGCTGATTGTAGCGGGCCGCTTCCACATTGCCGATGAAGAGGGAAATAGCCCGCTTGAGCTGGCGCCCCTGATGTTGGGCGAGCAAGTGGCGGGCCGCGTCCCAGCTGGTGTGTTCATTGCCATGGAGCAGCACGGTGATGAACAGCGGCGGCCCGAGGGTGCCGCTCAGGTGGATCAGGGTGGGGCCGTCGAGAACCTGATACAGCAGTTCCGCCGGACGCTCCAGCAGCCCTGCGGGAATCCGTTCGAGAATGGTCAGCATTCTGTAACTTCTCCTTTTCCGATTGGTGAGTTTGGTGTTGGCAGGTGCCGACACAGTTACCCGGCCAGCGGCCATTCGTGGACCGGCCGTCCGCTGCGTTGACAGGACAGATAGGCGCGACTCAGCGCCGCCATGTCGGCACCGTGGTGGTGCACCCACTGGCGTTGCCAGCTGGCCCCGTTCTGACGGCGACTGCTGCGGTTTTCGATGATGCCCAGATAGCGGGCGATGTCGGTGGGCGCCAACTGCAGCGCCTGCAAACCTTGCTTTGCCAAAGGCAGCAGGTCCTGGACCAGATCGACGGCATTCCTCCGGCTGTTGTTGAACCAGGACAATTCGCTGTGCATGCCGGTGCGGGCGGCGGCATAAAAGTTTTCCCGGACCTGCCGGAACGGCAGTGCCGCTTCAAAGTCGATATCCGAGCGGGCCAGCGCCAGGGTTAGCCCCCAGAAAAATGCCGCGTTGGCGATCATGTCCAGCACCGTCGGCCCCGAAGGGAGCACCCGGTTTTCGATGCGCAAATGAGCGTTGCCCGCCGCATCAAAGCCCACAATCGGCCGGTTCCATCGCCAGATAGTGCCATTGTGCAAATTCAGGTGAGGCAGCGGCTCGGTTTCTGCGGTCAGGTCTACGGGGATCAGCGGCGGAAACCGGCGCACATTTTCTTCGAAACATTCCAGTAGCGACTGCTGCAGGTAACGCTCTCCCAGAGAAACCCGGCGCTCGCCCATGCCGCCGAGATCGACCGCCTGCTCGAACAGCGGCACCCGGGATTCGTCCCAGAGGTCGACGCCGAACAAATAAGGGGAGTTAGCACTGATGGCCACCAGCGGCGCCGAGACCATCTGGGCAGCATTGAAGCAGCGCACGGCCAGATCCTGGGGAATTTGCAGATGCACCTGAAATGACGTGGTCGCCGCTTCCAGCATGACGTCGTGATGCACGCTTTGCAGATGCTCACGGCCCCGCAGGTCCAGGGTGATTGGGCGGCCGTTGCGCATCGCCAGCACCTGTTCATTGAGCACCCAGTAGCGCTCATTGGTGGACATGTTGGCGAGGTTGAGCTGGCTGTCTCGCAGAGCGGGATGGATGCCGACGGACATCAGTTCCAGGTCCAGATCCCGGGCGGCGTTCTGACACCGTTCCCAGTGGTCATGCAAACGCAGGTGCAGCCGGTGCAGGGCATCCGAGCGCAGCGGTTCGGGCTGGACATTGATTTCGATATTGAACCGGGAAAGTTCCGGAACCACATCGCAGTGGTTCACGTGGGCAAGAAACTCCTCGTTGCGGGCGGCCGGTTTTGCGGAACCATCAACCAGCCAGGCCTCCAGCTCTAACCCGCCTACCGGATGGTCGGCAGAGAAGTTTGCGTCGGCAAACAGGCGTGCGAGAGAGCGGGTCTCGCGTTCGAGGTGTTCTCCGAACTGGTAAAAATCGGTTGAATCAAATGTCTGGTAGGGAATGTCGCGCCCCATACGAAAGATCCTGCTGGCTGCTCTTAGGGGTATGTACGCAGCGCGACGCTCTGGAGTTGGTTGCCCGGGCAAGTTGCCCGCCGCTCAAGACGCTGCCTGCTCCATGTAAACAAGTTCCCAGATGTGCCCATCGAGATCCTGAAAGCCGTGGCCGTACATGAACCCATGATCCTCGGGATGTTTGTAGAGATTCCCGCCCGCCGCAACCGCCGTCGCCACCAGCGCGTCGACTTCTTCCCGGCTGGCGCAGTTCAGGCAGAGCAGCACTTCGGTAAGTTCGCGGGCATTACAGATCTGGTTGGGGGTGAACTTGCGGAATTTGTCGTGGGTCAGCAACATCGCGCAGATGGTTTCGCTGATCACCACGCAGGCGGCGGTCGCATCTGAAAACTGTGGATTGATGGCGAAGCCCAGCTGTTCAAAAAATTTCGTGGAAGCGTGCAGATCCCGCACCGGCAGGTTGATGAATATCATGCGTTGCATAGTGATTCTCCGATTCAGCGTTATTGGCTTTTATGGGTACGGCTACTCGGGACGCTCTGTACGGCTGAATCAGAGGCTTCTTAACTATAACCACAGATCGGGCATTCTTCGAACCCGGTGCGAGCGCGCGGCGATCATTCCGTCGTTTCCGGCGTGCCTCGCCTGGGCACCCGCGCCAGCCGTGCGCAGCTTGCCGGCGACCCGGCAACGCACTTCAACAATTCGAGGGTGGCCTGCTCGTCGCGGGACATATACCGGCCGCGGCGGGATGTCAGCTGCTGCCGGAAATGCTCCAGCGTGGTGCCCGCGTCATAGTGGGACAATACCTGGGGGTGGATGTAATTGTCCCGGCAGACGCTGGGCGTATTGCCGAGTTCGGCGGCCACGGCTTTGACGGCGGCGACAATATTTTTCTTGCCGGTGCGCTCGTTGAGGGGTGGCCCGACCTGGTCGAGTGCAACCGCCATCAGCAGGGTGCCGGCCCAGGTGCGGAAGTCTTTCGCGCTGAAGTTTTCACCCATGATCTGGGCGATGTACTGGTTCAGGTCCTGAGCGGTAATTTTCTTGCGACTGCCGTCCGGCAGGGTGATATCGAACAGTTCGTGGCCGGGCATGTCCTGCAATTCCAGCAGCACTTCCTTGGTTTTTGCGTCGGTGATGATGCGGTGCTGCTCCTGATGGCTTTTGCCCACATAATCGAACACCACCCGGTCATCTTCGATGGCGATGTGTTTCTGGCGCAACGTGGTCAGGCCGTAGGTATTGTTATTGCGGGCATAGGTTTCATTGCCGGGCCGGAAAAACGCCTCGTCCAGCATGCGGGTCATGCAGGCGAGCACGGTTCTTTCGTCGATGGGGCGCCGGCGGATGTGCTGCCCGGTGACCCGTCGCATGGTGGGCAGCTGTTCGGCAAATCGCAGGATCCGGTTGAATTTCTGCTCGGAGGCGTAAGTCGTCCAGGCCGGATTGTAAAGGTATTGCTTGCGATCGGCGGCATCCCGCCCCGTCACCAGGATTTTCGCATCGCGGTCCAGGCTGATTTCCACCGCCGTCCACGCAGGGGGAATGGTAAGCGTTTCAATCCAGCGCCGGATTGCGGCGCTTTTGACGGTGCGGCCATTGGCAAACCGGTAGGTAAATCCTTTACGGAAACGGTGGCGATAAACGAACGCTGCCATGGCGAATTCTCAGCCGGACGCGCAGTGGCGGGGGATTACGACCGGACCCGAGCGGTGGCCGGGTAGCGGCCTGGCTTTTGATATCAGCTGCAAAGAAGGGCGTCCCGTTGTGAAGGTGTGAAATAGGTGGAAAGTGTTCAGCAAAATTCGAACCACAGATTCTGATCGCGGGCATCTGCCCGAACGCCGGAATTTTGCGATAATGCCGCGCCTTACCCATTAATGCGCACTGCCGGGAGAAATGCCATGGTCATCTGGATCGACGCGGACGCCTGTCCTGTCGCCATCAAGGAAATCCTCTACCGGGCGGCGGTGCGAACTCAGACCGTCACCACCTTCGTCGCCAATCAGCCCCTGACCCTGCCGCGCTCGCCGTTCCTGCAATCCATCCAGGTCTCTGCCGGTTTCGATATTGCCGATAACCTCATTGTCGAAAGGGCGCAGCAAGGGGATCTGGTGGTTACCAGCGATATTCCCCTGGCGAGCGAAGTGCTGGCCAAGGGTGCCGAAGTCTTTACCGTACGCGGGGAAGTGCTGACGCCGGACAACATCAAGGGGCGGCTTACCCTGCGGGATTTTATGGAAACCATGCGCGCCAGCGGTATCCATTCCGGCGGCCCGGCACCGATGAACGCCGCGGACAAGCAAAACTTCGCCAACCGTCTGGATGCCTGGCTGGCCCGGCGGGCGCAGCAGTTATGAAACTCCAGGGTCTGTACGAAAAGTCGTCGAGCGCAGCATCACCGAGCGCAGGCACTTTTCTTACAGACCCTAGGAATACTCCGGTTCGTTACCCGGCTTCCATTTGATATTGCACCCCATGGACGGCTGCTGGGCATCGGGCAGGGGCTTTCCTGCCAGCAACAGATCCAGCGCCTGCCGCAGATCCTTGCCCGTCGCGGGGTTGCTGGATTTGTAGTTGCCGGAACTGATCCGGTCGGGGCGGGTGTCGTCGAACTGGCCCCGGTAGACCAGCGCGCGCGTCCGGTCGAACACATAAAGATCGGGCGTGCAGGCGGCACCATAGGCTTGCGCCACCGACTGATTTTCGTCAAATAGATAAGGAAAGGGATAGCCGCGCTCGGCCTTCTCCCGCTTCATCTGCTCAAAGCCGTCCGCCGGATACTGCTCGGCATCGTTACTGTTGATAGCGACGAATGCGACCTTGCGCTCCATGTACTCGCTCGCCAGCGCCGCCAGCGCGGGTGCAATGTGGATCACATAGGGGCAGTGGTTGCAGATAAACAGCACCACCAGCGCGTCCGCCTGGGCGACATCGTCCAGACCCAGCACGGGGCCATCGGTGGAAGGCAATGAAAAATCAGGGGCCGGGCTGCCGAGCGCCAGCATGGTTGAACGGGTAAGAGCCACGGTGACCTCCAGTAAATGTGTTCGTGCTCACAAGTCTCAGGCGGACCAGCTCACAAGTCTGGCCCGACCAAATGACCGGCAAGGGTAACAGAAGAAAAGAACCTGTGGCGATATGGACAATTTCCTACAAGAACATCATCCAATCGCCATATCGCGACCCCGGGTCGATCCGGATAATGCACAGCATGCCAAGGGGAAATGGCAAAGGGAAGTCAGGGACTGATCAAGGACAAGTTCAAGACGGACGCAGAACGGAAGCAGAAAGGGATCACGGAGCGATAGCGATCAGGGCCAGACGACTCACAGGAGTGATCGTCCCGGTAACCGGATCCGCAAGGCCGAAGGAACGGCAAAGGCAGGGAGGCACTGGACAAGGTGGTCCGGTTCCGGTCAGGGATTGGCCGGTCCCGTCAGGGACGACAGGAGCAGGAAGGGGAATGTCAGGAATGACGGGCTCAGGGATGGCAGACGCAACGGATTGCGGGCGAAGGGAATCGCCGCTGGCACACAGGAGGGGTATTGGCAGAGGGACGCGCCACAAGTATCAGGGAACATGGTTGGTAGTAGCACCAACAGGGAGCGACAGGACGTCTGCAGGGAAGGCAAACAAGGAGAGGTAACGGAAGGAACCCGGAAGGGGTCACCGAATGGAAATCGGATCGTCAGGCAAGGAAATCGCGCTGACACTGGCAGGATGCCAGGCACGGAATGCACAGGGATGACAGGACAGGGATGATCCAGAGGGACAACCGGACAAGGATTATCCGGAAAGTTGTGGAAACACGGATGTAGCAGGATATTAAAGTAGCTGGGTACAACAGACACAGGATGTGATGCAGGAATCAGACAGGATTGTCTGGGCAGGATGCCTTTCGGAAGCCGGGGACCGGCTTGATTCGGGATGAATCGTCACTGTGTCAGGAGACACAACGCCAGGGATGGCCGCAGAGGATGCTCGCTTGGTTCAATGGATGACAAAGCTGTGACGGCAGAATCAAACGCGCAACTTCGTGGGATACAGTCTCGAAGTTGCGTTTTGTACTGCGATGCGGCGGTATTTCCCCAGTTCCTTTCTTCTGTATTTCGTATTTTCCCCCCTTTCGTATTCCACCACTCTTTTTTCTGAATTTGTTCCGGGCACTCACGGCCCCATTACTTTCAATCGCTCCTTGCCGGCCCTCATTTCCCCTCGTCAAAAGTATTGCAGCCGGTGCTGGACGTGTTCACCGCTTGCCGACGCTGTCCCGGTTTGGTCGCCAATTCCCGAGGAACAGGTTGGTCATGCCGCCAGAGAACTCATGCAAGATCTCAGTCCATTTTTTCTAACAGGAAAATAACTCCAGAAAAAGCATGAGTTTTTCCTGACCGATGTTTGGTTGGGTTTTGGACAAGATGGTGAATTATTGTGCTGGCATCGCGCTGCAATGATATTGGTCGAGTAAAAAAAAGCGTGCTCGCTTGGGCTGAAATCGGCCACGGTCCAGATTGCCGATGAACATAACGTGAACTGTTTCGAGAAATATCAGCCTGGTTACGTTTTTCAGTCGACGGCCCGCGCGGGGTAACGCAAAGTATTCCCACTCGTTGTAGAACGCGTTTCTGAAAGTTGATCGCAGTTTTTCTTGAGAGAATAAAAAGTAATCAGTTCACGATCTCGCTGTTCAATTTGCCAGCAGGTATCAGAAAAAATAATGGTGCTCTTCAGCGCCGGCCATATTGGTTTCCATCAGGAGTTTTGACGCTATGTTGTTTAAAGAACGCTCACATCCAGCGCTCGTTATTAGTCGTTATTGTTGTGCTGCCATGCTTCTGGGCAGTTTGACCGGCTGTCTTGAGGAGCTGCCGACGAATTCGTCCAGTGCATCGAGTTCAAGCAGTTCATCCAGTTCAAGCAGCTCCACCAGTTCGTCCAGTTCCAGCAGTTCAACGTCCAGTTCCTCTTCAAGCTCCAGCTCGGGCAACCCTGTCGGAGACGGACTGGCGGCATCGGCAGATTTCCCCATCGGTGTAGCCGTCAATCTGGAAGGGGGTGCCCGGGATACTCTGGCCAGTGCCGGTCGCTCCAGCATCGTTCTGGAAAATTTCAGTCAGGTTTCCGTCGAAAACTCGATGAAAATGAGTTACTGGAATGAAACCGATTATTCCAACGCCCGCGTGGAAACCCTGGCGGATTGGGTCCGCGCCAACGGTCTGACCATTCACGGTCATGCGCTGGTATGGCATGCGTCGTATCAACTGCCCGGTTGGGCCGTCGATGATAACAGCGACTTTGTTGCCGCGTTCACCAGTCACATCGAAGGCGTTGCCAGCCAGCATACGGACGCGGTCGTGAGCTGGGATGTTGTCAACGAAGCCCTCTACGACCCCGCCGACGACGCCAACAACGGTCCTGATGGTGCTGGTGGAGACATAGTGGATGACGTTAACTACCGCAAATCCGTGTTTTATCGGGAAATGGGTGCGGACTACATCGCCGAAGCATTCAGGATTGCAGATGCGGTCACCGATGCCGATTTGTATTACAACGATTACAACATCGAAAACGGTCAGGACAAAACCACCTCGATGGTTAACCTGCTCCAGGGCCTGATCGACGACGGCGTGCCCATCGACGGTATCGGCTTCCAGATGCACGTGCTGCCCGACTGGCCCAGCATCGACACCATCAAGGATTCCTGGAGCCGTGCGCTGGCCGTTAACCCCAATCTGAAACTTAAGATCACCGAGCTGGATGTACGCATCAACAACCAGTATTCCGACCCGCCGCAAGTCATCGAGAGCTGTGATAACTGCTCGCAATTGCAGAACCAGAAGCAGCGCTACATGGACATCATCAACGCCTACTACGAAGTGGTCCCGGCCGAACGCCGCGGTGGCATCACCATCTGGGGCATCTCCGACCCGGACAGCTGGTTCGCCCAAGACCCGGACTGGCCACTGCTGTGGGACGGTGACCTGAATCCCAAACCCGCCTACGAAGGCGTGCTCGAAGCGCTGCAAGCGAACAACTAAATTGCAGTCGTCATGAAATAAAGGGCGCCTCGTGCGCCCTTTTTTATTCTGATTGCAAACCCCCTCCCAATCTCCCCGTTGTCAGTGGGAGGAGCCATTCCATCAACGTCCCAGAATCGATTTCAGCTCATCGATTTTTTCCTTGTCCTTGTCCGAAAGCTTTTCATCCAGCTTTTCTTTCAGCTTGCTGCCGGCCCGGTCTTTCACTTCGGCCTCAAATTTCGCCCGGGCTTCGTCAATCAGCGGTTGAATGATGGCCATGCCCAGTTCCTTGGCGGTCAGTCCCTGCTGGCGGCTGCCGAGGTTGCTGCGTTCGATGTCGCGCAGGGTGAGGGTGCGGTTTTCCAGATGGGGGGAAATCATGTCCATGGAAATATTGACGAACTTCAGGCGCTCCACCATGAAACGCGGTTCTTTTCCGGAGGGGGTTTCCGCTGGTTCTTCTTCGCCGGTTCCCAGGGAAGCGCGGACGTTGTTCATCAGCGCCTGAATGTTGGTGTCGGCCACATTCTGATGTTCCAGTCGCAACTTGGCGCCGTCGATAAGGATCTCGTTGAGCACAATGACTTCGTCGCGAATGCTCGTGGGTGCAATCTGCAGCACGGTGGTGCCGAGGACGAAGATTTTTTCATCGCTGAAGCCTTGAGGATTGGCGATGGTCAGACCATTGATGGCGCCGCGGCCTTCAGTGAGTTCGAGTTTGACCGAGTCGACCGCCACCGCCGTCTGCGTGATGTCGCTGCCGACCTTTTCAATGGCCTGTTTGGCCAAACCGTCGATGTTCTTGTACAAAAAAAATGCACCAATCGCGAGCAGCACGATGAGCAGGAAAATAATGCCGAGGATTGTTTTGATGACCTTCATGAAGCGTGTCCTTGGTGGAGTCGATGTCAAGACACGGAGTGTAAACGGAAGGCGGGAAATTTTTTAGTCGGCGTGTCGTGTTTGCGGGACAGAAAGTCTGTTCTCACTGCGCCGCGCCCTCGCTCTCACGCACGCAACGGCTCACCCACATTATTCTGCGCGACCGACCGGTGTCGTCCTGCGTACCCGCTATTGTCATCCTGCGCGAAGTCGCAGGATCCATATTCGTTCCGCGTACGCACGTGGACGACGAACACACGGGAAGCATGCGCAACGCCGGCAGAACCTCGCCAGCATTTCATACTAATTGGTTAACCCTTCCGGGTTCGTGGGTCCCCGCGTGCGCGAGGGCGACGGCCTTGAAAAGCACTTTTAGTACACGGCTTAAAAAAAAGAGCCGGATGCCGGCTCTTTTGCTTCAGGAACACTGCCTGAGAGATATGGAATTTAGATCTGGGTGCAGACGGTGTAGAAACTATCTTCGTTGTAAGGCGTAGATGTCACCGCCGAAAGCGGTACCTGATTGGCTCCAGAGGCTCCTGGGGTAGCCCGGGTGCGGCCGGTATCAATTCTGCCGTCATCAATCTGTACGTCGAGTGCCGTGGCTGCCTTACCTGAAATCTGACTCATGCAGACTTTGATGCCTTGCAAGTTTCCGTTAAGCGCGGCAGACGTAACGCCAGTCAAACCGCCAAATGCGTTTCTGGGGAGTGCCGCCGTCCCGGTTAGTGAGGGGTCACCAGTGACCAAGCCGGCCGCACGGAGATGCTGCCAGAAGAAAGCGCTTTCACTAGTGCCGGGGTTGAAGGTTTGAGTCAGAGAGGCGGCGAGTGCGCCATTTGGGGTATTAGGACCAGTGACAGCGGCCCACGACTGGCCGCGACTCCTCAGGGTAGCGGTCGGACCATCATCACCAGGAGACCGCTGATACCGGTCAAGATACGAATAATAGGCCGCACTGATCCCGTTAATATCGTTGGCGGCCTTCTTGACTTTGGAGTTCTCGATCAACTCAGTGCCTTTCAAGACGCCCCCGAGCAACAGGCCGATAATGACCAGGACTATGGCGATTTCTACCAATGTGAAACCCGATTGGGCGTGTCTGCGTGGAATGTTCATTCCGATTTTTTCTCCATGAAAGGTAAACAATTTGATTGCCGGGGTACTTCTTTACCCAAACCGGACATTCACTTGTTTTGAGTCTAGCAGAGCATTTTCGGCCGTCACGTGTTAAGCAATGATTATTTTTGCGACAATTCGTAGTTTTTATGACCAGAATTACCCAGACACCCACTGCTACTACCCAGAGAATTACCCAGACACCCACTGCTACTACCCAGATACCCACCCGACCATGGATCCTGCGACTTCGCGCAGGATGACACTTGAGAGAATTACCCAGACACCCACCGCTGTTACCCAGATGTTAACCAGACACCCATCCGGCCATGGATCCTGCGACTTCGCGCAGGATGACACTGACGTACTACCCAGACACCCACTGCTGCTACTCAGGCACCCACCCAACCATGGATCCTGCAAATTCGTGCAGGTTGATGCTGGCGCAATTACCCAGACACCCACCCAACGAAGCCTAGGGCGAATCCAGTTGGCCGGAGCGCAGTAGTGCGTAGGTCAGGGTGCTGGGTGAGAGCCAGCGCAACAGGTCGTCGAAGCCGGTGGCGGGGTCTTCCCGGAGGGTGGTGGAGACGAAGTCGTTGTTGAGATCGGTATTTGCCAGCTGGTCTGGCGAAGCGGGCGTTTGGGCGCCGTCTGCGCCTCGGGAATGAATGACCGCGACGATCTGTTCCGCGACGATGGTGGTGGCGGTGCAGCTGCTTTGTTGGCAGATGCGCAAGCTGGCGGGGCCGGTGTTCAGAGTGATGGCGTTGGAGTAGCTGCCGCTGCCGGCGAGGCTGAGGCTGTAATAGATCGGATTGTTCCAGGCGTCCAGCAGGCGGTTGTTGGCATCGAAGGTGCCACTCAGGCCCAGGGTGCGCGCCGGCACCAGGCCGTGGGGTTGGGTGCAGGTAGTCGCCGCGCCGGTGGGGGCGGCCTGGCCATTGGAAGCATTGGTCGCAGGGCAGGGTAGGCGTCCGTGAGCAGCGGCAAACCCTAACAAGGCATCGTGAACTTCGTCCAGCAGGGTTTCGGTCGCCTTGCGATTGCTCAGGTCCCGCTGGGTAGACAGGGGAATCAGCATGGTGCCCAGCATCAGCCCGAGGATGACCATGACGATGGCCAGCTCGATCAGAGAAAACCCCCGCTGCCCCGGCGTTATCGCCGGGGAGGCTTCAGGGTGCAAGTCTGACGACAGAATCATTGAAGCTGCCTGTGTGGTGATTGACTTTCAGGGTGCGAAACGTGTTATCGGGACTGAGGTTGTCTCCTTCATAGTAGTCGCTCAGCGTGATCGATGGCCGGGTCTGGGTGGCGAGCGCAGTCCCCGGTGCCAGCACCACGGCGGCCGCGTTGCCTGGATGGTCGCCGACCAGGTTCAGGCAAAGCCCCTCGGGATCGGTGCAGAACTGGTAATACAGCAGATTGCCCCAGTGGGTTCGCAGGTTGGCGGATGGAGTAATGCCTGCCGCGCAGCCCGTATTCCAGAGAACCGGCGCCGAGGTATTGAGGGGTAGCTTGCCGGTCTGGAGGGCCACCTGACTGTCGAGCATGCTGCTGTTCCAGGGCGCGGCCCAGGGCCAGTTCGTACAGGCGGCGCGATATTGCTTGAGCAGGGCGGCCACCTCCCCCAGGACTTTCCGCTCCATCTGATACCAGAAATGCCCGGCACCCACTCCCAGTAGCTGGTCGTTGTGGTCGTCATCGTTGAAGCGGGAATAGGTATCCACGCTGACGTTTGCATTCTCCCCCTCAAGATAATCCGCCACCGCGACGCCGGCGCGCTGCTGGTTGCCGAGGGCGCGTCCGGGGGCAATGATCACGGCGGCCACGGGATTGCCATCGAGGCGGTAATGGGCCGAGATGGAACTGTTGCGACTGGTGGTGGGCGTGAGGGTGTAAGCCGGCGCCACGGCATACCACAGCAGCGTGCCGCTGGCGTCGGTGGCCGCATCCAGCCCGAGGGTTCGATAGGGTAGCCGGCCGATCTGGCGGCTGCAGTTACCGGCGGTGACATCGCTGACGCCGTCGGCGACGGGATTGATGTCCGGGCAGGGCAGGGTGCCGGTTACCGGCTGGCGCAGGGCATAACCCAGCAGCGCTTCCCGGGCGAGGTTCAGGGCGCGGGCATTGTCCTGCTGGCGCTCGGTGCTGAGGCGGTTAACGGACAGCCGACCGAGGGTCATGGCGGTGATGGCAAACAGCACCAGACTGAGCATCACCAGCAGCACGGCGCCCTGTTGGCGGGATGGCGGCTCACGGGGGATCATCGGGCGCACTTTCCGGGTCGGGCCGAGGCGGCACGGAAGTCACCCGATAGGCTTCTTCAACGCGGCCTTCGTCGATCAGCCACACCTGGCCCGGTTTCAGCCATTGGAGGTTGTCTTCGGCCCGGACCGGTACCTGCAAGGAGCCAGCGCGGGGCAAGCCCGCCCGGATTTGCGGGGAGAGGCGATCGGTGCTCAGCTCGCTTTTGCCATTGATCCAGACCAGATGGTGACCATCGTGCCGCAGTAACACACCCGAAAGCGCCGCGCGTGCAGGGGCGGAGGTTTCGACAGCAACGGATTCCGCACTCGGGCTGGTCTCAGGGGCTGCGCTGATCCGGAGGTCGACGACCGGTAGCGCCGGGTCACGGGGGGCGGCCCACTGATCCAGCGCAAGACGCTCTTCCACTGTGGTAAACAGCCGCCCGAAACTGCCGCTGGAATCGGCGCGAGCGCTGACACCGGTTAACAGGCTGGCTGTCAGCAGCATAGCGGTGAGTGATTTCAGGTGAAACACGCGATCAGGCGCCAACGGACTTCTCATAAACTCGCCTGCTGCCACTCGAAGGTGACGTCTTTGAAGGCATACCAGTTGAGATCGCAGCGGGCTTTCATGGTCAGGTTGCGGTTTTCCGCCGAGGCCGACAGGTCCCGCTGCAACTCGCACCGCTCCACAGTGAGCAGCCCCTCGCCATCGCGCGCCAGCGCGTCCATGAAGCGGTAAAAATCCCCCTCGTGGCGCAGCCCCAGATCCAGGGTCATGGGGGTGATGTACATCTCCAGTTCACTGTTGAAGTACAGGCTGTTGGTTTCGCTCACCTGGCGGGTGCTTTCCAGGCTGAATTCCACGATAGGCAGGGCGTAGAGTTCGCCCAGTCGCCGGATTGTCTCGATCCATTGCAGGCGTCGGCTCTCGCCGATCCAGCCCCGCGCCTGCATCTGCTCGTAGACCGGCAGGCGTGCATCGAGAATCTGGCGCGCCTGGTCGGCATCGATATTGACCGTTTGCTGGTACTGGTACTGACTCTTTGCCGCCGCCAGCTGTTCCTTTTCATGCAGATGATGAAGGCCGGTTCCGATAAAAATCACCACAGACAGGCCCAAAGGAAGCAGCACCGGCAGGTATTTGCGCCACGTCATCTGTTTGAACTGCTCAATCATGGCGCGCCCTCCGGAGCAGCAGAAGAATTTCGTACTGGTCATCTGCGGTGGCAAGGCCGCCGGAATCCGGGCCACGGCGGTCGGAAAAGCGCGCTTTGGGGCGGATGTCGACGGGCATGTGCACCAGTTGCAGGTGCGCCACTTCGGGCAGCGCTTCCAGGGCGGCGGCAAAAGCCTGCATGGTCGTCACCGTCTGCCGGTAGGGCACGGCCTTGCGATTGAGGGTGCCGGCGATGCGTACAACGGCCTGCTGGCGGGTCAGGGCTTCGGAATCCGGACTCTCGACGGTTTCGAATTCCTCCGGCGGAGGCTCTTCCATGGAGTCGCTCGGGTCGCTGGGCGCCGCTTCCCGCAGAATCCGGGCCGCATCCACCGGCTGATATTTTTGCCAGTCCAGGCGATCCAGCGCCAGCGCCTGAAAGCGGGCGTCGCTGAAAACCCGGCTCAAGGGCTCGAACAGGGCCTGGGGCGATTGCCGGCTTTCAACGGCAACCTGAGAGGCCATCTCCACAGTGGTCTGTACGCTGGGTGCGTCTGCCAGTTGCTCTTCCAGCCGGGCGAACTCGCCGTCGTGGCGGCGGGACAGCAGCGTCGTGCCGGCTTCGATAGCCCGTTGCTGCTGTTTCAACTCAACCGTATTCAGCCCGACGAGGACTGAACCTGCCAGCAGGGCAAGGGTGCCGACGGTCGCCGCGGTGCGCACCGCCCGCCCGATCAGATAGCGGTGAAACCACTGTTTCTGCTCGCTCTGGTCGTAATGGCTGCGGAACAGGGACTGGCGGGAACAGACGTAACTTAACAAGGCATCCGTATGCTGATGCTCACAGCCGCGCAGCTGGAACTGCTCGAACACCCGCCCGAGGCCGACAAACCGGTACTTGATCTGGGCCGTGTCCAGATGCACGGTGGCACTGGCCGTCACCTGCTCATCCGGCACCAGGCAGACCACGGTGAGGGTGTCGGTGAATCCGATGATCCGCTGGTTGGTGACGAAGTGGCGGATCTGTTCCGCCGTGACGGTCAGTTGCTGGAACGATCGGTTGGCGTCAGCGCGCTCGTTAACGCTGCGCTCAAGCTTTGCCAGGCGTGACAGCAGCAACTGGCCATTCTTGAAGAAGGTTTCGCGCTGGGCCTGACGGATATGCTGGCTGACCACAAGGGCGTTGGCTTCGTGAATTCCCGCGGCCTTGAGCACCTGCTCCTGCAGCAACGGCAGGGACCAGATGCCGGCGACCGGTACATGGTGGGCAAGCACGATTTCCAGCCACGGGCGCAGTGTCTCCACGTCGGGCAGCGCTGCCAGCAGCACTTCATCATCGCGCCGGCCTTCCTTGCGGCGGCCGAGCACCGTGGCGTATTTGTGGGGTTCGTCGCGGTAATGGCGATCCAGCAGCCGGGCCAGGAGCGTCTTGCGGGCGTTTGGTCCCACATGGGGAATGGTGGCGCGGCGGAAGTCCTCTTCGATCACATCGACCAGCAACTGGGCCGACAGCGGCGGCGCGGTGGTGAGGTAATCGCCGAACTCGGCAAAGCCTTCGGCATCCGGTTCGAACTCGCAGGTGCCCAGCAGTTGACGGCCCTGCCACTCAAAGATTTTCAGCCCGTGGCCGGAGAAGTAGAAGATTCTGCGCATCAGCCCACCTTGGCCACGGCGTCCCAGACCGGTCCCAGGACCGACATCATGATCCAGCCGAGCATGGTGCCCATAATGACAGTCAGGACCGGGCTGATCGCAGGCTCGATCTTGTCGATCGCTTCCTGCACTTCCCGGTTGTAAAAATAGCTCACGTTCAGCAGGGCATCATCGAGATTGCCGGTGTTTTCCCCGACGCGCAGCATGCGGACCACCAGGGGCGGGAACAGGTCCACGCTGGCGAAGCTTTCGCTGATGCCGCGACCGTCGGCGATGGACTGGCGACCGGTGGCAATCGCTTTGGACATGACCTGGTTGTCCATCAGGTCCCGGCAGATATCCAGTGCCCGCAGCACAGTAATGCCCGAGGCGTAGAGCAGGGCCATGTAATTGGCGAAGCGGGCGATCTTGATCTTGAAGGTGATCGGCCCGATCAGCGGCAGTCGCAGTTTGAACCGGTCGAGGGCCATGCGGAACTCGGGCCGGGTCCGGGCCGCCGTCTTCACCGCCACTGCGGCGGCAATCGGAACGCCGATAATCAGCCACCAGTAATCGACAAATGCCCCGGATACCGCAATCAGGACTTTGGTATGCAGCGGAATCTCGCCCCCCATTTCCGCCACAAAGGGGATGATCATGGGCACCAGATAAATCATCAGGAACGCCGTGACCCCGAAAACCACCACGGCGACGATGGTGGGGTACATCATGATCTTGACGGTGGTGGACATCAGCTCGTCTGCCCAGCGCAGGGTCTCGCCCATGTCTTTGAGAATGCGCGGCAATTCGCCGGACTCCTCGCCCACAGAAATGAGCGCGGTGAATACCGAATCGAAATCGTTGGGAAAGTCCCGCAGGGACTGGGAGAAGGTCTTGCCGCCTTCAATGCTCTCCGTGATGCTGGTCAGCACATCGCGGTAATAGCCCAGTGGGGCGCTGTCGCGCAGGTCGCGCAAGCCTTCGAGCAGCGGCACGCCGGACTTGGTGAGCTGTTCCAGCTGGAACACCATGTTGATCAGGTCGCGGCGGGTGAGTTTGCGCCGGCCGAAACGAAAGGGGCTGGGCGCCACTTCCACACAGCTGATCAGGTCCTGATCCTGGCTGGCCAGCCGGTGCTCGACTTCCAGCAGATTGGTGGCGTGGATACGGCCTGCGATCTTTTTGCCTTTAGCGTCGACTGCTTTGTACTGGAACTGGGGCATATCCGGCTCGCTACTTCAATCGAGAGGTCAGGTCGACAACGCGACTGAGTTCTTCGATGGTGGTCTGACCTTCGAGAATGCGGCGGATGCCGTCCTCGGCCATGGTGCGGAAGCCGTCCGCGACGGCACGGGTGTGCAGTTCCCGCATGGTGCAGCGCCGCGCAATCATCTCATCGAGATCATCGGTCATTTTCAGCACTTCAATCACCGACAGGCGTCCCTTGTAACCGGTGTTGCCGCAGTGTTCGCAACCGACGACATTGAACAGCTCCAGCGGGCCACTCACGCCCAGAATGATCTTTTCGAAATCTTCGGCCGGCCGGCGTTGCTTGCAGCGGCTGCACAGGGTGCGCACCAGCCGCTGGCCGATAATGCCGATAATATTGCCGGCCATGATGTCCGCCTTGACGCCGATATCCAGCAGTCGGGGGATGGCGCCGAGGGCGGAGTTGGTGTGCAGGGTGGTAAACACCTGGTGGCCGGTCATGGCGGCGCGGAAGGCCATTTCGGCGGTGTCTTCATCGCGCACCTCCCCCACCAGAATGATGTCCGGGTCCTGCCGCATGAGCGAGCGGATACCACTGGCGAAATCCATCTTGGCCACTTCATTGATGGATGTCTGGCGAATCATGTCCATGGGGTACTCGACCGGGTCCTCCAGGGTCATGATGTTGACCTCAACGGATTTGCGGTAATTGAGCATGGAATAAAGGGTGGTGGTTTTGCCGCTACCGGTGGGGCCGGTGACCAGAATGATGCCCTCGGGCCGACTCATGAGCAGCTTGAGCAGGTCGAAGGTGTCCGGGTGCATGTTCAGTTTTTCCAGAGGCACTATGCCCTTGGTGCGATCCAGTACCCGCAGCACAATGTTTTCGCCGTGGGTGGTCGGCTGCGCCGAGACGCGGAAGTCGATGGCGCGTCCCCCCACCTTGAGAGAGATGCGGCCATCCTGAGGGCTGCGGGTTTCAGCAATATTGAGATCGGCCATCACCTTCAGGCGCACCACAATGGCGGACCAATAGTCCTTGTGAAGGCTGCGGATCTGCCGCAAAACCCCGTCGATACGGTAGCGCAGGCGCAAGAAGCCGGCTTCGGGCTCGAAGTGAATGTCCGACGCGCCGCGTTTTACCGCGTCCGACAAAATCGCATCCACCAGACGCACCAGTGGCTGGCTGTACTCGTTGCCGCTGGATTCAAGGCTGCGGTAGTCCACCACGCCGGTTTCGATCTCCCGCAGAATGCCGTCAACCGACAACTCGTAACCGTAGAACTGGTCGATGGCCGCGCGGATTTCGCCTTCGCCGGCCAGCACCGGCTGCACATCGACATCGCTGGGCAACGCCGCCCGCACCCGGTCCAGCATCATCACGTCATAGATGTCGGTGGTGGCAATCTGCAGCCGGCGGGTGCCGCTGTCAAAGCTGACCGGCAGGACGTTGTAGCGCAGGGCCAGCTGCTTGGAAACCAGCGCGACAGCCTCCGGATCGGGAACCGCCTGGGTGAGGTCGATACTGGCCTTGCCGAGGGCCTCCCCGAGCACATCGCGCATCACTGCTTCGGTAATAAAACCCAGTTCAATCAGCGCCTGCCCGAGGGGGCGACCGGTCTTTTTCTGTTCGGTGATCGCAATCTCGATCTGGTCCTTGCTGACCAGGCCGCGATCAATGAGCTGATCACCCAACCGCTTCTTGGGCGCATTCATCGCAGGCGGGCCTCCAGCTGGGCCACTCGTTGCCGGGCGCTGTTCCGGTCGAAGGATTCGGGGCCTGAATCCATGCGCAAGGCGTCCCGATAAAGCCGCAGGGCGTCGGCGGGCTGCTGCAAGTGATCGAGAGAGACCGCAAGGTTAAAGGCGTAATCCGGCTGGGTCTTGTCCCAGCGCCAGGCGTCGAAAAAGGCTTCCTGGGCGGTGGGCCAGTCGTTGCGCAAGGCCGCCAGCGACCCCTTGAGAAAATGCAGATGCGCCGCTTCCGGGAATTCCCGCAGCATGCGGCCGACTTCATTTTCCATGGCCCGGTCCGGCGCCTCGACACTGGCCAGAGCGAGCAACCCGGCGCGGGCATACTCGTCTCGGGGTGCCCGGTTCAGGCGTTGCTGGTAGTAGCCCAGGGCAAGCTGCTGATCGCCCCGGCGGCTGGCCACCGCAGCGGCGCCGAGCAAAGCGTCGCCGTGATGGGGGATCAGTTTCAGGGCGCGCTCGTACTCCGTCGCAGCCAGGGTCAGGTCGCCTCGCTGATACGCATCAAAACCGGCACGAACCGCGGCATCCACCGGCGTCAAAACCGGCTCGCCCCGGGCAATATGGATGGCGGTAGTGGGTGTCTTGTTAGCGACGCTTGCAGTGGGTGTCCTGGTAGTTGTTGTGGGTGTCTTGTTAGTTGTCACAGTCGCAGTTGCGGTGGGTGTCCTGTTTACTCGGGTGTTAGCAACAGCGCTCGCAGAAGTGGGTGTCTCACTAGCAGGAGTGGGTGTCTCGATAGCAGCGGCAACAGTGGGTGTCCCGTTAGTGGTCGCAGTTGCAGTGGGTGTCGTGTTGGCAGTATTGCTGTTAGCGTTCTTTGCATTTGCAGCAGTGGGTGTCTCGATAGCAGCGGTGGTTCTTGCAGTGGGTATCTCAATAGCAGCAGTGGGTGTCTCGTTAGCAGTGGGTGTCTCAATAGAAGCGCTTGCAGTGGGTGTCTCGATAGCAGAAGTTTGTGCCGCGGGGGTGGTTGGCGCTTTGTAAGTCCCGCCGGCGATGCCGGTGTCGGTCTGGGTGGCGGGTGAGTAATGGGTGTTTGTTGTGGTTTCGCTGGTGTCCGCAGGTGTGCTGGCTTCAGTGGCGACGGTGGAGGTAGGGTGGGTGTCCTGGGGTTCTGGTTCGGATTCGGGCGGGGTATCTGTGGGTGCGGCTGTGCCGGTTGTCAGCAGGCCCGGGGCCAGGACGGCGCTGGTCTGGTGGTTGATGAGCAGGTAGTAGCTGTAGAGGCCAATCATGGCGCAGACGCACAGGGACAATGCGCCGAGCAGCAGGATACTGCGCCGTCGGGAGCGGCGGGCGGCGCCCTGGCTTTTTGTCAGTAGCTGGGCCAGGGCGGCTTTGCGCTCCAGGTCTTCGGCAGAGTCAGGGCGGACGGTGGCCGGCTTTTCCGGTGCGAAGCGGTCGTCGCGCGAGTCGCGATCGACCCGCAGCGGCTCTTTGGTCTGGGGGTTTGGCTGGATGTGGTGGGTGTCTGGCTGGATGTCGCGTTCGCGGGCCTGGCGCAGGGAGGCTTCCAGGGGGGATTCCTGCAGCAACGGGTCGGCCGCGGGCGCGCTTTCCAGTTCGGGCGATTCTTTTAATGAAAAGGACGGCGCAACCTCGGGAAGCGGGCTGACCAGGGACAGTTCCGCCGGTCGACGGGACGCCGCCGCGTCAACCGGTTCATCCGTCTCAGCAAAATCGTAATCTTCAAGCAGGAATTCTTCGTCATCGAATCGGTTGGTTGCCGCGCCGAAGACTGTCTCGTCCGGTTCCAGCACCGGGGCGAGGGGCGCGGGCTCCGGGGTATCCGCAGCGGCTTCGTCCTGGCGGCGCCCGTAGGCGAGCTGGTCCCGGTGCTGCTTGTCCAGGGCGGCCTTTTTCAGGGCGTCGAGTAACAGGCTCATCGGCTCCGGCCCCCGGACGACTTGTCGGCGGCGGGCAGGAAGCGGTGATACTGCTGCAAATCACCGGTCACCGTGGCGTGGTTGATGACCACGGGTTTGATGAAGATCACCAGCTCGGTTTTCTCCGTCAAATCATCCTGATAGCGAAAGAGACTGCCCAGCAACGGCAGGCGTCCCAGAAATGGCACGCCGCGGCTGCTTTTGGAGACTTCGTCCTGCATGAGACCGCCCATTACGGCCACATCGCCACTGCCGACCTTGAGCACCGATTCCACTTCCCGCACCTGAATGACGGGGATTTCACTGATGACATTGGCCTCGGCGATGGCCGGGTTGGGGTCGCGTTTCTGGCCGATAACCCGGGAAATGGTGGGCCTGACGTTCAAAGTGACCGCGCCGCGATCGCTGATGAATGGCGTCACGCTCATGACAAACCCCACCGGCACGGTGTGCACCTGGGTTTCGTAGGTGATCAGCCGGGACTGGTTCTCGCCGCCAGATTCAATATCCACATCCACCGTGAAATACACCAGATTGTCCACGACCTTGAGCAGCGCGGTCTGGTTGTTCATGGCCATCACTTTCGGGCTGGACATGACCGAGACATCGCCGAAGGTTTCCAGCGCACTCAGGGTGGTCTGCAGGACGTCGCCGTTGCCGAATTGCTCGGTCAGGTTAATCCGGAACGACGGCAGCGAATTCAACGTCAGATCGGTCAGGCTCTGGTCGACCGTCGCCTCAAGGTCATCTTTGAGCAGATTCCAGTCGATACCCGCCTGATAGCGGTCGCTGAGTTTGACTTCGGCGATGGTCGCTTCAATCAAAACCTGTCGCTGGCTGCTGTTCAGCACGGTATCGATGAACTCTTCAACATCCCGGTGCTGGCGGCGGCTGGCGCGTACGCCGATGATGCCGGACTCACGGTTGAGCAGGACATTGCGTTGCAGGCTCTCGGGCGTGGCCGTGTCGCTATCGGACAGGATGGCGATGATATTGGCCTGCAGGGTTTCCCAGAACGAGTTATCGGACGCGTTTTCCACCGCCGTCAGGGAATTGTTGTCACCGCCACTGCTGCCGCCGCCTTCGGTGCCTCCGCCCTGGCCGGTGGCGCTGATCTGGGTGGAGACGTTGACGGTGCCGCGACTTCTGCGGGTGAGATTCAGGTAATCGATCTTGTAGTTGCGCAGAAACGGTTTATCCATGCGGATGCGCAAGACATCGTTCTTGATGTCGTAGGTGAGATCATTGCTTTCGGAAATCCGCTCCAGAATGGCGGGCAAAGGTTGGGCAATTGCATTGAGGGTGACGCGGCCATCCACATCCGCATCAATGTCCAGGTTAAGTTCCGCATCCCGGGCGAGGGCGAACAGCAGTTCGCGCACCGGCACATCGTTGACGACCACCGTATGGGTGGGTTCGCGGGGCTGGGGTTGCGGCGCCGGCAGCGGTGGCGAATTGCGTACCGGGGCGGGAATGGCGTCGGCGTCGGCGGTATCCGGGCGCTGAATGTGGTTGGCCGAAACGGCTGTCTGCGGCCGCAAATGTTCACAGCCACCCAGCAGACTCATGCCGATCAGGACGGTGGCCAGCCGGTAAGTTGGAATCACGTGTTTCCCTCGGTGAAATGAGCGGACGCCGCAGTGGTAACGGTTGGTGCCGCCACAAACAGAGTGGCTGCCAGCAGGCAGACAGCCGTCAGCCCGGCCCGGCTCCAGAGCAGCCAGCGCCGTCTGGCCGGCGTGAACTGGCTGTCCCGTGCGGCGTGTTTGATATCGGCGACGGAAATGGTGTAGCGATCCTGGGTGTAAGCGGCCAGCAGCGCCTTGTCCGCAAGAATGTTGATGCGGCGGATCAATCCGTGGGAGTAGCGGGCAATGGTCCGGGCGACTTTGCGGGTAAACAGGTCCGGCCCCTTGTAGCCTACCGCCCGCAGCCTGAAGTTCAGATAAGCGTGCACATCCGGCAAACATAAAGGCTGCAGGTAGAGACTGTGGGTGATGCGTTCGCGCAGCTGGCGGATGCGCGGATCATTGAGATTGTCATCCAGCTCTGGCTGACCAAACAGGACGATTTGCAGCAGTTTGTGCTCGTCGGTTTCCAGATTGCTTAACAGGCGTACTTCTTCCAGGGTTTCCAGCGGCATGCCCTGGGCTTCCTCCACCAGCACCACCACCCGCCGGCCTTCGGCGTGACGGGTGAGTAGCACTTGATGCAGGGTTCGCATGACGGAAAGCTTGTCCGCATCTTCGCGCACCTGCAGTCCCATTTCCTGGGCGATGGCATGAAGCGTGTGTTCCGGGGACAGGCTTGGATGCGCCAGATAAACCCAGTCCACCTGACTGGACAACTTCATGGGGAGCATGCGGCAGAGCATGGTCTTGCCACTGCCGACTTCACCGACCACCTTGGTAATGCCTTCCCCGTGCATGATCGCGTAGCAGAGTGCGTGCAACGCGGCGCCGCGATCGGAGCCTTCAAAAAATGCCTGGGTATCCGGCGTGATTCGAAAGGGCGGTTTACGCACGCCGAAATAATCAAGGTACATAAAGATGAAGTGTCTCCCGTCGGGGAACCCGGATCGCCAGTTGACGAACGTTGTTTTTCAGTATAGGCAACAAAAACGCAATTGCTGACGCCGATAAAATTTCGCAGCGGGGGGATTGGGTCAGTACAAGAAAGTGGATTTATTGTTAACGGTTTCTGCAAAAACACGGGCAATTCAGCGGCGGTGCGCGGCCGGTGGTGGATCCTGCGCCTGCGCGCAGGATGACAGGAATGGCTAACGCATTAACCAGGTTTCCGCGTCCGCC
>CAZJKJ010000023.1:0-21130 GCA_964546435.1 uncultured Cellvibrionaceae bacterium
AGATCAGACGGGTATGGATTGGAGGAAAAAGTTATTAAAAGGGTATAAGGCGGGGCAGGGAGCCCCGCTTGTCAGCCTTGCCGAAGAACTTCCATGGGCGCGGCCCGGGTGATTCGGCCGGTCGATGCAAGACCGACGGTCAAAATGATCAGGGTAGTCAGCAGCGGGCCCGCTATCCACAAAACCGGATTGCCGCTATAGGGCAGATTGAACAGGCGGTTTTGCAGCAGCCAGACCACGGTTTCCGCACCGAGCACCGCCAACAGGCCGGCCAGCAGACCGATGCTGGCGAATTCGACACTGAGCAGGTTGCGAATCAGTCGGCGCGGCGCACCCAGGGTCCGCAGGATGGCGCCTTCCTGAAACCGGATATCCAGCGTGGACTGGATACTGGTGATCAGCACCAGCACGCCGGCACCCAGCACCAGCAGCCAGATAAACTCCACCGCACTGGAAACCCGGTCAATAATGCTGCGGACCTGATTCAGGGTCTGGTCGATTTCGATGATCGACAGAGTCGGGAGGGTGCGGGCCAGCTGGTTGATAAATTCCTTCTGCGACGCGGGAAGATAAAAACTGGTGATCCAGTTGGCGACGTCTCCTTCAAGCAGCGGCCGGTTGAATATCACAAAGAAATTGGGTCGCATGGAATCCCATTGCACGGTGCGGATACTGACCACCTCTGCCGCTACTGCTTCGCCGCTGATACTGAAGTGCAACTGGTCGCCAAGCTGAATCTGCAATCCCTCCGCAAACCTTTCTTCGAGTGAAACCTGAAGCTCCTCTGCCGGCTGGTCCGCCCACCACCGACCCGCAACCACGTCATTGTCCTGCGCCAGTTCGTCCGCCCAGGTCAGGTACAGTTCGCGCTCGTAATTGACATCGTTCTGACGGATTTCCAGGCGGGCTTCCAGAGTGTCGCCGTTCACCCCCGTCAGCCGGCCCCGCACCATGGGGTAAAACGTTTGGGCGGTAACATCCTGCGCCGCCAGGAACTGCCGCACCTGTTCTCTTTCATCGTCGAAAATATTGAACACAAAATGATTGGGCGCATCCGGGGGCAGCTGCTGTTGCCAGGTTTGCAACAGCGAGGTGCGCAGGATGATCAGGCAGAACAACAGCATGAACAAAATGGCGAACAGGGCGATCTGGGGCGTGTTGATGTGGCGGTGACGTTGCAGGTTGGCTAGCCCCATCCGGCCACTCTGGCCCAGCCACCGGCTGCTGCGGGATAGCGCAAAGATGAATCCGCGGGCCAGCACGGCCGCCAGCAATACGCAGGCCGCCGTACCGGCAACAATGTAAAGCGTCATGCTCACGCTGCGACTGTAGAAAATAATCAACATAAAGGTGCAGAGCAACCCCAGCAGCAGGGCGCGCAGGCGGCCCCCTTCCAAACGATGCCCGGTCTGCCGGAACACCGCTGCGGGCAGCGTGCGACTGAGCTGAAAAAACGGGGGCGCCGCAAACCCGAGCAGACACAAAAACCCGGTGAAAATACCGATCAGGTAGGCGTCGGGTGCGGGTGGTGCCAGATAGGTGGAGAAAGCATCGAGCAGCCGCACAATGCCCAGATGAGCGAGCCAGCCGGCAAAGCTTCCGATGATAACCCCCACGACCCCCAGCACGACCAATTGCAGGGTATAGATCCGACGGATCTGCGCCGGCGTCATGCCCAGGGTTTTCAGCAGCGCCACCTGACCAATCCGCTGCAGGGCGTAGCGCCGGGCGGCGAGTGCAATGGCCACCGCCGCCAGCAGCACGCCGAGGCTGCCAGCCAGATAAAGAAAATAGCGAGCCCGGGTCAGTGCCTGGCCGATGCTCTGATTCGACTCCTCGACGGTGACCCAGCGGTGATGGGAACCCAGCTGGGGCTCCAGCCAGTCCTGAAAACGGCCTATTACCGAGGCCTCGCCGGCGAGCATGGCGGTGTAGCGAATCCGGCTGCCGACCTGCACCGCGCCGGTGCTGGCGACGTCATCCCGATGCATGAGGATTCGGGGGGCGACGCCGAACAGACTTTCGGCATTGTCCGGTTCCTGAATCAATGCAGCGGCAACGGTGAACTGGGCATTGCCGATTTCTATGGCGCTGCCAATGTCGGTTTCCAACGCCGCAAACAGGCGAGATGTCAGCCAGACTTCGCCGGGACGGGGGCCGCTGGCGGCGACCTGGGAGACGCCATAGGGCTGCTCCGCCCACAACAGTTCACCTTTGAGTGGGTAGGCGGCGTCCACCGCCTTGATTGCCGCGAGTTGCGTCTGGGTGGGAGAAAATGCCATGGCCCGGAAACCGGTAACTTCGCTGACGGCAAGTCCGTCGGCCCGCGCCCGCTCCAGCCATTGCAGCGGCAAGGGCTGACTGCCGCCGATCTGGGCATCGCCGGCCAGCACCTGGGTGGCCTCGCCCATAATGGAGTTTTCGATGCGACTGGCAAACAGGGAGATGCCGGTGATAGTGCTCACCGCAATGATCAGCGAGATCAGCAACAGGCTGAGCTGGCCGCTTTTCCAGTCGCGCCAGAGCAGATTAACGAGCAGGTTCATGGGGTGCCTGCCGCGGTAGCGGTGGCAACGGCCGCTTCCTGAATCTGGCCCTCATGCAAGACCAGGTTGCGCTGGCAACGCTGTGCCAGACGCAGATCGTGGGTCACCAGCACCAGGGTCGTCGCGGAATTGCGGTTGAGTTCAAACAGCAGATCCGCAACCTGGGCTCCGGTGCGGTTGTCGAGATTGCCCGTGGGTTCGTCGGCAAACAGAATGGGTGCCTGGCAGGCAAATGCCCGGGCGAGGGCGACCCGCTGCTGTTCGCCGCCGGACAGTTGCAACGGGTAGTGAGTGAGCCGGTGGCTCAGGCCGACGTGATCCAGAAACTCCAATGCCAGAGCGCGGGCGTTGGCCACCTTTTTGAGCTCCAGCGGCAGCAGCACGTTTTCCAGCGCGGTAAGGCTGCCCAGTAACTGGAAATTCTGGAATACGAAGGCCACCTGATCGAGCCGGACCCGGGCCCGCTGTTCTTCGTCCATGGCTGTCAGTTCCTGTTCCGCCAGCCACACCTTGCCGTTGCTGGGCGCGTCCAGACCGGCGAGCAACCCCAGCAGGGTGGACTTGCCCGAACCGGATGCCCCGACAATGGCGACGCTTTCGCCTCGAGTGATGTCCAGATTGATTTCGTTTAAGATGACCAGCGTTTCGTCGCCGTATTGAATCCGGTGGCTCAACTGATGGGTTCTTATCATGCTTCTGTCTCGACGATTCGGGTTACTTGCAGGTCTCGGTCTCGGCCTGCTGTTTATGGTCCTGCCAGTGGCGGGATGGGCGGCGCCTGTGAAGACGAAAAATCTGGTCATTCTTGGTGACAGTCTCAGCGCGGCCTACGGACTGTCGGCCACCGACGGCTGGGTGCATTTGCTGCAAAGCACTGTCGCCGAAAAATATCCTGATTACAAGATAGTCAATGCCTCCATCAGCGGCGCCACCACGACCGCCGGGCTGCAACGGCTGCCGAATCTGCTGAAAGAGCACAACCCGGACATCCTGGTATTACAGCTGGGTGCC
The DNA here is from genome assembly GCA_964546435.1 of uncultured Cellvibrionaceae bacterium. GTDB lineage: Bacteria > Pseudomonadota > Gammaproteobacteria > Pseudomonadales > Cellvibrionaceae > CAYNST01. The sequence continues at coordinate 3,558 of CAZJKJ010000023.1, forward strand.
AATGATGGACTGCAGGGCAAGCCGATTGTTCAGATCCGCCGGAACCTTCAGCAGCTCATAGAAACCTCCCGCAGCGGCGGCGCCCGGGTGGTATTGCTGGGAATACGCTTGCCGCCCAATCTTGGACAGCGTTATACCGAGCCGTTTTTCCAGATGTATGGGGAGCTTGCCCGGCAGTATCAGCTCGACCATGTACCGTTCTTTCTTGAGGGTGTCGCCGGCGACGCGACGCTGATGCAGGCGGATGGTCTGCATCCCCGCGCCGCCGCCCAGTCCCGGATTTTCGGAAATATCTGGCCAACGTTGGAGAAGGCGATCATTGCACCGCGGAGCTGAGCCGAGGCTCACGGGATACGAAAATCTCCCTGCCAGCTACCGAAGACCTGGGTATGTCTGAATCAATGGCTACGATTGAAGTCCTGCTCAATTTTCAGGCCATCGCCGCTTACCTGGCGCTGGGTGGCGTAGTGGGCCTTATGGCCGGGCTATTGGGGATTGGTGGCGGTGGCATCATGGTCCCGGTGCTGACCTCGCTGTTCCTGTGGCAGGGGGTGCCGGAGGAGCAGGTGGTGCATCAGGCCCTGGGAACGTCCATGGCGGCGATTGTCGTCACGTCCATTGCCAGTCTGCGCGCCCACCACCGTCGCGGCGGGGTAGTCTGGCCGGTCGTGCAGCGCATGGCGGGCGGTGTGGTACTGGGCGCGTTTGCCGCAACTTTTGTGGTTGCCGCAGCAGCATCGGTGTTCCTCGCGGTCTTTTTTTTGCTGTTCATGGGGGGCGTGGCGCTTCAGCTCCTGCGCAACCGCGCACCGACGCCGGGCCGGCAGTTGTGGCGGGGGCGGGGATTGTTTGCGGCGGGAAGTGCCATTGGGGCCGTGTCAGCGCTGGTGTCGATTGGGGGCGGCTCTCTGACGGTACCCTTTCTGATCTGGCAGAACGTCGACACGCGCAAAGCCATCGGCACCTCGGCGGCGCTGGGCCTGCCCCTGTCCCTGGCCGGTACGGCGGGGTTTATCATGGCGGGCTGGAATGCCGGCCCGGCCGGGTCGCAGACGCTGGGATTTGTCTATGTACCGGCAGTGATCGCCATTTCCTTGATGAGTATCAGCACCGCGCCTCTGGGGGTTGCGGCCGCGCACCGGCTGCCGGTCAGCCTGATCAAGAAAGTGTTTGCGTTGCTGTTGATTCTGTTGAGTTTGAAAATGCTCTTCGCTCTCCTATAAGCTGCGGTACCTTTTTCACAATCAAACGTGCGAGACGTTTTCGCATTAAAGTTTAAGGTCTGTACAAAAAGTCGTCGAGCGAAGGTCAGGCAAGGCAAAAGCAGGCGAAGAAGCGGAGTTTACGTGCTGTAAATGAGCATTCTGAGCCTGTTTTTAACGCAGCATCACCGAGCGCAGGCACTTTTCGTACAGAGCCTGACACAGCAATGACCACAGGACACAGGAGTTCATGACATGAAACATCTGGTGCTGGGCGGTGCCCGCAGCGGTAAAAGCCGTTGGGCGGAAATACAGGTTCTCGCGCAGAACAAGCAACCGTTCTATGTGGCCACGGGCGTGGCAGGTGATCTTGAAATGGAGCAGCGCATCGCGCACCACCGCCGCCATCGCGGCAATGAATGGCAACTGATCGAAGAACCGATCTGTCTGGCCGATGCGCTGAAAAAACTCGACAACGCAGCCAACGTCCTGCTGGTGGACTGCCTGACGCTCTGGATCAGCAACTGCCTGCACTTCAATTGTTTTGAATCCGAGCGTCAGAAGCTGCTGGATGTCATCGGTCAGAGTGACGCGGATATTGTGATGGTCAGCAACGAGGTCGGCTCCGGGATTATTCCTCTTGGGGAAGTCAGTCGGCGCTTTGTCGATGAAAGTGGCTGGTTGCATCAAAAACTGGCGCAATTGTGTGATCGCGTCACCCTCGTTGTCGCCGGTCTGCCACTGGCGTTGAAATCCTGATGGTCAACTCAGAGCACGGCTGGCCGTGTGAACTGAACTGGTTACGTGATCCGGTGCACCCGATTGACCACAGCGCCCGTCGACAGGCGTTGACCCATCAGGGGCAGCTCACCAAACCGGAAGGGTCCCTGGGGCGACTCGAAGAGATCGCCATTGACTTTGCAGGTTGGCAAGGTCGCGACCGACCCGTCTGCGACCGCATCGCCATCCGCATTTTTGCCGCCGATCACGGTATCGCCGCCCGGGGCGTGTCGGCGTTTCCGCAGGCCGTCACCGCGCAGATGGTGAACAATTTTGCCGCAGGCGGCGGCGCCATCAATGTATTGAGCCGGCAGTTGCAGGCCGATTTTGCGCTGATCAATCTGGGGACGGTGGCACCGGTTGTGCCCGCGCCGGGGATCATCGACCGGGTCATCGCCCCTCAGACCGACGATTTGAGCGCGACCTGCGCCATGACGTCCCGGCAGTTGCAACAGGCGCTACAGGCGGGGCGGGACACCGTGGAAGCCCTCGACGCGGCGCTGTTTATCGGCGGCGAAATGGGGATCGGCAACACGACTTCGGCGTCCGCCCTGTATGCGGCCCTGCTGCATCTCTCAGCCAGTGAAACCGTCGGGCCCGGAACCGGCGTCAAGGCGCAGACCCTGGCCCGCAAGGTGGAGCTGGTGGCCGTCGCGCTGGAACGCCACTCGGCCGCGCTGCCATCCGCGCCTGCCGCCCGAGCCCTGGAAGCGCTGCGGCGTCTCGGCGGTTTCGAGACGGTGGCGCTGGCAGGCAGCTATATCGCCAGTGCCCAGCGCGGCATGCCGGTCATGGTTGACGGCTTTATCTGCACCGCCGCTGCTCTGGCCGCAGTGCAGATCAATCCGTCCGTGAGTGCCTGGCTGATGTTCGGTCACATGTCGGCAGAGCCCGCCCACCGGGCGGCACTCGAAGTCCTCCAGGCCAGACCCTTGCTGAACCTGCAGATGCGGCTCGGCGAGGGTTCAGGGGCGGCGCTGGCGGCTCGCATTGTTCAGGCGGCCCTGTCGTTGCACAGTGAAATGGTGACTTTCAGCGGCGCGGGGGTCAGTCAGTCCGGATGATGTCCGCCGTTCAGACGCACCTTACGCTGCTGCGGCACGGTGAATGTGCCGGGGCGGATATCTTTCGTGGTGCCACCGATTGCGAATTAACACCCCGTGGCCTGGCCCAGATGCGCAGCGCCTGTCAGCGGGCCGGCGCCGGGTGGGATGCGATCCTGAGTTCACCGGCCCGGCGTTGCCGCGACTTTGCCGGCACGCTTGCCGGTGAACTGGGCAAGCCGCTGCGGGTAGATGCCCGCTTGCGCGAACTGCATTTTGGTGACTGGGAAGGCAAGCGGGTGGCGGACGTGTGGCAACGCGACGAACAGCGGCTGCGTGCCTTCCACGCCAATCCCCTGGAACAGGGACCACCCAACGGCGAAACTCTCCAGGCGCTGGCAGAGCGCGTCAATGAAAGTCTGACTGCACTTTTGCGGGATCACCGGGGTCAGAGTGTGCTGGCTGTCACTCACGGCGGGGTTATCCGGGTGCTTCTGGCGTTGTGGCTGGACATGCCGCTGGCGCACGCGGGCCGCTGGGACGTTCCCCACGCCTGCCTGACCCGGCTGGCGGTGTGGCACGCTGGCAATGATCTGCACAAAACACTGATCGCTCACAATATGCTCAGGGATTCACGTCTCCATGAATAACCCATCGCCCTTTCTGGTCGCCGTCTCTTTTCTGTCGCGAATACCGATCCCCGCCCGCTACCAGCCCCGGGAATACACGCCCACCTTGCGGACTCTGGCGGTGCTCTGGTACCCCGCTGTCGGCCTGCTGCTGGGATTGTTGCTGGCCGGGTTCGCGCACCTGTTGCCGGATAATCTGTCGTCATTTTTGCAGGCCGTGGTGCTGCTGGTTCTGTGGGTGGTATTGACTGGCGGCCTGCACCTGGACGGATTTGCGGATTCCATTGATGCCGCCTTTGCCTCCCATCACAAGGATACGGCGCGGGTGCTGGAGATCTTCAAGGAACCCCAGCTGGGGGCGATGGCGGCGGCCTGCCTGGTGCTGTTGCTGTTACTGAAGGTCGGCCTGATTGCGGCTCTGGTGGAATCCGGCAGCAGCGGTTACACAGGCATGATTGTCGCGGCGGTATTGAGCCGGTTGCTGGCGGTGCATTACATGTACAACACCCCCTATGCGCGCCTGACCGGCCTCGCCCAGGAAGTCAATCTGCAACCGTTCGGATTCGCCATTGCGCTGATGACCCTGGGTTTCGGGTTTCTGACTTTCCTTGTTTACGGCATATGGCTATGCCTGCTGATCGCCTGTGCACTGGTGTTGTGGTACGCCTACTGGCGTTCCTTCTGGAACGTCCGCATCGGCGGTTATACCGGCGATTGCGTTGGCGCGCTCATTGAAGTGGCCGAAGTGCTGGTGCTCTTCGGCGTCGTGCTGGTGGGGTAAAACGGGCGGGATGACGCGGGTTGCCTGAGCGCCGCGTCACGAATGTCCCAGAATGCGTTCGCTGCGATAGAACGCGCTCGCCAGAGTGAGCAGTAAAAAAGCACAGACAATGATGGCGAGCACCGATACTGCCACCTGCGCAAAGTGGATGGTCTCCCCCAGAAATACCGCCTCAATCAATTGATGCTGTGCCAGGAACGGGATGCAGAGCGTCCAGTATTCCAGCGGCACATTGGTGATCTGGGAAATGCCGAAAGGCGCCATGGGCAACAGAAACAGGATTCCCAGAAATGTCTGCGCTTCCTTCACGCTTTTGGTAAACGCCGCCGCCGTCACCAGCACGGCTGCACTGAAGAACGCACTGGGCAGAATGATGGCAAAACCGCAAAGCAGGTTGTACGTGGTCATGCCCGCAAACAACGGCAATTTATCCAGGGGCAGCAGCTCCAGCATCAGAAACACCGTGGCGAAAGTCGCGAGGCTCGATAGAGCTACAAAGGTGAGGATGGCGAGGTACTTGCCGAAGACAAACGCCTCGCGCCGGGCCGGCAGACTCAATAGGGTTTCCAGGCTGTTGCGTTCACGTTCCCCTGCGGTGCTGTCGACCGCCAGATAGAAACCCCCCATCACCATGTTGAAAACCAGCAAGAAATACAGCATGCCGCTGAAGAATTTGTCGCCGAACTTTTCACTGGAAATATCCTGCTCGATGATGCTCAGGGCATTGGCCAGATCCGGTTCCTGCCCGCGCGCACTCAAGCGCAGGTAGCCGAGGTAATTGCTGTAACCGTAAAGTGCCGAGCGCGTCTGTTGCAGGGTATTTTTGGACGGACTGCTCAACGCATTGAAATACAGGGTCAAGGGGGCACGCCGACCTTCACGCAGACGCTCCTCATAGTTCTCGGGTATCTCCAGTACCAGATCGATGGTCTCTTCCTGCAACGCCTTTCTGAAGTCCGGAGGCACCGCCACGGCGTCCAGATTGTTTTCACGCAGACGCTGGATCAGATTGGGCGCATATTCCGCACCGACGACGTGAATGGTTTTTTCCACTTCGTAATCGACGTAATTGGACTTGGCGGCCACAAAGGCAGGCCCCAGCATGAGCGCGGGCATCAGGAGCGGCCCATAGATGAAGGCAAAGAACAGCGCCCGCTTGTCCCGCAGGTTCTCCCGGATCTCCTTGATGGCCACGATGCTGATGATGGAAAAAAACCGGTTCATGCCTCGTCCTCCAGCGACTCGCCGATGGCGATCACAAACGCATCTTCAAGATCCTGCTGGCCGGTTTTCGCCTGAATGCCTGCGAGGGTATCGGTCAGCACGATGGCGCCGTCCGAGATGATGGCGATGCGGTCACACAGGGCGCCCACCTCTTGCATGATGTGGCTGGAAAAAACAATGCAGTGGCCCTGTTCGCGCAGCCGCCGGATGATCTTGCGCAGGTTGCGGGTTGCCATGACATCCAGGCCATTAGTCGGCTCATCGAGCAGGAGGGTCTTGGGTTTGTGGACCATGGCCCGGGCCAGCGCCACTTTGGTCCGCTGTCCCTGGGAAAAGCCATCGGCGCGCCGCTCGATAAAATCGCCCATATCGAGCATGTCGATCAGCTGATCGATCCAGCGCCGCACATCCGGCCCTTCGACGCCGCAGAGCCGGGCAAAATACTCGATGTTTTCCCGGGCCGTCAGCTTGGGATAAATGCCGGCGTTGTGAGGCAGAAACCCCATCTGTCGCCGGATATCCAGCGCGTGGGTGCGAATGTCCAGGCCGTCATAGGTGGCGTAGCCCTGGTCGGGTTTGAGCAGGGTCGCGAGGATGCGCAGGGTGGTAGATTTGCCGGCGCCGTTCGGGCCCAGCAAGCCAGTGATCTGCGCATCTTCCGCGCAGAAAGAAACATCACTGATGGCCCTGATCTTTTCGGTTCGCTGGGAACCCTTCTTGGTGAAAGACTTGCTCAGGCTATGTGCAACAATCATCGGAACCGGGCTTCCTCAGGGTGATGGGCCGTTGAAATCGATGAAGAAGGGGTCGGGTTTGAGCTTGTCGAGACAGGCCAGATCCAGAGGCAGCTCTTCGGGCTTTTCCAGAAACCGGCCGATCAGGGTGGGCATGCAGCCAACCGTGGCAACGCCGTGACCGAAATCCTTCACGACGATATGCTGGTGCTCGTCCAGATGTGCCGCGACCTGCTCTGCATAGGCCGGCGGCGTAATGGGATCGCTCGAGCCGGACAGCAGCAGGGTCGGGGTGCTGCTGCGCAGCGGCTGCTTGAGATCCTCGTCACGCACCCCGTCTGGCCAGCTCTGGCAGAGCCGGCGCAGGGTCTCGAAAAACTCCTTACCCATATAGGAACGTTCCAGCGCGGCGTAATCGACCTGTTCCGTCCTGGTAAACGCCACATCCTCGGTACAGACCACGCTGGCGTGCATGCCGGCACTGATCGCCTCGGTGGCGCGCTCCATCTGAATGGCGCGTCGGACCAGGGGACCGAAGTTGGCGTTGGCATAGGCTTCGTGCAGCACCAGCGGCAAAATGGTGGCGCTCACGGGGGAGTAGAGGGAGAGGCGGATCAGGCCCACCAGCTGCTGTCGGGTCAGCGTGAAGGTTTCTTCCCGGCCGGTGGAGAAGTTTTCCACGGTCCTGGTGATTCCCGGCTTCAGGGTAGTCAGCAATTTTTCTATACCCTGCTCCAGCTCCGGATATGCCTTCACGCAGTCTTCGCTGTTGCGACACCGCGTCAGCATCTGCTGCAAGGCCCGTTCGCTTTCCAGTGCGACATCAATGCCCAGGTTCAGCTCGGGATGGATAACACCGTCCAGCACCAGAGTGTGGACCGCGTCCGGGAAGCGCCGGGTGTAATGCAGAGCGACGCGGGTGCCATAGGAAATGCCGTAGATATCCCACTGGTCCAGCCCCAGCGCCTGCCGCACCCGATCGTAGTCGCGCACGGCGACACTGGTGGTATACAGGCGGGGGTCGCTGGTAAAACTCTCCAGGCAGGATTCTGCAATGGCGGCGATCGTTTCCGGGTCGCTGCGGTCCATGCCGTCGGGCAGCTCGGGGCAACGCAGGGCGTTGGATTTACCGGTGCCTCGCTGATCGACAAGGAACACGTCCCGCTGCAGACGAATCTTGTCGAGGAATTTTTTCGAACCGAACAGCAGGGTGTCGCTGGCGCCAGAACCCGGTCCGCCGTCGATAGCAAGCAGCGGCGTAAGCGCCGGTTTTTTCGCTGAGGACCGCAGCCGCAGGACAAAAATCCGGATGGTTTTGCCAGCGGGCGCCGCATAGTCTTCCGGCACCTCCACAAAACCGCATTCCGCATGCAGATAATTGATCTGCTGGCGGTCGCTCACCCGACACCGTGTAAAGGCGACTGCGCCAATTGTTTCGATGTCGACCGGGTTGAGAAAGGTGGTCAGTTCCGTCTTGGGGAACAGGTCAGCGGTATCCGCGCCGGTTTTGTCTTTGTCTTTGTCTTTGGTTCTTGTGTCAGCCCTTGTATTGGAGAGCGTACTGGATTGTGTATTGGCTTTGGATGGGGTCTCGGTTTGCGCGTCGGTATCGGCGCCGGCTGCGGCCGGGCGTTCAGTCGCACTGGCCGCCGCTATCACGAACAGGGACAGCAGAAGAGCACGCCCGGTGAGCGCAAAAAAAGTCAGCGAATGCCGAATCATGACGGTTCCATTTGCCTGGTTATTAGTGCGCTCTGATTAACGGCGTGGTCAACGACAACCGTGCGCAAAACCGCGCATGCCGATCAGCGGGAGATTGGGAGGCGGAAGTATGCAGGAGGCCAGACGGCAGGTCAAACGGGTGCGAACGCGTGAATCCGGAAGCCGCCGCCAAGCGGCGGTGCGATTTTATTGAGGGTAATCAGAGGGTTTCCAGCCGGTAGTATTCCGCCATGCCATTGACGATGGTGTGCCAGAGCTCGAGGTGTTCGCGAATCATGTCGCCCGCATCGATTTCCCGCCCGCCGATAGCACCCTGGTGGCGCCGGCCATTCTGTTCAGAGGGAAAGCTGTAGACATGCATGGGCGAACGGTTCAGCACCAATGCAGATAACTCCGCATCAACGAGATCAATATCGCTGTACTCGCTGAGCAGGGGTTCGCGGTTGCGGTGGCAGTAGCCGCAGCGTCGCAGCAGGTCGAGCGACGCCTCGAACAGATGCACACGATAGGGCTTGGTGACATCGTCCATCTCTTCGATGGACACCTGCGCCTGGGCTTCGGACCAGACTTCCCCGTCAAATGCCCTCAAAGTGATGTCATATTCCCCCACATCCGTGAACGAGTGAACGATATTGTCCCCCGAATAGGTCGTGCCGTCGCTCAGCGACCATTGATAGGTAAGGGTGTCGCCGTCGGCGTCTTTGCTGTTCGCGCCCAGCAAGCGCAGATAATTGCGGTAAACCAGGGTATCAATGATGGCTTCAGGCGTTGTGTTGTCGGCACCGGTCACCTCCATGATCTGGGTGAGCGGGGTACTGGCCTCGCCAAAACTGTCGACAACCGTCAGGGAAATATCCAGGGTGCCCGGCGCATCCAGAGTCAGGCTGACCTCTGTGCCTTCATAGTCTTTGCCGTTGATGTGCCATTCATACAGTGCGATGTTGTCGTCCACATCAAAGCTTTCCGCGGCATTCAGCAGAACCCGCAAACTTTCGGTCCGCGCGGAAATCGTTGCTACCGGCGGGGTGTTGCGGACGTGGACGGTGGTGCTGACGGAGTCGGTCTCGCCGACCTGATTGCTCAAGGTCAGGGTGACTTCAAATTCCCCCGTGGTCGAATAGCTGTGACGGATTTCCGGGCCGGCGAGCATCTTCCCGTCCCCCATGTCCCAATGGAAGCTGATAGAGGATGCCCGGTTGACTGCCTCGAATTCAAAGGTCGCATGCCCCAGGCGCTTCAGCGCGATGGCCGCCGATGGCAGTACGTCTTCTTCCGGGTCGGGTATCTCCACTCCGCCGCAGGCTATCAGCAGACAGCAAACCAGAACTGTGAGTGAGCGTAAAAACATGTTGTCTACCTGGATTGGGTTCCACCGCATGCCCGTCCAGTGATGCTGGAGCGGACCCGTCGTCGCGTCAGACCGATCTTGTTGATTATTATGGTTGCCAGTTCCTTGCATACCAGACGGGTAAATCAGCAAGGCCATAGAAGGCTAATTCAAGAAAATTATAACGACTGTGACAAAACCTCCAAATTCCGCTTTCTTTATAACGCGATGTCGCGATAATCAGAACACTGTCAGTTACACAAGAGCGGCCACATGACCGACGATTCCGAGATCGACCAGCAGGGCGTTTCCAGAATTCCAGGCAGACCCGATGAGCTGTGGGGGCATCCGAAAGGCTTGTATGTCTGCTTTGCCACGGAGATGTGGGAGCGCTTCTCCTTTTACGGCATGAAGTATCTGTTGTTGCTGTATCTCACCAAATACCATCTGTTCAACGATAGTGACGGTCTCGATGTACTGGGCTCCTACGCCGGCCTCGTCTATGCCTTGCCGGTGATCGGCGGACTGCTGGCGGACCGGTATCTCGGTACCCGCAAAGCCGTGGTGATCGGGGCAATCCTGTTGACGATCGGACATCTGCTGATGGCAGTGGAGGGCGAGCAGGCGCGGTTTTACGGGATCGGCGCCATTTTGTCTGATGACCTGGCCTTGCAGGATGGTCGGGTCATCGCCGCCGGAACGGCACTGACCGAGGCAATCACCTACCGGGATACGGCCGCCCTGAACGTATTCTTTCTGGCGCTCTCATTTATTGTGGTGGGGGTGGGCTTTCTGAAGCCCAATATCTCCGTCATTGTGGGCAAGCTTTATCCCGATAACGATCCGCGCCGTGATTCCGGTTTTACCATTTTTTACATGGGAATCAATGTCGGCTCGTTCATTGCGACCCTGGTGTGCGGCTATCTGGGTGAGACCTACGGCTGGAAGTACGGTTTCGGTCTGGCCGGCATCGGCATGATCGCGGGGCTGTTCACCTTCCTGTGGGGGCAGAAGTACCTGCTCGGATATGCGGACCCGCCCCATCCGGACCAGCTCCGGCAACCCTTTTTCGGCCCGTTATCGCGGGAATGGATTATTTATCTGGCGGTGCTGCCGGCGCTTGTGGTCACCTGGTTTCTTGTTCAAAGCGAACCCGTTGTTCATATCACCCAGAATATTTTTCTGGTGGCGGGTATCGTCGGCATTCTTGCGTTCTCCATGCTGTATCACCAGACCCAGGGGCGCAGGCCGGTGATCGTTTTCGCGCTGGTGACGATTGCCATCGGCACTGCCAGCGTGTTTTTGCAAAATGACGTGATCCACGCGTCGCCAGCGGTCACCGAAGCGAGTATCTATATTGCGCTGCTCGTCCTGCTGGGCTTTCTCGGGTATGGCTATCGCTATCATCACTCGGAGGAATTTTCGCGGACACTGGTGCTCATGACACTGATCGTGTCGGCGATTGTGTTCTGGTCGCTGTTCGAGCAGTCTGCCGGGTCGATGACATTGTTTGCCGATCGCGTCGTCGATCGGGAGGTCGGCGGCTTTTCATTTGTGGCGAGTCAGTTCGCGGCCCTGAATGCGGGCTTCATCATGCTGCTGGCCATTCCGTTTGCACTGCTGTGGCCGTGGCTGGAGAAGCGCCGTCTCAACCCCTCCACACCGGTCAAGTTTGCGCTGGGTATCATGCAGGCCGGTTTGGGGTTCGCCATGCTGGTGATCGGCGCACAATATCCGGATGCCGATGGCAAGGTCGCCGCCATCTGGCTGGTGCTCGCTTATCTGCTCCACAGTACCGGGGAGCTGTTCCTGTCGCCCATCGGCTTATCGGCGGTGACCAAGCTGTCGATTGCCCGGGTGGTCAGCATCAGTATGGGCACATGGTTTGTGGCGACGGCCCTGTCGGAAACCGTGGCGACCCGGCTGTCCAAACTCGCCGCCCTGGATACGCCGGTGGCGGACCGTTCGGCCCAGGAGGTGCTAGGCAATTACACCGCCCTGTTTGAGTTGCTCATGTGGTCCGGCATCGGCTTCGGGCTGTTCATGCTGGTGGTGGCGCCACTGCTGAAAAAAGGCATGCGGGGTGTGAAGTAGGTGCCCTGTCTGCGGTCAGCGTTCTGCCAAAAAAATCAAACTCGACTCTAAGGAAAATTCCCATGCACCTACCGTTTCGGATTCGCGAATTACCGGCTTCGCTTCTCGCCTGCACCTCCGCAGCCTTGTTGCTCAGTGCCTGCCAGACGACCCCGAACGCGCAAACCTCGCAGCAGTCGGTGGCGGAATTTATCGACAGCGTCAATCAGCGTTATCTCGAAGCCATGCGTGAATACAGTGCCGCCAACTGGGTTTACATGACTTATATCAACGAGGATTCCGGACTGCTGGCGAGCAAGGCGAACGAACGGTTGATGGCGCTGGAAAAAGAGATGCTGGCAGAGGCGCGCCCGTATAAAGATGCGGAAATGACCCCGGAACAGCGCAAGGCCTACGACAATCTCACCCTTGGCAAAACCGCCCTGCCGCCGGATTCTCCACAAGAGCGGGCGGAACTGGCGCGCCTGGGAACGGAAATGGAAGGCATCTATGGCGCGGGAAAATACTGCAAACAGACGGATGGCAAGGAATCCTGCCGGACACTGAATGAGTTATCCGATGTGCTCACCCACAGTCGCGATTACGCGGAGCAGCTGGACGCCTGGATCGGCTGGCGCAGCGTGTCGCCAAACTATCGTGACCAATACGAACGCTTTGTGGAGATTGCCAACGCCGGCGCCCAGGCCTATGGGCTGACCAGTCTGGCCGACTCCTGGAAATCCGGATACGACATGCCGGCACCGGAATTTGAAGCGGAAGTCGAACGTCTCTGGGGACAGGTCAAACCGCTGTACAACGCCTTGCACTGTCGCGTTCGCGCCGATCTGTCCGAACATTACGGCAAGGAGAGGGTGCCCCTGGATCAACCGATCCCGGCACATCTGCTGGGCAATATGTGGAGTCAGCAGTGGGGCAAGATATACGATCTGACCCAGCCCTATCCCGGCGTGGGCGATCTGGACATCTCCGCGGCGCTGGTTACCCAGAAAAAAGACGCCGTGGCCATCACCCGGATCGGCGAACAGTTTTTTGTGTCCCTGGGTTTACGGGAATTGCCGGACAGCTTCTGGGAGAAATCCATGCTGACAAAACCGCGAGACCGGGAAGTCGTCTGTCACGCCAGTGCCTGGTCCATGGACGGCGGGGAAGATGTGCGGATCAAACAGTGCATCGAACCCACGGAAGAGGAATTTGAAACCATTCATCACGAACTGGGGCATATTTACTACGATCTCGCCTACAACCACCAGCCGATACTGTTTCAAAGTGGCGCCCATGACGGCTTCCATGAAGCCATCGGCGATACCATTTCGCTGTCCATTACGCCCGCCTACCTGAAGGAGATCGGCCTGATCGACACGGTCGCAACCAGCGACGAGGCCGTGATCAACCACCAGATGAAATCCGCGCTCGACAAAATCGCCTTCCTGCCATTTGGAAAGCTGATAGACCAGTGGCGCTGGCGGGTATTTTCCGGCGAAATCAAACCGGAGGATTACAACAAGGCCTGGTGGGCGTTGCGGACTGAATACCAGGGCATCCGCGCGCCGGTTGAACGCACCGAAGCCGACTTCGATCCGGGTGCCAAATACCACATCCCCGCAAATGTGCCCTACACGCGCTATTTCCTCGCCCATATCCTCCAGTTTCAGTTCCACAAGGCACTGTGCGATGCGGCCGGCTTTGACGGGCCTTTGCATGAATGCTCCATCTATAACAGCAAGGCGGCGGGTGAAAAGCTGCAGAAACTGCTGGCAGCTGGCGCCAGCAAACCCTGGCAGGACATTCTGGAAGAATCCATCGGGACGCGGGAAATGGACGCATCCGCACTGATTGAATACTACGCGCCCTTGATGACCTGGCTGGAAAAGGAAAATGCGGCGCTGCAATGCGGTTGGTGAGCGAACAGGGCAGGGTTGCGTGCCGGTACTTCATCATCTTGTCGCCGGGTGAACTGACATGAATAGAAAACATCAGACCATGGTGATTGCGCTGCTGGGACTGTTGGGGGCGCTGGTGAATCCGCTGCCCGCCCAAGGCGCGACCCCGGTACAGCAGGGTTCGAAACCGGTGCCGCCTTCGGCTTCGCCTCAATCCGGGCAACGCATCGCCCCCAAAGTCGAGGTGATGGACCTGGGGTTGGCATCCGTGGGTTTGAGCGGTGCCAAGGTGCTGCTGGTGTTGAAAGTGGAGAACCCCAACCCCGAACCTCTCACGGTGGATGTGATTTTTTATCAGTTGCAGCTGAACCAGCTGGAACCGCTGCGGGGGCGAATCGCGCAGCGCGAGACGTTTCCGGCGGCCGGGACCCGCCGGGTGCGCGTGCCGGTGGAGCTGCCTTACGGCGCATACCTGCCCGCCATCCTGGCGCTGATACAGGAGCCCGAGGGTGCGCGCTACAGGATTTCCGGGAAGGTAAAACTCAAGGACGAACTGGAGATGATCGATTTTGAACATGAGGGCAGGCTGGAGAACCTCAACGGCTCCAAACCGGCGGTGTCCACCGGTGGTCGGCCCGTCAAGTGACAAAATTGTGCATTTCGCGCCTTGTCGACCGGCTTTTGCTCGAAGTGTGATAAATCCCGCAAAAAGGCCTGTTGCGTTCGTTGACATGAATTCGAAATGACTATAAGGTGCTTCCATGCAGTTTGATTCGCCGGGTTCCGTCTGTCGATGACTGTGCATTGACCATGGTGAAGCTGTTCCGCCCGCAAGGTTGACCAGACTGGTCGGGAAGGGATGCCGGAGGGAACGCAGTTTCACCTTGGAGTTTTACTCCGATTATTGAGGCGGGCTTTGCCCCGCCTTTTTTTTCGCCTTTTCAGCGCTCTTCTGTCTGCTTTCCCGCCGTTCCCGTCGGCAGAATCACGGGTCCCGGTCGCTGTTTCTTTCGATTAGAAGACATCCGATCAAGCACTTACCTCTAAACCGCTCTGGATCGTCGCGAGTCGGGCGACAAAACACGGGCGCGACGCCGGCTGAGCGGGTATAATCGCGCCCCTTTTGGCTCGACCCGGTGATGCAAGATTGCCGCGCAGCGCCGTATTCGAACACAGCAGGATCTTTATATGAGTCAACCCCTACCTTCTTTCGCTGAGCTTGGCTTGAGCGAGGCTTTGCTGCGAGCATTGTCTGTCGTCGGCTATGAAACCCCTTCACCCATCCAGGCGCAAAGTATTCCGCCCCTGCTGGCGGGTCGGGACGTCCTTGGACAAGCTCAGACGGGAACAGGTAAAACCGCCGCATTTGCGCTGCCACTGTTGCAGCAGCTGGATCTCAAGGGAAAATCGCCGCAAATTCTGGTGCTTGCACCCACTCGGGAACTGGCCATCCAGGTCGCCGAGGCATTCCAGACCTACGCGCAATTCATGCCGGGATTTCACATTCTGCCGATCTACGGCGGTCAGGCGTACCCGGCTCAGATCAAAGCACTCAAGCGCGGCGTCCATGTCGTGGTCGGAACCCCTGGCCGGGTGATGGACCACATGCGCAAAGGAACCCTGAAGCTCGACAGCATCCGCCATTTTGTTCTGGACGAAGCGGACGAAATGCTGCGCATGGGCTTTATTGATGATGTCGAGTGGATTCTCGCCCAGGCACCGGCGGACCGACAGATCGCGCTGTTCTCGGCCACCATGCCCAAACCGATCGCCAAAGTTGCCAATACCTATCTGGTCAATCCGCAACACGTGAAGATCGATGTAAAAACCACGGCCGCCAAAACCATTCGCCAGCGATACTGGGCGGTCAACGGTCTCCACAAGCTGGATGCTTTGACCCGGATTCTGGAAGTGGAACCGTTTGATGCCATGATCATCTTTGTGCGCACCAAGACGGCCACGGTGGAGTTGGCCGAGAAGCTCGAAGCCAGAGGGTACAGCGCCGCGGCGCTCAACGGCGACATCTCCCAGGTATTGCGTGAGCGCACGGTGGAGAAGCTCAAGAACGGACAGGTTGATCTTCTGGTCGCTACCGATGTGGCGGCGCGGGGACTGGATGTGGAGCGGATCAGCCACGTCTTCAACTATGACATCCCCTATGATTCGGAAGCCTATGTACACCGCATCGGGCGAACCGGGCGGGCGGGCCGTTCGGGTGAAGCCATACTCTTTGTGGCCCAGCGCGAAATCCGGATGCTGCGGGCGATCGAGCGTGCTACCGGGCAGCAGATAGAAGCGATGACCCTGCCGTCAACGGCGGACATCAACGAGCAACGTGTGCAGAAGTTCAAGCGCAAACTCAGCGAAACCCTGGCCAGTCAGGACCTGATGCTGTACCAACAGTTGGTGCAGGATTTCCAACAGGAAACGGACACAGATCCGATGATGATCGCGGCGGCACTGGCGGTTATGGCCCAGGGCGAGCAGCCGTTGCTGTTGAAGGACAGACCGGCGGAAAAGCCCGGTAGAAGGGAAGAACGTGAGCACACCGGTCGCCGTGACCGGGAGCGTCCCGCCGGAGATCGCGAACGTCCACCCAGGGACCGCGAGCGTCCCGTCCGGGAGCGGCCTGCTCGTGAACGAACCGAAGCGGCGGGCGGCGAAGAGCCCAGGGTGCGCAAGCGTGCCCGCGTCGAGTCCGACGTGCCGATGGATACGTATCGGCTTGAAGTAGGGCGGGCAGACGGTGTGAAGCCCGGTGAAATCGTGGGTGCGATAGCCAACGAGGCGGATATCGACAGCCAGTACATCGGCTACATCAAAATCAATGACGATCATTCCACGGTTCAGCTGCCGACCGGAATGCCACCCGAAGTACTGAAAATATTGCACAAGGCAAGGGTCTGCCAGAAGCCGTTGCAGATCAGCTTGCTGGAGTCGGAGTCTCCCGCACCGAAAAAAAGCAAGCCGCGCGCGCGCAAACCCTAGGCGGCTGGAGCGATCAGGCTCCAGGTTTTCATACAGGAGAAGCTGTTTCATCACTAACGCAGTATCGGCGAGCGCAGCAGCTATGAAACAGCTTCCAGGTAACCGGAGCAGATCATGGGTTTACTGATTGATGGCAAATGGCAGGACAGTTGGTACGACACCGAGGCGCACGGCGGCGAATTCAAACGCGAAGCGGCTCGTTTGCGCAACTGGATCACGGCGGATGGTTCCCCCGGCCCCTCGGGTGACGGCGGGTTCAACGCCGAATCCGGGCGCTACCACCTGTATGTTTCCTATGCCTGCCCCTGGGCGCACCGGGCGCTCATTTTCCGCAAACTGAAGCAGCTGGAAGATCACATCAGCGTTTCGGTGGTCAGCCCGCTGATGCTGGCAAAAGGGTGGAGCTTCAAGGAAGAAGAAGGCAGCTCCGGCGACCACCTCCACAACTTCAAACATCTGCACCAGTTATACACTTTGCACAACAACACCTATTCCGGGCGAGTGACGGTGCCGGTGCTGTGGGATACCCGGCAGCAACGCATCGTGAACAACGAATCGTCTGAAATCATCAGGATGCTCAATTCGGCGTTCAACCACCTGACCGGTAATCATGACGACTTTTATCCCGAGCCTTTGCAGGCAGCGATTGAAGAAATCAACAACGCGGTCTACCAGAACATCAACAACGGGGTCTACCGCTGCGGATTCGCAACCCGCCAGAGCGCATACGAAGACGCGTACAAGCAACTGTTCGACGCACTGGACCGGGTGGAGGAACTGCTGTCGCGGCAGCGCTATCTGGCCGGCTCGCAGATTACCGAAGCAGACTGGCGACTGTTCACGACGCTGATCCGTTTCGATGCCGTCTATCACGGTCACTTCAAGTGCAATCGGCAACGTCTGGAGGATTTCCCCAACCTGTCGAACTACACCCGCGAATTGTTCCAGTGGCCCCACATCGCGGACACGGTGCACTTCGATCACATCAAGCGCCATTACTATTACAGTCACCATATGATCAACCCCAACCGGGTAGTGCCGGTGGGCCCGCAAATCGATTACCACCGCCCCCACAACCGCACCCGCCTCACGGCGAACACCACCGCCTGAAGACCCGGGCGCCAATCGTGGCGCCCGCCCTCGTGCCTGGCCCCGACACACCCCTTCAG
>CAZJKJ010000023.1:21230-40287 GCA_964546435.1 uncultured Cellvibrionaceae bacterium
AGGACTCAAGGGGCGCATGACAAGGTCCCGCGGACGCCGGTCGAATGGCGGCGATCACTGATCGCATCTATGCTTTACAAACCTTTAACTCGTGATCCGACATCTGGAACCGCGATGGATCCATCCCGAACAATGGCCGACAGTCCGTCACCTTCCGTGATCTGGTATCGACGGTCGTCCGTCGTGGCCGCGCTGTTTTTCCTGGTGCTCATGATTCTGTTTGCACCACTTGTTCAATATCTTGTCGGTATCGCCAATCGTGAAGACACCTTGAAGGCGGATTACTGGGCCCGCGCGTTCATTACCCGGCTGGAAGGGCGTCTTGATGAGAATCTGGCGGTGGGATACGGGCTGGAAGCGCAGATTTCCGTTCTTGGCAATCTGGAGCAGGCCGAACTGGATGTCGTGGCCGCCCGGTTGTTGAAAGATCATCTTGATATCACCCACGTCGCCATCGCGCCGGACCTGGTCATCCGGGCCATATACCCGCTGGCGGGCAATGAAAAAGCACTGGGGCTGAATCATCGGGACGTTAAAGAAGAGTGGCCGGCCGTGGCCCGTGCAATAAAGAGCCATGAGATTGTCCTGGTCGGCCCGATTGATCTTGTGCAGGGCGCAAAACGCCGGCTGGTGGCACGGCTTCCTACCCGCACCATGGACGGGCAGCTGTGGGGGCTGGTCTCACTGGTGATTGACGTGGACAGACTGTTTGCAGAAGCCGGGCTGGACGAGATGCAACGCCGTTACCAGGTGGCGTTGCGTAACGTCGAGCGGAACAGTCTGGCCTTCGGGCATATCCTGGGCGATTCAAAATTATTCAATGGTCAGCACAAAGTCCATCCCGTAGACGTCCCGGGCGGGAGCTGGCAGCTTGCCGTCGAGCCTCGCCAGTCCACTGAAGTGATTGGCGTTGCCATGCTCTATTGGGCGGTGGCAGCCATCATTGGTTTGCTGGCATCTGTGGCCATCTTTTATCTCCGGCGCTTCACCCTGCAGCGGGAGTCCCACGTTAAACAACTCGAAATGATCGCCGCAACGGATACGTTGACCCAGCTCACCAGTCGCTATCAGTTTGATGAAAACCTGCGGCAGTTGATCGAGGAATGCCGGCGCAGCTTTCAGGGCTTCACCGTGCTGTTTATCGACCTCGACCATTTCAAGGACATCAATGACAGCCTGGGACATGCGGTAGGCGATGAGCTGCTGGTGCACATAGCACGCGTTCTTAAAAGCTGCCTGCGCGGCTACGATCTGTTGTGCCGTCAAAGTGGAGACGAGTTCATCGCCGTATTCAAAAATGTAACCGGCACGGTGGAAATTGAAAGCCGCGCCCGCGCCATTACGTCCAAGATCGCAGAACCAGTCCAGATTGGCGCTAACACGATCAACGTCACTTGCAGTATCGGCATTGCAGTGTATCCCACGGACGGCACGGATCCGGTCTCCCTTATCCAGCACGCGGATCTGGCCATGTATGAAAGTAAACGCGTCGGCCGCAACGCGATCTATTTCTTTAACATGTCCATGCGGAATGAGGTTGATCGTTATATTGAATTGAGCCGGAATATTCGCATTGGCCTGATCCGGTCAGAATTTTCGGTGCATTACCAACCGTTGTACAGTATCAGCGAGGACGCGTTCACGCGTTGTGAAGCCTTGTGCCGCTGGCGCCAAGCCGACGGAACCTACATCTCGCCCTTCGAGTTCATTGCGGTTGCGGAACAAAGCGGGCTGATTCTGGAACTGGGCGCCTGGGTTGCTGAACAGGCGTTGCAGTTTTGCAAGGAGCTGTTCGATCAGCATTATGAAATAGGCTTTTCCATCAACCGCTCTCCCCGGGAATTCGGTTCTACGCCTTACACACACCGTTTGATAAAACTGCGCAAACAATTGGCCATACCGCCGCGCCTGATCACTTTGGAGATTACCGAATCCCTGCTGATGTCTGACAATTACATGAAATCGGAAAATCTCTCCACGCTTAAATCGGAAAATTTCCAGTTTTCCATCGACGATTTCGGAACTGGCTACTCGGCCATCAATTATCTGCGTCAGTATCCGGTGGAGAGCCTGAAAATCGACCGCAGTTTTATCGCAGAACTCGGCGTAAGCCGTCAGGCCGACACCCTCGTCAAGGTCATTGTGCAAATGGCCAAAAGCCTGAATATCAAAGTGATCGCCGAGGGTGTAGAAACCCGTGGGCAGGTGGATTTTCTCACCGCTATCGGCTGCGATTTTCTGCAGGGATTCTATTTTGCCAAGCCGATGCCGAAAGCGGAATTTCTGGAGTTCATCCGCGCCCACGCGAAACAGCAGGCCGGCAATACTCAAGATCGACAGGCGAAATAATCCGGAAAATGCCACAAGCCAGGGGCGGCATTTTCCGCGATGGCTCCCGGGTCTGTACGAAACGTCGTCGCGCGAAGGTCAGGCAAGGCAAAAACAGGCGAAGAAGCGGAGTTTACGTGCTGTAAATGAGCATTCTGAGCCTGTTTTTAACGCAGCATCACCGAGCGCAGGCACTTTTCGTACAGAGCCTGGCGTCATCGGGTCCTAAAACTGCCAGGTAGCGCCCGCGACAAAAGCGCGTCCTACATGTCCTGCGGAATATAAATATTCATAATCCGCGGCGTACTCACCATCGACGTTCAATACCGGGTCTTCATCCGTGAGGTTACGCGCGCTCAGTCGGTATTGCCCCCAGCTGCCCGCGTCGTAGGTATATGTCAGATTGTGGGTGAGAAAGGCGTCGTTACGCCCGTTGGTGGCCAGCATTCCGGACTCCAGATAGTTTGCGGCGGGTGTTTCAAACGCACTGGTGCTGGGAATGTAGTCCATGTTCCAGGTCACCCGGTGATCATCCAGCGACCAGCTGGTGGTCAGCTGTGCCCGATATTCCGGCTGCAGTTCGAACCCGCGGTGGTTCTGCATGGGGCCGCCGGCGTAATTGTCGGAACTCCACTCAATGAAATAGGTGGTATCAAAGTTGACGTCGAAGGCACCGAAGCCGGTACTGGTCAGCCAGGTAGTGTTCAGTGAGACACCGCGAACATCCAGGCCCGGACCGTTGATGGAGCTGGTCCGGAAGTGCGGCTGTTCAAAGCCGTTGCTCACACGATCGATGCCCAGAAGCGCCGGGTCGGGATTGGGAGCGCCCACCAGCTCCGCCATGACGAGGTCCTGAATCGGTACGAAGCGGATGGCATCTTCGATCTGCAGATCAAAATAGTCAGCGGCAATGGTGAAACGGCCGGTTTCATACACGATGCCGATATTGGTGAACGTAGACGTTTCGGCATCGAGGTCGGGGTTGGCCTGGCGCAGAGTGATGTACTGCTCTTCGGGGCAGTCGGTGGCTGCAACGCCAATGGACTCGCAGGCCACATAGTCGGTTGCAAAGTCTGAAGATTCGCCGGTGGCCTGGGAGAGTTCTTCCAGTGAAGGGGCCCGGAAGCCTTTGCCCCAGGAGGCGCGCACCATCAGATCTTCCAGAGGGCGATAGGTCAATGCAAGACGTGGCGAGAATTTACTGCCGAAGTCGGAGTAGTCGTCATAGCGCAAGGCGACTTCGGCGTCGACGGTGCGGGTAACAGGCAGCAAGACTTCGTAGAAGGCAGCCCAGACGTTGCGATCGCGCGCCGAGCTGCTGCCTGCGGAACCACCGATCAGACCGGCCGCGGACTGTGCGTCGACAGTGGACGAGTAACGGATATCGAAGCTCTCCGCGCCGACATAGTGGCCGATATCGCCGGCAGGCAGGCTTCCCAGATTGAAGCCGACACCGCCGAATATCTGGTCAAACCGGTTGAAATCTTCTGCCAGTGTCGAAGCTCGCATATTGTCGGCGCCTTCGGGCGTGCCGAAGTCGATGCCGTTCTCAAGGTTATAGGCCACGCCCGAACCACTTAAATAATATTCCCCCACATTCCGGTTATCTGTGGTGTTGTGGTGGTAATAGACTTCGTAATCGAAGTTGCTGGCGAAAGTGCCCTTGATGCCCGCAATGTAATCCTGACTGTAATCGTCGACGGTGCTGTCCCGGTTGCCCAGCTGGTACCAGCGAAACTGTCCCCGTACCGCCTCGTCATAAGGGTTGTGGGGCGAATTGGCGGGCACGCCGTCCTCGCCGGGCCAGGCGGCTGCGGCTGGTGCGAAACGGCCAAACGAATGATTGTGACTGAACAGCGCCCGCACGAATACTGAGTGGTCGGTGGTCAGGTCGTAACGCATGTTGGCAAAGAATGAATCGCGATTGGTGGAAGCCTGATTTGAGGCCACGTCCGCAAAGGAGTAACCACAGTAGCGATTCTCCGATGAGGGCGTGGTTTCAATCGCGCCGATGAATCCGGGGACGGTAGCGGTCAACTCATCGCACTGGGGCGAGGCTTCCCAAAGCTCTGTGTCGGGGTTGAGGATCGCTGCGCCGTAGGTGCTGATACCGACCAGCTGGTCGTATGCGCCGTCGCCGTCACTATCACTGAAAGAGGCGGCCGTGTAGGGGCGATCCCGCTCGAATACGGGCTTTTCCTGGAGGTGTTCGTAGCCGAAGGTGATGTTTCCCTTTTCACTTGAGATCCCGGTAGCGATGGAGAAGTTGTACGCTTCGCCGCCCGCATCTTCCGGTTCGGTAACGTCGAAGGAAATCTCGAAGCCCTCGAATTCTTCCTTGAGCTTGATGTTGACGACGCCCGCGACGGCATCTGACCCGTAGACGGCAGAGGCTCCCCCTTTGAGAACCTCGACACTCTCGACCATGGCCGTGGGAATCTGATTGATGTTGATAGCGCTGCCGCCCATGGTCGGAGAGCCAGGCAGGCGCCGGCCATCCAGCAGCACCAGCGTGCGGGAACTGCCGACGCCCAGCAGGTTAACGGTGGCCTGAGACTGCCAGGACCCGCCCGAAGCCGGCACTACCGAACCTGCAGTGTTACCGGTCGTATTGCGCAGCGCATCCGCGAGGTTGAGCCGACCGAGCTCGGCCATGTCGTTTGAGGTCAATACCTGGACGGGTGAGCTGGTGTCGAGGTTACTGGGCCGGGCAATACGGGAGCCGGTCACAATCACTTCTTCGAAAGGTGCGTCCGGTTCATTCTGGGCGAAAGAGCCCGCTGGACAGAGGGCGCAGGCAGCGCCGAGGACCATGCCGGCACGGCGGGTTGCTTTGGCATGGAGAAGGTATGTATCGATTGAAAATTTCATGACTGAATGCCCCAAATGGTTGGCGCCATCCGTCGATGCAGTGCACTTCCATGAGCGGTGATCCCGGTTGTCGGTGCGGAGCGGGTGGAACCTGAGCTGGCTGAGTTGATTTCACGGAAGCGGGAATTCCATCGAAACAGCATGCTCCACTCCGCCGACCTGAAGCCGGCCGTCGAATCATAAAGGTTACTTCAACCGTTAACCAATATTTCTACCGGACCGATGCAGGGGGCAGACTATTACCATGCGCGGGCGGACAGGGGTCAAACCGGCGTTGATGCCGTGACTGGGGGGGTGATAGCTCAGACGACCAGCGATGATGATTCGGCTGCGGCAGCCGATTCTTTGCGAACCCAGTACTTTTCATGCCAGTAATAGGCGACGGAGTTAATGGCAGGCTCGATCAGAGCGACCGCACCGCCTACCAGGATGTCACCGGTCAGCGCCCAGGCAACGGTGAAGGCGACGGCAAAATGCATAACCGCAAATGACACTGTTTTTCTCATGGTACTGCTCCTTCGTTGATACCTCTCTTATCTAAATGATAATCGTTATCATTAAATAATCAACTAAATTACTGGGATTGATTTAATAGATTTAAGCTATCAATGGGCGCGCACACGCCCGAACAGGGGTGATCCAGGGGGACGAACAGGGCGTCGATCAGGGGCCGGTGATGATGATACGGTTGTCCAGATGGGCGATATCGCTGTTCTTTTTCGCTACGAACTCCGCCAGGTCTTTCTGCACCTGGGATTCAGTTTCACCGCTCAAGGTAACCCGCCCCTGATAGGTTTCGACCTTGATGGACATGCCATTGACGTGTTCATGTGCCACCAGGCGGGCTTTGATAGCCGCGGTGGTGGACAGATCCCTGGCAAACTGGGCGAAATCCCGTTCCTGCGGAAGCGCCGCCTCGGTGGGGCTGGTGGGGGATCCGGCAAGTTCCGGCGTGATGTTCAGCTGATTATCGACCATCTTTATGCCGTCGATTTGTCGGGCGATGTCACTGGCCAGATCTTTGTGCGCCTCCGTCGCCACCGCTCCGGTCAGCACGGCGGTTTTGTCGTCGATGTTCACCGCGATATCGAAACGTTCCAGCTCTTCGTTAAAAGTGAAGGCACTTTCGAGCTTGCCTTGCAGGCGCCCGGCATTAAAAGCGTCTTGACCGCCAGTCTCGGGGACAGATGAGGGGGGAGGTGCAGCGTCATCCTTGATTTCGTCCGCAGCCCAGCCCTGTTCCTGTGATAGCAGTGCGATGCATAGCAGTGAAGCCGAGCAGAGTTTTAGGGCAAAATTTGCCATGAATATATCCTTGCCTACAACCATTGGTAAGTGAACGCATATTTATCGGAAAGATGTGCCGCAAGCCAGAGTCCACTGCCGATATTGAGACCAGTGCAACACAAACGGCAGTGCGTACGACAGCCAGTTTCATCTGGATGGCATTTGCATCCTCACGAAAAAATCCGCGCTGGCACAGTTATCGCGTGGGAATCGGTCCGAGTGCTATTTTCCCGCCCCGTCCGTGTTCGCCACGCAACGACCGATATGTCAGGAGCAGCCCCCACGGAAAGCCGCCGCGGGCGGCTTGGCTGCGCGAGATTTGAAACACCGGGCCCGGTTCCCCTTTAAATACCATGAATGAGAAGCCAGATGAACGCGAGCAAAGATCTCCCCGCAGAAGAAGAACACGAGACGTTTCACGGGGTTGTCAAAGCCTGTCTCATAGTGTTTACCGTGCTGGCGATCATGTACACCTTGTATTTGTGCAAGGTGATCATAGTCCCGTTTGTCGTGGCGGCGTTTCTGGCGTTGCTTCTCAGCCCGATTGTCCGGTCATTCATGCGATTTCACGTACCGAGGGCGGCCGCTGCTTCTCTTGTGATGCTGTGCCTCATCGCTGCATCTGTCTCCCTGAGCACAGTCCTGTTCGAGCCCGCCGGCCGGTGGATATCTACTGTGCCAGTTCTGAGCGAGCGACTCGCGTTCCAGATCGACGAAGTCACCGAACCGCTGGGTGATATCAAGAACGATGTTCTGCCGGAAACCCCGGAAGGCGAAAGCGGTGCCAAACAGGCATTGAACTCGTCTCTGCTGGTAGTTATGAGTTCCGCCGTTCAAGGCGCTCTGGTTCTTATTGTGCAAATTGCGGCGATTGTCGTTGTAACATTTTTCTTTCTGGTGTGCGGGGAAGATCTGCTGCGCAACATCGTCAAGGTGCAAAACACCTTTGCCAGTAAAAAGCTGACGGTGGTTATGTTCCAGACTGTTCGCGACGATATTTCCTACTACGTCCTCGTCATTTCCACCATCAATGTCTGCCTTGGTCTCGCCACCGCCGGCGCAATGAGCTTACTTGGTGTGGAAGACCCGCTGTTGTGGGGCGTTCTGGCCGCGTTACTGAACTACGCTCCCTATCTCGGCCCTTTCATCCTCACGGTAGTCCTCGTGCTGGTGGGTTTCACCCAGTACGAAACCCTGACCCAGGCCGCGCTGGTACCGGGTGCTTTTGTGGTGCTGAATGTTCTCGAAGGCCAGTTCATTACGCCCGCACTGCTCGGCCGCCGCTTTAATATCAACCCTCTGGTGGTGGTGTTGTGGATGTTTTTGTGGAGCTGGTTATGGGGAGCGGCCGGTTTGCTGCTCGCGATCCCGATGCTCATGTGCTTCAAGATTGCGACCAAACATCTGAATTTCATGGGTGAATGGGGAAGCGTTCTCAATGGTAACTACATTCTCGAAACCCACGAGGAAACCAAAGCGGCTGCCTGATCGGACTACCCCGCGATCAAGGACCCAGCTCTTTGTAAGAGCTGCATAAAAATTTGCAATTAAGGACGACCAGACTGATACACTTGTGCGCTAAGGCTGCACACTTTCCGTTACGTTGCCGTTTTTGGCGGCAGCAATTGCGTCGATTGGGGCGAGGCCACTTCGCCTGACCGGATCGAATCCGGCTGAAATAAAAGGCGATTTTAAGAATAATCCGGCGAAGACAGTTCGCTTTGATAGAGCAGCATAATTAAAACCTCGGTTCGTTACGCGAAAACGCAATAATAACCTCCAGGAAATATTTCAAGTCTCGAAAATCTTACTGATTCCCGATTTAATTGGGGTAACACCCGTTTATTTACGCTTTTTTAATAGTTGGCATGTCTATTGAAAGACCAACAGGGCAAGCAAAAAGAAAATCGTGATTTTATTATTGAGACTTGAAAAGCGGGAGAAATAGACCATGTTAAGTTATGCAGTATTATTCCTTGTGATCGCTTTAGTTGCCGCTGTTCTGGGGTTTGGTGGAATCGCCGGCGCTGCAAGCGGAATCGCGCAGATCCTGTTCTTCGTATTTTTGGTGCTTTTTGTAATCTCGCTGTTTTTCGGGCGCGGTAAACCGAAACTCTGAGCTTATAAATAACTGAAAAATAAATCTAACCGACCGGAGTAATCATCCTATGCAAACCACACCTTCAGATCAGATTCTGGGAAACAATTCCACCACCAGCAGCGCTGCCGCCAGTGCTGAGAGCCGCAAAATCGGGGAGGCGATTCAGCAGGTGAAACAGGCAACCTCAAGTGTTTGCGACGCGGTGGGGAGCTTGGGGTCCGCATCATCCGGGATCGCTCGCCAGAAAGTTCAGGAGGGCAAACAGCAGTTCGATCAGATCAGCGAACAAACGGAAGCCTACTTGAAACAACGTCCTCTGATGGCAGTGGGACTGGCGTTCGCTGCCGGCATCATCGCTGCAAAACTGATCAGTCCCCGGGACTGATCCGATGGTTGAATCAACCACGACGCAAACTTCTTCCAACGGGGCGGATTCCGCCCTGGCGGAAGGGGACAAAAATCCAGAAAGTTCTCTCTTCGACACTTTGGGTCTTGGCAACCTCGGACGGCAACTTCAAGACGTCGGCGAACTTGCTGGCGCCTCATGGAGTGCCGTATCAGCGGTAGGTCAACTCGCGGCGGCAGAGCTGGTACTGGCACTGTCGATGATTCCCAAACTGGCAGCGGGCGCCATTCTCCTGGTCCCTATCGCCATGTTCTTCTGGCTGGGCCTGAGTTCGACGCTGGCTTATCTCGGCTACGTCTACTGGGATAATCTCCTCGCCGCGTTTCTGATATTCACCCTGCTGCAGTTTGCTACCATGGCCGCACTGTTCATATGCCTGCGGAACTGGAAAAGCAAAATGCATTTTAACGGGACACGCCGGCAAATCCGGGCAATCAGTGAGGCAATTCAGAATGAAACTCGATCGCACCATCTCGCAGCTGGAAGCCAACGCCCAGAGTAATTGCGACCGCCTGCTAAGTGTCATCGCTCAACATAAAAAGGGCCTTGGACGTCCTCGCAACTTGGCATTCATTGCAGGGGCAGGACTGACGTCAACCTTCGTAATCTGGGGATTCCGACCGGTCATGACGCTGCTGTCCGTGCAACTCGTCCGCCTCCTTGCGCCCCTGCCGATGCTCTGGTTCAGACAGGCGCTCTCCTCGGCAGGGCAGCGTTAGACATCCTCACCTCAAGGTCTCGCCGACTCCCATACCGAACCGCTTCGCGGCGGTCCTATCGGGACCCGCCCTCGTACTAGGTTGCAGAGCGGCCGGCGGCGGGGGCTTTGTTGTTCGATTGAATGAACTCGGTTAGACTTCAGCCCGTCCAGCCCGGCAATCCGGGCTTCGCGACTACTCCTCCGATCGCGTCAGTCCTGTCTTCCCCTGATAAACCGGATTAGCCGCAAGTAGCAACAGAGTTTTGGGGTTTCTTAGTATATGGCTCAAATACTATTGGTTGATGATGACACTGAGTTTCTCAACGCCACGCGAGAACTATTGGGCCTGTTGGGTCACCAGGTGGCTGCGGCGCAGAGCGTCGCGGAGGCTTTCCGACTTGTGGAAAAGCAGGTTTTTACCCACGTTTTTCTGGATCTGATACTGCCCGATGGCAGCGGACTCCACATCCTCGACGGATTGAAAGGCAGTAACATTGACGCAAAGATAATTCTTGTCACCGGCCATCCTTCAGTCAAGGCGATCGTCAAGGATCTTTACGGCCCGAAAATCACTTACTTGATCAAACCTCTCGATCTGGAACAGATCCAGGCGGTGCTGGCTCCCGTAGCGGGAGAGACCAGCAGTTCCGTGACGTCGCACTTCAAATGGCTCGTGGGTGAATCCCAGCCCATGCAGCAGCTATACAAGATGATCGAGCGGGTTGCCTCATCCAGTGCCAATGTGCTGTTGATGGGCGAAAGCGGTGTCGGCAAGGAGATGGTCGCCGCGGCCATCCACGAAGCGAGCAAACCGAAAGGCGATTTCGTTCCGGCCAACTGCGGCGCGTTTTCCCATGAGCTTATCGGCAGTGAGCTTTTCGGGCACGAGAAAGGCGCGTTTACCGGTGCGACCCACCGCAAACCAGGGGTTTTTGAAATCGCCAACGAAGGTACGCTGTTTCTCGATGAAATTACTGAGATGCCCATCGACCTGCAGCCGAATCTTTTGCGAGTTCTGGAAACGCGGAAGGTCACCCGTCTGGGCGCAACCAGTTCCATCGATGTTCAGTGCCGGGTAGTGTCGGCGACCAACCGCACGGAGGCGGAGATTGTTGAAGACAACCTCCTGCGGGAGGATCTGTATTTCCGGCTGGCGGTGTTCCCGATCCGGATCGCGCCGCTACGCGAACGCAAAGAAGACATTCCGTTGCTGGTGGAACATTTTCTGTCGATCTTCAACCGGGATTACGGCAGTAATGTGGGCATCAAAGAGGGTGATCTGGAACGTCTTATGCAGCACGATTGGCCGGGGAACGTCCGCGAGCTGCGTCATGCACTGCATCGCGGTTTTATCATGGCGGAATCGGCGGCTAATGTCATTCAACTTCCGAGAGAGCTGTCATCCCCGTTCTCACGCAGCAGTCTTCAGAAAGGTAAAGGCATCACGGTGGGTAAAACTGTTGAAGATGTCGAGCGCGAGCTGATTGAAACTACCTTGAACCATTTGGGTGGCGACAAGAAAAAAGCAGCCGACATGCTGGGGATTAGCCTGAAAACTCTGTACAACCGGTTAAATACCTACTCACCCTGATTTTGCAGTGAGGCGCAAATGGACGATATAAACAAGCTAATACATGATGTCAGGAACCCGTTGAATTCCATTGCGGTGAACGCCGAGCTGGGGAAGTTGACTCTGCAGAAGACGGAAGACATTCAACGTGCCATTGAAATATTCGATGTCATTCTCAACGCGTGTCGCAATTGCAGCAATCACCTGGCGGAATTGCGAGAGTGTCTGAATCAAACTTCTGCGGACTCGGGTCCCACGGATGGAAGCGATACCAGATAAAGTCGCAGTGAAGGGCTCAGGCAGTAGTCGCGCGCCTTGGTACCTGGCACTGGCAGTCGTAGCCATTTTCTTCATGTCCAGCGTCGTCATGGCCTGGCGCTCGGTCGGCGTCATGACGACCAACAATGAACGGGAAGGGGCAACCCTTCACGTCATCTCCCTGATTCATCAGCTGCGCGCCCGGCTCTATGCGGTGGAAAGCGGTCAGCGCGGATTTCTGGTCACCCGAAATCCGGTTTATCTCCGGCCCTATGAAGAGGGCTTGAACAAGGTGGCGGAGCTCCTCGATCAGCTGCGCAACGGCACACGCTATGATGAAGAGCAGCATACCCGCTTTCTGAAACTGTATCCGGTGGTGCAGGAACGCCTGGACGAAATGCGTGAATCAGTCAGCCTGGTCAGACGCCAATACGACCATACCGCATTGGCGTTGATCGACACCGACAAGGGAATCCGCCTCATGTCCAGTGTGATGGATCATCTGGAAGAGATGGAAGCTGTGGAGTACGCTCTGCTTTCGGAAAAGAGGACGGACGCGCACGAGCGCCGGGCGCAGCTGCTTCTTATTATCGTGGCCGGAAATACCCTTGGATTGTTGCTGACCTTTGCGACCTTTTTCTTCGCGTATCGCCACGCCTTGCGCGTGACAGAACTCAACCGGGAAATCGAGCAGGCCAACAGTGAGCTGGAATCCAAGGTGGAACTGCGTACCCAGGTCTTGGCCCACTACGCCGAAGAATTAAAACGCAGTAACCGGGAGCTGGAGGATTTCGCGTTCGTGGCATCTCACGATCTGCAGGAACCGCTTCGAAAAATCCGGGCATTCGGTGACCGATTGCTGAAAACCTACAGTCAGGAACTCGGTGAAAAAGGCGCAGATTATATCAGCCGCATGCACTCCGCATCCGAGCGTATGTCAGCCCTTATCAATGATATTCTCAGCTTCTCGCGAGTGACCAGCCGTCAGCGACCATTTGAAAGAGTCGACTTGAACCAGCTGCTGGACAATGTCCTGGGTGATCTGGACTACGCCATCCGCGAAAGTGATGCCACAGTGACACGGGACCCTCTACCGGAAATTGACGGCGACGCCTCTCAGCTGGAGCAGGTGCTTTCAAATCTGATTGCGAACAGTATCAAATTCCGGGTTCCGGACCGGACTCCAGTGATCCACCTCCAACTGACCGTACCGGAGCCCGATGAAATTCCCGTGGAAGATACCCGGGACTGGATCAAGCTGATCCTGCGCGATAACGGCATCGGTTTTGATTCGCAGTATAACGACCGGATATTCAATATTTTCCAGCGACTGCATGCCCACGATCAGTACAAAGGAACTGGCATAGGTTTGGCTTTATGTCGCAGGATTATCGAGCGACATGCCGGACGCATCAGCGCAGATAGTCATCCAGGGGAAGGGGCGGCTTTTACAATAATATTGCCCACGACCCAATTCACCCTGGAAGATGCCAATTTGGAGTGAAGAGTTGCATGGCTGACGAAGAAAAAAGATTGGTTACCATTTTGATGGCGGACGACGATGAAGATGACCGGCTACTGACACGGGAAGCCATGGCAGAAGGCCGGGTGCTCAACCGGCTGGAGTTTGTGGAGAACGGCGCTGAGTTGATGGAATATCTGGTGGGCACGGGAAAATACACAGACCGCAATGAGTTTCCGATGCCCGGCCTGATTCTTCTCGACCTGAACATGCCGAAAATGGACGGGCGCGAAGCGCTGGCAGAAATGAAAAAGCATCCTGCCCTGCGGCGTATTCCGGTTGTAATTCTTACAACGTCCAAGGCAGAAGAGGACATGCTCAAAGGGTATGACCTGGGCGCTGCTTCCTATATCACCAAGCCGGTCACATTTGACGCCCTGGTGGACCTCATGAAAACGCTGGGCAAATACTGGGTCGAGATTGTCGAATTGCCTCAGTGACACGTATGGATAAATTACGTCATGCCGGAAATTAAACTGCTCATCATTGACGATGATGAGGAAGATTTCATGATCGTACGGGATCTTCTGGATGACATCGCGCTGGGTACTTTCATCGCGGACTGGGCAGGCAGTTACAACGCTGGCGCGCAGTTACTGAGTCAGAACCGCCACGACCTTTGCCTGATGGATTACAAGCTCGGCGCGGGTGACGGCATCGAACTGGTACGGCAGGCGGCAGGCATGGGGTTTACCGGTCCGATCATTCTGTTGAGTGGCGTACATCACGGTGCCGTGGATATGCAGGCGGTCGAAGCCGGGGCGGTGGACTATCTGGTCAAGACGGATCTGACGGCAGCCCAGCTCATCCGCTCCATCCGTTATGCACTGGCCCGCAAGGAGGTTGAGCACGAAAGGGTTGAACGGTTGAAAGCAGAGGCGGAGAACCGCTCAAAAAGCGACTTTCTTGCCCATCTCAGTCATGAATTGCGAACGCCGCTTTCGGCGATTCTCGGCTTTACCGAGCTGATGCTCAACAGCCGTCCGGCGGACGCCACCAAAGCACACTTGAAGGTTGTCCATCGAAATGGCAAACACCTGCTGGGTCTGCTCAACGATATTCTTGACCTTTCCAAAATCGAAGCCGGCAAGCTGGATATCGAAATCCAGCCCGTTCATCTCACCTCTTTGCTGAGTGACACCTATTCATTGATTCACGGCTCTGCCACGGACCGCAATCTCAACCTGGCTGTCGAGGTGAGTGAGCCTTTGCCGGGGGTGATCCACACGGACCCGACCCGATTACGCCAGATACTGATCAACTTGCTGGGCAATGCAATCAAGTTTACCGACGAAGGGGAAGTCAAGCTGCAGGTCTCCATGGCGGGTACCGGGCAGGGTGAGCAGGTGCAGTTTGTCATTGAAGATACGGGAATCGGAATTCCGCCGGAGTTGTGCCAGACCGTCTTTGAACCCTTCGTGCAGTCGCGGCAACCCCACATTGAAAGTCGTGCCGGAACCGGATTGGGACTGACCATCAGTCGTCAACTGGTACAGCGGCTGGGCGGTGACATCTGCCTCGAAAGCAGGGTAGGGCACGGGAGCCGGTTTATATTTACCATCGACCCGGGCGACATTCGGTCCACGCCCCGAGAACCGTTTCAGCTGCAATTTGACTTGTCCGACGAACAGCTCCAACACATTCCCCGACTGGAAGGGCGCGTGTTGGTGGTAGATGACCTCGAGGATATCCGCTTGCTGATCGGCTTTTTTGTAGAAGCGGCCGGGCTCGAGGTTGTTTTTGCAGCCAATGGCAGTGAAGCCTTGGCAACCATTGAAGACGAACAGGCAAACGGCTCGTCGTTTGACCTCATTCTGATGGACATCCACATGCCTGAACTGGGCGGTATGGAGGCGGCCGACCGGCTCCGGTCCCGAGGGTTTACAAATCCCATTGTGGCTCTGACTGCGGCCCACATGAAAGGCGACGAGGAGAACTACCTCCGTTCCGGGTTCACGGCTTATCTCAGCAAACCGATCGATCAGCACCGCCTGCATACGTGCCTGACCCAGTTCTTGCCGCTGCAACTTCCCAAAACGAATGCGCGCGGGGACGCGGTGCCGCTGGACGATCGATCAGTGCTCGTTGTAGAAGACTCGGAAGATGCACTGGAAGCGACCTGCGCCCTGTTGCAGTTGATGGGCTGGCAACCCCTCACTGCGCGCGATGCAACCGAAGCGATGGGTGTGGTACAGCAATGCAAACCGGGCCGGGCGCTGGTAGACCTGAATCTGCCGGATATTGACGGCTATCAGCTTTCTGAAAAATTGCTGGCTGTGCATGATGATCTCGAAATCATCATTGCCAGCGGTGAAGATGTCGATCGCGAACGGGCTCGCGCGCTTCGAATTAATAAAACCATCCTGAAGCCCATCACTTTGGATTCATTGAAAAAAGCGTTGATGTGAATTCGTCTGACGGCCATTAACGTTTAGCCGGCCGGAGTGTTTGCTATCCGCGCTGCTTTGGATACGGTAGAATCCGACGGCAATTAAAACAACTGGGGGAATAAAAAATGATCAATCTGAAAACTTTCTTGTTAATGGCATGCTTCTCGGTCTTTATGGCGGGCTGCGAATCCAAGCCGGATACTGCGGGCGAGCGCCTGGACCAAGCGGTTGAAGAAAGTGGCGATGCAATAGAAGATGCCGGCGATGATGTTGCAGATGGTATTGAAGACGCGACCAACTGAGTTGCAGCGATTTAATCAGAAGAGGCAGCTTTGTGCTGCCTTTTTTTATGGATTGAATATTATGATCTTGCGGGAATTCAGAGTGTTTATTGCCAGGCGAGGCGAATTAACATCGCCAATCCCCAAACCGCCGCAATAATCAGAGCAGCACCGCCGATGACTATGGCAAGGCTGCTGACAAAGGCCTGCTTCTGAGTCTGCCGGGGCGTGGACTGAAAGTCTTCCAGTAATTTCAGGTTCCGATAATTGGATTTCCAGACAAAGTCGAACACATCACCAAGGACAGGGATGGTACCGATGATGGAGTCAATGGCGATGTTGAGCAGAATTCTGAAAATAACGGCTTTGGGCGCACCCAGTTTGACGGCTTGATAGAGTGCCCAGGTCGATAGAATTCCACCGGCAAAATCCCCGATACCGGGAATCAATCCGAGAACACCGTCCAGACCTATCCGGTATCCTCCCGGAAGCGGAATACTTTTATCAAGGAGCCAGGCGATCTTGCGGTTGCGCGATGGAGCAGAATTTTCCGTCATTGAATTCTTCTGAAGAGGGCCGTTAATCATCGCAAAAGAATACGCCCATGACGCTCATGATGAAATAGCACGACGGAACAAATTGAGCGAGGGCGCGAACAGCACGACGGAATAAAAAGATCTGGCGATTCAAGAGCGC
The DNA here is from genome assembly GCA_964546435.1 of uncultured Cellvibrionaceae bacterium. Classification (GTDB taxonomy): domain Bacteria; phylum Pseudomonadota; class Gammaproteobacteria; order Pseudomonadales; family Cellvibrionaceae; genus CAYNST01. The sequence continues at coordinate 37,641 of CAZJKJ010000023.1, forward strand.
TGCAAATCGTTTCCCTGTGAATTCCAGCGGAGTGCCCGAACGGAGCTGGTGCAATACATAATTGCGGACTACCGTTCGTGGCGAGGATTTTCAATGATCACCCTCGGAGCTCAGCTTCGTCCCGAAGCCGCCTTGCCCTTCAAATCGGGTCATCCGTGGAGTCGATTTATCTCTGATTCTTTACCACCATCCGCTCTGTGGGGTGCTATTCCTTGCGTGCTATCGCCTTTGGTATTCGGGTCGCTGGCGGGATTTTCCGTGTTCAGTATCTTTAGGCGAATCCGCCTTTGATTTGCGGACCGACAGGCGGTCCAGCTGTTCGAAAACGTCGTCCTGACTTGCGAGGTCATCAGAAATCATTACCCCGGATGTTCCCAGTTTTGCCAAATATGGCAACTCCCGCGACGGGAGAAATTGATTGGCCATAGGGATATATCTCCTTTACTGCAGTTTCTGGAAATTCTTCACGCGCATCGGATTAACTTGCAACCGACCAGACGGGCTCAAGACGCCGGGTCAATGAATTGCGATTCTCCATGCTTAACCGATCCAGAGTTTCCGAGATAATGATGGCATCGTTCAATGCCCGATGCGGTTTGATTGCCGAATGATAGATATATTGCTGCTTGTATTCGACCCAGCTGGCCAGTTGCAAATCGTCCAGCACATTTTCAATAGGGCTGCATCGGAAGGACGGGGTTACGCCCGCTTCGCCAAACAGTCGCGCCAGCCAGGCGTTATCATGCACCCAGCAGTCACTGTAGAACGTTTTGCCGGCACACAGGCGGTTCAAATCTCGGCAGACCGTGTCGATATCGCGACCGAACTCAAGCAGATCTTCACGGCTGATCCCATGAATGGATTCCGCTGCGTTATCCCAGTGCGTCCAGTGCGCTGCGGGTTTGATGAGGCTGTCATAAGTAAGACCGTTTGCCAGCACAATACCCACTTCAATGGGATAACTGCGTGCACCAAGCCCAGACGCTTCAATGTCGATGACATGGCCATTGAATAACGTATCCACGCTCATTTTCATTCCTTCCTCTATTCATTTTTAGTGTCGTTCAAAAGAGCGTTTTTCAGTTTGCGATCTGAACTGAACGCGTCAACGCTGTGTGTGGCAATGCCATAGCACTTACTGTGCCACCGCAATGGGGACTCCTGGAAAGCCGGTTATGAAAGGAGGATTTATTTAAATCGCCCTGAGTTTTCCCTGAGACAACGCAATATTTTCAAATTTGTTGTAAATGCCTGGAAGTTTGCTATGGGCACTGAGCTATGTGAATTGCTTCACAAATATTCCTGACTTTGGCAGACAACTTGCACCGGCTGCTCATAAAAGGTACGCAATCAAGAGCGCTGACACAGCGCCCGCACACGCAAGCTGACGGTTGCAAAGCGAGGGTAAAATGTACGAGGAATATTATTTCAAGCGCTGGGGCCACGGAGGCGAGTCCATTGTCTACTTGCACCACTTCGGCGGTGCGGGGCTTAACTGGCAGTGGGTGGTGCAGTCGCTGGGTGATGCCTACACGCATTTCGCCATTGATATCCCCGGCTTCGGCAGTTCCACGGCGGTAGATGAACCATCTCTGGAAACCATGGCGGATTCTCTGGAAGGAATGATTGCAAAGATGCCGCTGGCCCGCACTGCCTGCCTTGTCGCCCATTCATTTGGGGCAAAGCTGGCCATGGAAATGCTGGCGCGACACGGTGATGAACGCTGGCGGCAAATTGTTTTCGTGACCCCCTCCGCCCCGTCGATTGATCCGATGTCCAACAAGGAAATGCAACGTTTGCTGGTGCACCCGCATCGGGAATCGGCGGAAGACAATGTCCGGCGCAGCGTCCACCTGCCATTGAATCCCGACCGGTTTCAACTCGCAGTTGAAACCCAGTTGATGGCTGACCCTGTCACCTGGCGCTGGTGGCTGAACGAAGGCATTCATCAGCCCACGTCGCTGGAAGCGGGCATGCTGCGCTGCCCCGTAACCGTGCTGGCATCCCAGCGGGATCCGGTGATACCCCTGAGCTTTTCCCAGCGGGAAATCCTGAAAGTCATACCTCACGCCAGTTTCGTCAGCCACCCCCGGGGCGGGCATCTCCTACCGCTAGAGGATACCGCCTGGGTAGCGCGGCAACTGCAGCTCAGGTTCCGGAGCAGCGAGGCTGCGGACTCGAATGAAGCGTATTCGGCGTTGTGAAAAAAATGCAAAACGCTTGTAAAGGCGGAAGGCTTATCAGGTGTTGCAATATCGTCGGCGAAGGTTGTTACAGGGGATATTGCGGAGTAAGAGGCCTGCGCCCCGTCAATTCCTGCCGATCACAGGTTGGCACAGCTTCTGCAAAACTCTGATTGCTTCGAACATTGCAGCGTCCCCGCTAACGCGAGGCGCTGCTTTTTTATGACAGCATTGAACGCGGCCGAGATGGCGTCTGATCAGTTCCCTTCCCGAATCCTTCCGCTGCAACCGGGCGACCGCATGCACCAGCGAGCCAGCTGACCGTTGGCCAGCTACACTAAGTAAAAAAGCAAATTCGACCCTCCTAAAAGTGATCCCGTGAAAGCATATATCCTGGCTCAGGTGTTGTTGACAGCGGTCCTCTGGTTGCATTTCAGTCATGAAAGCAAAGTGCTCAGCGACGC
>CAZJKJ010000023.1:40387-46743 GCA_964546435.1 uncultured Cellvibrionaceae bacterium
TCGGTCACTTCTCGTTATACGAACCGGTACTGGGTGACTCATGCAGTGCTGGAGCTGGATGCGCACCAGAAAAGCCCATGGCTCGTAATCAGTTATCGAGATCAGCAACACATCCAGGCTTTGCTGTGGCCATTGCAGCTGCGTTATATCTGGATCTGGATCGGCCTGACCGTTCTTTTGGGGCTGGCAGTTCGTTACTGGGTCGTCAAAGTCGGGAACGAACGGGAGCACCGCCGCAAACTGGCCGAAAGTGAAGAACTTTTTCGTCTCATCGTTGCGTCGGCCCCGGATGCCATGATGATTGTCGACGCGGAGGGGCGCATACAGACCGCGAACCGGCAGGCGGAAAACTGGTTCGGTTATGCAGCGGCAGAACTGGTGGGTCAGCCAGTCGAAATGCTGGTGCCGACGGAGCAACGAGCCGCGCACAAGCTGACCCGGGACCAATTTTTCAAGGGATCGCGCATCCGCTCAATGGGCGCGGGCATGGCGCTGTATGGGCAGCGCAAGGATGGCCGCCGCTTTCCTGTGGAGATCAGTCTGAGCCCCATCGACGTGGGCGGGCAGAAATATGTCACTGCAAGTGTGCGGGATATTTCCGGGCGCCAGCATCTTGAAAACGCGCGGCAGCGCATGGCCGACCGTTACCGGCAGCTGGTTGAGTATCTGCCCGTGGGCGTCTTTCGCGCCGAAGGCGACCATCATACCTGTTTCCGGGAAGCTAACACCGCGATGCTGGAGCTTCTGGCCGCGCCAAAAATGGAGGCACTGCGCAATCTTAAAATCAAGGATCTGCTGGTGGAGCCGGCAGACAGGGCTTCACTGGAAAACGCGTTGCAGGTGCGCTCCTTCGTCAAACAGTTCGAAACCTTGCTGCGGCGGCTCGACGGCTCGCAATTTTTCGGTCTGATCAGTTGTACCGAAGGAACCGATGAGGCGGGAAACAAGCATTTTGAAGGCGTTATCAAGGATATCAGTGCCCGTAAACGCTACGAGGTGGAAATTCAGCGACTGAATGAAGCGCTCACTGTCAGAACCTCCGACCTTGAATTCATCAATCACGAGCTGGAGGCGTTCAGCTACTCGGTTTCCCATGATCTGCAAGTGCCGTTACGGGCAATCGACAGTTCCGCCGCGACCCTGGTGCGGGATTACGCCGACATGCTCGATAAGAAGGGTGTAGCCCGGCTCGAAAGAATTCAGGCCATCGCTCAGAGAACATCACGTTTGTTTGATGACTTGCTGAACCTGTACCGGGTATCGCGGGCCAATATTCACTGGCGTTCGGTCGACCTGTCGGCTCTTGCCGAGGAAATCGTGACGGAATTGCAAAGCGCCGAACCCGATCGGCGTGTCCGGGTCACTATTCAACCGCGCATGTGGGGCAATGCCGATCCGCATCTGATCCGGGTTGCGCTGACGCACCTGATCGGCAACGCCTGGAAATTCACGACCAGAACCGATCCGGCGGAGATAGTCATGGGCTGCAACGTGGACAATGGCGAGGCGACGTATTACGTCAGGGACAATGGTGCAGGCTTCGAAGCGCGCTTCGTCGATAAACTCTTCGGCGCGTCTCAGCGCCTGCATAATGACGAGGATTTTCCGGGTGCAGGCATGGGGCTCGCGACCGTTGAGCGCATTCTGCATCGCCACGGTGGACGCATCTGGGCTCACAGCGAAATCAATCAGGGATCAACGTTCTTTTTCCAGATCGGGCCTGCCAATCGCAATAGTCGGGAGGAATAACCCAGCGTCTGTGCCCAGGTTATTCCGGGGCGCACGACTGGCGCATCGCCCCTGCCTGATCTGAGCTTCCTGCCAAAACGTAAATAAAACCAGATTGATCGCAGGAAGCCCGCACTTCATCTGGCACGTCCTGCGGTCGTATCCGACACTCAGGATCTTCACGATTCCATTCCCGAGTTGTCACCTGTTCACGATCGAGGAACTGTATTCCTTGAGCAGAGATAGTCGTCCATGAGCCATTTGCGTGAAAGCGCCGATCGAAGAGAAGTCCATGTCAGTTGAATCTATGTCTGCAGAAGTGGGCAACCCGAGGAACAAATCGCCGGGTGTCCGGTTAAAAGATGGCAAGGGATTTTTTGCGGTCTGGGCGCCCGGGGTGCAGGAAGTTCGCGTGCGGGGCAGTTTTGCGGACGGGGCGGAATGGCCCATGCAGCAGGTCGCCCCGGGGGTCTGGCGAGCTGAAGTAAAGGGTGTTCAGGCAGGCGATACCTACGAATATGTGCTGGTGATGCGGGAGGGAACAACCGTCGTCCGCCAGGATCCGCGCGGGCTTTTGTGGCTTGAAAGCGATCATTGCGACGGTCTGATGACCACGGAGCTGGATTGGATCAGCTCCGGCGGAAGTGACCAGCCAGGCAATCTGGAAACCGAAACGGAATTGTTGCAGCGGATCAACGAGACGGTGTCACCGCGGTCTCCCAACCGGCTTGTCATTGCGCACTCCGGGGGCGATCCGGCTGATCAGTTGAACAGTGATCCGGACCGGCCCAGTGCCTCCGGACAGGCCCAGAGCATGGAGTTCGGCGCCCGAACGGATCTGCAGTACGGCCAACAGATGAATGAAGTTCTCGCCCCCGACGCGGAGGGTGAGCGCAATCTTGATCTGATCATGGATGCACTGTCGCGCCGCAGCAGCGACGATGCGTTCAAGGGGCTAATTCCCTTCGATACCCGGCCTGTCGATGGGGTGCCCGACAGTCGCAGGTTCCGGCTCGGCGCGGCGCTGGCGCTGACGACGGCGGGAATTCCATGGCTGCAGGTGGCGCCGGAATTCCTGAAGAAAATTGCCCCGGCGCCAACCGGAGAGGCGGCGGTGCAACCGGCGGACGGCGACCCCGATGCCCTCGTGCGCAAACTGTTGCAGTTGCGCTTGAACCTCGAGGGGAAGACCCTCGGGCTGTGCGGCAGCCATACCCGCGTCATCCACAAGAATGACGACGGCAAGGTGATTGCCTGGGTCCGCTGGTACGACAACGAACGTCGGGACGGCGTACTGGTGATTGTCAATTTCTCCGCCTCCGCCTGGCGCGATTACACCATCGGCCTGCCTTCGGACAGTAACTGGTTCCTGCAGGCTTACATCGGCGGAACCACCGAAGCGGCGGCCAGCCTGCAATTTAGCGACGAGGATCATTTCCCCGAACCCGCCAGCCTCGCCTTCCATCTCGAACCTTGCAGCGTGCTGATCCTGTCGCGGGCGTCATAGATCAGGTTTTTGGGAGCACGTCTGGGTTAGAATTGGCCCTTTTCAAGGGGCGCCGCGATGCACCGGTTACTGTATATCCACGGCTTTCTCAGCTCTTCCCAGTCCGTAAAAGCCCGGCAGACGCACCAATGGCTGCAGCAGCACCGGCCGGACTGGGAGTTTATCTGCCCGGATCTTGATGCGGATCCCCGGCGCGCAATGGCCCAGTTGCTGGCGGCGGCGAGCGGGCCAGCGGATTCCAGACTTCATTGTGTCGGCAGCTCTCTGGGAGGGTTCTGGGCCACCTGTCTTGCAGAGCGCCTGGGATGCAAATCCGTTTTGATTAACCCCGCCGTGCGCCCGCATACCCGCTTCAAAAGCCTTGTTGGTCAAACCCTAAGTCACTACTATACCGGCGAACCCTTTGTTCTGACGTCACAGGCATTGGAGTTTCTGGCGTCAGTCAGTCCCGCAATCCGGCATCCCGAGCGCTATTGGGTATTGCTGCAGACCGGGGATGAAACCCTGGATTATCGGGATGCTGTCGAATTTTATGGCGACAGTCGTCTGGAAGTAGAACCCGGCGGCAATCACGCATTTACCGGTTTTGCCGAACGACTGCCCGCCATTATCGATTTCCTTGAACAGTGATCAGAAGTCACTCGATCAAATAATTAATACGACCGCGATTCCGCGAAGCAAATTTTGCGCGATGCCAGATAGTCGCGCCCGCCAAAGAATTTCAGCACAGGATTTTTTCACCACATTTATGGCTACTTACACTGCAGAAGATATTGAAGTTCTCACCGGTCTCGATCCGGTAAAAAAAAGACCGGGCATGTATACCGATACAACGCGACCCAACCATCTGGCGCAGGAAGTCATAGACAATAGTGTCGACGAAGCACTTGCTGGTCATGCGAAAAATCTTTCCGTCGTGCTTCATAAGGACAATTCCGTAACGGTGACCGACGATGGTCGTGGCATGCCGGTGGACCTTCATCCAGAGCAGCGCAAACCCGGCGTTGAAGTCATTCTGTCGACGCTCCATGCCGGTGGCAAATTTTCCAACAAGAATTACCAGTTCTCCGGCGGTCTTCACGGGGTGGGCGTTTCCGTCGTGAACGCGCTTTCAAAAATTCTCGAAGTCACCATCAAAAGAGACGGCCAGGTGCACCGCATCGGCTTCCAGAATGGCGACAAATCCGTGGACCTGCACGTTGTGGATACCTGCGGCAAGCGCACTACCGGTACCAGCGTGCGGTTTTTACCGGATCCGAAGTATTTCGATTCAGCAAAATTTTCTGCGTCAAGACTGCGCCACGTATTGCGGGCCAAGGCCGTCCTTTGCCCGGGTCTGCGGGTCTCGTTTCTGGATGAAAATACTGATGAGCAGGACGAGTGGTTTTACGAAGACGGTCTGCGTGACTATCTGCGTGCTGCCACGCAAACCTGGGAAACCCTGCCGGCCGAACCGTTCGTCGGTTCTTTTGCGGCGGCGCGCGAAGCCGTGGACTGGGCGGTTCAATGGCTGCCGGAAGGCGGCGATCTTATTCAGGAAAGTTACGTCAACCTGATTCCCACCGCGCTGGGGGGAACCCACGTTAACGGCCTGCGGACCGGTCTGCTCGATGCCATGCGGGAATATTGTGAATTGCGCAATCTCATCCCCCGCGGCATCAAGCTGGCACCGGATGATATCTGGATAAACTGCTGCTTCGTGCTTTCTTTCAAACTCGCGGACCCGCAATTTTCCGGGCAAACCAAAGAGCGTCTTACCTCGCGGGAAGCAGCGGCATTTATTTCCGGTGTCACCAAAGATTCTTTCAGTCTCTGGCTGAATCAGCATACGGAAGAGGGTGACAAACTCGCCGAGTTTTGCATCAACAACGCCAACAAGCGCGCCCGCGCCGGTAAAAAAGTCGCACGCAAGAAAATCACCCAGGGCCCCGCACTCCCCGGCAAACTCGCCGACTGCGCCAGCGACGACCCGGCCCGTGGTGAATTATTTCTGGTGGAAGGAGATTCGGCGGGAGGCTCGGCAAAACAGGCGCGCGACCGCGAGACCCAAGCCATCATGCCACTGCGCGGCAAGATCCTGAACACCTGGGAAGTCGACAGCGCCGAAGTGCTGGCCTCCCAGGAAGTGCATGACATTTCTGTTGCGATAGGTGTTGATCCGGGCAGCGACAATCTGCAGCAATTGCGTTACCACAAAATCTGCATTCTCGCCGACGCCGATTCCGACGGTCTCCACATCGCAACATTGCTCTGCGCACTCTTCGTCCGCCACTTCCCAGCCCTGGTCCGCGCCGGCCGCATCTTCGTCGCCATGCCACCTCTCTACCGCATCGACATCGGTCAAGACGTTTATTACGCTCTGGACGACAGCGAAAAGCAGGGAATCCTCGACCGCATCGCCGCCGAAAAGAAAAAAGGCAAAATCAACGTCCAGCGCTTCAAAGGCCTCGGCGAAATGAACCCCCTCCAACTGCGCGAAACCACCATGGCAGCCGACACACGACGACTCGTCCAGCTGATTCTGGACTCCGGCGACGACACCATGCAAATCATGGACATGATGCTCGCGAAAAAGCGCTCCGGCGACCGACGGGACTGGCTTGAGCAGTGCGGAAATATGGCTACGGTTTTGGAGTGAGGCCCGCGGTGAATCAGGGAGCAAGTGCGCACCGCGGCCATTGAGAGAAGGGAATTAGAGCGTGCCAGGAAAACTACAATAACATTACAATTGCACAATAACATTGACAATGTTAGTGTGCATTTATCGAGATATTAACTGGGGTGCCCCTGAGATGGCGGCAAAGAAACTGCTTACCGAAGCAAGGAGCTACCTGCAGGATATTCTAGGGCGTGAGGCTATTGGTGCCGCCAACAATGCCGCCTGGGCTAAGCCTTGGGATGATGCCGGAAGCCTGCCCTTTTACCTACAAAGCCCCTATACCTACTATCGTACCGAGCTTTTTGGTCAAGTCTGCCTGCTGATGCTCGCCCAGACGCCTGAAGGTGAAACGCCAGCAGTTGTGCGCAAGCATCGACAGGCCGTGAGTAAGTATTTTGGCGGTGAAGTGCTGTATGTGATTGAAGCTGTCAGCTCCTACAACCGCAAACGCTTAATTGAACA
>CAZJKJ010000023.1:46843-48045 GCA_964546435.1 uncultured Cellvibrionaceae bacterium
TGGCGAAACAACCAAAATTGGGAGATAGGCTTTGATGGACTGGTGGCTGGAGAATCCGCACTAGCTCATTACACCTCGCTAGCGGATACCAATATCAACCAATGGGCCATTGGTCAGAATGTTTGGCCCATACTGGAAAAACGCGCAGACGTGAAGATATTGGCAAGCCAATCTGCGGAAGCTGCGCTTAACGAACGCAGTAAATTCAGCAACGACCGAGAGGCGATGGAGGTCGAGGTATGGGCCTATAGCCCAACAGCAATTACTCCCGATAAACACTGGGTGGACCCCCTTTCACTTTGGCTAAGCCTGGCTACAAGCACCGACGAGCGTGTAGATATAGCGCGTGAAACTTTATTAGAGCAGGTATGGAGCACATTGCCATGGTAAAAGGGCTAGATATTTTCAGAGAGCACTTCAAAGATTTTCAGAAAAGCTATGTACTTATCGGTGGGGTCGCTTGCTACCTAACCATGGAAGAAGCGGGTGTGGATTTCCGGGCCACCAAAGATTTGGATATTGTGCTGTGTGCCGAAGCGTTGGACACCGCGTTTATCGCTCACTTTTGGGAATTCGTAAAAGCCGGTGGTTACCAGAATCAGCAAATGAGTACCGGCGACAAACAATTCTACCGGTTTGATAAACCGGCGACAGAAGGCTATCCATTTATGCTGGAACTCTTCTCTCGGGAGCCTGATCAGTTAACGTTGACAGGTGATGCACATTTAACTCCCATACCCGCAGATGAAGATATTTCCAGCCTTTCAGCAATTCTACTGGATAATGACTATTACCAATGTATACAAAACGGATCCATCGTAATTGATGATGTGCCAGTTCTAAAATCGGAGTTTATTTTGGCCTTCAAAGCCAAAGCGTGGCTCGATCTCACCCAGCGTAAAGCTGCGGGAGAGCACGTAGACAGCAAATCTATTAAGAAACATCGCAACGACGTATTCCGTTTGACTGGGTTATTGGCGCCGACACAAAAGGTTGATGTTAAAGGCTCGATCAAGCAAGACATGAACAATTTCTTAGCTGCAATGACGGCTGAAGAAGGTCTTAACCCTAAAGACTTCGGTATTACCATTGGCTTAAATGAATTGCTTGCCAATTTACGCAGCATCTACCAGGTGGAGGCGTGAGTATTTCAACATATTTGGTAACAACTAGGCCTTGGTGGTAGGAGTTACAGCTTGTCA
>CAZJKJ010000024.1:0-1574 GCA_964546435.1 uncultured Cellvibrionaceae bacterium
GCACTCGTAGAGTGCGGCGCTTCCTTGCTGATCAGTTCCCAGTAATCCGGAAAGCGCTCGCTGCGGCCGATGCCGCTATAAAACGTGAATGATTCGAAATCCTTTTCATACCGCAGAAAGCCGCTGTGCAGCTTTTCATTGCGTTTGTCCCCGGCAGTGGGATTAGCGATTTCGGTCATGCCGATGCTGCGGGTTATGCGTTGATCCTCCGCGTGCCAATCGTCAATCCGCAGGCCCGCGATGATGCGGTTGTGTTCGGTCAGCGTTTGCGTCCATTCACCAAATACTCCCAGCTGACGGAAATACGCATCGTCAATGCGGGGGCTGTCCTGGTAGGGCATGTTCATCTGGTTGTTGGTCGCGCGATTGGTATGGGTGTTGGTTTGCGTATCGATTCCGGCGACGAACTTGGCTAAACCTGTGGGGGCGAACGTTGCCAGTATGCGGGCGCCTTCGGTTTCCCTGTCCGGATTGGACGCCATCATCATGCCGGCGGTTTGCCGCAAACTGTAGTTATCCATGACGTGATCGACAGAATTGTAATAGACCTGTGCTTCGAGTTTTCGCCAGGACGCGCTCAAGTTTTTCAGGATAAATTTGGCGCTGAGATTTTGGCGTTCGAACTTCGAGCCATCCATGCCGCGGTCGGCGTAGGCAGCTTCGGCGTCGCTGCGACTTCCACTGATCTCAAGAGTGACATCATCACTGGGCGTCCATCCCGCTGCCAGACTCGCATTCCAGCGATCATATTGCGAGTGGATTTCGTTGCTGTCACCGTCCACGTAATTATCCTGCTGTGACTGACTGGCCAGACCGCGCAGATAAAAATCCGGGTTGCCGCCTTGAAAATCCACCACCTGATCGTCGCGCCCGAAACTGCCACCCAGCAGGCTGCCATGAAACTTGAATCCGGCTTTTTCCATGCGTTCATGATCGCGCTCGAACAGTACTACGCCAGCGGAATTGCCGGGGCCGTAAAGCACTGACTGGGGGCCTTTGATCAACCGGATGCGGTCGTAGGTTTCCGGAAATACGTAGGCCGTAGGCGGATCCATACGGCCGCCGCACCCGCCCAGAACCAGATCACCATCCAACAGGAGCGAAAGGCGTGATCCGGCCATGCCGCGAAACACGGGGTCGCCGCTGGTGCCCCCTTTGCGGATGACCGAAAAGCCGGGAATGGTTTTGAGATAATCGGCACCATCCTGTGCGGGCAAAGGCTGACGCGGCGCGCGCGGATCCGTCTCCAGAACCAACGGTGTTTCCGTTTTTACACCGGTGATCACCATCTCTTCGAAAATTTCAGGAGATTTTTTACTGTCGGCGAAAGAAGGATTCGCGCTGATTAGAACTGGGCCGAGGGTAAAGCAGAGCAGTGTCGGAACGCGGCGCATGTAACTCCCTTAATGGTGTGGCTTGATCGGTGATGGTTTGGTCGTTGGCATTCATGTACTGAAGTTTGCGTACGGAAGCCTGAACTCTGAGCGTGGAAACGGGCAGGGCCGCCAGCGTTATAAATTAAAGGATTCGACGCAGCAATAGAAAAGCAATAGGATTTGGCTATGGGAAAGGGC
>CAZJKJ010000024.1:1674-5904 GCA_964546435.1 uncultured Cellvibrionaceae bacterium
GCTGAATCCCTAAGAAACTCGCAGGCTGTTGTTCACAAACCATTGCCCTGCGCCAGAAGAGCAGAACAGCCGGTGGGCACGGTCCGAGGGTCTGGGCGACCGCACATCTACGGCTCGCATCCCACATCAAAATCAATATGATAATGCTCGTCGTGCCGCACCCAGGAAGGTTTGCTGGAAAATTCGATGTGGCGACGCAGGTAGTCGCCGTGGGAAGTGGCAAACAAGGGAGGTTGCAGGGCCGGATCGAAAATGACTCGCCATATTTTTATCCCGGCGGTCGTGGCCGCTTCATGAATGGCCACGATATGAGATGCCATGGATTCGTAATCGATCGCATAGGATTTGTAACTGCCAGCGCTATTGAATTCGATGGCGTAGCCCATTTTGTTGAACGGATTGGAGGGAAGGGGTACGGATTCCCCCGACTTGTTGACAATGGGCACCATGAAATCGACGGACAAGCCGTTCTGATGGGTTTTATGAGGAGAGAAGCGTCCACCGGAACGCCAGCCGGTTTCGCCGTAAACAAAAACCTTTGCCGGAGCCGAAGCTTCCAAAATTTGATAAGCCGAAATAACGACTTCACGGACCTTACTGTGAACATAGGTTCGGCCAAGGAGGGAGGCAACGAGGCTGTAACTTTGAAAATTGCTACCCCACAATGGCAACCGCGCGCCGTCTGCAAGCCGGCCCTGCTGGGTAGTGCCGTGGCAGGTACTCTGCTTCGCCCCGGCTGCGGACACCCACGTGGCGCTGCAGGCAAGGGTTGTTGATAGTACTGCAATCGCCGGCATCCGGCCACTCAGACGCAGGTTGCGATATATCCATCCGACACGCCCCATTTGAATCTCCACCTCCACAGCAATGACCAATATAACCAAACTTGTTTACTACCAGGAACCCATTAATGCTAGGGCATCTTAAAGTCATTCTGCATATTTGCCAAGATGTTACGTTTGCAACGGATTAAGCGTCGCCTTTATTAGCCAATGCGGTTCACGAATCAGATAACGGATCCGTTGCAGAGGATATTTAACGGCGGAGATGCGAGGCGAGCGAGAAGGGAAGCCGATTAAAAAAGGCGGACCAGGTCCGCCTAACGCTAACATGAATCAGAAATTATTGAACGGGACGCTATTGTGAGTTGCAGGTTGATTGCGAAATGCAGCTCTGATTGTCTTCCCAGCCCCAGCCATTGGCGGTGGTATTGCACATCGGATAGCTGGTGCCATACCAGTTGCAGGTACCACCACCAGTATTCTGGTCCGCGCCACCACCAGTATTCTGGTCCGCGCCACCATTGAAATTCCCGCCGGTATTCTGATTGTCACCACCATTGAAATTTCCGCCAGTATTGCCATTACCGCCGGTATTGCCATTGGAGTTACCGCCACCAGTGGCGCCGCTGTCACCGAAGCCGATCACGCCGTTGCAGTGCATGTTTTCGGTATAGGAACCGCCGCCGCAAGAGCCGTCATAGGCTGCCGTGTTGTATTCCATGTCTTCGGCCTGACGGACATCACCATAAACGGACACGTAATCAAGAACGACATCCAGATCACCACCATCATTGGTGAACTCAACTTGAACCTCTCCGCTGGCATTCCCTGAATAGGTGTAAGCTTGAGCAGAAGTGGTCAGATCCCAGCTGCCTACGACTGTGCCACCGACGAGCAGGTTGATGTGTTCGCCACCGGCTGCGCCACGTGCGTGTACAACAATGCTGCCGGCATCGCCCGCGCTTCCACCGGTGTTGCCGGTGTTGTTGCCACCAGCGTTACCCGTGTTGTTGCCATCGGTGTTACCCGTGTTGTTGCCACCAGAGTTATTGCCGCCGTTATTCCATCCATTATCTGTGCCGGCGTTTCCTCCGGTGTTTCCTCCATTGTTGCCGCCGCCTGAACCTTCGCTAACGGTAATGTCAGAGCTGCCTCGGCTCTGGTACCCCTCAGTGGCCAGGACCATGTAGTCATGTGAGCCCAGTTGCAAGCCGGCTGCGGCCCAGGCGTTAAAGTGGTTGGCAACGGTAATGGTACCGGAAATGTTGCCAAAACCTTTCTTGGGATTTCGGACGCTGAAATATTGATAGAACGTTGACGTCCCTTCAATAGAAGGCTGCTGTACCCGCTGACAGCGGATAATGTCATAGCTGGCACCGTCGCTTTGGAAAGAACCATGCTCTGACCGGCCAATACTGCAGGACGAGGGATTGTATGAACCATAGCTTTCGATAACGTAATATTCGATCAGCGGATTTTTCGTCCAGCCGTACAGGGCGAGATAGGAGTTCTGGGAATTGTCGACGTTGTAGCTGCCTGAATAATTAACGACTCGCGGGCCGCCTGGATTCCACCCCTTGCCGCCAACCCAGTTGTTGGTGCCATTGGACCACTGAGAAGTATATCGGCCGCCTTCATGCAGACCGAAAGATGCATCGCCACTGTCTTTCCAGAACGAATAGTAAAAACCGTTGTGAGTCCCGGTCTGGTTCGAGGTCAGGGTTTGTGCACTTGCGGCGGTGCCGCACAGGGCGGTAGCGCAGATTAATGCGCTCAGGAGCTTCTTGCCGGTGACGGCGTTTTTCAAGGAAGTCATTTTGTTTCTCTCCGAATATTTAGTTTTTGTTGTACGTCAAGCTCGGCGGCAGAACGTCGGCGGCGTTGAGTACACAGCCTTCAGGTCCCGTCCCGATTGTTTATTATTATTCCTATAAATGGTTGCCGCCGCGCATGTGCATGCCCGGTCGCAAATAAACTGGTCGTCGTCAGTGATCGATATGATTAATGCGTTACAAGAACATTCACGAAGTCGCTGTCTGGCAGCGGGGGGGTGTTTATATATCGAGGCAGGGGGGTAAAGTCAAACGCTTCGTAATTGGTTTGGGGTGTAACTACGACATTTGTCACGTTTCGGAAAAATGAAAGAGAAACCTTGTAGATATTCGTTTCTTAACACACCTCTTAAATGCAAAGGAGGTTTCGGTCGTCATCATTTAAAAACTTAACTCATTAAAATAAGATCAATAAATTTCTTGCGGTAATGGTTGAATTGACAACTTAGTAATGGTTAAAAGGACTTCCTGGCACTATCGAACCTGCCCATTCCATTACGCTTGAATCGTAGCGATTTTCGAGGAATGGTTTCAAAGCTTTGAGGCTGGTCAAACTGCGGGTAACGCTCCGCTCGGTTTGCGCCTGTTCTCTCAGAATTTCGACATGCTTTCGAATCTTGCGCTCAACACCCTGATCTGTTTTTGCATAAAATTCCTGATAAATATCCGCTTTAAGAGGATCGCCATATAAAACTTCCTGCTTCTCCGATTGGAGGCGGAACGCTTGCTCGCGCAGCAACTGCGTCACTTTGTCCAGATCGGTGTCGATCAGCATCAAGGGGGACTCCCCTACGTGTTCGGCGTAGAACGCAAAAATTTTCAGAATATCGCCCTGATCGCGGGCATCCACCAGCTCGCTCATCTGCTGGTGTTTGAGTTTTTGCAATTCGGCATCCTGCTCCCTGTCCGGATGCAAAACACCGGCGATGCGTCGAAACAGCTTATTGATCGAGGATCCTTTCAGAAGTTGATCTAGCGATCGCTGACCTTGACGAGCCTCGGCGTCAGAGCGCTCGCGTTCCTCGGCAAACTCCTGATACAGCCGCTCAAAAAAATTCCGTGCGTCCGCTGCCGCTCGTTCTTCGCGTTCGGAGCCAAAGGCGCCTGCTTCTTCGGTATCGGCATGGTGTTCATCGCAGTCCGCCGGGTCGCCCGGGTTTCTGCCGGAAGACGTGGACGCATATGATTGCAGGATCGTCAAAGTGCGTTCCGTCAATCCGCGGATATCCAGGTGGTCAATAAAAACCTGCTGCCCGAGGGTCTGCAGATTTTCAACCAGCCATTCGGCGAGGATTTGCCGTTGCCATTGAGCGAGGGATTTTTTTGGAATGAATGTGAGAAGACGCTCAGTCTGCTCAAACAACGCATCCGCCACGGCTCTTTGCGGCTCAGCGATGACCGCAACCACCCGCGTACTCAGGGCATCCAACTCCTCCTCCAGCTTCCGCACCTCCTGCTGCAACGACTGCACCCGAACCCACTCCCGCTCAAACCTCTCCTCCGGCGTCTCGGCTTTACGGCTTTTGCGGGCTTTGGGTGGTTGTCGAGTAATGCGGATATTCATAATGCATCTCATGCGTGGATAGGGCAGCAGGGCTGCCAGAATAGCAATTTTT
>CAZJKJ010000024.1:6004-47459 GCA_964546435.1 uncultured Cellvibrionaceae bacterium
CATAATGCATCTCATGCGTGGATAGGGCAGCAGGGCTGCCAGAATAGCAATTTTTAGATGCGGCGTCAGGGGGGGCTGCGGATGGTAGTTGAGACACCCACCGTAGCGGATTGCCAATTGAGACACCCACCGTAGCGGATTGTAGTTGCGACACCTACTGTGCCGTCTATCACAATGTGGCTATTGAGACACCCACTCTACCGGGATGCAACTGAGGCGCCTGCTGCTAATTGAGACACCCATAGTAACGTAGGAGGCGCCGCTGCCGGGAGACTCCGCCGGAACGGAACCGGACTTTGTCAGCGGCGTCCTGGAATCCTGAGATTGCAGGGATTGATCAGCGAAAAGCCGCTTTGCAGGTTGAGAGTCCTGGGGTGCGTTGATAGCCAAGTTTGGCGACGGCACGTTTTAACGCAAATGCACTGCCAACGAAGGTTTTGAAACGACTTTCAAAGCGCGTGGTGAGATACAGCCATTGCTTGGGTTCGATGTCTAGTCGCTCAAGAATAGGAGGTAGGGCGCGGTCAATGGAACCTTGTTTACTGTCACGAATGACACGACCCGTCCAATCCACAAGATCGAGATATTCAGACAAGTGGAATGGTAAACCGTCGGGTACGAACTCATGTCGATCGCCAGTAAATGCCGCGAGTGATGGGGGTTGCGCCGACTGAGCTTTCAAACACTTGATTCGCCTTTTTATGGAAGTGTGGTCGGAGTTCTCTGGGGTTTCGGCGGTTCGGGCTCGAATGGGGTTGAGATCGACATACGCCAGGCAAGCAGCCAGTGCCTTTTCATCGCATAGAGCCTGGCTTCGAAACCTCGCCTCCCAAAACTTGCCGGTGCAGTCATCCTCCTGATTGGCTTGTCGCGCAATGGGTTCGTTGATCAATCTCATGAACCAGCTGATATCACTTAAATTTTGCCGCCATTGATCCAGCTTGAACCGGACGGCGACGGTCTCCGCATCTGTCAATGCTTCGTTGCGCAAGAACTTTTGAGTGAGCGGGGTGCCTTTGAACAGGCTGTGCCATCGCTGACAGATGTCGAAGTCGGACCAGCTCAAGCATTGGGGTTTGTTGACGTGCAATACCACATGGTAATGATTGCTCATGACGGCATAGGCACACACATCGATTGCAAAGATCTGTCCGAGCATCAGGATCCGGTCTTCCAGCCACTGTCGTCGGTGTTCAAAGGAGCTGCCGGTGACCTTATCGACGCCACACAGAAATGCGCGACGGACGCAACGGGAGACGCAGTGGTAGTAAGAGGTGACGTCCAGGGAAACTTGATACTTTCTAGCCTTTGGCATAGAGATCCTCATCCGTGATTGAGCCTATGTGATGCTGGATTAATATACAGGTAGTTGGTGGTTTTAACAACTGGGTGGATGTCTTGTTAGGACGCGGGGGCTAAAAATGGGTGTCTGGGTTAGATTTGAAGTGGGTGTCTCAGTTGTACGCGCCAGGCAAGCAGCCAGTGCCTTTTCATCGCATAGAGCCTGACTTCGAAACCTCGCCTCCCAAAACTTGCCGGTGCAGTCATCCTCCTGATTGGCTTGTCGCGCAATGGGTTCGTTGATCAATCTCATGAACCAGCTGATATCACTTAAATTTTGCCGCCATTGATCCAGCTTGAACCGGACGGCGACGGTCTCCGCATCTGTCAATGCTTCGTTGCGCAAGAACTTTTGAGTGAGCGGGGTGCCTTTGAACAGGCTGTGCCATCGCTGACAGATGTCGAAGTCGGACCAGCTCAAGCATTGGGGTTTGTTGACGTGCAATACCACATGGTAATGATTGCTCATGACGGCATAGGCACACACATCGATTGCAAAGATCTGTCCGAGCATCAGGATCCGGTCTTCCAGCCACTGTCGTCGGTGTTCAAAGGAGCTGCCGGTGACCTTATCGACGCCACACAGAAATGCGCGACGGACGCAACGGGAGACGCAGTGGTAGTAAGAGGTGACGTCCAGGGAAACTTGATACTTTCTAGCCTTTGGCATAGAGATCCTCATCCGTGATTGAGCCCATGTGATGCTGGATTAATATACAGGTGGTTGATGATTTTAACAACTGGGTGGGTGTCTTGTCTGGACGTGGGGGGCTGAAAATGTGGATGTCTGGGTTAGATTTGATTGAGCGTGGGTTAGATTCGGAGTGGGTGTCTCAGTTGTACGTCACACGGGAGTGGGTGTCTCAGTTGTACAGTTGTACATTGGTTAGATTTGGAGTGGGTGTCTCAGTTGTACAGGAGTGGGTGTCTCAGTTGTATCGGTAGGAGTGGGTGTCTCAGTTGTATCGGGAGTGGGTGTCTCAGTTGTATCGCCTGGCCAATGGTGACTGGTCCATCTTCGAAGAATTTATAAGAAGTTGCGGGTGGGCGAGGTGAGCTACTTCATCTGAAGCGTTCATTTTAGAGTGCAAGACGGTGACACAAGGCATCACCGAATTTGGAATGTCGGGTACGCGTAATAACTGTCGATGTCGGTGTTGTGTGCAATTTAAATCAAACATGATGACGACATTGAAAGTCGCCATCATGCTACCGTGCAGGTTATTTATAACGTCGATACTCATCATCGAAATGCAAGGCTTGCGGGCGATCGGCTTCTTCGTACTCCGGCTCGTATCCGAGGTACATCACATCGCCGTTTACATGGATGATGTTGTACTGCTCGTAGGCGTGGTCGCCGAGTTCTCCGTTTAGCAAGCGGGTGTTGATCATGTTCAATTCGATGGCTGGCAAACCGTCGGTGGTGGTGATTGTGTTGCCGAGTGTATAAGTACCTCCGTTAATTTCCGTGTAGGTACTCGCTGGGCCCTGGCAATTGCTTCCGTCGTATATCGCGTATACGAAGGAATATTCGGTAGCGGTGAAGGTGTATCGGTTGAGCACCGAAGGGCCGCCACCGGAACAGATATACCACTGACTGTTGGCGATCGGGTTGCCGGTGGTGGGCGTCGGGTTGTTGTCATTGTCATTAACATCGACCGGGTCGGTTGAGGGCGATTCCGCGTCGGGGTTAATGGGTGTGACGGGTGTCGAGTCAGGTTCCTGCGGTGTTTCTGGCTCTGGCTCTGAGTCTGGCGGGGTGGTTGGAGGTGTTACGTCCGGTGTTTGATTAACAGGTGCCGGATTGCTAACGGGATTTTCGTCGTTTGAGTCTGAGCTGTCGGAGCATGCGGTAAGAACGAACAGTGGGATGCATGCGGAAATCAGGAATTGCTTTATCGGTTTCATAAACGTCCTGTGTGATGAGAAGCTGTCCTGCCCGCTTCGCAATATGCTGTCGGTGCAAGCCTGCTGTTGCTACAGAAAGCACTGCGTGTGTAAACGAGGCAATGGCCCGGGCTGGCCGGTCGCCGGCAAGTTTACCAAAGCAGAAAATGAGAGAAAAGCGTTGCATGAGCTGGCACGCGTTCATCATCCATCCCGGATCTCGGGATCCGGGATGAATTTGATAACGTCGTAATCGTTAGCCGCCTGCTCAGGGATGATGACGACCCGGAAGGTCGTCATCATGTCTCGGGCGGGTTACTGATATCGTCGGAATTCTTCGTCGAAATCCAGAGCCCGGGGGCGGTTGACCACTTCTTGCGCTGATTGTCCCCCCATGTACATTACATCTCCATTTATATGAAAAATATTAAATTGTTCGTAGACAAAAGCTGAGGTCTCAATGCCCATAATGCGGGTAGCGCGCATATTTAATTCTGTGGCTTGCAGGCCGTCGCTCGTTGTTATCGTATTGCCCAACGTGTAGGTGCCAGCGTCGTACTCCGTCACTGAATAGGGTTCTCCCTGGCAGTTGCCCAGGTCGTAAAACGCGGCGATGTAGGAGTAGCCTGTGGCTGTAAAGGAGTATTGGCTAAGCGAAGACGGGCCGATGCCACTGCATTCGTACCATTGGCTGTTGGCGATCGAATTACCGGAAGTCGGAATCCCGCCATAACCGCTGCCATTGTCGTAACCGCTGCCATTACCGTAATCGTTGCCGTTGCCGTTGCCGTTGCCGTTGCCGTTGCCGTAATCGTTACCGTAACCATTGCCCGGATTGGGTGCTTCCACGTCGGGATTAACGGGCGTGCCGGGATTGGCACCCGGTTGTTGTGGTGTACCTGTCGCTGGTGGAGTCACTGGAGGTACCATACCGTCCGGAACTTCACCTGAAGGTGCCGGATTGAATGGTGAGTTTTCGTCCTTTGAATCCGAACTGTCCGAACATGCGGAAAGGATAAAGAGCGGGATCAAAGCGGAAATCAGGAATTTTGTCGGTTTCATTGAAAGTCCTTTGTGTAAAAACTGTCCTGCCCGCGTCGCAAAATGCTATCGGCGCAAGCCTGCGATTGCTTTCGGAAAGCACTGATTGAATAATTATTGATAAGTGAATACGTACGAGGCAATTTGTGCCCCCCGTTTGGGGGGCGGCAGTCTAGCAAAGCTGCGAACGGGAGAGAAGTGCGCGAGATGAAGCTACTTCACACCGTCACGATGAAATGCCAACCAAGGGGGTGCTTTTTTCAGGCATCTCTTTCGGTGAGGTCGAGAACCTGTTTACCGTGACTTAAATCATATTAACTCGACAAATAAATGGATGCGCCGTTAATTGCCTGCCGTGTCCGCATGGGGCGGCGCCGGACTATTCGAATGTAAAGCCGGCGGGGTAGGCGTGATATCCGTCAAAGTCGGCTTTGCCCAGGGGTACACCGTGCTGACGGGCGATCGCGTAGACCATGCTCAGATGAAAGAAAAAGTTAGGTAACACATACTGACTGAGGAATTTGCCCGTCGGTAATTCCACCTGGACAAAACCCGCGGTCTCCGTAAGCGTTTCGCATGCCGGTGAAATTCGTTCGGCACGCGGCAACTCTAAAATCAGCTGACGGATCTGCGACACTTCCTGTTGCAAATCCGACAAGCTGAGAGGTTCTGCGAGTACCGGCGGCAGGGGTTGATTGAACAGGGGAAAGGTGCCGCGCAAGGCGAAGCGTGCGGCGGTCCGCACTTGATTGGAAAAAGGCAACATTGCCGATGTCAGCCGCGCCGCCAGTATTGCGCCGTTTCCGGTCTGCTCGGCCAACACCAGCCAATGCTCCAGTCGTTCCAGGTAATGGACGAATACCGCAGCCGGATTGTCCACCTGCGGTACGTTGTTCACGACAAAAAGCCTCGAACCTGCTCTATGGTTTTGGTGCGATCGGCGTCTTGCTGATCATCGTCGGCGGGATTTTTGGCCGGTACCTGCAAACCCTTCTGCACTGCGGGGCGCCTTTCGATGGCCTGGAGCCAGCGCTGCAGATGCGGAAGGTCGTCGATCGGGACACCGCTCCATTCGTAGCTGCGCGCCCAGGTAAAGTTCGCAATGTCGGCGATGGACCAGGCACCGGCGAGATACTCACTTTCTGCCAGACGGGTGTTAAGCACGTTCAGCAGCCGTCGGCTCTCGCGAGCGTAGCGCTCCATCGCGTAAGGAATGCGCTCAGGGGCGTAGTGACGGAAGACATTGGACTGGCCCATCATCGGGCCGAGCCCGCCCATCTGAAACATCAACCATTGTAGCGCCCTGCTGCGTTCGGCCGGATCACTCGCGAGCAGGTGACCGGTTTTCTCCGCCAGGTAGATCAGAATGGCGCCGGACTCGAATACCGCGAAGGGTTCGTTTTGAAATGCGGGTTCCGTGTCCCGAATGACGGGAATTCGGCCGTTGGGATTAAGACGCAGAAATTCCGGAGTTTTCTGTTCGTTTGCCCCCAGGTCGATGGCGTGCGCCTCGTAGGGCAACTGCAATTCTTCCAGGGCGATGGATATTTTCTGGCCGTTGGGGGTGCTGGCTGTAAAGAGTTCGATCACGTCAGTCTCTCCTTAATCAGATCAGTTGATGCCGCCAAATGCACGGCCTGGGGAGCTACTTTTGAGAACGCAACGTGCGTCGCCGCGCGGAGGTCGGTTGGCCCGGCATTAAAACCGGAAATGATATGCCGCATGAATTCCGCTGCCGATTTCCTGATCGCGCAACTGCAGGGAATTTTCAAAATACTGCCCGCCGATTTCAAGCCGTTGCCTTTTGCCGAGTGTGACTTGATATCCAAGGGTGGCATGCCAGGTGTCGATGCGAATTCTCGCATACACATTGCCGCCGGGTAGATGGTGGCTACCGCCATCGGCATTGACGATTGCGCGCCCCAGCGACCAGTTAATTCCGGATTTGCCGAAATCGTGTAATCCCTTAACGACATAATTCTCGGTGTCGTTATCGGTTGAAGCGCCGAGCGGGCGGCCGCGGTGACGGTAGCCGGCCAGATGTGTGGCACTTTCGTAACCGACATTGGGTGTGCCGCCTTTGTATTTGTAGAACTCCATGGTGGTGTTGCTTGCTTCAAACATGAGGCGGTGTTGGGCGTCGCCGGAATAAAATACGGTTTCCAGGCCGACCAGTGCCAGAAACTTGTACGGCTGACTGTGCGCTTCGTCTTCACCGATTATCTGGCCATAAAATGCAGTCGGTAACCCGCCAATCCCGTGACTGATCCGCCAGTCGTAACCCGCCAGTTGATTTGCCGGCTCATCGGAGCCGTCTTCAGCAAGTCCATCATGCCCGCGATTACTTTGACCAAAAATCGTTTTTCGCAGGCTTCTCCAGTCTTCAGGACGACCGTCACCACCCCACTGCGCCGTGCGGGACAATCCGAGTTCTACTTTCGGATGCGGCTTGAAGCTGGTGCGGAAGCCGAGCAGCTTGGCATTGGCAGCAGGGCGATCGCTTTCCAGTTCGTTGGCAAATACCCGCAGTGTCCAGGGCCCCAGCCATTTCAGAACCGGCAATTTGAACGCGTTGCTTTCAACCCGATTCACAAAGAAACCTGCCGAAGGTCGGGCCGCGTCGGACAGAATGATGCTCGATTGCCAGCCCGGACCCCACCATTGATCGACCGCACCGAACCCCAGCTGCCAGTTGCCGAGCGTGCGTGCGACAAAGGAGCCGTCACCGCGCCAGGTCTGGCCGTCAATATCCTGTCCCACGATGGACAGCTGCGCCTTGCCGGACCAGGGTCCATGGTCGACTGCGATATAAGTGCGGCTTTCGATGCGCTCGCGAAAATCTGACGCGAAGTCGCCAAATCCCGGCATGGCGCTGCTCGCGTAGAGCGATTGTCCCATTGTCACAGTTCCGGACTGATTCCGGATTATTTGCTTTAACGCACTCAATGACCGGCGTTCCGGATCCGACAGGGCGATGGGGTCAACGCCGGCAAGAGATTTTTCCAGATCGGCGAGCATCAGTGGCCAGGTCGTCAAGGGCAGGTTGACCCGACCGCTGTCCGCCAGGACTTGCAAATGATGGCGCGCCCCCTCGTCGCCGGCTTCGATCCATGGGGATGCCAGCGCGGTGCCGACGGGGGCGATCAGGCTGAAGCAGCAAATTGTGATGACGCGGGCAAATGATTGGGCGGTCTGGGCAAACACCTTGAGTTCCTTAGCTGGGGGACAAGATCCCTGAGACTTCGGTCAGAGGAGGGGCGTACGAGTTGTTCAGGCGGGCGCGGCTTGAAAAATCCGGTCAGGCGCCCGGGCAGGGCCGGGATTATAGCGCTGAACGGGGTGAGGGCTCAACGACGGCGAGCGGGAGGGGAAAATGTGCAGGTCCCGGCTGCCGGATGCGACCGGGTTCGGAAAATCAGCGGGTGCGGGAGACGCCCGCCGCCATTGACTGCCAGGCGACGACCATTTCCGTCTGCTAGAAGCGGGTCACAACCTTGACCGATCCGTCGACGCTTTTACTGTCAACGTAGCCAATCGCCGCCGGGTCACTGGCAACGGCTTTGATTACGTCCGCGTCTGAGCTCAGCTCTTTCAAGGGTACGGCCTTGCCGGTAAATACCAGCTTGGCCCAATAGGATTTCATCTGGGCACCGGTCTTTCCCAGAATACTGGTATCAAACGCGGTGCGAATGGGAGACGTATCTTCCTGATTGACAGGGGAAGCGGGGCTGCTATCGGGAAAGGATTTTGTCTTTCCCAGGAAAAGATTTTCAATGTCTTTGTTACCGATGGAGCTGGTATTCCCGGGGTTAACCACAACCACATATTCAGCGTAAGCCGATAGTGAGAAGGCCAGCCCGACCACTATTAATATAACGCGAGAAAAAATGATCATTTTCATGGTCCTTACTCAAAACATTATGTCAATGGAGGTCGCTATCACGTTGGGTTTGCCGCCCGGTGTTCCAAAGGTCGGATTTGGCCCGAACTCGGACTCAAGATATTCCAGCTTGAGAACCGCCGATGGATGAAAATCCCAGGCAACGCCAATCGTTTTCGTTTTATTGGGAGGCGCTGTGGAGTGGTCATCCGGATCTGACTTCGCATAGGTAATATGAGGCGTAAATGCTCCAAATGTATAGCCGACAGAGGCATACCAGCGGTCGACACTGGATGCAGTGGCTGGAACATCGATGATAACGCCCGGAGCGACTTCAACGCTCGTGGCGGTATTGTTTTCGGTAATAGTGTATTCGCTGCGGAACAGGAAATTTTCATAATCGATCAGTAGTGCAGCGGCCTTGTAAGTAATCTCGTCATTCAGATCAAGCGTGGAATTGGCAACCCTGAGATCGGTGGTGTGGTAGAGGAGCCTCAATTTCAACCACTCCCAGGTCATTAATGAAGATATGCCAAGGTTGTCATAGAGATCGGCTTCTTGAATGTCGGTTACTACCGCACCACTCTCGTTCCGCGCACTGGCCGCTTCGGAGGATATGAGCGATCCTAACCAAACTTGGGTGTTTAATTCGATTTCCCCGAAAAGCGCCGTATGGTAGAAGTTGACGCCCTCGATGGACGACACCGGGAGTTCATAAATTTCGGCAGGCGGACGGATCCAGTAGTACGCGTAACCCACATCGAGAAAATCCGAGTAGTAATACGTGGGCAAGCGAAATCGGCCCGCGTTGACGGTCAGGTTTTCTTTCAGGTCGTAGCTGATGTAAGCCCATTCGGCTTCGGGTTCATAATGATTGGCGCCTTTGGCGACCAGCTGTACGGTGCCGCGCAGTTTGTCTGAGATGCGAGCTTGCGCCTGCAGTCCCACAACCGATTCCGGGCTGAAATTCAGTTCGTTGGTGTAGGCTCCCATGTTGATGGGGTCAACGGTATAGCTCTCACCCTGATTAGTGGTTCGACCCGCGGCAATCGACATGAAGCCGCTCCAGTTAATCTCCACTGCATGAGAGACAGCGGGTCCGCACAGCAATATGAATCCCAAGTGTCGGTATAGATATTTCATAAAGATCCTCAAAAATTTACAGGTTGCTCCGCAGATAAAATTACAGCGTGAAAATCATGTTTACGGTTTCTGGAACTGCAACCGCGTCCACACCCACGATGCTGCCCGGATCAGTCGCTAACTTGGCGATGCCTGCCGCCGCTGAGAATGCGGTACCGGAAAATAGGGCGATAGCGATAAATGCACTGGAACGCTTGATCATGTTGACCTCTTGCATGGGCGGTATGAGTACCACTGACGGCCGGGCTGAAAATTTTTGCTGCAAGACAGATGCGTCTGGTCGCGCTTCGATGGGTCTGGTTTTTATAGGGTGTCGCTTATTCCAGACTTTTGGATCAGACGTGAATTACTTTTGAAATGAGTATAGACGCGGGATCCGATCTGTCATGGAACTTGGACAAAAAGTCGCCCGGATGGCGCATACTTCGTTGATTCGGCAGCAGCCTTCCTGTTAAGTGGGAGTGAGCGTTTGAGTGCAGGCGGGGATGGCATTGAATGTCCGCTCTGTTCCCGGCGCATCACCGGTTATATACTTCGCGATCATTACAGCTCCTGGACCCGTTCATCGCAGTCCGGGGGATGTGTCAAGCGGCGTTACAGGTTAACGATTCTGGCGGAGATTTCCCCGAATGTCGCGCGCCGTCCGCGGGTTCTTAACCCATTTTCTTTCCGACAGGGAGGCTTCAATGCACCTGGTTCCGAAAACCTTAGCAGTTGCGGTATTGGCCATCAGCGCCTCGTCCCAGGCCGCGCCATTCACTCGCATGATCGCATTCGGCGATTCCCTGACCGATGCCGGCCAATATCCCGATACCGGCGCGCCTGCCGTCGATCTGGGTGGAAGGACGGTCTTCACCAGCGGTCTGCGGCTGGTCAATCGGGTGGGGCCGACCTACGCCCCGGACAATACCGAAGTCACCTCGCCCATGGCCGTGCAAATGGTTTCGGAAACGCTGGGACTCGGCCAGCTCACGCCCTCATCGCCGATTCTGCCCGGTATCGCGACCGGCGCGCATCCGGGATACAACTATGCGGTAGCGGGTGCCGGCTCGGCGCGAATTCTTGACAGCATCACCGCCGTGGATGGCGCCACCGTCGCGGTTGAGGCACTGGGTCTTGCGACCCGTCGGGACGGCTATCTGGTTGAACACGGTTCCGCTGACGCCGAGGCGCTGTACTATGTGAACGGCGGCGCCAATGACATATTTGCACAGATTCCCGCTTACGTCGGGGAGGTGCAGAGCGCGTTGGGCGGCGGAGCGGCGCCACCGTCCATGGGCTCAGCCAATGCGCTGGCGGCCTCATCGAATCTGGTAGAAGGCGTTACGGCGCTCCACGATGCCGGCGCGCGCTACATCATGGTATCCAACCTACCGGACTTGGGTAACACGCCCCTCGGCGCGGGTCTCAATGCTCAGTTCACCGCCGCATCAGCCGCTCTCGACGGGTTCATGCCCGCCCAGTTGAATCAGGTCTCCGGCGCCTTCAATAGCGCCCTGTACCAGGGTTTGAATGCCACCGGCGCCAATGTCATTCCCCTGAACGTCAACGGCTTGCTGGATGAGGTGATTGCCAGCCCGGTCGCCTATGGCTTTGATGCGCCTGCGCCGGCGGCCACCTGTTTTGATGCGGAGGGTGCCGATTGTGGTGAGAATCCGGTCGCCGGACGCACCAGCGCAACGCCCGACCCCGATCGCCTTCTGTTCAACGATGCGGTGCATCCCACCGGGCGCGCCCAGGAGCTGATCGCTGACTATATGGTCTCCATCCTGGAGGCACCGGCTCAAGTGCGCATGCTGACCGCGCTGGGACAAATGGCTATCTCCAGTGATCTGGACCGGGTGGGGGTTATGGAATCCGTGCCGGCAGAACAAGTCCAGGGGCGCTGGCTGATCAATATTCAGGCCGAGCGGCAGGAAAACCACACCCACAATTCGCTCTACAATCTCCACGGACGCAGCGAAACCGACAGCGTCGCGCTCACCGGCAATTATGTGCTGAACGATAGCTGGCAACTGGGTGTGGCAGTGTCCGATCATTCCGGTGATCTGGACGTCGACGGGGGAGATTCACGGTATTCCATGAGCGGTGTGGGCCTGACGCTTTACGGCTATTACCGGGACGGCCGCAATTACGCAGATGTGGGGCTGGCCTACGGCTGGAATGACTACGAATCCTGGCGTGCCACGCCCATCGGCGACGTGGCACGGGTGGAGACCGGTGAGACGTCGGGAGACAACCGCGGGTTGGTCGTGGAATTCGGCCGCGATATCAGTTCCGCCGACGGTGCCTGGGACTACGGTCCCCGGGTGGCGTTTACCTATGCCAGCACCGATGTGGACAGTTTTGCGGAGAACGGCACCTCGACCACGGCACTGTGGATCGGTGCCCAGACGCAGAAAACCAAGCGACTGGAAGGCGGGATTTTCGCCAGCTACCGTACCGAGCGCCTGGGAATAACTCTGGAAGCCGGGTTGCATCGGGATCTTGAGGACCGGCGTTACGAGGTGGAAATGCAGCAGCTGGCGCTCGCCGAGACCGATCGCTACTTTCTGCCCGCTGAACAGGCGTCCCGGGCCGACGGCTTCAACACCCTGCTGGTGCTGGACTACCGCATAACCGACCGGGTGCAGGTGATGGCGAGTCATCGGCTGAGCAATGTTGATTACACGGATCGGGCCATCAATCTGGGGCTGGGTGTTTCCTTTTAGATTTTCCACGGGAACGGAGTACGGGCAGTGACAGTGATAATGGATCAGGCGGGCGGACGCTGCAGTTGGTGCGGCGAAAGTGCGTTATATCAGGCCTATCACGATACCGAGTGGGGCGTACCGGAATGGGACAGCCGGTCCCTGTTTGAAAAGCTGATCCTGGACGGTGCGCAGGCGGGACTGTCCTGGATCACGGTACTGCGCAAACGGGAAAGCTATCGGGAAGCCTATCTCGGCTTTGATCCGGAAAAAATGGCCCGCTTCAGCGATCAGGATATTGAGAGTCTGCTCCTGAATCCGGGCATCATCCGCAATCGCCTCAAGGTTCTGAGTGCCCGCAGAAATGCCCGGGCGTACTTGAGCATCATGTCGGGACCGGAAAATTTCACCGATTTCTTGTGGAAACATATGGACTATCGGCCGCGCCAGAACCATTGGGGATCAATGAAAGAGGTACCCGCAGTGTCGCCGGAGGCCGAGCAGATGAGCAAAGCCCTGAAGAAAGCCGGGTTCAATTTTGTCGGGCCGACGATTGTTTATGCGTTCATGCAGGCGGTGGGTATGGTGAACGACCATGCCACCGATTGTTTTCGCCACGCCGAGTGTGCGGCTCTGGCCCCGCGCTGAGCGGTGTCCGGCGGATGCGTCACGCCGGGAGGCGTCCCCAGGTTTATCAAAAGTTGCCGCAAAAGTGGTTCAATTCATGGGTTCATTTGCCGAACTGCGCGCCCGGTGTCTGCAAACGTCGACGCGGCCTTACCGCGCCCGCGGGGCATCGGTCGAACGCTGTGATGCCTGCCAGCTGGCGCAGCCATGGTGTATTTGCGCGTGGCAAGTACGCGTCCGGGTTAATATCGAATTCGTTTTGATATTGCATCGTGATGAAGTGTTCAAGCCGACCAATTCCGGGCGCCTGCTGGATGACCTCTTTCCCGGTCAGTGTCACGCGTATGAATGGTCGCGCCAGGACCCGCCCGAGGATCTTCTCGTCCGTCTGCAAAACCCGGCCCGCACGGTGGGCATCCTGTTCCCGCCCCGGGACGACCGGCAAGTGCATCTGCTGGGGAGTGACCGACCAGTGACGGCGAAGCCGTTGACGGTGGTGGTGCTGGACGGAACCTGGCGCCAGGCAAGCCGCATGCTGCGTCTGAGCCCCTGGCTGGCGCAACTGCCATTACTGTCCATCGGCGGGGCACAGGCAAGCAGCTATCAGGTGCGCGAGGCGCCCGTGGCCGGGCAGTTGGCCACGGCGGAAGCGGCAGCACAGGTTCTGGCCGCCGCGGGAGAGCGAGAGGGCGCGGCCACACTGAGGGATTATTTCAGGATCTTTAGCGAGCATTCGCTGGCGAGTCGCCAGCAGCGGCCGGTGGACACCGGTTCGGCAGCGCACCAGCGGCTGGCGCATCGGTTAGCAGGGCCGTTTACTCGGTCCGATTTTCCGGATTAGCGGGATCGAACTTGACCACACTGTGGATGACATGGTCATGCTCGAAATAAACGGTGAACTGTTCGTAATCCCATTTGGTGATCGGCGGATCTCCCACCGGGCCGCCGCGGTTTTCCGGCGCGCCATAGCGTGCTTCGACGGCGTCTTTGGTGATGCCCTTGCGCGGCGTTTCCACCTGCCAGGCCTTACCTTGCTGACCCAGTGGTATCACGACGGTCTCCGCCTGGCTTGCGGCCGCACCGAGCAGGGCCGGAATCAGCGCACAGAGCCACAGGCCAAGACAGGGGATTGCGGTGCGGAGGGAACGGGGATGACGGTTCATTCTGGTGTTGCTCCTGATTCAATAGACAATTTGCGGCGGCGTGCCTGGGTGCGCATGTTCTCGCGGACGATCAGCTGCCGGTCGGCGGCTGACAGTGCGTGGAATTCGGTGGCGATGTGGTAGCGGCCGGCGTTTTCATCGCAACGGATGACTTTGGCAAAGGCCACGACTGCCGTATAGTCAGGCAGAAATACCAGGCGCACCGCGATCATGGCGTCTTTGTAAAGGGGTTTGTCGTGCTCGAAGGCGACACCGCCCTCGCTGATATTCAGCTGAGTGATGGCGTGTTCGGTGCGGCTGGTGAACGCACAGCGGCGCGCGACCAGATCGATTTTCTGGCTCATCCGGGTCAGATAATCCGCCAGATTACGGTCGTGTTCCGCGATTACTTTCAGAACGCCCGCGGCTTCGCGATCCAGCCGGCGCAGGCTGGTCATCAAATCCGTCGCGTCGCCGGCGCCCAGCACCTGTTCGGGGTGTTGCCTGGCAACGGTGTGGACATCCACCGGGTGGAAATCGAAAATGACGTCGTGGTCGATGCGGAAAAAATCGCGACGCTCTTGGTCTGTCTGGGTTTCTGGCATTGATCCGGCCTTGCTCACGCTGTGCGTCCTCCCTCAAGGATAGCCCATGGTCCGGCTTTTGAAGGGCGCATCGTCCGGTCCCGGGCAATCGTCGCTCAGTGTCCGTATGAGTATGAGTTCGACGACCGTATAACTTCCCAGGCCGCACCCGGCCCTTGTCCGCTTTAAAGGAATCCTATCTAATGCCCGACATGAATATGCCGGTCGCCTTTCATATCGGTTTGCGCTATATCCGTGCCAAACGGCGCAACTCCTTTATATCATTCGTGAGTCTGTTCGCCTTTGCGGGGATGGCATTGGGGGTGTTCGCCCTGATTGTGGTGCTGTCGGTCATGAACGGATTTGACCGGGAGTTGCGAGAGCGGATATTGCGAGTGGTTCCCCACGCCTATCTCACGGCGGCGGACGGTCTGGCCGCGTGGCCCGACGTCGACGCGCGCCTGCAATCCGTAGAAGCACTGCGGGGCAGTGCGCCTTACGTGAAAGGGCATGGTCTGATGAATTTTGACGACGCGGTGAGCGGAGTGGAGATTCAGGGGATTGCGCCGGAGCTGGAGCCCCGCGTGTCGGTTGTCCACGATCATATGGTGGCCGGGACACTGGAGGACCTGCGGGCAGGAGATTACACCATCGTCCTCGGAAGCCTGCTGGCGGATTATCTGGAAGTGACCGTGGGTGATCAGGTCAATGTGACGCTGCCCGTGGTTTCGGTGACGCCGGCAGGCGTGTTCCCGCGCAGCAAGCGTTTTCGGGTGGTCGGTATCTTCGAGGTTGGTGCCCAGCTGGATCAGGAGCTGGCGCTTATTCACCTTCAGGACGCCCAGACCCTGTTCCGCCGTGGTGACCGCGTGGACGGGTTGCGGCTGCGATTTGATGACATCTATGAAGCGGCGGCCCATTTGCCCGAGGTAGCCCAGGTTGTCCCGGTTGGGCTGGATATCCAGGACTGGAGTGAAACCCAGGGCAGCCTGTTTCAAGCGGTCAAAATGGAGAAAACTGTCGTCGGGGTCATGCTCGGAATCATCATCGCCGTGGCCGCATTCAATATCATCACGACGCTGATCATGATGATTGCAGAAAAACGGGCGGATATTGCAGTGCTCAGAACCATGGGTTTGCGGCCGCGAGGGGTCATCGGCATTTTCATGGTGCAGGGAATGGTACTGGGCATGGTCGGTATCGTGATCGGTGCGGCGCTGGGTTTGCTGGTAGCGGCCAATCTGGGTGCGATTGTCGGCAGTTTCGAGGCCCTGCTGGGATTGCAGATTTTCGATCCGAGCATCTATTTCGTGACCAGTCTGCCGTCGGAAGTGCGGTCGGCTGATATCGTCAGAGTCTGTACCGGTGCCCTGATCGTGAGCTTTCTGGCAACCTGCTATCCCGCCTGGCGCGCGTGTCTGATCGAGCCGGCCGAGGCGCTGCGCTATAACGTCTGATCGCGACGGGGTTCGGGTTTACGTTTTCCGGTTTTAATTGTGCAGAGAATTACCATGAATCTGGTTCTGGAGTGCAAGGCACTCTACAAGAGTTATCGTCAGGGGCCGCAGAATCTGCAGATTCTCAAAGACTTGAACCTGCAGGTTTCCCCGGCGGAACATATCGCGGTGGTGGGCGCGTCCGGCTCGGGGAAGTCGACGTTACTGAATCTGCTGGGCGGTCTCGATCAACCGGACGCCGGCGAAGTCACAATTCTGCAGCGACCGTTTTCCAGTCTTTCCGACAACAAGCGCGGGCGCATCCGCAATCAGCATCTGGGGTTTGTTTATCAATTCCATCATTTGCTGGGCGAATTCACCGCTCTGGAGAATGTTGCCATGCCATTGTTGATCGGCGGCGCCCGTTCCGCAGTGGCAAAAAGCCGCGCGAGTGACTTGCTGGCACGGGTGGGGCTGGCCGGTCGGGTGGCACACAAACCCGCCGAACTGTCGGGGGGCGAGCGCCAGCGCGTGGCCATTGCCCGGGCGCTGGCCAACAGCCCGGACTGCGTTCTTATGGACGAACCGACGGGAAACCTGGATAGCGGCAACGCCCGGGCGATCCAGGCATTGATGCAGGA
This sequence comes from uncultured Cellvibrionaceae bacterium, assembly GCA_964546435.1. Taxonomy (GTDB): domain Bacteria; phylum Pseudomonadota; class Gammaproteobacteria; order Pseudomonadales; family Cellvibrionaceae; genus CAYNST01. The sequence continues at coordinate 22,417 of CAZJKJ010000024.1, forward strand.
ACTCAGCCGCACCCTCGACACCGCGTTTGTGGTGGTCACTCACGATCATGCCCTGGCTGGCACCATGGATGCAGTCTATGAACTGTCCGACGGGGCACTGCACCGAATGGTGCCCGCGTGAGGCTGGCGTTTTTTATCGGTGCCAGATACAGCGGCGCCCGTGCCTTCAATCAGTCCGTCTCGTTTCTCGCACGCGTGTCGGTTATCGGACTGGTGGTTGGTGTGGGCCTGCTGATCGCGGTGCTGTCTATCATGAACGGTTTTGATCGGGAACTGCGGGAAAAGATTCTCGGGCTGGTCCCCCAGGCTGCGATCTATCAAAAAGGTGGCGTTGAGGATTGGCGTGCGCTCCAGGGCTTTCTCGAAGAGCAGCCCGGCATTGTGGCGGCCGCGCCGTTCGTGCAGCTCAATGGTCTGGTCGCGATTGGAGCGGATGCGCAGCCGGTAATCCTCTACGGCATCGATCCGGCCCAGGAGCGGCGGGTGTCGCGTCTGGGGGAATATCTGAACAGCGCGGACATGGAAGCGTTGCAGGCCAGACCAAACCAGCTGGTGCTGGGGCAAAAGATCGCAGAGCGGCTGGGGCTGGAAGTCGGCCAGGACGTCATGGTGATCGTGCCGGATCCGGAATCGGGCAATGCGCCGCGCATCGAATATTTCGCCCTGCTGCAGATTCTGCAGACAAACACCGAGCTGGATAATGCCCTGGCTCTCACCTCCCTGAATTCGGCCATCCCCCTCACCGGCGCGGTGGCGGCGGTAACCGGCATGCGCCTGCAGGTTACGGATCTGTTCGCCGCACGGGAAACCGCCTGGCAGGCGCTGCTCAAACTGGGTCCGAAATTTCACGGTTCCAGCTGGGCCAGCACCCACGGCAATCTGTATCACGCGATTCATATGTCCAAGAAGCTGGTGGCACTGCTGATGTCACTGATTGTGGCGATCGCCGCATTTAACGTGATTTCAACCCTGGTGATGGTGGTTATCGAGAAGCAGGGGGACATCGCCATCTTGCGGACCCAGGGCGCGACGACCGGTGCCATCATGAATATTTTCATTGTTCTGGGCACCATCATCGGCGTGCTGGGAACGCTCTTCGGCGTACTTTTCGGGCTGGGGTTGTCGATGGTGATCGAGGGACTGGTCAAGACGATTGAGACCGCTTTCGGCATGCAGTTCCTGAAATCGGATGTCTATCCGATCACCTATCTGCCGACGCAGATCGCCTGGTCAGATGTGGCCATGGTGGCCGTGACGTCTCTCGCCATGAGCTTTCTGGCAACCTTGTATCCGGCCTGGCGTGCCAGCCGGATACAGCCGGCCGAGGTACTGCGTTACGAATAACCGGTTCGCGGATTCAGTGACCTGGTATTCAAAGACCACGGGTTCAACGACAGTCCCGCCAGTCAGATCACCCCGGGAATAAACCGGTAGCGCACCTGCTGGCAATAGGCCTGATACGCCGGATCCGCCAGCAGATGACGCTCCTCGGTCAATGCCCGCATGTAGTAAAAACCGGTCATGAACAGCAGACCGACAAACTGGAACAGAGCTACACCCCATCCGGTGTTTTCGATATTGAAAACGACTGCCGGGAACATCACGCACCACCACGCAAAGTTTTTGGATGCATAGGCCGGGTGGCGTACAAACCGGAACGGCCCTTTGCGGATGATGCCGCGGTTAGTGAGATTGGAAAACCGCACTCCGAACCACAAGGTGGCGGACATGTAAATCAGGTAGCTCAGCACCATCATGCTGGTGAAAATGGTCACCAGCCACAGATTGGCGAAGCCGAGAATCCCCCGTTCGCCTGGCGCTGAAAAATACAGCCCCAGGAACATCTGGAAAGGGGGGTAGCAGGTAATGCACACCACCCAGCCGAGCATGGTGGGTTCGGCCGAGAGAGTCTGGTTGTCCACCCAGCGGGATGAAACGATATAGCCACACCAGGCCAGGGCCACGTCGATGGAGAAAATTATCGCAATCGATATGTTGAAAAGATCGTTGTTGAGTCGTCTGTGGGTATAGGCACCCGTGGCAATCGCCACCGACAGTTGGTCCAGCAGAAAGCCCGCATTGCGAATCAGGTTCGGAAACTGGTCGCAGAAGAAAACGGTCATGAGCGGAGCGAAAAACAGCTTGACCAGCAGTCCGCGCACCGCCTTTTTGTCGAATTCGTCGAAGCGGGGGGAAAACGCACGGAAGGGCGGTAGTCTCGCGACAAAATACAGAATGAGTTTTTGAAAGCTGGTCGTCAGGTCGCGCCGGTCGGCGTCGGCATCATGCTTGAGTGCGCGGGTGATCAGGGTGTAAGGCAAACCCGCCCAGAGCCAGGCCGTCCAGGTCAGATCCAGAAACCGGAACCAGGACTGGTAGTAAGCCGCATTTTTCGCGAAACCATATTCATTGGCGGAGTGGAAGAAAATGATGGCCAGAGCCAGCAGACCCAGGTAGAGCAGATAATTGAACAGACTGGTGACCAGGAAGCGGAAGTAATTGCCTTTGCGAAGATCCGGGTCCCAATGCAGAAACTGTCCCCCGGATCGCCACCACAGACGGATCAGCTCAGTGATCACCATCACGCCCGAACACAGGATCAGTGCGGTCAGCAAAACATCAATGCGATCACGGATGGTAAAGCCGAACAGATTGAGGCCGCGATTGAGCGCCTCGATCCGGTAATACCAGATGGCACAAAGAATTACCGCCAGGGCGCCGGCCATGCCGCTGATCCACGCATAATCCGTGACCCAGCCGGCTTGCTGGATCTTCTTCAGTTCCTCGTGGGGTACCGGCTTCGGGAGGTTGGGAAGAATGCTTTTATAATGGTTTGCGCTCATGAAATACCCTGGGCAGCCGGGCTGCGACGTGCGCAGCTATTGCCGGTTCAGCTGGCCGCTTTGAACATGGCGGCAATGCTGAAGAGCAGCACCAGAAACATGACGATCATGGCAATCCTGCTGCGTCCCTGGCGTTTTTCCCGGACTTGACCGGTCTCTTCGACACCCTGGTCGTGATCCGTTTTGAATACAAGCTCCACCCGGCCAATCTGCAGCTTGTCGTTGTGATGAAGCTGCGCCCGCGATTGCGCCCGGCCGTTGATCAGCAGTCCGTTCTTGGCTTCAACCACTGTCATCTCAAAGCCCATTTCCGTCTGAGTGAGCAGGGCATGCTCCATGGAGATGGTGTTGTCATTGAGATAGATGTCGGCGTCGAGATCCCGGCCCACTCGCCATTGCCGCCCGGGGAGGCCGCCTTCAAGTTCATAGAGCTTGCCGCGCAGCGGCGCGGTGGTCACGATCAGCCGAGGACCGCTGCCGATATTGAATTCGCGTTCGATGCGGTTGCGGTCGACAAAACGTTCCATGTTTTCAGGAGAGATAAAGCGGGTGCGGTCATCATTTTCGTACTCTTCCGAAACGGCAGGCGCCATGGGTTCCGGCGCTGAGAAGCGCTCGGATGCTGCCGACAGCTCACCGGACGCCTCTGGCGGCACCACAGGCTCTTCCGGCCGCTTGAAGTGACGGGCAATCGGTTCGACATTGGCGGCGGGTTTGAACGGTTTGGCAATCAGATCGTCGGGATCCGGTTCGGACTGGGCGTTACCGGTGTTTTTTTCCCCGCGCAGGTTCGACTGGACGCAGAGCTTGTACAGAAGATCGTCGAAGGCCACTTCGTCACCGACGCTCAACCGGACCCGGCCCTTGATCTTGTTGCCGTTGACGTAAGTGCCATTGGTGGATTGCAGGTCTTCGATATAGACGCCGCCGGGCGATACGTTGATCCTGGAGTGGTGCCGGGAGATATGGCCTGAATTAAGGGTTATGTCGCAGTCGTCTTCACGTCCGACCAGCATTTCCCCTCGCAGTGCGAATTCTTCATTGCCGGCTGCAGCTTTCAGTACAAAAACACTGCTGTTGTTTTTCTTCAGGATGGTTACATCTTCCGCAGCCATTTCAATATCCTTGCTGGAGTTCGCTCTTTACGTGGTCGTCAGTCAGCTGTGCAACCGACTCAGTGATATAACGTTGCTCTGCACAAAAGGGAGCCGGTCTGACGCCCGGATAGGCTAACACCAAGCGCCACGTTGCGCCACTCAAACCCGCAGTGCAGCAGGGCCGGATGCCGGCGGAACCATGCGCAGTCAAACTTCTTTTCTCTCATCGTCATCTTTGACGAGTTCCAGTTTCATATTGCCGAATGAGGCTCCCGGGGACGGCTCTGCGGCAGCTACTGCAGACGACGGTGCCTCTTTGCTGGTTGCCAATTTTATACGCAGGCGCAGGTTGTTTGGTGAATCTGCATTGGCAATCGCATCATCGAGATTGATCTTGCCGCTCATGAACAGCTTGAACAAGGCCGCATCAAAGGTTTGCATGCCGAGATTTTCGGATTTCTCCATAATCTCCTTAATTTCAGTGAGACGGTTCTTCAGGACCATCTCCTGGATTGTCTTGGTTCCCAGCAGAACTTCGACGGCGGCGCAGCGCTTGCCATCGACAGTGGGCACCAGTCTCTGGGAGACGAATCCGCGCAGGTTCTGCGATAAGCCCATCAGCAACTGCGGGCGTTTCTCGTCCGGGAACAGATTGATAATGCGCTCCAGCGCCTGATTGGCGTTGTTGGCATGCAGGGTGGAGATGGCCAGGTGCCCGGTTTCTGCGAACTCAAGCGCATGTTCCATGGTTTCGCGATCGCGGATTTCGCCGATGAGAATGACATCCGGTGCCTGGCGAAGGGTGTTTTTCAGGGCGTTGCGAAAGCTGCGAGTATCGACCCCGACTTCCCGCTGGTTGACGATGCTTTTCTTGTGCCGGTGGACGTATTCCACCGGATCTTCAATCGTAATGATGTGGCCGCCGGTCGTGCTGTTGCGATGGTCGATCAAGGCCGCCAGTGAGGTGGACTTCCCCGAGCCGGTGCCGCCGACAAACAGGACCAGGCCGCGCTTCACCATCACCAGATCCTTTAACACCTCAGGCAATCCGAGATTTTCGAACTTGGGAATGTCGGTGTTGATGTTGCGCGCAACGATGGCGGTTTCATTGCGTTGCTTGAAAATATTGACGCGGAACCGGCCCACGCCGGCAATGGACACCGCCAGATTCATTTCGAGATCCTGGGCGAATTGCTGTTGTTGCTGCTCGTCCATCAGCTGGTTGGCAATCTCCTCGATTTCGCCCGCTTCGAATACATGCTGGCCCACCGGTTTGAGCGCGCCCTGAAATTTCGCGCAGGCGGGTGCACCGGTGCTCAGATAAAGGTCTGATCCGTCCTTCGACGCCAGCAGATTAAGGTACTGATCTATTGGTGAACCCATCACACTTCCCCGGATGGCTCCGGATGTGACCCTCCGGAGTGGAAAGTCTGCAAACATCCGGTCGCAGAATCGCCCCGCAGGTGCTCGCCGGGGCTGAATATCCGAAAGTATAGATGGGCAGGAGGCTCGTGCCAGAGATCGGGTCAACTATCCCTTTTTGATCGGTCTGTTCCGGGTTAAAGCTCCGCGATCCGTTGCTGCTGTTCCTGCAGGTGCCGCAGGGATTCGGCGGAATCTGCCAGCTTTTTCTGCTCCTTTTCCACTACATCGGCCGGCGCCCGTGCGGTGAACTGCTCATTGCCGAGCTTTTGCGCGAGCCGTTCCTGTTCTTTTTGCAGACGCTCGATTTCCCGGTCCAGGCGGGCCAGTTCTGCGTCCTTGTCGATCAGGCCGGCCATGGGCACGTGCAACTCCAGGGTGTCCACCAGCACGGTGGCGCTCAGTGGCGTCGGGTCGGTTGCGGGCAACCAGGTCAGGGATTCAAGCCCCGCGAGCTTCTGCAGAAACAGGCCGTTCTCACGGATGCGCTGATGATCGCTGGGCGAGCCCTGGCGCAGCAGTACGGGGAACTTGCGCGAGGCGGGAATTTTCATTTCTCCGCGGATGTTGCGCAGGGCAACGACGACCGCTTTCACCCATTCGATATCGGCGCAGGCAGCTTCATCAATGCTGGCCGGATCGGCAACCGGATAGGGCGCCAGCATGATGGTGTCACCGGTTTTGCCGGCACTGGCCTTCACCCGTTGCCAGAGTTCCTCGGTAATGAACGGCATGAGCGGATGGGCCAGACGCAGGATGGCTTCGAGGACACGAATCAGCGTGCGACGGGTACCCTTTTGCACCGGCGCGGGGACAGTTGTATCCCACAGGACCGGCTTGGACAGCTCGATATACCAGTCGCAATAGTCTTTCCAGACGAAGTCATAGAGCGCCTGACTGGCCAGATCCAGCCGGTAAGTGGCAAAGCCTTCAGCAACGCGTGCCTCGGTTTTCTGCAGCTCGCTGATGATCCAGCGGTCCGCCAGGGACAGCTGATAGTCCTGACTGTTATCGGCGCCGCAATCCTGATCCGTGCAATGGCCGATTGCATAATGGGCCGCGTTCCAGAGCTTGTTGCAGAAATTGCGGAAACCTTCGATCCGGCCAACGTCGAAATTGATATTGCGACTGGTCGATGCCAGCGAGTAATAGGTGTATCGCAGCGCGTCGGTGCCGTAGGCGGCAATGCCGTCGGGGAATTCCTTGCGGGTGCTTTTCTCGATTTTGGGCGCCTGTTTCGGATTCATCAGCCCCGTCGTGCGTTTGCGCACCAGGGTTTCAAGATCAATGCCATCAATCAGGTCAATGGGATCGAGCACATTCCCTTTGGATTTGCTCATTTTTTGACCCTGACCATCCCGCACCAGACCGTGCACGTAGACGGTCCGGAAAGGCACTTCTTTCTGAAAGTGCAGCGTCAACATGATCATCCGCGCCACCCAGAAAAAGATGATGTCGAAGCCGGTGACCAGCACACTGGTGGGATGGAAGGTCTTGAGGGCATCAGTCGGTTCCGGCCAGCCCAGAGTGCCAAAGGTCCACAACCCGGACGAGAACCAGGTGTCGAGCACATCTTCATCCTGCCGGAGAACCGTTTCCGGCGGGATTTTGTATTTGCTGCGAACGTCCGCTTCGCTGCGTCCGACAAAGATCTTGCCGTCTTCGTCGTACCACGCGGGAATGCGATGCCCCCACCAGAGCTGGCGGGAAATGCACCAGTCCTGAATGTCCCGCATCCAGGAGAAGTACATGTTTTCATATTGTTTGGGAACGAACTGGATAGCGCCGCGTTCAACCGCCTCTATTGCCTGGCTCGCCAAGGGTCCGGTTTTGACATACCACTGGAAGGTCAGCCAGGGTTCTACCACAACACCGCTGCGATCGCCGCGGGGCACCTTGAGCGTATGGGGTTCCACTTTTTCCAGCAGACCGAGGGCGTCGAGATCGGCGACGACCCGTGCGCGTGCGGCAAACCGTTCCATGCCTCGATAATCCAGAGGAACTTCATCATTCAGGCAGGCGTTTTTGTCGAAGATGTTGATCATCGGCAGGTCGTGGCGCAACCCGACTTCATAGTCATTGAAGTCATGGGCCGGTGTGATCTTGACGCAACCGGTTCCGAATTCCGGGTCGACGTAGTCGTCAGCGATGATGGGAATGATGCGATCGGTGAGGGGCAACCGGATCGATTTGCCAATCAGCGCCTGATAGCGTTCATCTGCCGGATTGACGGCGACTGCCGTATCGCCCAGCATGGTTTCCGGCCGGGTCGTGGCGACGACCAGGTAACCGTCCTGCTCCGCGAGGGGATAGCGGAAGTGCCACAACTGCCCCTGTTCCTCTTCGCTGACCACTTCCAGATCGGATATGGCTGTGTGCAGCTTGGGGTCCCAGTTGACCAGACGATTACCGCGATAAATGAGACCGTCATCATGGAGGCGGATAAACACTTCCTGCACGGCCTCGTAAAACCCCTCATCCATGGTGAAGCGCTCACGACTCCAGTCGGCCGACGCGCCCAGGCGACGCAGCTGCCGGGTGATGGTACCGCCCGATTGCTCCTTCCATTCCCAGACCTTTTCGACAAACGCCTCGCGTCCAAGATCGTGGCGGGTTTTGCCCTCGGCATCGAGCAGACGCTCCACCACCATCTGGGTGGCGATGCCCGCGTGGTCTGTGCCTACCTGCCAGAGTGTGTTGCAGCCGCGCATGCGATGGTAGCGGATCAGGGCATCCATGATGCTTTCCTGAATACCATGCCCCATATGCAGACTGCCGGTGACATTCGGTGGCGGGATCATGATGCAGTAGGGCTCACCTTCACCACTCGGTGCAAAATAGCCGCCGGATTCCCACGCTTGGTACCAGTGTTGTTCGATCGCTGCAGGGTTGTAGGTTTTTTCCATGAAATTCGGCCAGATTCTTGAAACTGAAAAGAGGATAAGGACCGCGCGAAGACCGGGCTCGGCAGGGCGGAACGGAGGGGCGATTATACATAGCCAGCGCAGTCTGTGCAGGCGTTGCACCTGCACAATCCGAGCGGATACGAGTGGCTTTGGGTTTACTCGTCGAGCATCCGGTGCAGGCGGCGGCGCAATTCTGCTGCGATGAGGGGCAAGTAATCGTCGACCAGTTCATCGACGAGTTTCTGCTTTCTCACCAGGCTTTGGTCTTCAGCGGCCAACCGGGTGGCAGACGAAAGCAGCCGGTCAGTTGCGGCCCGGGTGCGTAACAGGGCGGTGCAGGCCTCCAGGGTAGCGCTTGATCGCGCAATTTCTTCCACCAGGTTGCGGCCGCTGCCTTGCAATCGATCCAGAATGTGCTGCGGCAGAAACGGGTTTTCTTTCTTTTGTGTCTGCAACGACGGCGTCACCACATTTTGACTGATTTTCACGGGGCTCTGGATAGCGTCGGCATGTGCAAAAAGCGCGGCGTCGATCTCGATGGAATCGTCATCGCGCAAGGCAGTTTCAACAATCGTCGAGTGCGCCGGATTGTTAAGCAAAGCAACTGATGCATGAGCCGCGGTAATAATTTGGGGCGATGGTGCCAGTGTGTCGTCGACCGGTTCAGACGTTGCTTCGACCGGTTCAGACGTTGTTTCGACAGGTTCGGAGGTATCTTCGACAAATTCGGCAGTGGCTTCGACGGGTTCGGAGGTATCTTCGACAAATTCGACAGTGGCTTCGACAAATTCGGCAGTGGCTTCGACTGGTTCACAGGTATCGCAGATCGGTTCAGATATTTCGCCGACGGGCTCGGGCGTGTCGCAGACCCGTTCAAAAGCACCGAACATCGGTTCGGGCTGCATTGCGTCGGCGAGCAGCGGAATTGGATCGTCCGCGGATTCACGCTCGGCAACTTCTCCTGCAGGCATTTCATCCATGAACGCGGATAAAATTTCGCCGCTTTCAGAGTATCCGGTCGCTTCCACGGAGGTGGGCCTTTCAGACTCCTCCAGATAATCGTCCAGCTCAACGGCTTCGCTGAGAACCGGAATGGCATCTTCATCAATGTCGGTGAGATCGGTTTCGTATTCAATATCTGAAATAACGTCGGAAGCCATCGGTACAGATTCCTCGGATTTTGGGCGGAAGAGGGTGGTCAGGATCATCATTAATACGACTTATTATTAGACTGTGTACGAAAAGTGCCTGCGCTCGGTGATGCTGCGTTAAAAACAGGCTCAGAATGCTCATTTACAGCACGTAAACTCCGCTTCTTCGCCAGTTTTTGCCTTGCTTGACCTTCGCTCGACGATTTTTCGTACAGCCCCTGAGATCAGAATTAAATAAAAAAGCGCAGAGCAGACAGCGTTCGGGTGTAAGTGAAATAACACTCTGGCGCAATATGTGCCATACACCAGAGTGTGTCAATACTATTCTCGGGACAGTTTGTGAGTCTGCATTTCGAATCCCGCAAGGCGATACTGCGTGAATCGCGCGCGGGTTTCCGCCAGGATCAAAGCGTCCTGTATGACGATTTCCGCCAGCCGGTGGCGAGCGTCACAGACCGGTACTTTCCGGGAAAGGTTAATGATCAAATCAAATTGCGCCCCTGAATCCAGAGCCTCTGTAATGACGACCGGCGCGCGCGCCGGTGCGACGGCGTGAGGCAAGAAGGCGTCGGGGCGGAAACTCCACAGGAGCGCATCCATGGTCGCCGCATGGGCCGGTTTCTCTGTTAGAAGCGCCACGGAATTTTTCTGTCGCCACGCCTTCTCGGCCAGACGCGCGGCAAACAGATTGCGTTCCGCAGGATCCTCCGTAGATAAAATATAAAAATCAGCCCGAGCCATGGTAAACCGGTTAATCCTTAAGCAGATAGCGCATCAATAATCCGACCGGTCGACCCGTTGCACCTTTCGCGCCTCCGGATGTCCACGCCGTGCCGGCAATGTCCAGATGCGCCCAGCGGTAGCTTTCCGTGAAACGCGAGAGGAAACAGGCCGCCGTGATGGATCCGCCCTCGCGTCCGCCGACGTTGGCAAGATCGGCAAAGGGAGATTTGAGCGCCTTTTTGTATTCATCCCAGAGGGGCAGCTGCCAGGCGCGGTCCAGCGCCTGCCGACCCGCCTCCATTAATTCATCAGCGAGCGCCTGATCATTGGCAAAAAGTCCCGATGCGTGATTGCCGAGGGCGACGACGCAGGCGCCGGTGAGAGTAGCAATATCAATGACGGCTTTGGGTTTGAAGCGGGCAGAATAGGTGAGGGCGTCACACAGCACCAGCCGGCCTTCCGCATCGGTGTTGAGGATTTCAATGGTGAGACCGGCCATTGACGTCACCACGTCGCCGGGCCGGGTCGCACTGCCGCTGGGCATATTCTCTGCCGCCGCGATCACGCCCACAACATTGACCGGCGCATTGAGGGCCGTCAGCGCATGGATCACACCCATGACAGTGGCCGCACCGCACATGTCGTACTTCATTTCATCCATGCCCTGGGCGGGTTTGATGCTGATGCCGCCGGTATCGAACGTGATGCCCTTGCCAACCAGCACCGTCGGCGCGCCATTTTTAGGACCGCCCTGGTAATTGAGGACGATCAGTCGTGGAGTTTGTTCACTGCCGGCGGCGACGGCGAGCATGGCACCCATTTTCAGCTTTTTCAGCTGTTTTTCCTCAAGCACTTCGACCGTGAGCTTGTCATTGCGGGTGGCCAGCTCGACGGCGGCGTCTGCCAGAGTCGCCGGTGTGCAGTAATTCGGCGGGAGGTCGCCCAGACTGCGGGTGAAGTTGATACCGTCACCGACGGCCTGTCCGGTCGACAGACCTTTCTTGCCAGACGCATCCAGCTTGTCCTGACTATGCAGGGTTACGGATACCAGTTGCGGTTTTTCGACATCTTTGGTCCGGGTGCGGTCGTAAACGTACAAAGATTCAGTCATCTGTTGCGCGAACAGGTGAGTCCACTCCGCAACCGGAATGGCGGATGCCGGGTCGGCAGCCCAGACCAGATGTTTAATGGATTTGTTCTTGATGACCTGGGCCACTTTGGCGACGCAGGCCTTAAGGTTCTCACGGGAATACTTCTCGGGTTTGTCTCCCATGCAAACCATCAGTACGCGCGGAAAACCGAGGGATTTTACATGAGTCAGCCAGGCCGCATTGCCGGGTTTCAGGGGCACATCTCCCAGCGCGAGCAGGCGGCTGATTCCACCTTCGGTGGCTTCATCAGCAATTTGCGCGGCGGCGGAGAGCGATTTGTCGGCGTACGTCTGTACCACCAGACAATCGCCTTTGAGTTTGTCCAGCGGGCCGGATTTTATTCGGAACTCCATAACAGACCTCAGGTTCAGGGTTTAGATTCGGGCAGGCAAAGACGCCTTTGCGCGGTGCAAGGCCGGAAAACCCCGGATGCAGTCCGGGCCGCAACTGCACGGACTTTCGCACCGATTGGGCGAACGTCCAGACGCTCTGCGGACTTGATCAGGGATTCCCGGAGTGTCGGTGCCGGGGCGGCTTATAGTGATGGCTTTACGCCAATAATTCAATTTTAGGCTCTTTTGAATCCGATGGTTTGGCAGTGGCTGCTATACTGCCGCGCTTCATCCCCCAACCCTGGCCCGATATCGTGATTGTTTATCGTTATCTCGCACGCGAAGTGCTAACCAGTATGGCGGCGGTCAGTGCCGTGCTCTTGCTGATCATCATGAGCGGACGTTTCGTCAATTATCTCGCCGAAGCCGCCAGCGGCAAGCTGGATGCCGCCGTGCTGCTGACGCTCATGGGATACAGAATTCCCTCATTTCTCGAATTGATTCTGCCGTTGGGGCTGTTCATCGGTATCCTGCTGGCGTATGGCCGCCTGTACGTCGAAAGCGAGATGACCGTACTTTCCGCCTGCGGCATGAGCGAGCGCCGCCTGGTGGGATATACCTTGATGACCGCCACGGTGGTTTCCGCGCTGGTGGCACTTTTCAGTCTGTACCTCGGGCCCATGGGAGTCAGGGCATCGGAGAATCTGCTGGCGGAGCAGCGCAGCAAAACCGAATTCGAGATGCTCAAGCCGTCGAGGTTTCACAAGTTAAGTAACGGCGACGGGGTTTCCTACGTCAATAATGTCAACACCGAGGAGCGCCGCCTGGAAAACGTATTTCTGGCGGGCGCCGGCAATACCCGGGAAAAATTCTCCGTCATTACGGCCCAATACGGCGAGACATCCGTCAATCAACAGACCGGGCAGCGCTTTCTGATCCTTTACGACGGCCATCAGTATCGCGGCCGCCCTGGCGATCTTGACTTCGAGGTGATCGATTTTACCTCCTACACGCAGTTCATCCCGCAAGGGGAAGTGGTGATGAAAAAGGAGACGGACGCCACTCCGACTCTTACCCTGATGCAGCAGGATACGTCCCAGGCCTGGGCCGCGCTTCAATGGCGGATGTCGCTGCCGATGCTGGTGCTGATCATTGCGCTCCTGGCGGTTCCTTTGAGCCGGACAGAGCCGCGCAAGGGTCGCTACGTAAAAATGATTCCAGCGATTCTTCTCTACATCGTGTACCTGGTGACGAGCAACGCCGCCCGGGGACTTCTGGAAGAAGGCAAGGCGCCGGTGTCCTACCTCCTGTGGCTGGTCCACGGCGCCTTCTTGCTCCTTGCGATTCTTATGTTGTCATGGCCGACATTCAAACGGTCTCTGACGCTCTTTGGAGCCCGCCGACCCTCATGAGACGAATCAAACAGTACATTGCAAAATCAGTAGCCGGGGCAATTTGTGTGGTGCTGCTGGTGATTGTGGCGCTTGACGGAATTTCCCAGTTCGTCGACGAGCTGGATAATCTTGAGGGGCAATACACCCTGATGCAGGCATTGTCCTACGCGGCCCTGTCGCTGCCTTCGACCATCTATGAATTCCTGCCGCTGGCCTGTCTGGTCGGCTGTCTGATCGGACTGGGGACACTGGCCAGCAGCAACGAGCTGACGATCATTCGGGCGGCCGGCGTATCGACGGTGCAGATCATCTGGATGGTCATGCGGCCGATTCTGTTGTTCGTTGTCATCGGCTATGGGCTGGGTGAATTCGTCACGCCACTGACCGACCAATATGCGGAAAGTCGCAAATCCATTGCACTGGGGCAGCAGTCTGTCCTGCAGGGGCAGCGGGGCGTGTGGAATCGGGAAGGGAACCAGTACATGCACTTCAGCGCAGTCATGCCCAATGGCAAACTGTTGGGGGTGACCCGGCTGGAGGTTGACGATTCGGGTCAACTGGTGAGCAGCACTTATGTAGAATCCGCGATCTACCAGAACAACAGCTGGTCCGAAAGCAAAGGCGTCAGCACGCTTCTGTCGGATGACAAAATGGACCGTGAGTTCTTTTCAGGCCGCAACTGGGAGGCGGAAATCTCGCCGGCGCTGCTCGATATCCTGGTGTTGTCAGCGGGCAATCTGCCCATGCATCGCCTGTATACCTATGCGAATTATCTTGAACGACAGGGGCAGGATGCCAGTGAATACCGTCTTGCCTTCTGGCAAAAAGCGTTGCAGCCACTGGCCATTGCGAGCCTGGTGATGATCGCCATTTCCTTTATCTTCGGCCCATTGCGTCATGTCACCATGGGCTTTCGCATTTTCACCGGCGTGATTGTTGGAATCATTTTCAGGACCAGTCAGGACTTGCTGGGGCCCAGCAGTCTGATCTACGGCTTTTCCCCGCTCATCGCAGTCCTGTTACCCATCGTGCTGTCGGGGCTGGTGGGCCTGTTTCTGCTGCGCAAGTCCTTGTAACGGGATTTACCGCGCCGGAGCCTGCCCGGTCAGGATTGCCCTTCTGGCGGTGCCTATGATGGCTGCGGTGACGGTGGGAGCTTTCCGGTTTTCGGCTTGGGCAGCACAATCACCCGGGTTTTGGACACTTGATCGTGCCAGCAGTGACGGTGGGGGTGCAGCCAGGCATACCAGTAGCCAATACCCAGAGCGCCGAAAGACAGCGCACCCGCCGCCGCGCGGATCATGCATTGCCCCCAGCCCGGTGGAGACGTGCCGTCAGCGACGGCGACGACCTGAATGCGCCAGGTGCGCATGCCGAGGGTTTGCCCGGATTTGTGCCAGAACCAGCTGTAGAAGAACACCATCAGCACGACCCATCCCAGCAGTAACCACGGCCCTTCAAACATCGGTTGATAGTCATGGGTGACAGACTCGCCCAGCTGGACACCGACCAGCGTCGCCAGGGCGGCATACGCAAACGTCAGCGCCAGTAATAACAGGCAGTCATAAGCTAAAGCGGCAAAGCGCCGCCACAGGGGAGCGATGGGATAACCGGGCGTTGACATGGGAACAGGGATTGCCAAAAGCGCGCAGTCTAGCGGACATCGGCACAGGATAGAACCCGCGGGCGTGTCTGTCACACGGATAAATCCGGTTGGCGAGGAGACCGGATTTTTACGCGGGTTTAATTCGTGTCTTTACGCGACTGGGCCTTTCGATAGAATTCCTGGAGCGCTTTACTGTCGGCCCGGTATTCGACCAGCTCTACCGCGTAGGTTTCGCCGTCGGCGTCCTCGTGGGTAATGCGACCGATCTGGAAGTCGAGATCGGGGATAAGCCAGATATGGGTTTCGCTGTCATCATCAGTTTTTTTGAACAGCAGGGCCTTTCTTTTTTCTCTTCCCAGCTTGATTGAATCTTCGCCCGCCTGCTGGAATTTATAGTGTTTGAACCGATCGCGTTTGATGAAGCGTGCGGACGGGGATTTTTCCCCCGCAAACACATCACTTTGAATGAACAGCTGATACAGCGACGGGTCGGATAAGGATTTGTCCAGTGGCAGGTCGGCGTTTTTATAGGGTTTGGCGCTATGCTCATAGCGTGCCTGCTTCTTCTCCCAGTCGAAACCGATGGTTTCAACGGCCTTGCGCCCAAAGACATTGCGGTAAAACTCGTAGCGGCTTGGCAAAGGTCGATTCTCGTGGAGCGTAAAGTGGCTGGTTTCGCGAATCGTCGCGAACAGATTCCTGGCGACGGACGTGAACTCGTAACTGCCATCATCGTTAGCAACCAGCGTACGCGTCATTTTTATGTTCCAGCCGGAAAACTCGCCTTTATAGGTGCTGGTGAATAACGTCTTCGTTTCGGCACTGGCATTGGATACATTCACCGCGATCAGAGCAACGCTGATCAGCAATACCAGGAAGCGGATTTTTGCAAATTTCACGCGCATATCCTGTACCTGTATGGTTTGGTTTTCGTCAGCATAGCCTAGCAGGCCGTTGAAAAACTATCTGCGTTGCCATTACGGCATTAAAAACTGGTTGCCTTGGTGACGCAGTGACAGGAGATATACGGCAGAAGTATGGAAGCAGAGCGGAAATAGCGGCGCCGAAGCGCCGCTTTCAGATTCGACGGTATCAGCCGTGAGCCTTGAGAATTGCGAGGGTGGTATCGAGCATGCGATTGGAGAAACCCCACTCATTGTCGTACCAGGCGAGTATTTTGACCTGATTGCCGCCAATTACCCGGGTCTGGGTAACGTCGAAGATGCTCGACGCGGAGTTGTGATTGAAATCGTGGGATACCAGCGGCAGGGTGTTGACCTTAAGGATGCCGTCGAATTGCTGGTTGGCCGCTTCCGTCATGATGCTGTTGATTTCGTCAACGGAAGTCGGGCGCGCCGACTGGAAGGTGAGATCCAGCAGGGAGACATTGATGGTCGGTACGCGTACCGCGAGGCCGTCGAGTTTGCCCGCCAGTTCCGGAATGACCAGGCCGATCGACTTGGCCGCACCGGTTTTGGTCGGAATCAGTGAATGGGCCGCAGCGCGGGCGCGATACAGGTCTTTGTGATAGGCGTCGGTAATGTTCTGGTCATTGGTATATGAATGGACCGTGTTCATCAGGCCGCTGACGATGCCGACGGTGTCGCTCAGTGCTTTGGCGACCGGGCCCAGGCAGTTGGTGGTGCAGGACGCGTTCGAAATGATTTTATGGTCGGCAGTGATCTTGTCATGGTTCACGCCGTAAACCACCGTTAGATCCGCGTTTTCGCCCGGTGCGGAAATCAGCACGCATTTGGCGCCTGCTTCAAGGTGCAGGGCGGCTTTTTCGCGGGATGTGAAGATGCCGGTGCACTCATAAACGATGTCGACACCCAGCTCTTTCCACGGCAGGGCGGCGGGGTTGCGTTCTGCAGTCACCTTGATTTTCCGGTTGCCGATGGAGATGGACTCGCTATCGCATTTCACATCAAAGCCGAACTCACCATGAACGGTGTCGTACTTCAGCAGGTGCGCATTGATTTCCGGGGAGCCGAGGTCGTTAATGGCAACAACTTCCAGCTCACTGTCCAGGTCGCGTTCAAAGAGAGCGCGAAGTACATTGCGACCGATTCGGCCAAAACCGTTAATAGCTATACGTGGCATGTTTGATGATTCCGGGTCTGGTTAATGAATAAAAAGCGGGATCTCGTCCTTCCGCTGGCAGCGGAGGGGCGGCTGATCAGAGGTTCGCCGGGATTATAGTCCTCCGCACAGGCCTCTGTCCCCCGCAGCGGCGGCGGTTAGTCCAGAGTCAACTGAAAAGTGAAATCCTGAGAATCTTTCCGGGCACTGAAAAAGCGGAGGGCTGCAGCGTCGGGCCGGCCCTTGGGTGCCGGGATTATCCGTAATTGGGGTTGAAAAAGCAACCAGCGAGCCACTAAAATGGCCGCGGATTAGCTGAGCCCCGAGCCTTCATGCCGGCGCATTAAAGGTCAGTGCCCTCTGGAGGTTTCAACTGCCAGAAGGGCGTAGAGTTGAAAATTGCGGGGCTATGAGAGCGACAGCCTTCCATCGACTGTGCATTGCCAGGGCAGAGCAGAGTATCCTCTGAGCCGTTGCGCTCGGCGAGATCTGCCCCAACTGGATGTCAGACCGCAATTTGCAAGCTGGCGGTTCGACGGCGGCGCCATGCGCTGCCTGGATAAAAGACCCCAGGTGCCCCTGAACCCAGTTTCTCGCAAGCCCGAACCTTCCTGCTGAGACCGCAGAGCTGCCGGGCTTCTTGCTGCGTCCGGTGGCGGCTGGAATGTGACAGAGTCCCGGTTGCTGAACACCGGACCTCGGGCACATCTATCTCCAATAATCAGAAACAAAACAGGTTGTAAGCATTATGAAAACCGACATACTGATCGTGGGTGGCGATGGTGATCTGGCGCTGCGCAAACTTTACCCGGCGCTGTATTACCTGATATTGAACAAATGTATGGCGGATGACATACGCGTGTTCGGTATGGCCCGGACTCATAATGAGCAGGACGAGTTTCTGACCAAGGTCAATGAGTGGCTGAAAGAACAAACCGGCAATCTCTATGACGAAGCCCTCTGGCAGAACTTCAGTCGCCGGCTTACGTTTGTGCAGGGCGATTCAACCAAGGTTGAAGATCTGCAACGCATCAAGGACACCTGTTTTGAGGAAGATCGCGGGCTCATCATCTACCTCGCGGTGCCCCCCTCAATATTCGGAAAAATATGCACGGCGCTGGATAAATGCGGCCTGGCCAAACCGAGCACCCGACTGGTGGTGGAGAAGCCACTGGGGGACAGCAAAGAATCCTTTCTGGCGATCAACCGGGAGCTCAATCGGGTTTTCACGGAAGACCAGCTCTATCGGATCGACCATTATCTTGGCAAGGAATCCGTCCAGAACCTGCTTGCCCTGCGCTTTGCCAACGATATCTTTGAACCCATCTGGAACTCCAAGCACATCGAACATATCCAGATTGCTGTCACCGAGACGGTGGGTTGCGGCAATCGCTGGTCTTTTTACGATGAAACCGGCGCCATGCGCGATATGATCCAGAACCATCTTCTGCAGGTACTGTGTCTTGTCTGTATGGAGCCGCCGGCGACCCTTGATGCCGAGTCGGTCCGCAATGAAAAGCTCAAGATCCTGCGGTGCCTGAAACCCATGACTGAAGACGAAATAGCGCGCAACACAGTGCGTGGTCAGTACCGGGCCGGCAAGGTTGACGGTCACACCGTGCCGGGCTATCTCGAAGAGGAAGAAGGGGAGCGCGAGAGCAAGACCGAGACATTTGTGGCACTGAAAGCCGAGATCAGCAACTGGCGCTGGTCGGGAACGCCGATTTATATCCGCACCGGCAAACGTCTCAACCGACGTCACTCAGAGATCGTCATTCAGTTCAAGCAGACACGTACCAAGCTGTTTTCAAACCAGATTACCAAGGACTGTGCAAACCAGCTCATCATCCAGCTGCAACCGGATGAAGGGATTTACCTGCGAGTGAAAAACAAGAAAGCCGGTCTGGACGCACGTCTGCCCCTGGAAGATCGCAGTATGGACCTGTCGTTCACAGACAACGCCAGGGCAAAGAAACACGATGCTTACACCCGGGTGCTGTTCGATGTAATTCGCAGTGACCAGACGCTTTTTGTCAGCGCTGAGGAAGTGGAGGCCGCCTGGGAGTGGGTCGACGGCATCATGGCGGGCTGGCGCCACAGCAACAAGGAACCGGCGGGATATGAAGCAGGCAGTACAGGCCCGGTAGAGGCAATCGAGTTGATGGCGCGTGACAATCGACGCTGGAAATTCTGACGAACGACAGCGAGGAGTTTTGTTGTGAACCCAACAGTAGAAGCGGTAACCGCCCGGATCATTGAGCGCAGTAGCAAGTTCCGGGGGGCATACGTCAATGCCATGCGCGCCACCATGGACAATAACCCACCCAAGCGGCGGTTATCCTGCGGCAATCTGGCACATGCTTTCGCAGCCTGTGGGGAGCAGGACAAAAACACCATTCGGTTGATGCAGACTGCGAATCTCAGTATCACCACCGCATATAACGACATGCTGTCCGCTCATCAACCCTATGGCGTCTATCCGGATTTCATCAAGGAGGCGGCCCGGGCTATGGGTTGTTCGGCGCAGGTCGCATCCGGCGTTCCGGCCATGTGTGACGGCGTGACGCAGGGGCAGCCCGGCATGGAGCTGAGCCTGTTCAGTCGCGAAGTGGTGGCAATGGCCACAGCAGTTGGCCTGTCGCACAACATGTTCGACGGCAATCTGTTCCTGGGGATTTGCGACAAGATTGTCCCCGGCATGGTAATCGGAGCCTTGCAGTTCGGTCATATTCCGGCCGTTTTTGTGCCGGGCGGCCCCATGCATTCAGGCATACCCAATAAAGAAAAAGCCAAGGTTCGCCAGCAGTACGCAGCCGGTGAAGTGGGTGAAGACAAACTGCTGGAAGCGGAGACCCGTTCCTACCACAGTCCCGGTACCTGCACTTTCTACGGCACCGCCAACAGTAACCAGATGCTGGTGGAAATGCTCGGCATCCAGTTGCCGGGGTCGTCGTTTGTCAATCCGGATGATCCGCTGCGGGCCGCCCTTACCCGCGCCGCCGTGGAGAAGCTGGTGCTCTGTACGGCAACGGCGGGTAAATACCGCCCGCTTTACGAAGTCATCACGGAAAAATCAGTGGTGAACGCCATTGCGGGGCTCCTCGCAACCGGCGGTTCCACCAACCACACCCTCCACCTCGTGGCCATGGCCAGAGCGGCGGGCATTCTCATCACCTGGGAAGACATGGACGAGCTGTCCCGCATAGTGCCACTGCTGGCGAGGGTTTACCCCAACGGTGAGGCCGACGTCAACGACTTCCACAATGCCGGCGGCATGGCGTACCTGGTTCACGAATTGCGACTCGGGCAGCTGCTCCATGAAGACGTGGTCAGCGTGATCGGCGAGGGGCTGGATCGCTACGAGTGCATGCCTACCCTGAAAGACGGTGTGGCTGTCTGGGAGGAGCGGGTAACCCAGTCCCGGGACACTGCAATACTTCGTACGGCCGCCAGTCCGTTTGCCACCGAAGGCGGCTTGCGGATCATGAAGGGCAACCTTGGCAAGGGCGTCATAAAAATTTCTGCCGTGGCGCCTGAACACCGTGTAATCGAAGCGCCCTGCATTGTTTTTGAAAGCCAGGACGATCTCATCGCGGCCTTTAAACGATCGGAGCTGAACCGGGACTTTATTGCGGTCGTGCGGTTCCAGGGGCCATCGGCCAACGGCATGCCTGAACTGCACAAAATGACCCCGCCGCTGGGGCTGCTGCAAGATCGGGGCTTCAAGGTCGCCCTGGTGACCGACGGGCGGATGTCCGGCGCATCGGGCAAGGTTCCCTCGGCCATACATATTTCGCCCGAAGCGCATAAAGGTGGCATGCTCAATCGCCTGAAGACCGGTGATGTCATCCGTTTCGACGCAGAACACGGGATCCTGGACGTTCTGGTCGATGCCGGCGAACTGGCTGCCCGTCCGGCTGCAACCATTCCCGATGTAGAGCAGGATCTGGGGCGCAATCTGTTTGGAGGTTTCCGCCAGCTCGCCGGGCGTTCGGAAGACGGCGCCACTGTTTTCGATTCATGTATTGATTTTTAGAAGGATGTCGACGTGGTAATTACAAAAGAATTTCTGGAGCCCATCGGCGTCATGCCGGTCATTGTCCTGCACTCGGTAGAGGACGCAGTACCGGTGGCGCGCGCGCTCGCCCAGGGCGGCGTCAAAGCAGTCGAGATCACATTGCGCACGGCAGCGGCTCTCGAGAGCATCAAGGTGATCAAGCAGGAGTGTCCGGAGCTTATTGTTGGCGCGGGTACGCTTATCAACGAGCGGACGGTGGAGCAGGTCGCCGAGGTAGGGGTAGATTTCGCGGTTTCGCCGGGGATGACCGAAGCACTGGTGCGTCGCTCACAGCAACTCGGAGTCGCATTGCTGCCCGGAGTCGCCACCTGTTCGGAAGTTCTGCAAGGTATGGAGTTGGGACTGTCCTGCTTCAAACTGTTTCCCGCCACGGCGGTGGGGGGCTTGCCGCTCCTGAAATCCATCAATGGACCCTTGCCGCAGGTCTCCTTTTGTCCCACCGGCGGTCTCAAGCTGGACGACTTCGACCAGTATCTCGCACTGCCCAATGTCGCCTGCGTGGGCGGTACCTGGCTGGTACCCGAGGCAGCCGTGAAATCCAGAGACTGGCAGGCCATCACTGATATCGCGGCGAAAACGGTCGCACTTGCCGAAAAGACTTTGACCGGGAAAGTCCGGAGCTGACAAAACGAGCGCAGGCACTTTTCGTACAGAGCCTAGTAAATTCTTGTAGCGGGAATGGTACGGGACGACTTCAGTAAGTCCCGCACCACCTCCGCGAGGGAGAAGGATGTGCCGTGCTTGAGTTCATGGCGGATGCGGTGGATGTAGAGGGATTCCGTCGTGCGTCCGGGCGTGGATGGTGACCCGGTGGTCGGATCCTCCATGGCGACAGCGTGTTCCGTCAGTGCCAGAAAAGCCCGGTGGGTCAGCACCACCTGATCGAGTGCTTCCTGTCGAACCAGGCTTTCGTATTTCAAATAACCGGTCTGAGCCAGCCACAACATGGTATGCAGACACGCTTCATGGCGCGGGCTGTGCAAACCGAATTCATCGGGCGTGTCCGGCCCCGATATGTCCTCTACGAATAACGTCGTTTGTCGCGGAAACTGCGCAAAAAGCGCAGCCAGAATCTTGCCCGTGTCGCGATAAAAATCATCGATGTGGAGATCGGACAAGACTCAGCCCTCAAACTTCATACTGCTGCAGGAATTTTCCGAACAGCTTTATCGCTTGCGTGATTTCCTCTTTGACGGGCAGAAAAACGATGCGCAGGTGATCGGGCTCGCGCCAGTTGAAGGCCGTGCCTTGAACCAGAAGCACGCGATACTGGATCAGAAAATCCAGAATGAGTTGCTGATCATCGTCATAGGCATAGCGACTGCGGTCTATTTTGGGAAACATGTAGATGGTTCCCCTGGGCTTGACGCAACTGATGCCGGGAATGTCGCTGAGAGCGGCCAAAGCCGCGTTGCGCTGCTCGAGCAGGCGCCCGCCCGGCAGGATTAACTCGTTAACGCTCTGGTAGCCACCCAGCGCAGTCTGCACCGCATACATGGCCGGCACGTTGGCGCAGAGACGCATCGACGAGAGCATTTCAATGCCTTTGATATATTCCCGCGCGCGCTCCTTGGCGCCGCTGAATACCAGCCAGCCCGACCGGAATCCGGCCAGACGATAGGCCTTGGACAGTCCGTTAAAAGACACGCACAGCACATCATGCGCCAGTCGACCGACGGGAATAAACTCGGCGTCCTCATAAATGATCTTGCTGTAGATCTCGTCCGAGAACACCACCAGGTTATGGTCCCGGGCGACCTGGATCAGTTGCTCGAGAATATCCTGACTATAAACGGCGCCGGTGGGGTTGTTCGGATTGATGATCACGATTGCCCGGGTGCGTGAACTGATTTTGCTGCGAAGGTCGCTGATATCGGGGAACCAGTCAGCGGCTTCGTCACATACGTAATGCACCGGCTTGCCGCCGGCCAGATTGACCGCCGCCGTCCACAAGGGGTAGTCCGGCGATGGTACCAGTACCTCATCGCCGTCATTCAAAAGTGCCTGGCAGGCCATGACGATCAGCTCGCTCACGCCATTGCCCAAAAATATGTCATCGATGTCTACGCCTGGAATGTTCAGGCGCTGACATTCCTGCATAATGGCCTTCCGCGCGGCAAACAAGCCCTTGGATTCGGTATAGCCCTGAGCGTTGCGCAGGTTGTAGATAACGTCGGCGATGATTTCATCCGGGGCGTCGAACCCGAAGGGGGCAGGGTTGCCTATATTGAGTTTAAGGATGCGGTGACCTTCTTCCAGCAGACGATTGGCGTGCTCCAGGACAGGTCCGCGGATGTCGTAGCAGACACCGTCGAGCTTTTGCGACTTGTGGATAAGGGGCAGGCCTTTGACGGTGGGTTTGGTTTTTTTGTGGAGTTTCAGTTCTGTCATGGCAAGTCATCCAGCGGCTCGCCGGCGTGCCGCATGCGTATTAAGTGAGATGTGTCCGATCAAGGCCAAATTTGCAACAAGTGTAGCAGGTGCCCGATTATGTCCGATAGTCATTTAAAAGACGATGAGCGGTGGAAGGACAAGCTTTCCGCCGCCGAATATCAAGTGTGCCGAATGAAAGGAACGGAGCGGCCATTTACCGGAGAATATTTGAATTGCAAGGAGGAAGGCCAATACAAATGCCGGTGTTGTGGTGAGCCGCTGTTCGATTCCTCAACGAAGTATGACTCCGGGTCCGGCTGGCCGAGCTTCTACGCCCCCCTCGACGAAGACGTCGTGGAAGAGCATCGGGACTCCAGCCATGGAATGATTCGTACCGAAGCGGTGTGCCGGCGTTGTGGCAGTCACCTGGGGCACGTGTTTCCGGACGGTCCGCAGCCGACCGGACTACGATACTGCATCAACTCCGCCTCGTTGAAGCTGGAGTCGCGGAAATAGCCAGGCTTATCCGAGAACGACGGTGGATCCTGCGACTTCGCGCAGGATGACGCGGTGGGACGGGGGGTTCAACAGCCCTCTGGCAGGCCGTTGAAAAACGTGATCGAGGCGGCCTGTTTAAAACGCAGCATCACCGAGCGCAGGCACTTTTTGTACAGAGCCTAGTCGTAAAGCTGCTTTTTCTTCCAGCTCTGTTCAACCCGATCGAATTCATCCCATTCGTGGCTGACGGCGGAGGCTTCTGCCTCATCGCCGGGTTCGGGGTTTGCGCCGCCCGCCGCCATGGATTGCTCCAGCGTTTCCCTGGCGGCGGTAATCCGGGCGAGTTTGGCCTCAAACTGCTGGCCACGACCTTCGCGCTGGATGAGCTGTTGAGCGAGCTCGTAATAGTGGCAGGCCAGACGCGGCTTTTCCTTTTCCTGTGCGTTGCGGGCATGCAGTATGTAAGCGTCAATGCTTAATTGCAGCAGTAGCTGCTTGATCATGGCGCGGTATCCATTTGCCTGGAGCCCAGTTAACTGCTTCTTCATCTCCAGCTGCACCATATATTTGAAAAGCTCTTCCAGATAGCTCTTGATCTCACTGATTTGCTGGACGTTTTCAGCGGCGAGTTGCATACCCGGGTTATCGGGCTGCTTCTCGGTGGCGGTAATTTTTGCGGCGATCTCTTGAATATCTTCGATATGCTGCCGATTCTTGGGCTCCAGTTGCGAAAGCTGGCCGAGCACGAGGCGGTAGCTGCGCTGTACCAGAAGGGTCAGGTCCCGCGGCAGGAATCCGTCGGGAAAGCCGTTCAGCATGTACTGGAAATTGCGGGCCCGCAGCTTCAGCCCGGCTACCACGCGCGCCTGTTGCTGTTTTTTTTGCCGAACGGTCTGGACGACAAAGGCGTAACAGACCAGGCCGGCAAGAAGCACGATGATAATGGTAATGAGAGTAACTGAAGACATTGTATGTAGATCGGCTGCGTCAGCCAGCTGGAAAAGGGCTCACCGGACACTCAGAAAAGACCGGTAGTCATTGACTCTCAAATCAAAGTCCGTTACATAGAATGCTAGTCACAGGTGGACCCCTGCGCAACTTTGGCGCGGCCTGGCCTCTGTGTCATTGTCCGGCGGGTGCCGGTTTCCCGCCGACGCAGCGGATCGGCGGCTCGTCGGGCCTGAAGTATGGGGCAGATCTAGGCGCCCGTTTTTGTTCGGAAAAAGTTTTGGAAAAAGTGTTGACAGTGTGGGTGTCGCTATCTAGAATGCGCCCCACTTCTGACGACAACGATGCGTTGGAAAGTCCGGGTCCCCATCGTCTAGAGGCCTAGGACACCGCCCTTTCACGGCGGTAACAGGGGTTCGAATCCCCTTGGGGACGCCAA
>CAZJKJ010000025.1:0-46066 GCA_964546435.1 uncultured Cellvibrionaceae bacterium
TCTCTCGACCAGGACTTCTTCTTGGCGCGGTCATAATTATCCTCTTTTGCGGCGTTGGTTCTCTTGCGAGTAATCAGCATGGTTCATGCATAGGCCGCTGTCATGGGAATCTTGACGGTTTTCAACCAAAAAACTATAATTCGCGGCCTTATTCGCGCCGGCTGTATATGGCCAGTTCGAAAAGCATGCTTGTGCATTCGAGCAGGCTCTGCGATCGGAAGCCCCTGCGTAGGGGCTTTTTAATATCCGGGTGTCAAGCAATCACCACTGGTGATTCGCGGAAATGCTCGATCGGATGTGGGCTTTGTGCCCATTTTTTGTTTTTGGTCAGTGAGTTTTATGGCGACGATTCAGCAGCGTTTGCAGGACATTATTCGGCCAGTTGTAGAAGCGCTGGATTGTGAGCTCTGGGGAATCGAGTTTAATGCTCAGGGACGCAGTTCGCTTTTGCGGATTTACATCGAAAAGGCGGACGGGGTAGCGGTTGAGGACTGCGAGAAGGTCAGCCGCCAGGTCAGCAGTGTTCTGGATGTAGAAGATCCGATAAAAAAGGAATATACGCTGGAAGTTTCGTCTCCAGGAATGGATCGTCCGCTGTTCAATCTCGATCAGTTTGAACGCAGTATTGGCGAAGATCTGAATATCCGGTTAAGGGTACCGTTCGAGGGAAGACGCAGGTTCAGCGGCCGTCTTGCGGCAATTGAAGGTGATGAAGTGGTATTGCGCGTAGGTGATGAGGAATATCTGCTGCCCTACGAACTCATTGACAAGGCGAGTATTGTTCCGAGGTTCTGACGCTGGTCAGGTTGTCGCACCCGCGCACGAAACGATGAGTCAGGCTGGCAAATCGAAATCCGGCGTAAAGGTGCATCCGGGCCGTCGGCCGGGTGGCCCACCCGGCGCGCGGACCCGGTTCCGTATCGGAGACACGATGCCGGGCAATAATATTGCTCTATTCGGCGACCCCTGGTGGTCGTCTATGTTGAATAAAAACGTGGCGCTCTCACCGCCTGCTGGATAAAAAGTTGCCTCCGGCGGTTTTGCGGATGAAAGTTCAACAGGCACCTGGGGTGTAACAGAGGTTTTTCATGAAGAAAGAAATTTTGCTCGTCGCAGACGCCGTTTCGAACGAGAAAGGTGTCGACCGCGAGGTCATATTCCAGGCCATCGAAGCGGCCCTGGCAACGGCGACGAAAAAGCGATACGAAGAAGACTCTGATGTTGAAGTGAAGATCAATCGGCGCACAGGTGAATATGTTACAGAACGTCGCTGGCTGGTCGTGAGTGACGATCTGGTCGCAGAGTTGGGCACCCAGTTGACGACAGAAGAAGCGCTGGAGAAAGATCCCTCGTTAAAGGTGGGCGATGTCCACGTTGAGATCGTGGATAATGTCGAGTTCGGCCGTATCGCAGCACAAACTGCAAAACAGGTCATCGTCCAGAAGGTTCGCGAAGCAGAACGGGCACAGGTTGTCGACGAGTATCGCAACCGTAAAGGCGAACTGGTATCCGGTACAGTCAAGAAGGTGACCCGGGACAACATTATTGTGGATCTGGGAAACAACGCGGAGGGGCTGCTGCCCCGTGAAGAACTGGTCGGACGGGAAATCTTTCGCATGAACGACCGGGTTCGCGCCGTGTTGCTGGATGTGCGGCCGGAGGCAAGGGGACCGCAACTGTATCTGAGTCGTGCCTGCCCCCAGATGCTGGTCGAACTGTTCAAGATTGAAGTTCCGGAAATTGCAGAAGAAGTTATCCATTTGCGAGGCGCCGCGCGGGATCCGGGCTCACGGGCCAAGATCGCCGTGTCGACAAATGACGGCCGCATCGATCCGGTGGGAGCCTGCGTGGGAATGCGCGGATCGCGGGTTCAGGCGGTGTCCAATGAACTGGCCGGTGAGCGCATCGATATTATTTTGTGGAATGACAACCCGGCACAGTATGTGATAAATGCCATGGCGCCTGCCGAAATAGAATCTATCGTAGTCGATGAAGATGCCGGCTCGATGGACGTGGCAGTCGCCGAAGACAGTCTGGCGCAGGCGATTGGTCGCGGTGGCCAGAATGTTCGTCTGGCTGCGGAACTGACGGGCTGGGATATCAATGTGATGAGCACCACTCAGTGGACGCAGAAGCAGGCGGAAGAAACCGGTGGAGCCAAGGAATCTTTCATGGCTCTGCTCGATATTGATGAAGAGGTGGCTGAAATTCTCGTGGAAGAAGGTTTTACAACACTGGAAGAGGTCGCCTTTGTACCGCTTGAAGAATTTTTGTCGATTGACGGATTTGATGCGGATATCGCAGAAGAATTACGTAGCCGGGCGAAGGATGCGCTGCTGACTCAGGCCCTTGCTTCCGAAGAACAACTGGACCGTTCGCAACCCGCCGATGATCTGCTTTCCATGGAAGGTATGGAGCGCGATCTTGCGTTTATTCTGGCTGCCCGAGGTGTGATCAGCATGGAAGACCTGGCGGAACAGTCTGTCGATGAGCTGATGGAAATAGATGGGATGGACGAAGGGCGAGCTGCGGCACTTATCATGAAGGCAAGAGAGCCGTGGTTTGCCGACGCTGAATCCGGTGCTCAACAGAACACCCATTAATTGAAGTGGTGACGAGGAAATAGAATGGCAGATGTAACCGTAAGTGAACTTGCCAGATCCGTCGGAGCGTCCGTCGATCGATTGTTGCTGCAAATGGGGCAGGCAGGTCTGCCGCAGACTACAGCTGAAGATACAGTTTCAGATGATGAAAAGCAGAGGCTTCTGACTTTCCTGAAAGTGTCTCATGGGGAGAGCGGGACTGGCCCCAAAAAGATTACGTTGAAGCGTAAGACGACTACTACCCTTAAAACAGGCAGTGGCAGCAGCCGGAAAACCATCAACGTCGAAGTGCGCAAAAAGCGGACGTACGTCAAGCGCACCGATCAGGACGCTGGATCAGTCGCTGAAGAGCTGGATGTCGTGGCAGAACAGGCTGCGGAGTCGGCTGAACTTCAAGTTGATTCAGGCTTCGTCGAGCCGGTAACCGGCACGCAGGCTGAAGGGGCAAGTGGCAATGAGTTTGCCGCGGAGGCGGACAGTCTGGCCGCCGATCAGGCCGGCGTTCAGGAAGCGGATGCGAGCAGCGGTGAAGTCGATGTCGCGGCGGACACTGAGGTTGCCGGCAGCGCAGAGGAGACCGAGACAGAAGCACCGACGCCTGCCAGAACCTATTTCCTCGATGACGCCGAGCCGAGACGTATAGCCGCGATGGAAGCCCGGCAGAAAGCTGACCTGGAAGCCCGGGCAACAGCCGAACGGGTTGCCGATGAAAAGCGGAAGCATCAGGACGCTAAGAAAGCCGCAGCCGGAGCGCCGCCTGCGCCAGTCCTGACAGCGGAAGAGCTTGCTGCCAAAGAGGAAGAGGAAAAGCACAAACACGGCAAGAAGAAAGAAAAGGCGTTGCCGGAGTTTGAAGAAGACGACGAGGCCGCAAAAGCCAGGCACAACAAAAAAGCCGGCAAGGCTGTTAAAAAGGTCGAAGTCCCTGCTCCCAAGAAGGGTTCGGCTGTACTCAGCTATCTGGAAGAAGAGGAAGTCGAAGTAGTCCTCGCTCCGCCGAAGCCGCGCCGCAAACCCGTAGTCGCGCCGCGACCGACCATCAAAGTCAGTAATAAACACGGTTTCAAGAAACCCACAGGAAAAATTTTGCACCAAGTCAGCATTCCCGAAACAATCACCGTGGCAGATCTCGCGCAGCGAATGACTGTCAAGGCGGGTGAAGCGGTCAAGCGACTCATGAAAATGGGCGTCATGGCGACCGCCAACCAGTCCATTGACCAGGAAACCGCGCAACTGCTGGTCGAAGAGTTCGGTCATACGCCGGTACTGGTCAGCGCCAATGCAATGGAAGAAAAGCTGAAGGAGCAGATTCACGCCGGTGATGCAGAACTGGTGCGGCGCGCACCGGTCGTCACCGTCATGGGCCATGTGGACCACGGCAAGACGTCGCTGCTGGATTACATTCGCAAAGCCAAGGTGGCCGCCGGTGAAGCCGGGGGCATTACCCAGCACATCGGAGCTTACCGGGTTAAGACCAAACAGGGTGAACTCACTTTCCTGGATACTCCCGGCCACGCCGCGTTTACCGCGATGCGGGCCAGGGGGGCCCAGTGTACTGACGTGGTGATTCTGGTGGTCGCTGCCGATGACGGTGTCATGCCGCAGACCGAGGAGGCGGTACAGCATGCCAAGGCGGCAGGTGTGCCCATCGTTGTCGCCATCAACAAGTGCGACAAGGAGTCTGCGGATCCGGATCGTGTCAAACACGAACTGGTGGCGAGGGATGTTATCCCTGAGGAATGGGGCGGTGACACCCAGTTTATCCAGGTATCCGCACTCACGGGTGCCGGTATCGACAATCTTCTGGAAGCGGTGAGTCTGCAATCGGAAATGCTGGAATTGTCGGCGCCGGTAGATGTGCCGGCCCGTGGTGTCGTGGTCGAAGCCCGGGTCGAAAAAGGACGTGGTGTGGTAGCGACGGTCCTGGTGCAAGCCGGTCGACTGGAGAGTGGTCAGATACTGCTGGCGGGACAGAGTTTTGGACGTGTCCGCGCCATGACCAATGAGCTGGGCAAGAAGACGACTGAAGCCGGGCCGTCGACACCCGTGGAAATTCTCGGACTCGATTCGCCGCCAGAAGCAGGCAATGAATTTGTTGTGGTGCCGGACGAGCGTCGAGCGCGCGAAATGTCCGAGTTCCGGGTTGAAAAGGAACGGCAGGAGCGACTGCAGCGGCATCAGGCGGCGAAACTGGAAAACATGTTCGCCGGTATGGAAAGCGGCGGCAAGAAATCCTTGAGCGTGGTACTGAAGACCGACGTACGGGGCTCGCTGGAAGCAATTGCTACCGCATTGAACGATATGGGCAATGACGAAGTCGAAGTCCGGATCGTGGGTGAAGGCGTTGGTGGAATCACGGAAAACGACGTCAACCTGGCGCTGACCTCCGGCGCCATTATCATGGGTTTCAACGTCCGTGCCGACAGTTCTGCGCGCAAGGTCGCCGAGCGCGAGTCGGTGGAAATACGTTACTACAGCATCATTTACCAGCTTATTGATGAAGTAAAAGCGGCTCTGTCCGGCATGCTGGATCCGGAACGAGTGGAAACGATTGTCGGTATCGCCGAGGTTCGCGATGTCTTCCGTTCACCCAAATTCGGACAGGTCGCCGGCTGTATGGTGGTCGAAGGATCGGTGCATCGGAACAAGCCCATTCGGGTTTTGCGCAATAACATCGTGATTTTCGAAGGCGAGCTCGAATCATTGCGCCGCTTTAAGGATGACGTGAATGAAGTCCGCAGCGGCACCGAATGTGGTATCGGCGTGAAAAATTATGACGTCAAGGTTGGGGATCAGATTGAAGTTTATGACGTCAAGGAGGTTGCGCGAGCACTCTGATTTATCCCGGGGGTAGACTCCCGGGCATGTCGGAGTTCTCCGGTACAGTTATGGCCAAAGAATTTTATCGCTCTGACCGTGTGGCCGATGCGGTACAGCGCAGTCTGGCTACGTTGATTCCGCAGGAAGTCAGCGATCCCCGTTTGGGTATTGTCAACATCAACGCGGTGACCGTGACCCGTGATCTCGCCCACGCCAAGGTCTACGTGACCCTGGTGGGGGAAAATGATCCCGTCGCCTGCAAGGAATCCGTGGCGGTGCTGAATAGTGCTTCCAGCTTTCTGCGCAACCTGGTGGGGCGCAAACTGACGATGCGCTCTACGCCGCGTCTGCAGTTCATCTACGATGAATCGAGCGTTCGGGGGCAGGAGTTGCGGCAACTGATTGACAAGGCGATCGCTTCTGATTCTGAAAATCGGGATGAGTCTGGAGGTTGATTTTTGGGAGTCAAACGTAGTCGGGCGCGCGCAATAGATGGTCTGGTATTGCTGAATAAGCCATCGGGCTGGTCCTCGAATCAGGTACTGCAAAAAGTCCGATGGCTGTTCGATGCCCGCAAAGCGGGACACACCGGAAGCCTGGATCCGGCAGCGACCGGCGTCCTGCCGATCTGCTTTGGCGAGGCCACCAAGTTTACGCAGTTTCTGCTCGATGCAAACAAGGCATATTCCGCGACCTTCCGTCTCGGTGTGGAAACGTCTACCGCAGATGCGGAAGGCGAAGTACTCACCGTCAAGGATGCCAGCGCCGTAACGGCGAGCGCGGTGGAAATCGCGGCGGACCGGTTTCGGGGCGATATTCTGCAGATTCCTCCGATGGTTTCGGCGCTGAAGCATCAGGGAAGGCCGCTCTACGAACTGGCCCGCAAGGGCATTGAAGTAGAACGGAAGCCGCGCTCGGTGAGCATTACCAACCTGAGCATCAGCGCCTTCCGGCCGGGCGAGATCGCGGAAGTCGACGTGCACGTTGCCTGCAGTAAAGGAACCTATATTCGTAGCATTGCCCAGGATTTGGGGCGCGCCCTGGAGGTAGGCGGCCATGTCAGTCGTCTGCATCGGACCCAGGCCGGCCCGTTTTCCGAAGAGGTGTCGGTTTCTCTCGAAGATCTGGAGAAACTGCACTCGGAGGAGGGCAGTGAAGCGCTCGACAGATATCTGCGTCCATTGGATGTACTTTTGCAGGAATTGCCGCGGCTGGACATCGATGTAAATAGCGGACACTACTTCTCTCACGGCCAGGCCATCATGGATCTGCGGGTGTATCGCTTGGGTGGCTTAGGTGATAGAGTGCGGGTCTGTACGGTGAATGGTCAGTTTCTGGGAGTGGGTGAGATTACCGACGATGGCCGAGTGGCGCCTCGTCGTCTGATTACACAGGCGCATGTACCGCGATAAGCAATCTGAAATGTACTTTATTAGCGGCGATCGATGAGCGCTATCATCGGTATGTTTTCGCAAAATGACTGGAGCCGAGCTCCTGTATCCGACCCGACTGTCGATATGCACGGTCGAGCCGAAGCTTCCCCTTTTAAGGGGTGCATATTCATCTTAAACACGAGGAAATTTTATGGCGCTTAATGCCCAGGAAAAAGCTGAAATCTTGAAGAATTACCAAACGGCAGAGAATGACACTGGATCACCTGAGGTTCAGGTAGCACTCCTGTCGGCCAATATCAACAAGTTGCAAAAGCACTTCGAAGGGAACAAGCAAGACCACCATTCCCGTCGAGGGCTGATCCGCATGGTCAACCAGCGTCGCAAATTGCTGGATTATCTGAAAAGCAAAAATGTTGAACGCTATGCAGCCGTCATCCAAAAACTAGGCCTGCGACGCTAGTCCCCAATTAAATGCCTGCCATCTGGCGGGCATTTCTTTTTTGAGGGCCTCTTCAGAAAAAGGATATAAACACGTGAATCCTGTAATCAAAAAATTTCAATATGGTTCTGACACTGTCGTTCTGGAAACCGGGCGGATTGCGCGCCAGGCCACCGGTGCAGTTGTTGTGACCATCGGAGAAACCAGCGTTCTTTGCACCGTGGTCGGTGCCCGTGAAGCGAGTCCCAATCAGGGATTTTTCCCGCTTTCCGTCCATTATCAGGAAAAGAGTTATGCAGCCGGTCGAATTCCCGGAGGCTTTTTCAAACGGGAAGGCCGAGCTTCTGAGAAAGAAACGCTGACGTCCAGATTGATCGACCGGCCGATCCGGCCGCTGTTCCCGGCGGGTTACATGGCCGAAGTGCAGGTCATCTGTACTGTTCTGTCCGCCGAAAAAGATGTTGATCCCGATATCGCCGCGATGATCGGCACGTCCGCCGCTTTAGCCATATCCGGCATTCCGTTCAGTGGTCCCATCGGTGCGGCCAGAGTCGGTTATACCGAAGCCAACGGCTATATCCTCAACCCGACTCATACGGTTTTGAAAACTTCAGAGCTGGACATGGTTGTTGCGGGTACCCGCGATGCGGTTCTGATGGTCGAATCAGAAGCCAACGAGTTGCCGGAAGACATCATGCTGGGCGCCGTACTCTACGCTCACCAGGAGCTGCAAGCGGTAATCCAGGCCATCGACGAACTGGTCAAGGATGCCGGCAAGCCGCGCTGGGAATGGCAGCCGGTGCAGGAAAATGTGGAGTTGAAAGCGGCGGTTGAAGACGGCTTCGCTGAGTCCATTGGTTCCGCTTATCGAATTATCGACAAAGCCCAGCGTTACGACCAGCTTTCGGCTTTGCGCACGCAGGCTGTTGAACAGTTGAGCAGTGAAGAAAACGGCATTGGCGCAGACGACATCAAAGCCCAGTTCAGCAAGCTCGAGAAGCGCATTGTGCGACAGCGGATTGTAGCCAACGAGCCGCGGATCGACGGACGTGACAACAAAACGGTTCGCCAGTTACAAATCGAGGTCGGTGTTCTGCCCAAAGTGCATGGTTCTGCGCTGTTCACCCGGGGCGAGACTCAGGCTCTGGTTGTTTCGACACTGGGTTCAGCCCGGGACGCACAGATTATTGATGCGCTGGAAGGCGAGAGAAAAGACAACTTCATGCTGCACTACAACTTTCCGCCGTATTCCGTTGGCGAGTGTGGCCGCATGATGGGAGCCGGCCGACGGGAGATTGGTCACGGGCGACTCGCCCGGCGCAGTGTGGCAGCGATGCTGCCGTCGGCTGCCGAGTTCCCCTATACCATGCGAGTGGTCAGTGAAATCACCGAATCCAACGGTTCCAGTTCGATGGCATCGGTTTGTGGCGCCAGCCTGGCATTAATGGACGCGGGTGTTCCTTTGAAATCTCCAGTCGCGGGCATTGCCATGGGATTGGTGAAAGAAAATGAAGGTTTTGCCGTATTGACGGACATTCTGGGTGACGAAGACCACCTGGGCGATATGGACTTTAAAGTGGCCGGAACTGCAAACGGTGTTACCGCGTTGCAAATGGATATAAAAATAGAGGGAATTAACGAAGAAATCATGGAAACGGCGCTGGAGCAGGCCCTGAACGCCCGCCTCCATATTCTCGCCGAGATGAACAAGGTGATCGCAGCACCGCGAGCAAACCTGTCGGCAAATGCGCCCCAGTTCCATACGATGAAGGTAGATTCGGACAAGATTCGCGACATAATCGGCAAGGGTGGTGCAACCATTCGGTCTATTACGGAAGAGAGCGGCGCGTCCGTCGATATCGAGGATGATGGCACGGTCAAGATATATGCAGTGGACGGGGAAAGTCTTGAAAAGGCCGTCAATCGCATACTCGGGATCACTGCCGAAGCCGAAATCGGTGAAATCTATGAAGGCGTCGTCAATCGTATCGTCGATTTCGGTGCATTTGTTAACTTCCTCCCGGGTAAAGACGGTCTGGTGCATATTTCGCAGATCGCGCACGAACGGGTGAACAATGTTAACGATTATCTGAAAGTCGGTCAGACGGTCAAGGTGAAGTGCCTCGATGTGGATAACCGCGGCCGGATCAAACTGTCCATCAAGGAAACCTTGCCGGCACCGCCACCGTCGCAGGAAACCAGTTCCGATGAAGAGGCATCTCAGCAGAGCTGAGGTGCGTCGCAATACTGTTGAAGCCCGCCAGTCGGCGGGCTTTTTTGTATCTGAAATTATTGTTCGGTCTTACAATGCAAACCGGTTCAGGCACGCCTTTGCGGCGAGCAAAGAGGGTCGCTCGGGTGTGCATTCGATATCTGGTCGCGTTGCAGGATATGGGTAGCGGTTATGCAAATATACATGTCAGTAATCCGGTGGCTGATCATGATTCCACTGGGATTAGGGCTTGCTTCCGTATGGGCGGCTACCAGCACTGAAGAACCTCCGTATATGGAAGCGGGGCTCGGGCTGGTGGGGCAGTATATTGCGGACTACCGGGGCTCCAGCCGCTATCAATTGCAGGCTCTGCCGCTTCCATACCTGATCTTCGAAGGGCGGATTTTCAAGGCGAATAAAGACGGCGTTCGCGGCGAGTTCTTCAAACGTGCCCGCTTTGAACTTGATGTGTCCCTGGCGGGTTCGTTGAATGGGGATACTGATAATAACCCTCTTCGTGAAGGGATGCCGGAACTGCTCAGCTCAGTGGAGATCGGCCCTTCTTTCAATATCAAGCTGACGGGAGATGATTTTCGTCAGGGGTGGTCTCTACGACTGCCGGTTCGCGCCGTCGTCGGGGTGGATTTTAGCGGCTACCGTCTGGAATACCTGGGCTATCTCGCCAACCCACGGTTGACCTGGAGGCACCCAGATATCGGCGGCGGGTGGCGGCTGTCAACAAATCTGGGGTTTAGCTGGGCGGACCGACAACTCCATTCCTATTACTATGACGTGGCGCCCGAGTTTGCAACCGGAACAAGACCGGTTTTCGAAACGGGAAGCGGGTTCAGCGGCTCTTTTTTACGTGTATCGGGATACAAGCAACTGGGCGACTGGCGCGTTGGACTCTCGGTCAATTACGACAATCTGGCCGATTCCGTCTTTTTCGACAGCCCTCTGGTGGAAACGGAGCACTTTTTCAGTTTGAGCTTTGCGTTGGTGCGAACCCTGTGGTCGAACCGGAATCGGGTCGATAGCCCTGCGGTAACGGACTGACAGCTACGCGATAACGGCCGGTTACGGTCAGATTTTTGAGCTGAAAAGGTACTCGCTGATACCGACCTGCATTCCCGGCCTGAAAATATAGGTATCTTTCAACTGACAGTACTCCATGGCCTTGAGCAGGCATGACGAGGTGAGGGGGCGCTGATTGGGAGCTTTGGTATTCGGATATACCGCCAGCGTTTCATCGCCCAGCATTTGCAGACGCTGAGGTCTTGAAGGTGTTTCCCGTCCGGTATATACCATGGCATAGACCAGAGTGCCGGGATGCATATGTTTGGCGAGTATTGCAAACATTTGTTTAATTTCGGCTGGACTGTAAAAGTTGGCGGTGTCCCAGAGGAGAATTACATCAAACTGGACTGACTGGTTGAAATCCAGAATGCCAGTGAGAGGTTTGCCCTCCTGCATGAGGTTATAAACGTCGCGAGTATAGACTCCGGAGGAAACCGGGAAAAAAAAGTCGTAGACGGTTTTATTTTTGAGACCGAGATCCAGCACTTTCGGAAACGAATAGTTGTCCAGACTGGAAAGCACGTCCCGCAATGCGTATGAGGTATGGATCAACTTCGGTGCAGACGCCGGCAGCGTTCGCATCGGCTTGTTACTCGGGCTGGCTGTACCAGTCGCTAAACCACGCATCAGCAATTCCTCTTTTTTAATCGGTACATGTTTCAAGATGACTTCATTCAGCCAAGGCTGCATCCCCTGATGGTTCATGTAAGTGCTTTGAATCTGGTACTGAGGTAGCTGCTTGAGCATACCCGCCATGGTGTAGCGGGTTTTGGGTTTGGGCAATTGGGTGGTAGGTCGCGACACTTTCATTGTGGTTTCAGACATGAGCTGAAAACGGCTGGGCAGGGATGGCGTATTGGAGCCGGAGTGCCTGATCACATGAAACAGGGCATTACGGGTGCAATGGGGGCTCAGACGCTTAAAGAGCATCTCGATGGAACGCAAATCCAGAAAATTGAAGATATCCCAGGTGAGAATGACGTTGAACTGGAGGTCTTCAGAAAACTTAGACAGACACTCATCCAGTCGGTCGGTGAGCCTTTCGTTATGCATGAGACTGGTATTGCTTTTCAGAAAGTCATCAAGGTTTTCAAAGTGGATTTTGCTGCTGAACTCTGAAAAAAACTGAAAATTCGCGGCAGAGAAAGACCCTAAATCCAGAATTCTGTTCTGTCGGGAGGATTGGATCAATTGATAAATGGCGGATATGCCGGGCGATTTGTGCCGAAGATCCAACGTTTGCGGTATGGAAACAAAGTTCATGGTTTACATGAGCCTATTCAACAAACTACACGCCGAGTCCGGAGCTGGTGGTGCCCCGGAACTTACTTCTTCAGACATCCGGCAGCCCGAGTGTCTGTACCCTTTATTCATATGCCGGTCCGAAATCGCACAGGCAACTGAAATATGTTTCGAAACGGCCTGCTAATCGGTCCGCCAATACGCCCGTCTATGGGTGTCGCGAGGATCATCCGTTGAAGTTGGATTCAAGCTCCGTCAGTTGAACGGTAACTCGAATTGAATTTATTCAGTTTTATCTCTCGGTAACAAAAACTGACAGTAGAACTGGCGAAGACCGCGATTCAGTTGCACGATTTATTATTGGCCGGCGCCGCATAGGCCCGCCTCACGCTGCCGAGAGCAGCGTTGCTGCTCTCATGTGCTTCATCTGAAGACGCATTGTACCGAAGTAACTGTGGCTAGACTTTGTTCGATTTGCCGGTTTCGCTGGCAACCGCATTTTTTGTGGACGCGTTGGCTTTTGCCGACTCCATATCGATGGAGCCACGGAACTTCGAGCCATCTTCGAGAGTTACCCGTTCGGCCACCAGATTACCCGTCACGTGACTGGAGGCCTTGATCAAAATCCGTTCCTGCGCGATCAGGTCACCTTCGACGCTTCCTTCGACAGTGATGGACTTGGCCATCAAATTGGCCTTTACCACACCATCCTTGCCGACCGTCAGTTGGTACCCGGTAAGGTCTACCGAGCCTTCCACGCGACCTTGTATCAGCAAATCTTCTTCGCCAGAGACGTCACCCCGGATTACGATCTTCGAGCCAATAACTGCAGTGGGATTGACGCCGGGGCGCGATTCGGACGCATTTGTGCCCCGCACCACGGGCGCGGCGGGTGTATAGCCAGGTACAACGGGCTCATTGGGAATGTCAAAATCGTCATCAACCCGAGAAGGGTTATTTTTGCTCAGTCGCATGTCGGTACTCCTTATCGTCAACGGGGAGGTAGCATCATCCTCAATTAAAGGGGGCGAATCCTGTCGGTCAAGGGCCTTGTCAGTCTCTCCAGCGCTCGAGGATCGCTCCAGGAATTCCTCCGTCGCAGCGTCCTTATGGCTTTTGTCCGCGGAAAGATCTGCCGGAGTTGTGTCGGCATAATCATCGGCGTTTTCTTTATCGGCATTTTTTCTGGAAGAGAAACGCAACCCGAATAAACGGCTTTCCATTGGTAATTACCTTTACTGCGTGCGGTTGAGACTCGTGAATTGAAAAGTGAGGATCCGGGCCGGGGACGATCTTGACACAGAAATCATTGGTTCAAGCCCCAAGCCACCCACATTCGCTCGAACCCGCCACCAGCGCGGCGATGTCAATCGCTTCATGGCTAAATTGCCAATGGAAATACGATTTATGGCTGTACATTAATTTAAGCATAATGCATAGGATTCCTTTCCATGGATCGAATGTGAGTAGTTTTAATTTTTTTTATTCCGTCAGACTGCGGAGCAGCGTCCGGCTGCCCCGGTTCATGCGCGCAATTTTAGCTAACCTGTGTTGCGCATGCCAGCAGCAATTCCCGCCATGGTAACTTTCAGAGCACGTTCAAGATCTGCGCTGATGCCACCAGATTTGCGCTCCCGTTTAATAAGCTCTGCCTGCAGGTAGTTCAACGGGTCAATATAGGGTTTGCGGATATTGATGGAGCTTTGCAGAGCCGGGTCGGAATCCAGCAGTTCGCTCTGTCCTTTCAGATGATTCAGGAGTTCTTCGCTTTGTTGCAGGTCGGCGCGGATGCAATCGCCGAGGCCATGCAGTTCCGGCGGAACCAGCTGCTTCTCATAATAATGCCCGATATAGCCATCGGCTTTGCCCAGAACCATTTCCAGCAGATCGACAAAGCTCGAAAAGAAAGGCCACTCCGCTATCATTTGCTCCAGGGTTGCCGGCTCCTTCTTGTGCGCATATTCGAGTGCCTGCCGGATGCCCAGCCATGCGGGCAGGTTAAGACGAACCTGTGTCCAGGCGAATACCCAGGGAATGGCTCGCAGACTTTCGACGCCACCGGTGGCCTTGCGCTTGGCTGGCCGACTGCCCAGCGCCAGTTTGTTCAGTTCCTGCTCCGGCGTAAGGGAGCGGAAGTACGGAACAAACTGGGGGTTGCCACGCACGATACTGCGGTACGTGTGCAGACTTTCCCCGGCCATCTGCTCAATGAGTTCGCGCCACTCGGGACGCGGTGCTGCGTGCGGAGCGACTGTGGCGTGCAGGGTCGCCGATACGTATGTTGAGAGGCTCCGAAAGGCAACTTTGGGCAGTCCGAATTTGTAACGAATCATTTCGCCCTGTTCGGTCACCCGGATTCTCCCTTTCACCGAACCGGGAGGCTGGGATGACATCGCCTTTTCAACCGGACCGCCGCCGCGACCCACGGTGCCGCCCCGGCCATGGAAAAGCATGAGTTCGATTTCGTGCTGCTCGGCAATACTGACCAGTTGCTCCTGTGCCTTGTACTGCGCCCAGGTGGCGGCAAGTTTGCCGGCGTCCTTGGCGGAATCGGAGTAGCCGATCATCACGGTCTGCTTGCTGTCGCTGTAGTTCTGATACCAATGTAACTGCCACAGCCGATTCATGACGCTGGGCGCGCGGTCGAGGTCATCCAGGGTTTCGAACAGGGGGACAATGGGCATATTCCAGGTCATGCCGCACTCTTTGAGTATCAGGGCTACGGCAAGGACGTCCGACGGCTGCTGCGCCATTGAAATTATATAGTGGGACAGTATCTCCCGAGGTTCTTGTGCGATTACCCGACAGGTTTCCAGCACTTCTCTGGAGTCATTACTAACGGGCCAGTTCAGGGGAACCAGAGGGCGTTTGCTTTCGAGTTGCTCCAGCAGGAATTTCTGGCGCGCGGCTTCATCCCATTCCTTGTAACTGCCCATCTCAAGATAGAGAGTCAATTCGTCGAGCAGTTGGATATGGCGTTCCCCGTCCTGCCGGATATCCAGTGGCACCAGGTTGATGCCAAAGCAATAAATCCGGCGAATGGTATCGGTCAGCGGGCCGTTTGCCACCGCATCCAGCCCCACATCCCGCAGGGACCGGTAACACAGCAGCAATGGATCCAGCAGATCATCGCGACTGGTAATCAGCGTGGCCGGCGCCGGCGTGGCTTTGCCGGAAACCCGGTCCTCCGTCCAGGTGAGGGTGTCCTTGATGCGTCGGCGCAAGCCGTGCAGGAGATCACGATAAGGTGTGGAGGTTTCACCGGGAAGTTGTGCCAGCAATTCCGGGCTGGCGGCCGACATGCTCAGGTCGCCGCCGAGGCTCACGATATCGCGAAGGTAGAGTTCTGCCGCCATCCATCGCCCCAGCAACAGGACCTCACGGGTGACCGGGTGGGTGACATTCGGGTTGCCATCGCGGTCACCGCCCATCCACGAGTAAAACCGGAAGGGACGACAATCAATGGGCAG
This sequence comes from uncultured Cellvibrionaceae bacterium, assembly GCA_964546435.1. Classification (GTDB taxonomy): domain Bacteria; phylum Pseudomonadota; class Gammaproteobacteria; order Pseudomonadales; family Cellvibrionaceae; genus CAYNST01. The sequence goes on from CAZJKJ010000025.1 coordinate 15,258, forward strand.
ATGCTGCCCGAGTCGGCGATTGCAGAGGCGGTCCAGATGACGGAGAAATTCCGGAACTGCCTGCCACAAACTGTTCTCGATGACGGCAAAACCCCAGCGGGCTTCATCGACTGCCGTCGGGCGTTCATCGCGTACTTCGTTGGTGCTCCATATTTCTTCGATAATGCGCTGCAGACGCCCGCGGAGCTTGTCGTGTTCAAACGGAAGGAGGTCACGCCGGTGCAGATCGGTCAGAGTGCTGGCGATCTGATCATATTTACGAATAAGCGTCCGACGGGCGACCTCGGTGGGGTGCGCGGTGAGGACAAGTTCAATCTGCATCTGATTAGTCAACAGATCGAGTACCCGTGCTTCGCCGAGCTCGTCAATATAGCGGGTTAGGAGTTGATCCAGATTGTCATCCATTTCCACATCTGAGCCGGCGCTGAATTCTTGATCGGCAAGGTTTGCGAGATTCAGGAACTGGTTGAAAGACCGGCTGATTGGCAGGATATCCGCGTCTTGCAGCTGGCCGAGGAGGTCGATCAGAGGTTGGGGGTTACCGCACTCACCGTTGTTGATCGACTTTCCCAGGGTCCGGATTTCTTCGACCTTCTCGAATATGGCCTGGCCTTCGTGCTTGAGGATTGTTTCACCGAGCAATTCGCCCAGCAAACGGACATTCTCTCGCAGTGTTTCGGGTAGGTTGGTCATGGCTCCTCCTAGTGAGTCCCATAAAATGTGCTAGAAACTCCTGACGACGAGGGGTCAGGTCAATTTGCAACGGGGCAAATAGTGAGTTATTGAAAAATATGCTGGGTTTGCGGGAATGCGCCTGATTTGACATCGGCTACAAACTTCATGAGCGCTGAAGGGATGTCGCCGGTTTCCCGGAGAAAATTCTTCGCAAACTTCGGTGGTTTCTCCGTCAATCCCAGAATGTCGTTGATAACCAGGACCTGGGCATCCGTATCCGGACCTGCACCTATGCCGATCGTAGGGACCGACAGGGCGCTGGTAATCTGTCGGGCCAGTGCCGCCGGGATACATTCCAGTACCAGCAGGTCCGCACCCGCATCCTGCAGGGTTTGGGCGTCCTTCAATAACTGCTCAGCCTGCTCTAGGGTGCGGCCCTGGACCCGGAATCCGCCGAGTTTGTTCACTGACTGGGGAATCAGGCCGATATGCGCGCACACCGGAATGCCTCGGTCGGCGAGGGCAGTGACCGTGGGTGCCAGCCATTGACCACCCTCGATTTTCACGACCTGGGCGCCGGCCTGCATGATCCTCGCGGCATTGTCCAGAGCCAGTTCAGGGCGCGAATAGGTCATGAACGGCAGGTCGGCGACGATAAGAGATTTTTGATTGCCACGCTGTACTGCCTCGACATGGTAAATCATGTGCTCCATGGTTACCGGCACGGTACTGTCGAAGCCGAGTACCGTCATGCCCAGACTGTCACCCACCAGCACAACTTCAACGCCGCACTTTTGGGCCATGGCCGCCATAGGAGCGTCGTACAGCGCCACTGTTGCGAATTTCACCTGCTTCTGCTTGAGCTGCTTCAACGTATCGATTGTGACGGCTTTTATCGCGACCGCGGGTTCCTGGGTGTATGCCATGAATTTATGCCTCGGTAGTCACAAGGAAAATCGGTTATCGACCGGTGACAGGTCTCGCGCCCATCTTTTTAGCCCTTGAGTGCCGCAATCCGCCAGACGGCTACTGATGGATGTGCCATCGGGGAAAGACAACGCGGGATCCAGATCCAATAGTGGTGCCAGCACGAAGTTACGCCGATGCATCTGCGGGTGCGGTACCTCCAGGCGATCCTCGCGAATCACTCGTGTGCCAAACAGCAGTATGTCAAGATCCAGTGTCCGTGCGCCCCAGTGGGTTTCGCGCACCCGTTGGTGCTGTGCTTCAATCTCATGGAGCAAATCCAGAAGCTGGTAGGGTGTCAATCCGGTCTGGATTCTGGCGGCCGCATTGACGTACGGGGGCTGGTCTGCCGGTCCGAGGGGGTCGGAAGAATACAGCGATGACAGTGCCTGACAACAGGTCGTCGGAATGCAATGCAGATCGCGCCACGCTTCCAGAACATGGGTGACCGGATTACCAAGATTGCTGCCCAAACCGATATACACGGTTTCCATTTCCTTGCAACTATTCACTGGTGGGGCTGCCATCCGTCGGCTCATTGGTCACGTTGTGTTCTTCCGGGCGTTTGCGGCGACGCTTGCGTGGCCGGCGGCGCTTTTGTCCCGCGCCGAGTTCCTGGGTCATGCGCGCCTGATCCTGCTCTGAAACCGTTTGAAATCGCGTCCACCAGTTACCGAGCCCATCCAGCTGTTCTCCGGCCTGTTCCCGCAGAATGAGGAAGTCATAAGCCGCCCGGAATCGCGGATGTTCGAGCAGAGCTGCGGCTTTTTTGCCGTCGCGCTGGCCGAGTCGCCATTGCAGGGCCCAGATCTCTCTCATGGGTATCAGGAAACGCTTCGGAATAGCGGTGCTTGCAAGCTGTTGGCTTACTACCCCGGAGGCAACCTGTTGCAGGGCGAGATGAGGCGGCAATGCATCTCCTGTCTGCTTCATCGCTTTGAGTAGAGGAGGCCAGAGAAATGCAGCATAAATGAATGCCGGTGTTACCCTTTTGTTCTGTCGTATGCGCTTGTCGGTATTGATCAGTGTCTGGGCGGTCAGGGACTCGACAAACGGATCCTGGGTGATAAGACAGTCATGCAGACCGGGGAACAAATAGGGGAGGAGTCTGGTTTCACGTAACAGTTCAAAGGTTGCGGTTGCAGAGCCATTGAGAAAGAGCTTGAGCACTTCTTCGAAAAGTCGTGCAGGTGGAACGTGCGCCATGAGTGGTGCCAGTTCTACGATCGGTTGTTCAGAGCGTCGATCCAGCTGGAAGCCAAGTTTTGCTGCAAAACGAACCGCGCGAAGCATGCGTACCGGATCTTCGCGGTACCGCTCGGAGGGATCGCCGATAATGCGGAGAGTCCGCTGCTCCAGATCCCTCAGACCGTCGACGTAGTCCATCAAGTCCCCGGTCGAGGGATCGTAATAGAGGGCATTCACGGTAAAATCCCGTCGCATTGCGTCGGATACGATATCTCCGTAGACATTATCTCGCAACAGCATGCCGTTATCTGACCGCGCGACACCCCCCAGATCGTCGGTACGATGATCTCCGCGAAAGGTGGTTACTTCGATGATTTCCCTGCCGAATCGCGCATGAACTATCTTGAATCGGCGCCCGATAATGAGTGCGGAGCGGAACAGCTTCTTTACCTGCTCCGGGGTCGCGTTGGTGGCGACATCGAAATCCTTGGGTGAGTTATCCAGCAGCAGATCGCGTATCCCGCCACCGACCAAATAGGCAGAGAAACCTTCCTGCTGGAGGCTGCGAATGACTTTAAGAGCGTTGGAACTAATTCGGCTTTCATCAAGTCTATGTTGGGAGCGCGGAACCACGTTAGCGTGGGGCGTGCCGGCGGAGTTGGACTTGAAAAATTTCAGGAGCCGATTGAGCATAGGTGCAGATGCCTGTAATGATTGGCAGGTCGTTAAAGTTGGAGCTGATTGGCTACCACCCCGGGTCGCCGAAACGCGGCGGCTGATTGTACCTTAACGAGAGGGTAAATGGGGATGCCGTGCAAGCTGACTGAACTGCAAAGTAACGAGGTGGAAGCAGGGGTTGTAGCAGGTGTGTTTGCAGAAAAAGAAAAGCGGTAGTGGAAATGCTGTAAACACTAACCCGGGCCAGCTTACGCTTTCCCGGGTTCACGGAATGATGTCCAGGTCAATACCGTTCGACCATGGGACTTGTCCGTGTCCATTTGCATTCGCAAATCCTCATCTCTAGGTCAGGCCAGTTCTACGTGCTGTATTATTATTTTTTGTTGTGTTTATTATAAAGAGTTCAGTTTTTTATTATTTATTGTTCTTATTAGTTATCTTTTGCTTTGTTGTTATTCTTTATTGTTGTTATGTTGACTGCATTAAAGCAGGCACCATGCCAGCTCAATAAAGTCGTTATATTTCAATTGGTTGCTGAAATTCACATTTTTGAACTACGTCTTTAGTACGACGTTTCGTTACTTAACGTTCCAGTTAGTGTTACTGAAAGGTGATCGGGGTAACATAACCGCGGTTTCCTTGCGACGTTAGTCAAACCCGAATTCTGGTTATATCCTGCTCAGGAGGGGAATGTCTGGACGGATTTCATGCTTTGGTCTGGATTTCCGGCGCGATTCTCTCCGTCGCGTGATTTCCGCAAATCTTCTTTGAGAGACCGTGAACCTATTTTTGTGTGGCCGACTGGGCATGTCCATGTCGGGCCCGCGGGATTCCCAGACGTTGCCGTCGCTCCCACAGACATTTGCGACTTACACCCAGCTTTCGGGCAAGTTCGGTTTCGCTCATTGAATCCTGATGTTCCAGAACAAACCGCTGAAAGTAATCCTCCAGAGAAAGGTCTTCGTGAGGTTCCTGGGAGTTCGCTTTTACCTGGGTTCGCAGGACTTCGTGGTGCTCATCTTCCATATGTACCAGATCGAGATCGATTGCCAGAAGTGAATGGCTGATTTCGGATTCGTCTTCGCACAGGATGACGGCGCGCTGGATTGCGTTGTCCAGCTCTCGGATATTGCCCGGCCAGGTATAGGTGGTGATTGCCTGGATAGCTTCCGGAGACAGTGCCAGAGGAGGCTTGTGAAGTTCGGCACTATGCCGCTTAACGAAGGTTTCTGCCAGCGTCAGTATGTCTTTGCCGCGCTCTCTCAGGGGGGGCAGCTTAATTTGTAACACGTTGATACGAAAGTAAAGATCTTCCCGAAACTTACCTTCTCTGGCAAGTTTTCCGAGATCCCGGTGCGTCGCTGCGACCAGGCGTACATCCACCTTGCGGGATTCGACTGAGCCAATGGGGCGGACTTCACCTTCCTGTAACACCCTTAGCAGTCGCGCCTGGGCTTCCAGGGGAAGTTCGCCGATTTCATCCAGAAACAGCGTGCCGCCATCGGCAGCCGAAACCAGGCCCTCTCGTTGGCTCGCCGCGCCGGTAAAGGCGCCTTTTTCGTGGCCGAAAAGTTCCGCTTCAATCAAAGTATCCGGAATGGCAGCACAGTTGACCGAGATCAGCGGCCGATCCCGCCGTGGACTTTCCTGATGCAGGGCCCGGGCGACGAGCTCTTTGCCAGTGCCGGTTTCGCCATTAATCAGCACTGTGGCGCTGGTGGGGGCGATTTTATGAATTTTGGAGTACAGCTCTTTCATCTGTACGGAGTTGCCGATCATGCCGTCAACCGTGGCGTAGTTGCCACCGGGTGCGGGGTTGTTTTGCTGGTGCTTCGCCTTCTTCTCCAGCACCCGCTTTACTGCGGTCAGCATCTCATCGTGATCAAAGGGTTTTGCTATGTAATCGACGGCGCCCATGCGCATTGAATCGACAGCGGAGCGTAAACTGGCATAGCTGGTCATAATCAGGACCGGCACGTCACCGGCCAGCTGGACCAGATCAGTGCCCGGCGATCCAGGCAAGCGCAAGTCGGAAATGATGAGATCGAAAGAATCCAGAGTGTGCTTTGTGGTCGCCTCTTTGACCGATGCGGCCTCTCTTACATCGTACTTGTTGCGCGTCAGCAGTTTGCGCAGAGCTGTACGAATGATGATTTCGTCTTCAACAATGAGTATTTTGTTCATAGCATCAGGTACCACTACACGTCAGGGGCGATGTCACTTTTCGGATCATTCTGTGGCAGATCCAGCGGCAGTCTTATGTGAAACCGGGTGCCATTATTCTTCTCTTTGTTGACTGGCGACTCGATTTCGATGCTCCCTTTATGATCTTCAACAATACTATACACCATGGCCAGCCCCAAGCCGGTGCCTTCCCCGGGTTCTTTTGTGGTAAAAAACGGTTCAAAGATGCGATCCTTGCTTTCCTGCGGGATTCCCGTGCCCTCATCTGTTACTGAAATGCACAGATAATTGCTACCGCGCGCACCATCGACGCTTACAGGGCTGCCTTCCGGGCTGGCGTCGCGGGAGTTCGACAGCAGATTGATGAACACCTGGATCAACCGCTGGGGATCTGCCTGAAGGACCCAGTCCTCGGGAACCCGGTTTTCGAAGGCTACTTCCTTTTTCTCTTTCTGGAGTGAAAGCAGATTGATGGCTTCCTGGACGCACTCATACGGTTTGACTTCCATGTAGTCACTATACTGTTGCCCCGCGTGGGAAAAACTGACCAGAGATTGCACAATCCGGCTTACCCGCTGGGTGAGAGAGAGTATTTGTACTGCGGTCTCCAGGCGCTCGTCTTCATCGGTCTCATAACGCAGATTCTGGGCAAGGCAGGCGATACCGGTGACCGGATTGCCGATCTCATGGGCCACTCCGGCAGCCAGACGTCCCACCGAAGCCAGGCGCTCACTGTGCACCAGTTCGCGCTCGAGCAGCTGCAATTCGGTAACGTCTTCCAGCAAAATGACCTGACCGTCGAGCTGATGGGCCAGCGATGACGGAATGGATGCCTTGTGCAGAGTGATCCAGTGAGGATTGCCCTGCAGGTAAATCAAGCGTTTGTAGAATCTGGGTTCACCGGACATTGCAAAGCGGATCAACAACTTGCCCCACGGTGCCGGGACATTCTCCAGATGGGATCCGGTAACTTCGTCGCTGCCGATCCGGGTTAGCTGGGTCATGGCACTGTTCCACATCAGGATTTCCATATCCTGACCGATCGAGCAAGTAGCCAGGGGGAGCTCTTCGAGAGTTCGGCGGTGATAAAGGCGCAGATTATTGAGTTCGGCGGCAAGGCCGGTCAACTGGTTGCGTACCTGGTTCAGTCGGTTCTCGATAAGGTTGATGTCGGTCACACCATGGGTTTCCGGCACCTTGTACGGGATCAGCCGGTCCATGATTTCGCTGGCCATGGATATGCCGATCAGGCTCGAAAGGTTGGCTTCGACTTCATCGCGTAAACGCCGCAGGGCATAGGGACGGCTCTCGGTTGGCCGGACGCCAATGCGATGCAACGCCCGTTCGACTTCCTTTTGCGCGGTCGAACGTCCGATTCGGGTGCTCAGGCGGTCAATAATCTCCCGTGGCGAGCGAATGTCCAGGGTCATCCTGACCGGGTGACTCAGTTCATCCTGTGAGCACAGTTCCGCGCCATACAACTCTTCCTGAGACTGTTTGCTCAACATGGAAACCAGCATGAAGACTGCGGCATTGAGGCCGACGCTCCAGAGCGTGATGTCACTCCAGCTTTCGATGCCAATACTGACGGGCGTATTGAAAAAGGGCAGGGTGGCGCTGGTCCAGCCGCGGATCATGGGTAACATCATGGCAAAAAACCAGATATTGCTACCGACCATCAATCCAGCCAGAAAACCTCGACGGTTACCGCGTGGCCAGTGCGCTACGGCGATAATGCCGGGGAGCAGCTGCAGCGTCGCGATGAACGAGCAGAGCGCCAACTCCGTCAGATTGAACCGGTTGTTCATCAGGATGTAGAAAAAGTACCCCCCCATCAATACCAGGCCGATCACTACCCGGCGCATCCAGACAAGCTGTTCATAGATATTGCTTTTAGCATGGAGGCGAATGGTGGGTAAGATCCACTGGTTCAAAACCATGGTTGTCATCGCCAGCGAGATGGCGACCATTGCGCCTGTCGCCGCAGAGAGCCCGCCGACAAAGGCGATAAGAGTAAACGTGTGACTACCGGCCGCCAGGGGTACAGCTAGAGGGAAGTACTGTGCAGGACCGGTCAGCCCGATGGCATAGCCGCTCCAGAGGATGGGAAATATCGGCAGTGCCATGACCAGCAGGAACAGCGGGAATGCCCAGGTCACAATGCGTGTCGTGTTGCGTTTTGCCGGATTCTCAACCACCGTCATGTGGAAAATATGCGGCATCGACACCGCTGTAGCGATAAAAATCAGTAACAGTGCATGGGTGGAAGAATCACTGATCGGCGTGCGTAGCGCTTCAATGTAAATGGGGTTTTCGGCAAGCCAGCTGTCGAGGCCCGGCATGCCGTCAAAAACGTAAAAAACGGCAAAAAGTCCCGTCGCTACGAGACCAAACATTTTGAAGAGTGATTCGAACGCCATTACGGTGACCAAACCCTTGTGGTGCTCTCGTTTTGAGCCAAAGGCCATGGCAAACAAGGCAATAGCGCCGCAATACAGGAGCGCGAGTGTCTGACGGACATGCAATTGCGCGGTGGGTGTCATCTCCGTCTGGCGGTTGTGGCTGGTCAGTATATGAATGGTGTCGGCAACCGCCTGCATCTGCAGGGTGAGCAAAGGTGCCATGGCCATCAGCATCACCAGGGTTACGACGCCGCCAACCGAGTGGCTGTGATAGCGGAATACCAGCAGATCCGCCATGGAGTTGATTTGATAGCGGCGGGCCAGCTCGATCAGCGGATTGAGCAACAGTGGGGCCATCAAGAACAAGGCGCCCGTGCCGATGTAGTAAACCAGGGCGCCGTAACCAAACTGGCGGGCAAGATCAATAATGCCGTAGAAGGACCAGGCACTTGCAAATATGCCCAGTGAAAAAATGTAGGTGACCGGATGGTAAATCAGTTTGTCAGGCAGCCAGCCGCGTTCGGTTGCATACGCCAGGCTGAAAAGCAATCCAAGATAGGCAGCACACAGCGCGGCGACCTGAGCGTAATCAAGGCTCATGACGTTCCTTGCGGACCGATATGACATACGCCAGGATGATTATGGCAAGCCAGACCAGATAAGGCTTGTACCAAAGCTGATGTGCATCGACGATCCAGGAAAACAGGGATGGAAAGAAAACATAAGCGAGGAGGAAGATCAGAAAAAACGGCGTCTGGCGATTCATCTGAAAACCTCGAAAAAAATGGATACTACTCAACCCTCGTACGAGGCGCAATGCCGACCGGCCGTCCTCGCAGCGATTCCAGCTCGAACCGCTGCACTGCATATGTCAGTAGGGAGCCACAGCTATTGAAACCTGCCAGCTCCGCTTCCGGGAGACCGAGGTAACCCAGCACTGCGCGCAAATTTTCCTCCGGGCGGCCATTATCTACGGCGGGTGCATGGTTCTGCTTGCTCAGCTTGCGTCCGTCCGCATCCAGAAGGACCGGAAAGTGGCCATAACGTGGAGGTTGTCGCTGGAGCAGTCGAAACAGGAAGAGCTGGCGGCCCGTGGTCTCCAGCAGATCGACGCCCCGTACGACATCCGTCACCCCCTGTTCGATGTCGTCCATAACGCCAGCCAGAACATACGCATAGAACCCGTCTTTGCGATGCACGATAAAATCTCCGCCGTCCGTTTGCAGACGCTGGGTAAACAGACTCTGAACCCGGTCTGGGAACGAAATGTCGGAGGAAACCGACGTGTACCCTTGGGGTAGGTCAGTCACTTTTAGGCGCAGCGCCGCCTCAACACCGGCAGGAGGAGCTTTATGGCGACAATGACCGTCATAGACGTTGTGTCCTGCAAGGCGCCGGCGAGTACAGGTGCATCGATAAACCAGACCCTCCTGGCGCCACAGATCCAGTTGCGCGCGGTAAGCCGGTTTGCGGTTACTCTGGTAGAGCACGTCGTCATCCCAGTGAAGTCCATGGGCATCGAGACAATGCATGATCAGGCCGGCTGCGCGAGGGTCTTCCCGGGGGGGATCCAAGTCTTCTATCCGCAGTTTCCACGCGCCCTTGTGCCGACGTGCATCAAGATAACTGGTTACCGCACAAAGGAGTGAGCCGAGGTGAAGGGGGCCGGTGGGTGACGGCGCAAATCGTCCGACATAAGAAGGAAGGGTGGGAAACGCGAATACCGGAGATGTGTGCATGGATTGCTGGCCGGCCTGGGCCAGCAATCCCTCCGAAGCACAAGTGGTTCGACTGTTCGGAGAGATGCTGGCCGGAGGGGGCAGACAGATCTGTCAGCCCATTACTTGACGTTCTTTAATCTCATCTATGGTTTTACAATCGACACACAGAGTTGCAGTCGGGCGAGCTTCCAGGCGCCGGATACCTATTTCTACACCACAGGCATCGCAATAGCCGTAGTCGTTGGCCTCGATCAACTCCAGCGTCTTATCGATTTTCTTGATCAGTTTGCGCTCACGATCCCGGGTGCGCAGCTCCAGACTGAATTCCTCTTCCTGGCTGGCACGGTCGGCGGGGTCCGGAAAGTTTGCGGCCTCGTCTTTCAGGTGCAGCATGGTCCGATCGACCTCCTCCATGAGTTCCCGCTTCCAGGCTAGCAGTATCTGCCGGAAGTGCTCACGCTGCTGTTCGTTCATGTACTCTTCGCCTTTGCTTTCTTGGTAAGGCGCGATTCCGTGTAGTGCAAAACTGGTATTGTCAGGCATTTTGAAAGCCTCTTGATTGATGATTGCTGTATACCAAACCGGTGCTACACCCAAAAAGTTCCTATATGCGGCCGACCAGATGCATTTCAATGGTTAAATCAGCCCGCCGCACCAATCGTGATCTTCTTGACGCATGAGGGCGCAAGAAGCTATCAGATTCGAGAGGGGTGCGCCACCGGTTTCACGCGCTTTGCTGCGAAGTCTGAACGTGTGGACGCGTCGACCCGGATCCTTTTACGTTGACAGCTACGCAGGCGGACGTTTGAATCCAGGTTTTATCGCGCAAATCTGCAAAGATTTGCCAGGTCAGTGCACGCAGGGTTCAAGAGGTTGCCGCTATGGTTTTTGATCCACCGCTGGAAGAAGGTCGCTTTGTTCGGCGTTATCAGCGTTTTTTTGCAGAAATCAGGATGGTGTCGGGAGAGCTGGTCACCGCACACTGCCCCAATACCGGCAGTATGCGTAATTGTTTCAGTGATGGCGGCGCGGTCTGGATATCGAGATCGACGAACACCAAAAGAAAGTTGGCTTATACCTGGGAACTGTCCACCTCTCCCTGCGGGGACGTCGTAGGCGTCAATACCGGACGGGCCAACCAATTGGTGCGCGAAGCGATTACCGCGGGGTTCATCGGGGAGCTGGAGGGGCTGGAAACGCTGCGTTCCGAAGTTAAATATGGTAAGGAAAACAGTCGGGTAGACTTCATCGCAACGACGGCAACCGGCGATACTTTTATCGAAGTCAAAAGCGTGACCTTGCATGAAGGCGAGGGTGAAGGCTATTTTCCCGATTGCATTTCAGCCAGAGCAACGCGACATCTGCGGGAGCTGCAGGCTATCTGTGAAGCAGGTGGTCGTGCAATGCTAATTTTCTGTGTGCAACACAGTGGCATTCGTCGTGTGGCGCCCGCGCGGCACATCGATGCGGCTTACAGCCGGGCTTATGATGATGCAATACAGGCGGGCCTGAAGGTCATTGCACTAGGCGCGACATTAAACATGAATGGAATTTTGCTCGATCAACATCTGGAGGTTTGCGTCAGTCCCGGATGAACAACCAGTCTTCTTTGATATAGCAGGGAACCGGTTGCAGGTAGGCGCCAGTACAGGGGCCAGCAATGCATTCCCCGGTATCGACAAGAAAGAGTGCACCGTGGGTTGCACACCGCAGAAACATGTCTTCGCTGTCTTTGAATTGATCCGGAGTCCATTCGAGGGGTATGGACAAGTGGGGACATTTATTGACGTAGACGAAATAGTGGTTTTCTTCGCGGACCACAATAAGGCTGTGGTCCTTGAAACGCACCCCGCGGGCCTGACCTTCGTGCACAAAATCCGTTCGGCAAAGGGCCAGACCCACGGCGGTTACCGTCAGGCAGTCTCGTGAGCCGTATCTCTTTCGCTTTCCGCCCGGCGCACCAAATCTGCTTTGGATTCTGGCGACAATTCATTCCAGTGGATATCCATTAGTGCTCCTTCCAGCGCGTAGAGCATGACTTTCGAGACATGGATTCCACGATTCTTGATGCGTCTGTAAGCCTCCACGGCACCCATTTCCGCCAGATCTTCGTAAGTATGAACACCAATGGCATGAAGAATATTCACTGAAGCCATGCCGAGGTTTTTCAATTCCAGAAGCTCGCTTTGTGAGTAATTCATAATGAAGTTTCCTGAACATTATTATTATATGGCTGGATTCGCAGCTGCCCGACAGGCAGAGCGGCGTTAATGAATTGTTACCAGGATCACAAATTTCGTAACCAAGTTATACTTTAGCTCATTTTGTCCGAGATGGAATACCATTTAGACAAATTGATTAAAAAAAATACATATTTGCAAGCGAAACGCTCTAAAAATCGTCATTTATTATTTGAAATATCTGATGTGGGAGTTAAAGAGTGCCGACTTACCAGGATTCTCCTCTCGACCTCGAACTGTCAGGTCGAACAGACAGGCAGCTGATTACCTTGGGTCAGCATCGTGTTCATCACTCCCTTTACGCCGCTCTTAATGAAATGGCTTTTAGTGCGGCGCAACGTGGTCACACGTTAACGATTGTCAGCGGATGGCGTTCGCATGAGCGGCAATGCGTCATCTGGAATTCCAAAGTCAGAGGCGACCGGCCCATTCTCGATGATGAAGGCCGTACCTTGCGGCGCTCGGATCTCAGTGATGAGCAGGCGATGTGGGCAATTCTGCGATGGTCCGCATTGCCCGGCGCATCGCGACACCATTGGGGAACCGATATCGATGTCATCGATGGGGCCGCCCTGACGCGGGGTGGTTCATGCCGGCTTACCCGCGATGAAACCGAAGCAGGGGGTATTTTCGAGCAGTTCCATCGCTGGCTGGATTCGTACCTCGAATTGAAAAATACACTTTTTTTTCGGCCCTATTGCCGTGAGGATTGGGGAATCGCCCCCGAGCCCTGGCACCTGAGCTATGCGCCCATGGCAATGAATTATCAGAAAGCCATGACTCTGGACAGGCTCAGAGCGTTGGTCGCGCACAGCGATATCTTGTTAAAAGCTTGTGTGATCAAACATCTGGATGAAATATATGCGAGGTACGTAATGGTCGACTGGAATTTGTATCCTCACGCTGAAGGGGGTGACCCGTGTTGATAATTTTCGACTGTGATGGCGTGTTGGTAGACAGTGAGGTCATTGGTGCTGAAGTATTTTCCGAAGAGCTCGCGCGTCATGGTATTGCGCTGAGTCCAGTGGAGTGTCACACGCAGTTTCAAGGTAAAACGTTGCGGGATTGCATGACCTGGCTGGGGTCGGAGTTCCCGGTCACCCTGCCTGAGGACTTTCTGACGGTATTGGAAGAAGCCACCGCAGACCGGTTTCAGCGGGATCTGCAACCGGTTGCAGGAATTCTCGATGTACTTCATTACCTGGATGAGCAAAGCGTCCCTTATTGTGTCGCCAGCAACGGTGGCTATGAAAAAATGAATGGCTCTTTGGGATTAACCGGACTGCTTCCTTATTTCGAAGGTCGCATTTTTTCTGCGGACTCGGTGAGTAAAGGCAAGCCGGATCCGGCGTTATTTCTCTGGGCAGCCGAATCGATGGGAGTTCCACCGCAGTTTTGCACGGTTATCGAGGATTCGTATTGGGGGTTGAAAGCGGCGAAGGCGGCAGGAATGAATGTCTTTCATTATTCGCTGACAGAGGTAACGGATCCCAAAGCCCCGGTATTTTCGCGAATGAGCGATCTTCCAGCGCTTTTGCACTCGTCAATGCGTGGCATGAACAAGCAGTAGGTGGCCCCAACTCAGGCTGGCAGGCTGTTGAAAAACTATCTGCGTTGCTGCACAGGCGGCCTCGATAACGTTTTTCAATGGCGTGTTAACTGGCGTTGGAAACCGGCGGTTCTTCCAGTTGATGATTTTCACGTAACCAGGCCAGTACCTGTTGGCGACTCTCGAGCATCGACTGGTAGGTGTTCAAAACAACGGAGTTGGGCGTTTGTAGCCGGCCGACCCGTTCAATCCGTTCCTGCAAAAACTGGATATCTTCAAGTACTTTCCGCGCGAGGGCATCGACACTGGTGTCCGAAGTGGCGGTCGGCATTATCCGTCGGATCTGGGTAGGGCTCAACGTGCCATTGTTCTTGCTCGAGCTCATGCATGCATCCTTAAAACCCGTTTGTCACATTACAGACTGGCTTTGTCGGTTGAATTCCCCGCTTGGCGGTTAAATCGAACCCGCTCTGCCGTTCCAGTGCCTAATTAATGATAGTCGAACCTCGTTACGGCCAGCGGAGATCAGGGCAGTCGATTATGACCTGTTTATTTGCTTTATTTCCAGCCTGTGATCTCAAGCACAAAAGCACGGTGTCGAGCGACGCGATTTCTGCCGCCAACCGCTGCAGTTGAACATCCTACGGTCGGGTTCTAATCTTTAAGGAACCTCTGAGGCTTGGGTGATGTGTATGGATCAGGAACGTTACGACTTGGTATTTTCCGGGGATTTGGTGTCCGGCTTTGAGCTGGCCCAGGTTAAGCGTAACTTGCAGGCGTTGTTTCGTATTGACGAAAGCAAGGTAGAACAATTGTTTTCCGGAAAATCCACGGTACTGAAAAGGGGCCTGGATCTCGACGCAGCCACCAAATACCGAACTGCCATGAAAAAGGCCGGTGCATGCCTGGAGCTGATTGCCGCTGTCGTACAAGCGAAAGACGAGTCATCAGCGGACGCGGGGATGGCTGCCAAACCGGTCCTCGCGTCCAAAGCCCGCGAGGAGGAAACGCGCCCTCAATGGTCCTCTGAATTGGGCGCCCAGCCCCTCGTATCCAAAGTTCCGCGTCCAATGATTCAAGCGCCCGACTTTGGGATCGCGGCTCCAGGTGAGGACCTGCTGGCGCCAGAGGAAAAGTCGCGAGTGGTGCCGGTCAAAGTCGATCTGAAGGATCTGGCTGTGGTCGAGTCAGGGGGCGATTTGCTAAGTCCCGAGGAAAAAATCGTGCCACCGGCGTCGCCCGTGCAAACGCCTGAATTCGACGTCATGCCGGCAGGCAGCGACATGTTGAACTCCGCTGACAGACCAGAGCTGCTCGAACTGCATCTGGATTTGTCGGGGTTTGAACTTGCACCTGTCGGAACCCGGCTGGGTCCCCCGCGTAAAGAAGCGCCGAAGCCTCCCGCAATAGATCATCTGACCCTGCAGAAATGAACGACCACCGGACCCTTTAACGCAGTAGCGGCGCCGGTGGCGTTTCGATTAGGCTGCGTACGAAAAAGTGCCTGCGCATCGGTGATGCTGCGTTAAAAACAGGCTTAGAATGCTGATTTACAGCACGTAAACTCCGCTTCTTCGCCTGTTTTTGCCTTGCCTGACCTTCGCTCGACGACTGTTCGTACAGCCCCCAGGGCCTGCTAACCCTTTTTGAAATTTTCGATGGAGGCGACAATTTCCTTTCGGGCTTCATCCGCATCCGCCCAGCCTTCAATTTTCACCCACTTGCCCGCTTCGAGGTCTTTATAGTGTTCAAAAAAGTGACCGATCTGACGAATCAGGATTTCCGGCAGGTCTTTGTATGACTTCACATTGTCGTAGATGGACGTCGTCTTGCTGACCGGTACCGCCAGCAACTTGGCGTCTTCGCCAGATTCATCCGTCATCTTCAGTACACCGATCGGGCGGCATTTAATGACGCTGCCGGCCTGTAAAGGCATTGGCAAAACGACCAGAACATCCACGGGATCACCATCGCCACACAGGGTGTTGGGGACATATCCGTAATTGCAGGGATACCGCATGGACGTGCCAAGAATCCGGTCGACAAAGAGCGCGCCGCTATCCTTATCGATTTCATACTTGATAGGATCACCGCCTTGCGGTATTTCAATCACAACATTGATTTCGTCAGGCGGATTTTTACCGGCGGGAACAGACATAACGCTCATGAATTTCTTCCTAAGTCAGGTTGGTCGAAGGCGCCGGATTTTAGCACACAACCCTGCGGATCGAAGACTTGCCAGGAGGGTTCTGGCAGAATGAGCGCCACCTTTCAGTCATCGGCCGATAGCGGATAGCGAATGCAACATATACATATTCTGGGGATTTGCGGAACCTTCATGGGCAGCCTGGCGCAGTTGGCAAAGGCGCTGGGCTACACCGTAACCGGTTGTGACAAGCACGTGTATCCACCCATGAGCACGCAGCTGGAAGCGGCGGGTATCGAACTGATTCAGGGCTATGAACCGGATCAGCTTGCTCTTAACCCTGATGTCTTCGTCATAGGCAATGTGATCTCCCGGGGCAACCCTTTGATTGAAGCCATCCTGAATCGAGGTCTGCCATATGTCTCCGGCCCTCAATGGCTGGCGGAGCATGTGTTGAAGGATCGGTGGGTGCTCGCCGTGGCGGGTACTCACGGGAAGACCACGACTGCCACCATGCTAACCTGGATTCTTGAGCAGGCAGGCTACCGACCGGGCTATCTTATCGGCGGAGTTCCGCAGAATTTCCCGACATCGGCGCGACTGGGCGAATCAGACTTCTTTGTAGTGGAAGCGGATGAATATGACACGGCCTTTTTCGACAAGCGTTCGAAATTCGTCCACTATCGCCCGCGCACGCTGATCATGAACAATCTTGAATTTGATCATGCGGACATTTTCCCCGATCTGGCCGCGATACAGACCCAGTTCCATCACCTGGTTCGCACCGTGCCTGGTGAAGGTCTGGTTATTCATCCCGGCGGTGACCAGGCGCTGGAGCAGGTAGTCGCAAAAGGCTGCTGGACGCCGCGACAGACACTGGGAGCCCAATGGGCTGCTCAGTCAGGATCAGAAGACGGCGCCCGCTTTGAGGTCTTTTTTGAGGGTAACCGGGTGGGGGAGGTCAGCTGGTCATTGACCGGTCAGCACAATGTCAATAATGCACTGGCGGCGATCGCGGCTGCCCGTCATGTGGGTGTGGATCCGGGGCATAGTTGTGCCGCGCTCTCAGAATTCGCCGGTGTGAAGCGGCGCATGGAAATTGTTGGCGAAGTCAATGGCATAACCGTTTACGACGATTTCGCGCACCATCCCACCGCCATCAAAACGACCCTTGCGGGCTTGCGCGCCCGTGTAGGGCCGGGCGTTCGAATCACGGCCATTATTGAACCTCGCTCCAACACCATGAAGGAAGGTGTTCTCAAGGAGCGGTTGTTTACGGCGAGCGAGGACGCCGACACGACATACTGGCTGGAGCCGTCGGGGCTGAAATGGTCGTTCAGGGAGATCGCGGGAGTACTGCCGGATAATCACCGGGTTTGCGACTCCACCGGGGACATCGTCACTGAAGTCGTGGGGGCGGTCGGTCAGGGTGAGCAGATCGTGGTCATGAGCAACGGCTCGTTTCAGGGAATTCATCGCGAACTTGTGGAGGCCTTGCAGAATCGTGCATCGTAAAATCATCACCCTCGCCATCACCGGGGCATCCGGGGCGCCCTATGCGCTGCGATTGCTCCAGCAATTGATATTGCATGACTGCCGCGTTTATCTGCTGATTTCCGATGCCGCGCGGGTGGTGATCAAGCAGGAAGCCAATATTGATCTTCCCGAGTCGCTTGAGGCCCGCCAGGCATGGTTTGAACACGCCTGTCAGGCCAAGCCCGAGCAACTGCGACTGTTCGGCCGGGACGACTGGTTCGCGCCGGTCGCATCCGGCACTGCGCCGGTCGATGCCATGGTCGTGTGTCCTGCCAGTGGCGGCACCCTGTCCGCGCTGGCAAACGGTGCAAGTAACAATCTGATTGAGCGGGCGGCGGATGTCATGCTCAAGGAACGCCGGCCGCTCGTCGTCGTCCCGCGCGAAACACCTTATTCCCGGATTCACCTGGAAAACATGCTTGACCTTACCCGCATGGGCGTCGTGGTGCTGCCCGCGAGCCCCGGGTTTTACCAGCATCCGCAAACCGTAGCCGATCTGGTCGATTTTGTAGTCGCGCGAATATTGAGTGTTCTGGGGCTGCCGCAAACGCTGTTGCCGCCATGGGGGGAGTGATCAGAGACTTTCTGCGTGCGGGCAAACCCTTCGAATCCTTGCGCTTACGGCAACAGGAATACGGCGGCGGCAATCGCTGCACTCGCCAGGGAACCGACAATTACGATGGGCAATATTGAGCTTTTGCGCGGGGCTTCTTCAACGGCGTCTGGTTCAACGGCGTCTGGCTGAATAAAAGCCTCTGCCACTATTTCTGGTGTGGCGTTCATTTCCGGTTGTACGTACTGATCCTCAACCGCTTCTGCATTGACAGCCGCCGCTTCGGGCGCGTCATCTTCCGACGCGTCATCTCCCGCCCGTGCCTCATCGTTGAACGAGATGGGTGGCGCCGGCGATTGAGCGGGGATTTCCTCATTGCGATCGTCAGGTACAGCCTCCTCTGTGCTTTCAGCACCTGCAGGCCCGATCAGAACAAAATTGTAAATATCAAAACGAATGCGATCCCCGGACCTGGCAAGTTCATTCGTAATCCGCTGGTCGTTGATATAAGTACCGGCGGCGCTGCTCAGATCCGTGATGCGAATACCGTCTGCTTCCAGCTCCAGCAGGGCATGCTCACGGGAAAGATGCGTTTCCGGGATGATGAGATCACAATGATCGGCACGGCCCACTTTAATGCTGCGGTGTCCGGTTTTCGGGACAAGCGGATATTCCTGACCGCCGATCTGACTCGAACAGGCAATCAGCGTCCAGGTTTCCAGTTGGGCGGAATCCTCAAGCACGTCGATCACGTCCAGTTCCACGTTACCGAGGCGAATTCTGTCTCCGTTTTTTATGGAACGCTGGCTGATTCGCTGTCCCATGATGTAAGTCCCGGTGCCGCTGCCGAGATCTTTCAGCATGTAGTTGCCGTTTTCCAGCGAAATGGTTGCATGCCGGGGACTGAGAGAAGGGTCTCTGATGGCCAGCTGGTTGTGTTTGTCCGAGCCGATATGTACCGGTTTGTCCAGTATCCAGATCGGTTTGCGATCCAATTCGGCAAATTCCAGCTTAATCATCATAGGCGCGCGAAGTATGAGGTACAGGGTACAGACATCGAAGGGTCAGATCGTCATCGGGACAAATCTTCGACGGTCGCGCAGTATCGGGGTTCAGTTAGCAATTTGCAATTTTAAAAGTTGATTTTGCCAACGGCTTTGCAGCGACGCGACTGCTCCTGAGCAGGCGCCGTGCTTTGCGCGGTGAGACACACGCATAAAATGGAACGGGCAAAGCCGACTAAAATAAATCTGACGTTTAAATCGGTTGTCGTTAAAATGACCTCCGCACGGAACGCCAGTGGTATTCTCCTGTTTGGAACAGACACCGGACGGTCTGGGCCATCACGAAACGTGACAAATTTTATCAGCCGATTGCACGGTGTCAGGTTCGGGAAAGACGAGCGGGTCATCCCGCAGACACGCTTCCCGAATGACTCATCCCGCAGATAGAATCCCCTGAAGAATGACTGATTAGGAAATTTGAATGCTTTCCCGCTTTGCCAATGCCTGGCTCAAACTCGTAACCGAATATCCAAAATGGGTACTCGCAGCAATCATTCTGCTCCTGCTGTTGTCGGTGCTCGGGCTGCCGCGTTTCAAACTCGATGCCTCCGCCGACTCGCTTACGCTTGAGCACGATGAGGATCTTAGCCTGTTCCGCTCGGTGTCGCAGAAATACGGCAGTGGCGACATGTTGATTGTGACCTTTACGCCGCAACAGGATCTGTTTAGCGATGAATCCCTCGAGGTGCTATCGCGTCTTCAGGCGGATCTCGAGCAGATAGAAGGTATCACCAGTGTAAACAGCATTCTCAATGTACCCTTGCTCTACAGTCCTAAACGCAGTTTGCGCGAAGTGTCGAAGTCAACGTTGACGCTTCAATCCCCCGGGGTAGACCGGGGTCAGGCTAAGCAGGAATTTCTCAACAGTCCGATCTACAGAAACATGATTCTTGCGCCCGACGGGCAGACGACTGCCGTGCAGCTCAACATTGGCGTCGATCGCAAGTATATCGAGCTGGTCCAGAGGCGGGACGCGTTGCGCGATAGTCGCGCCGACGGCGAATTGAGTGAAGCCGAACGGAAAGAACTGAATGCGGTCAGTGAGGAATTTCTGGACTATCGCACGCACAGCGAGGCACGAGGGCATGCCCGGGTGGAGGCAGTTCGGGAAGTCGTCGCGGATTACCGGGACGACGCGCAGATCTTCGTCGGTGGCGTCACCATGATCACGGCGGACATGATCAATTTCATACGCAAGGATCTCGTGGTCTTCGGAAGTGCCGCATTGCTGTTTATTCTCGGCGTGCTGGCAATGATTTTCCGGTCTGTCCGGTTTGTTGTCATTCCCATGGCCACCTGTGTTTCGGCAGTGGTCTACATGCTCGGTCTGATCAGCTGGCTGGACTGGCGGCTCACCGTGATATCGAGCAACTTTGTGGCGCTTCTGCTGATTGTGACGCTCGCCATTATCATCCATCTTGTGGTGCGGTATCGGGAGTACCTGGAGGAGAATCCGGACTGGTCGCAAGCGCAACTGATCCGGGCCACCCTGTCTTACATGATCAAGCCGTGCCTGTACACGGTCCTCACCTCCATGGTGGCATTCGCGTCCCTGGTGGTCAGCGACATCCGTCCTGTTATCGATTTCGGTTGGCTGATGACGATCGGATTGCTGTTTGCACTCATCCTCGCATTCCTCCTCATGCCCGCAAGCCTGATGCTGTTGAAGCCTCAAAAGCCCCGGACAGCGGCGCAGGGCATACCGGCTCCACAACGCAAACCCTATACGCTGTATTGCTCGGCAATCGTGGAAAAAAGGGGCTGGCTGGTCTGGTGGTGCGCTGGGTTGCTGTGTGTTTTGGGTATTTGGGGACTGACCCGTCTGCAGGTGGAAAACCGTTTTATCGATTACTTTCACGAAGAGACGGAAATTTATCAGGGCCTGTCACTGATCGACAACAAGCTGGGCGGCACCACGAGCTTCGATATCATTATTGAGGATGAAGCGGTCGAGCATGTTGCCGCCGAAAAAATGGTGACGGCAAGCAACTCCGATGGAGAAGATCCCTTTGCGGAAGTTGAACCTTCCGACGAAGCAGATCCGTTCGACGAAGCAGATCCGTTCGACGAAGCAGATCCGTTTGCCGATACCGGTTCATCGGCGGAACAGGAGTCGACGCAGACCAGTTACTGGATGACCCTGGCGGGGCTGGGGCTTGTCAATCGTATCCACGATTATCTCGATGAGCTGCCGGAAGTCGGCAAGGTCCAGTCACTGGCCACGCTTTATAAAGTGGGCACGGACTTGAATGGCAGTTTGAATAATTTTGAATTGGCAGTCATGGAGAAATCCGTTTCCGGCGACATTCGCAATGTTTTGATCGAACCGTACAAGCACGGGGCTGGCGAAACACGGATCACCATGCGGGTTATGGATTCGCATCCGGACCTTAAGCGGTCAGAATTGCTGCAGCGGATTCACTACGACCTGGAACATAAATTCAATCTGGATATGGATCATGTGAAGTTTTCGGGTCTTCTGGTCCTGTACAACAACATGCTGCAAAGTCTGTTCAATTCCCAGATCGTCACGATCGGCGTGGTTTTTCTGGGCATCATGGGAATGTTCCTGGTGTTGTTCCGTTCCTTGCTGATAGCCACCATCGCCATCATTCCGAACATCGTGGCGGCGCTGGTGATTCTGGGCAGCATGGGGGTTTTCGGTATCCCGCTGGACATGATGACGATTACAATCGCCGCAATTACCGTAGGTATGGGGGTGGATAATGCGATTCACTACATCCACCGGTTTCGCACCGAGATCGTCAAAGATGGCGATTACATCGCCACAATGCACCGCGCTCACGGTTCTATCGGGCGCGCACTTTTCTATACCACATCGATTATTGTTTTCGGATTTTCGATCATGATCATGTCCCAGTTCATACCGACCATCTATTTCGGCGTGCTGACCGGGTTTGCTATGCTGGCGGCGTTGATGGGGTCAATGTTTCTGTTGCCGAAGCTGATAATCCTGACCAAGCCGTTTACCCGGAGCTGAGGTCGGAAATACCCTATTTGATCAGAAGGAGAGGACTGCTCCGAGGCCGGAGCAGTTTCCTGGAGGCGGGCGGCGGAATTAATCGCCGAGGAGCTGTTCCAGCCAGGCGGCGGCGCCAACAAATGCAGTTTCCGGGTGAATCATGAGCTTCACCGGGATTGGCTTCACGTAATGGCTCATGACTCCTTTCATCTCAAACCGCTCGACAAATGCGCTCTGTTTGAGAAATTCAACAAAGCGCGGAACCACGCCGCCGGCAATATATATTCCGCCCTGAGCGCCGTAAGTCAGCGCGAGGTTTCCTGCAAAGGAACCGGCAAAACTGCAGAAGGTTGACAGGGCTTCTACACAGGTTGCGTCTTTGCCCGACAGGGCATCTCCACTGACATCCGCAGGCGTGAGCTGCCGGGGCGCTACATCCTGAACCGTGCAAATGGCGTTATAAATATTGACGAGTCCCGGTCCGGATATGAAATGTTCGGCGGAGACATGGCCGGCCCGGGTCATTGCGGCTCTGACAACTTCGAGTTCAAACTCGGTGGCGGGGGCAATATTGACGTGGCCACCTTCGGACGGGTTCGGCAGCCAGAAACCATTGGCGCGGATGAGTCCCGCTACTCCCAGACCTGTTCCGGCACCAAAAACGGCCCGATTACTGTCTCGGTGTTCTCCGGCTTTAATGGTCACCAGGTGGTCATCTGTCACGGAGGAGCAGGCCGCAGCCACCGCGGCAAAATCATTGATGGCGACGAAGTTGGTGACGCCGAAATCCTGTGCCATCGCCGCGCAGGAGAATTCCCAGTTCAGATTGGTCAGACGTACCTGGTCGCCGGTGACCGGTCCGGCGATGGCAAGGCACATGGCTTGGGGGACAATGCTGTCGCTGGCACCGAGATAAGCTCTCAGGGCATCCGCCAGACTGGTGTATTGCGAGGTGTCGAGAATTTGAATATTGGTGATGTCATATTGCATGGCGGTTTTACCGGTCACCAGCGCAAAGCGGGCGTTGGTGCCGCCAATATCGGCTACTAAATAGGGATACATGGATGGATTCTCGCGTTATCCAAAAGTGGCGAAGTTCGACTGCTCAGCTGTCGCTCATTTTTGACTGCAGATAGTTTTCGATGGTGACTTTGTCGATCAGGTCAAGTTGGGTTTCCAGCCAGTCGATATGCTCTTCTTCCGACTCCAGAATATCGTTCAGAAGATCACGCGACACATAATCTCTCACCGTTTCACAATAGGCGATGGCCTCTCGGAGGTCTGGCAGCGCCTTGTATTCCAGTTGAAGATCGCACTCCATGACTTCCTTGACATGTTCTCCAATCGCAAGCTTGCCCAGATTCTGATAGTTGGGAAGTCCCTCTAGAAACAGGATCCGCTTGGTCAGTTTGTCCGCGTGCTTCATCTCGTCGATGGATTCTTCGTATTCATGCTCTGCCAGTTCTGTGAAACCCCAGTTTTCGTACATTCTGGAATGAAGAAAGTACTGGTTAATGGCGATGAGTTCGTTATAAAGAATTTTGTTCAGGTGCTCGATGACTTTCGGGTCCCCTTTCATGACGCTTCTCCGGTAACAGGATCAGGAACGGATTCTGAGTGCCCGGGCGGGCACTGTCAACGTCGGGGAGGGATTGCGACTGAAGGCGGGGCGGGTCAGGCGACGGAGTAGCAAAGATCCGAGGTTTGCCGATGGCTGAGCGCCGCCTGGAGAATCTGTCTGGCATCACAACGGCATTTGCCGCATTCGGTGCTGACGCCGAGCGCGTCCCGGACATGCCGCAGGCTGGTGGCTCCATCGGCGACCGCAAGGCGGATCTGGCTGTCAGTTATCCCTTTGCATAGACACACGTACATCGACCTTACCTCTGAGTGTTGGGGAATCATGGCGGGTGAATTAAAACTAATGCAAGTGATAATGATTGTCAATTACGAGTGGGTCGATTTTTGACCGATATCGCAAAGCCGTTGGGAGCGGATGCGAAGAGATTTCGACAGGCTATTAACTGTATTTGGATAATCTATCAAGGGGCGTGCCTGGATCCTGTAGCATACGGGCGTCGCTGCACGGCCGTTGCGGCAGGCGAGGGAGCCTGTTTTCCGTCGCAACTGACTGTCGAGCCTTGAATTTTCGCGGGGCGGCACCAGTATTGCGGGGGAACTTCCGATTTAGCCCGAAAGGCACCCGGAACCGGCGCTTGGAATCTGGCAATTTGCAATCCCATGTCGGCTCCCGTCAACGTAGCGCCCTTGTGGCCGCCGATCCGAACGAACGTTTGTTTTCTGCACTGTTTTGGCCGTCCGCGACCCTGCGCCGGGGACGGAATTGGTGTTTGCGTGCCGAGCGTTTTACGGCGCACAGAGGCTGTCCGGACTTGATCAGAGGTTCTCGTACCGTTTTGTGGGAGTCCCCCGCTGACCGTTAATTCACTGACCTGGAGAACTATTATGGGTGTATTAGTTGGAAAACCTGCGCCAGATTTCACTGCACCAGCGGTGTTGGGCAATGGAGAAATCGTAGATGCATTCAACCTGGCAAAAGAAATCAAAGGCAAGAAGGCGGTAATTTTCTTCTATCCGCTGGATTTCACCTTTGTCTGCCCGTCGGAGCTGCTGGCGTTCAACAATCGCTTCGAGGCGTTCAAAAAGCGCGGTTGCGAGGTAATCGGTGTATCCATCGACTCCCATTTCTCGCACAACGCCTGGCGGAATACCCCGATTGACCAGGGCGGGATTGGTCCTGTGCAATATCCGCTGATTGCCGATATGAAACACGAGATTGCCAAGGCCTATGATGTCGAATCCGAAGGTGGCGTTGCTTACCGTGGTTCGTTCCTGATTGATGAAGAAGGTGTAGTGCGGCATCAGGTTGTGAATGATCTGCCACTCGGGCGCAATATCGACGAAATGCTGCGAATGGTGGACGCGTTGGCATTCCATCAGGAGCACGGGGAAGTATGCCCGGCAGGCTGGAAAGAGGGTGAGCAGGGCATGAAGGACACGCCCGCCGGTGTGGCCGCCTACCTGAGCGAAAACGCCAGTCGTCTCTGATACGGATTCAATCCGGTCAAATGTACCAACGCAGGCTCCCGGGTGATCCGGGAGCCTCGCTCAAGCTCGCAGTCTTATCCCGATTTCTCCATATCCATTTCAATGGCTCCAATCGGCCAGCCGCCCAGGTCCTGCCAACGGTTGACCACCGCACAGAAAAGCTCCGCCGTCTTGCGCGCGTCATAGGCGGCGCTATGGGCTTCGCGGTTCGAAAACTCTATCCCCGCGATCTGGCAGGCCCTGGCAAGCACAGTGTGCCCAAATGCCAGCCCGGCGAGCGTGGCCGTGTCGAAACAGGAAAACGGATGGAACGGATTGCGTTTTATGCCGCAGCGGGCCACTGCCGCATTAATAAACCCCAGATCGAAATGCGCATTGTGACCGACCAGGATGGCACGGGTGCAATCAAACTGTTTGGTCTGTTTGCGCACCATCCCGAAAATGCTGTTGAGGGCAAGGTCTTCACCGACCGCCTGCCGACTCTCGCAATCGAGGACGATGCCCGTGAAATCGAGGGCTGACTGTTCGATGTTGGCGCCGGCAAAGGGTTCGAGGTGGTATTCGTGGGTGACATCCGGATGCAGGGTGCCATCGCCATCCATCACCAGGGTAACGGCCGCGATCTCCAGCAGCGCATCGGTGCCACAGTTGAAACCGCCGGTTTCAACATCGATCACTACAGGCATGAAACCGCGAAACCGGCTCGAAAACATGGCGGCGCATTTGTCGTCACTCAAAATTTGAAGATCCTTGATTGGCTGGATGGCGATCCAGTCGCTGCCAGTTGAGGGTCTCTCCGGCCAGAAGGGGAACCAGGGATCCGCCTTCATAGGGGAGAGACAGGGGGAGCTGCCACGGTTTGCGCACCAGGGTGATCCGGGACTGATTGCGCGGCAGCCGGTAGAAATCCGGCCCGAAATGACTGGCAAAATCTTGCAGTTTATCCAGAGCTCCGGCCTGGTCGAAGGCTTCCGCGTAGAGTTCGATTGCCGCAAGCGCCGTGTACGATCCGGCGCATCCGCAGGCGTTTTCTTTGCGGGACTGAGCGTGAGGTGCGGAATCGGTCCCGAGGAAAAAGCGGGGATCACCGCTGATGGCGGCCTCGATCAGCGCTTCCTGGTGCTGCCGGCGTTTCAGAACCGGCAGGCAGTAATAATGCGGCCGAATTCCGCCCACCAGCATGTGATTGCGATTGAACAACAGATGGTGCGCAGTGATGGTGGCCCCGAGGGGGCTGGTACTGGCGCGGACAAACTCGACGGCATGGCGGGTGGTGATGTGCTCCAGCACGATGCGCAATTGGGGAACCCGGGCCTGCACAGGGGCGAGTACGCGCTCAAGAAATACCGCTTCCCGATCAAAGATATCGACATCGGGCGTCGTTACTTCGCCATGAACCAGCAGCAGTATCCCTTGCTCGGCCATGGTTTGCAGAGTCTCGGTCAAGCGCTCGACGTCGGTGACGCCGGAGGCGGAATTGGTGGTGGCGCCGGCGGGGTAGAGCTTGCATGCGACAACCCCGGCCTGTCGAGCTGCAATAATGTGTTCGGGGCGGGTGTTGTCGGTCAGGTAGAGCGTCATCAGCGGCTCGAACCCGGTGTCCGGCGGGGCGGCGGCCAGGATGCGCTGGCGGTAACTGTTCGCCGCTGTCGCATCAAGCACGGGCGGGGCCAGGTTCGGCATCACCACGACCCGGCGAAACTGGCGGGCCGCATCGGCCACGGTTTGCGCCAAAGCGACGCCATCGCGCAAGTGGATGTGCCAGTCGTCAGGTGCTGTAAGGGTCAATTGCTCTGGCATGGAGTCGTCACACAATGAGATGGATGAGGGTCGGCGGCCGCAGCGCGCATGCTACCGAAAATGATGGCTAAAGCACAGACGCTACAGGCCGATAACCTGATTAACATGGATTTTTACGAAGTAAGTCTTAATGCAGCGTGCCTTTCGTGGTCTTCTCAGCGTGCTTTCTTTGCAAGTAGGCACAGCCTATGCCGGTTACCTGGATCTGAACGAATGGCAAGTGCGCCAGTCGATTTTCAGTTGCCAGCTGACCCGCAATGTTCACGACCGTGGTCAGGCTACGTTCGAGACACGGGCCGGTGAAGCGCTGCGTTTCTACTTCTCCAGCGACCTTGCCTTTCGGGTGGACATGAGCGCCCATCTGCAGGCGCGTTCACCGCTTTGGCTGGAGGCGTCCAATGAAAGCAGTCTGGGGCTGGTTACCCTGGATACGGGAATGGTGCCGGTGCGGCTGCCTGCTGGTCTGGCCGAGCAGATGATCACTGAGCTGTTTCAGGGTTATGACGTGGTATTCGAGCTCGAATCGGCAGACCCGTCGGTAGAAGCGACCGAGCTGCTTGTTTCAATGGTCGGATTCCGTCCGGCCTACAGGGCATACCAGACGTGTCTTGCGCAACTGTTGCCGGTCAACTTTGATCAGGTGGAGCGCACGGCAGTTTATTTTGGCCCCAATCAGTACGAAGCGATCGACCTGGACGAGCTGGACAAACTGCGGCACGTCATTCTCTACACCAAGGCGGACAGCCGTATCCAGCGAATTTATGTGGATGGCCATACGGATAGCTCCGGGTTCCGCACTGCCAACCTGGAGCTGGCGCAGAAACGGGCTGACGAAGTGGTGAAGTATCTGGTGGACAAAGGCGTGTCGAGCAAGTTGATCGTCAGCCGCTGGCACGGAGAGCGTTATCCTGCGGAGAAGAACGACAGCGACGCGGGACGGGCAAAAAATCGCCGGGTAACGATCCGGCTGGAAAAAATCGAGATTGCTGACGAAAAAGGCTGAAAAGACAGCAGTGTCAACAGACCCTAACGGCGGCTGGCGGTGCGCAGCACCCGCGCTGCCCTGGCGCAGCTGATGAGCGTTCCGTGGCGTACCTTGCACTGCTCTACGACACCGCGACCTTCCGCTTCTCCTCCGGTTTGCACGGACTCCAGCACCCAGTTGTAATAAGCATTGCCCAGCGTCTCGGTAATTTCCTTGTGGTTCTGGGTGCGCGCCGACACCAGAAAATCGTCCAGCACATCGACCACGGCCGGCCAGTCGCCTGCATTCCACAGCGCCTGGGACCAGCGCAGGTAAAACCAGCTGGCCATGGTCCGCCAGCTGGCGGGCTCCTGCAGATAACCTTCCACCAGAGACATGGCCAGCAAGCCGTCATCAAATGCCGCCCGGTCGGCCAGCTTCCCCAGTAAAGTGCTGACCGCGTGGGTCACCCGCAACTCCAGCTCTGGCCGCTGCTCGGCATGCCGGTCCGCATAGTTCATGATCTGGCCGGTCATGCTGAGCACCTGCTCGGTATCGCCGAGCTCCGCATAGACCGCAAGCGCACCCAGTCGATAGCGGTTGACCGCGGCCAGCAGTTCGGGATGATCTGCAAAGCGGTCGGGCAGCTGCAGGACGCCGCTCGCAGTGACATTCAGCAGGCGTTCCAGCGTCCGCCATTGACCGGCATTGATCAGCTCTTGCAACTCCCGGTTGTAAAAATACAGGCGACGTTCCTGCGCCTGGGAATACCCGGGGGCAATATAGGCGGCGATTTCAGCCAGCCGGGCGCTGTCTTCCTCTGCCATCAGCTGGGGTGCCGTGTGCTGGTTGAGCATGTTGCGGGCGGCAAGTTCCGCTGCGCTCACACGCTCGCGGTTGAGATAGTCCTGATAGGTGGCGGGCGCAATGGCGGCAGCGGGGTCGGCTTTGTCGATCTGCTGTTGATAAAAGGCTTCGTCATGATCCTGACCGAAGCCGCCCGGGCTGGTGGTTTCCACATCAATGGACAGACCGCCCGCCAGATTCAGCTGAATAAACGCATGGGTTGGCATGACGACCCCTTCAACAGCGAGTCCCAGCTCCCGTGCCAGGACGCCGTAAAGCAGGGCGGAACTGATGCAATTATATTCACCGGATTCAAAGATGCCCGTCAGGCGGGACTGCTCGGCGTCATAACCCGGGGCGCCATGGGTGCGGGCTTCATTGAGGAAAAATGCCCGGTGCATTTCCCGGTTGAGGTGCTGGCCGGTACGGCTGGCATCGTCGCTGACCAGTCGGCGGGTGCGGAATTTGCGGATAAAGTCGGTGATTTTCGTATTGATCGTATTGAAATCGTCGAGTTCCCGCGTGTTCGACGCAATCAGGTACAACGCCAGCAACGCCTCGGGATCACCGGCCCGGGCGCGTTCCAGTTTGAAAAGACTGTCCCGTTCGAAGTAACTCAGTTCCGACCAGATCGGCAGGCCGGAATTGCCGTGATTCACTCGTGCGGCAGGCTCTGCCAGGCACACGCCGGCAGCCCAGCTCAAACAGACGCTGAGAAAGACCTGGAATAGTCGCAACCGGTAATACATGAATGCTGCCCTGTTTCGCCTCACGCAGTGGCACCGCCCTGCATAAGCCGGCCGGCGACTCTGGGTTAGGCCACCATTTCCGGCACAAGTTCTCGCTGCACAGTATGCCAGTCGGGCCGGCTTATTACTGTTAATTCGTTGGCGATGGCGCTACAATGCCGTCGCCCGAAGTTCAGGGCATTCCCCCTGATTTCCTTGTTTTTATACGAGTTGCAACCGGAGTCCGTATGGCATCTGTCAAAAAAGTGGTATTGGCTTATTCTGGCGGGCTGGACACGTCCGTCATTGTACGTTGGCTGCAGGATACCTACGGTTGCGAGGTCGTAACGTTTACGGCGGATATCGGTCAGGGCGAGGAAGTGGAGCCGGCCCGCGCCAAGGCGCAGGCACTCGGTGTCAAAGAAATCTACATTGATGATCTGCGTGAAGAATTCGTCAGTGATTACGTATTCCCGATGTTTCGCGCCAATGCCATCTATGAAGGCGAATATCTGCTGGGCACGTCCATCGCCCGCCCCCTGATCGCCAAAAGGCTGGTGGAAATTGCCGAGGAGACGAACGCTGATGCCATTTCTCACGGCGCCACCGGCAAAGGGAACGACCAGGTGCGTTTTGAAATGGGTGCCTATGCGCTCAAGCCCGGAATCAAGGTGATCGCGCCCTGGCGGGAGTGGGACCTGACGTCGCGGGAAAAACTCATGGCCTACTGCGAAACCCACAAGATTCCGGTGGATTTCAACAAGAACAAGAAAAAATCTCCCTATTCCATGGATGCCAACCTTCTGCACATATCCTATGAAGGCGGGATTCTGGAAAACCCCTGGGCAGAAGCAGAAGAAGACATGTGGCGCTGGACAATCGCGCCGGAAGCCGCACCGGACAAGCCCGAGTACGTGGAACTGACCTATCTGCGTGGCGATATCGTCGCCATTAATGGTGAATCCCTGTCTCCTGCCAGTGTTCTGGCCAACTTGAATCAGTTGGGCGGGCGCCACGGCATCGGCCGGCTGGACATCGTAGAAAACCGTTACGTCGGCATGAAATCGCGGGGCTGTTACGAAACGCCCGGTGGCACCATCATGCTGAAAGCCCACCGCGCCATCGAATCGATCACTCTGGACCGGGAAGTGGCCCACTTGAAGGATTCCTTCATCTCCCGCTACGCCGCCATGATCTACAACGGTTACTGGTGGTCGCCCGAGCGGCTCATGCTCCAGAAAGCGATCGACGAATCCCAGGCCTTTGTAAACGGCGACGTTCGCCTGAAACTTTACAAAGGCGCCGTGACCGCCGTCGGCCGGCGTTCTGCTGACAGTCTGTTCGATGAAAAGATCGCGACATTTGAAGAGGATGCAGGCGCGTACAATCAGAAAGACGCCGAAGGCTTTATCAAGCTTAATGCGTTGCGCATGCGGATTGCCGCGCAAAAAGGCCGCCGGCTCTAGAGCCATTGCAGACGCCGGCGTTGCAGGGATTGCGGAGCCGCTGAAATGAAC
>CAZJKJ010000026.1:0-10368 GCA_964546435.1 uncultured Cellvibrionaceae bacterium
ATTGAATTTGAAATTTGTGCTTAACAAAGTGTCCGGTTTGGATTGACCAGAACATTTGAAGCCATCTCCCAATTTGATGAGGAAGACCGGCAACTGGCTGAAGGTGTTTTAGAGGGTTTAATTCTTAAGCATCAGGCCAAACAGTCAGTGCAACGGCAAACAACAGCCAAGGGGAATAAATAACAGGTAAAGAAAAGCCCGCATTTGCGGGCTTTTCTACAACTAATATTTTTAAAACTAGCAGCCTTCGTTATCAAGCCTGCTTTTTATTTCATCAAATATCAACATTGCATCAGGTTCTCTATCAAGAATTCTTTCAGATAAGCTAGGATCGACAATAAACTCCTTTGGCTCCAGTGAAAATACAGAGTTTTCTATGGATGCCTGCCAGTATTTTGATGGAGTCGAATCACTAACCTCAAAAAGACAGGATGGCACTGCCAACAGCCGACCATAGTCATCTTCAACCTCAAGTAAAACAGAATTACCGTAGAAATCAGAGTTCAAAATATTTCTTACAGATATAACAACATACTCCTTATTCGGCGTAATTTGCCATTCGAAATTTTGATCAGGTTTAATCCCTAACTCTAATTTCTGATTATCTGTCAGTTTGTTTTTAAGAACTACAACCTTCACTATTGGAAACCCTTAACTTGAGGATTGACGATCGACTTCGGCTCTACGACCTGACCAGTTCTAACATTTCGGTAAGCATGAATTTCGACATGCCCCCCATCTGTAGATTTATACGCATCACTAGAAACCTTTTGCCAATCAGAGGCATTGCCTCCATATTGTTTTTCAAGTCGCCCTGCAACATCCAATTTCCTAGGGGCTCCAGCACCATGAGTTGGAACACCTCCGCCATTATTTATATCCGCTAACTGCGCTTCACTTTTCAGTTGCTTTTTAAGGCCGGTATTAGCTTTGTGTCCATACGCTCCTCTGTTTGCAACCTCCCCGCCGACCTTATCCAACTTCGACCGCTTCGCAGCACCATAAGCAATTGACGCTGCGGCGCCTACGCCTGGGACGGCCTTGAGACCGATGCTGATGGCCTTGTCTTGTGCATAGCCGGCTGCCAAGTCTTCCTTCGTAACCCGTCCGCTGGCAAGGCCATCCACGGTGTCATAGACTTCCCAGGCGGTCAATGCCGCAGAGACTCCCGTGATCACCCAGGGTATAGCGGCGAGAAAGAGGACTTCTCCTTCCGGATCCACATATGTGGTGGGGTTGTGGTTTGTGTAGCTGTAGAGATGATAACCACCTGCAACCCCTAACGGGTCTGGGCGCAGATACTGGCCAGTGTCCGGGTCATAATAGCGTTGCTGGTTGTAGTGAAGACCCGTTTCTTTATCGTAATACTGACCAGGCAGACGAATCGGGAAGTCAACGGCGGCGAATGTTACTTCTGTTTTTCCAAAGGGCGTTCTCTTTGCCGACCAGACTACCTCCCCGGATTCCGAGGTTAAGAGTCTGGGCGCACCGAGATGGTCGGAATGCACGAAGTAAATGTGGCCGTGTTCATCGACTATTGCAAACAATTCGCCCAAGTCGGTGTATAGATACTGGCGGAGAACCGCCCCGTCGGCTGTAGTCTCTTGCAGCAGACGGCCATGCTTGTCGTAATAGAAGAAGAAATGGCCATCAATGGATTCTTTACTGATGCGTTTACCATTTGCATCATAGGTATAGCTAGCTACCCATTGGCCACTCTTATGTACTTGGGAAAGGCGTCCCGCTGCATTATATTGGTACTGCCAATCGCCAGCGCGGGTGCGGTTGCCATCAGAGTCGTATCCATATTCCTCAAGTACTTCTCCGTTTGCATCAATCCGCGCAGCTACTTGATCACTGCCGGTAACATAGCGATAGTGGGTTATTTGTCCGTCGTTTGTTTTGCTTGTTCGATGACCAAAACGATCGTACGCGTAGATCAGATCACCGTAGTGGCCGGACGCCGTTAACACCCGGTTACTGCTGTCGTAAGTGAACGATTGATTTCCACCTACATCAAACTCTTCCGTGCTTGTTACGACAGCTCCAAGATTACCGTTCCCTTCGTAAGTGTATGATTCTTGCCACACAGATCTGCGCGCGTTTTGCAGGGATATTCCGGTGAGCCGATTCCGTTCGTCAAATGTGCGTTGCACCATCAATCCGCTATCAAGTGTCGCCCCGTTGTAGGCTTGCAACTGGGAAGACCCATTGAGTGTGGCTATCTGGCGGTCGTTCCAATGAAGTGCAACCAGTTCCCCAGAGCACGGCTCTAATTCATAACTCAGCTGACTACCGTTCGGGTAGATAATTCTTGAAAGCCGGTTACTTGAATCATGGCGATATGAAATGTCGACCGGACCTGCGGCATTTCCGGAAATGGATATGGTTTGTTGCTGCACTTCCCCCGTCGCAGTGTACTGATACTGGTAACGTCCGAAGCCGTTATCAACCCCTGTTAGATGGCCAATCTGGTTGTCTGGACTAGAAGCTGCGGACACGCCGTCATAGGCGAAATGCACTGCAATCTCGAAGGTAGAGTTTTTTCGACGATGGACTATGGATGAAGGTCTGTCGATGAGATCGAATTCATAGTTCGTAACGAATTGAGGTGTCGAGCGTGTGGCTAGATGCCCGGCATCGCTGTACGTGTACTCACGGGCGCCCCAATTTGGATTTTCTTGGCTTGCAAGTTGACCCAAACCCGTATAGGAGAAAGTCGTCGTTTGATCTCCTGAGGCTGTTATCTCGACCACCCGCCCTAAACTGCTGAGTGAGAACGTGGCTTCATCTGCTTCATTAACTCTAGTGCCGACTAAGCGGCCTCTTTCATCGCGTACGAACTGAACCTGATTTTCCCCTTCCGAAACCGCGGATACTTGACCACGCTCGTCGTATTCTGTCGATATGTGATGATCACCCTGTACAACGACGGATCTAGTCAAGTACCCTTCGACATCATATTCATAACGAGTAACGCGCTGTACACCATTGTGGCGCTGGCTTACTGAAGATAACAGACCGCTATCTGTGTACTCGTAGTGCCAGCCAGGACTGCATTCGCCCTCCACGGAACTGAGTCTTTGGCGGCTATCGTAGTTAAAATCAATCTTCTCCGAACCGACTGTAGCACTGACCGGAAGGCCTAACGCGTTATAGCTAAGTGCCAAGCTCTCGCCATCACTACGACTGTACCGCAGTAACTGCCCCATTACGTCATAGTCCAGGTCCGTCCTTACCCCGTTTGGATCTGTAATGACGCCTGGCTGACCAAAATGATTGTGGCTCTCAAAACGATATGTATGCCCCATCCTGTTAGACACGTCGGTGATAAAGCCGTCATCGTTATACTTAACGGATAGTTGGTCATTGTGAACACCGCTGATTCCCGTGATGTTCCCATCCCTGTTCTCGACGCTCACTTTACGTTCAGAGTCACTTCCCGACGACGTGATACTGCTTACTTTCCCATTTGAATACGCGATACTCGAGGCAAGAACTTCAGACCCTGTCACCCCGGTAATTCGCTTGTGTGTAGAGTCCCAAGTCAACTCGGTCAGCAAGCCTCCTTCATCAAGGGACGTTAACAATCCGTCGGCAGAGAATGTTGAGGTAAACGACCGGTTTCCGGAGCGTGATATCTGACTTATCAAGCCATCGCCATTGTACTCGAAGGATTCTGTATAGCCGCAATTCGTGCATTTAACACTTGAAATGCTCGGCATGGAGATCAGTCCAAGATAAGGACTCCGACCGACGGGTTGCTCTGAGATGCCTATGTCGTACTCGGCACCGTAAGGGCCTGAAGCAACCATCCGCGACGACCCGGAATACTCCGCCGTGTACTCTTCCCCTGAAAGATAGCGAACGGCCGTTGCACGACCATCGCCTGCATATGTGATATCCAGTAAACGATTATTATTGATAGAGATTCCTGTAAGAAGAAAACTCGCGTAATCAATTAGAATATTGGGCAATGGCTTCTGATCGATAACGATTGAAGCTCCATCAGGGCGCGTTATGGAGCTCAGCTGTTGATGTATTGGATGTCCGTAATCTTTGTAATTTAATGTAAATCGATACTCGGGGTTATTCAGAGAGCTGATCGAAAGTACATTCTCCATGATGTCACGTTCGATCACCGCACCCACGGGTGGATGATCCTGTTCGATCGTGAGCCTTCTAACAAACGGACTAAACTGTATGGAATCTGTAAGCGTGATTGTCCTTGAATCCGGATATATAATTTTCTTGAGAAATTGATCCTCGTAAACCTCTACGTAGCCATCGGGCCTTCTAAGTTCATATTCAAATTCGCCGACTTGATGAAAAGTACTCGTAACCCCTGGATGTGATACGCAGACAAAGTTCGCACCTTGCTTCTCAAAGATTAAAATATCTTCACTCGATAAGTGGAGGTTCAGTCGTAACTGGCTATCACCCGCTTCTCCATAAAAATCTTCCACCAATCGCCTGTCGAAACTGTGGTGCCACGACCTGTGCCAATAGGCACCCACCTCTTCCTCCTCTTCCAGCTGCTCACGGTCACTGTTCCATCTTTCTAAAGAGTGAGACTGAGTTTTCTTGACTGTCATCCATGATGAATAATGTAAAGAAACCGGTAAAAGTCCCGGAAACTCCGCTGACAGAATCGGCAAACTAATATCTATTGTTCCATGGCCGGGCTCGATTGGAACTTTTCCGTACTGCACCGACGCGGTGGAGCCCGCTCCACATACGGGGTCAAAACAACGAGATGCCTCGAATTCTGGTAAATAGAAAACCGTGGGAACGGCCGTAATTCTCTCCTTCATTAGCCATGGTATGAACACAGCTTCCTTAACTTCTTCTCCAGTATCGTAAACACCGGATATCAGTCGATGCCCAACTGGGGTTGGCGTGTAGTGATATATACCCACAAAGCTGTCACGTCTGGCCCACCCGGGATGGATACCTAGAAAGCATGCGAATTCTTCCTCTTCATCCCTGTCTAGCGTTCCTGCAAGGTCCAAGCTCTTTGCCAGCAAATCAATAACTTCGGACGCCGGCAACCTGTCTTTTATCTCCGAAGTCCAAAATGAACCTTTGGCCTCTGATCCACATAGCGCTGCAGCGATTGTAAAGTGCGCAAAGCCAGTATAGTTCGCACCAAACGCGGTTGGAACTGCGCATCGCCATCGCTGCTCGTTGAAAATATCGTGAGAGAGGTCGGAATTTTCCACTTTTAGACCGTAGTCCGGTCTGTTGTATTCAGATCCGCACAAATTGATAGCTAACGCCTTTGTACTAAAGAACATTAGACAAATTAGAATTAGACTTCCAAACCATCCAGGAGTCTTCCTATTACCAATTTTCTTCTGAATATCCATTCGTTTCTCCAAGCTTAAATGGTTTTCGGATCATCGTTCTTGAGCGCGCATTGCCGTGTGCGGGTTGACAAGCCTGAGCCTCCGAATGGTGATCTTTCCGAACTCTTCCGCGATCACGAAGTGGCAGCCAGCTCCTGTAGCAGTTATCTATGTGAACCCAATCGAGTCCATTTAACCTATCAATTTGCGTTAAAGCATCACTAATGAAGAGTTTGTATCCAACTACGGGAAGTGGTGTTCTTGAGGGATTTGTTCACGAAAAGGCGAGGGCATCATTAAACTCCTTGTAAATCATTCCTCGTATAGACAGGCCAAGCGGGCCAAATAGTGACAAAAGAATTACGGGTTGTCAAATTGTAAGGTTTCAGCCAAAACTAAATATTGAGCAGGAATCGGGGCGCTGTTGGCTCATACTGCGCAACCTCCCCATGGATGACTTTCCAAAAGGTAAGTCGGCTGTCACCAACAGCCGATTTATCCCCGACGCTGCGAAGCGCAGCGTCTGTCCCCCCCACAAAAATCTGGTTCACTTCCTGTGTACAGTGTCGCTCCCGATCAGCGCAATGGCGGATAGTACATCTGCGGCACGGGGGCGGTGTTCATGCCTTCGCCCAGGAAGAAACCGGGATGTGGCGGTTGGTTGTAGGCGACGTTCTGCCAGGCGACAGCCACCCGGTACTGACTGTCGTGCATCAGGGTGCGCAAGCGGTGGGTTGTTGGTGTCGTGGTGGAGAAAATCATCAGCTTGTCGTTGTCGGAATGTCGCCAGATAACCTCTTCCCGCCAGTCGCCAAGAATATCCGCCGACAGTCCCGGCGTTGACTTGGTGCCGTTGTTGGAGGCAGCGCCGTAATCGTGCGCCGCGAGTACGTTGGCTGACGTCCCGCGATTGTAGTCCCACTTGTCAATTGACGTGCCGTTGAGCAGTTCCCGCAGCAGATCGCCATCCCACCACACGGCAAAGTTCATGGACGACGGTTTGGCACTGCCGATGATCTGCCCGTTGGCGCTGGCAAGGCCGCCTCGGGAGCCCCAGGATTCCATGCCCGCATGCCGCGGGTCGATGTCGGCGGCCAGCCCGCGCCCGATGTCCGCGCCTTCACCGCTTTGGCCATGGAGAATCTGACCGGTGCGTGCGTCATGCATTTCCAGCCCGTAATTGCCGTAACTGGCAGGGCTTTCATGCACCATGAACACTTCGAGTCCGGGCCGGTACGGGTCCATATCGCTGACGTGGAGCGCATCGCCGTGTCCGAGTCCGGTGGCGTAAAGTCCGCGACCGTTGTCGTCAATCGCCGCTGCCCCGAAGATGATTTCATCCCGGCCGTCGGCGTCCACATCGGCGATGCTCAGGCTGTGAGCGCCCTGCCCCCGGTAGTTCTGGTTTTGCGAACCGTCGGCCGTAAATGTCCAGTTCCGGCTGAGCTGACCATTGCGCCAGTCCCAGGCGGTGATCACCGCTTTCGCATAGTAGCCCCGCGAGATGATCATGCTGGGGCGTCGACCGTCCAGATAGGCCACACCGGCGAGGAAGCGATCTGACCGGTTGCCGTAGGAATCACCCCAGTCGCTGACATTGCCGCGCGCGGGTTCATAAGCGGTGGTCGCCATGGCCGCGCCGGTCTGACCATTGAATACGGTCAGATACTCCGGCCCGCTGAGGATGTAGCCTTCGCTGTTGCGATAATCCGCATTGGCGTTGCCGATCACCGCGCCAGCACCGTCACGGGTGCCATCGCCGGTTTTCATTACGACCTCGGCCTTGCCGTCGCCATCAAAGTCGTAGACCAGAAACTGCGTGTAGTGAGCGCCGGCGCGGATGTTCCGGCCCAGATCGATGCGCCACAGACGCTGGCCTTCCAGGGTGTAGGCATCCACGAAGACATTGTCGGTATGACCGGTTTGCGAGTTGTCTTTGGCATTTTCCGGTTCCCATTTGACGACAAGATCGTAGTCACCGTCGCCATCCAGATCGCCCACCGACAGGTCATTGGGGGAATACTGCGAGCCAGGCCGGCTCAACTGGACGGTTTTGTAGGGCTGTTGCCATACGGTTGCCGTTGCCGATGCGGCCTGCTCTTCGCCATCGACGATGGTACGCACGCTGTACGCACTACTGGCGGAGCCGGTGGAATCGTAGTAATTGGTGCTGTCCGTTATGGGCGTGCCATTGACCAGCTGACCGTCGCGATAGAGATTGAATTCGATTGATTCCGCGTCGCTACCCAGCATCCGCCACGACAAAAAGACGCCCTGCCCCGAGCGCAGTGCCACCAGCCCGCGATCAAGCGCCTCCATCTGCCGGCCGAGCTGAGGCGCGGGCGTTCCTGAACTGGATGATGACGAGGAAGCGCTGCTGCTTGATGAGCTGGAACTGCTGCTGGAAGAACTGGAACTGCTGCTTGATGAGCTGGTGCTGGACGTACTGCTGGAGGCTCCGGGATCGCGCTCCGAACCACAGCCCGTCAGGAGCAACACGGACGACAATAGCCCCAGACCCAGTTTTTTAGTATGCATGTATGCCTCGAATGTTTTTTTTATGATGGGGTAAACGCAAAGCAACTGCTGACAAGTTTGCCAGTATCCGCGCCGGATTCTTCCGGTGCTCCAATACAGTTCACAGCGCCACACAGTTTCAACAAATTCTGTAGAAATCGAGACTGGAGTCACATTGGGTGAGAAGGCTCTCACCTGCTATTCCCGCGGAACCGGGACGAAGAATACAAGGCGCGTAATTGGGGAATATTCAGATCTTCAGTGTGACCGCGCTAACGGTGGCAGGTGCAGCCTTCTCATCGGAGAAATCCGGGAATCGGTGGGAGCGTGGTTGCGGGAGGTGTCACCACAGATGCTCGCCAGGGTTTTCATGAGCGCAGGGCAGTCGATAGGCTTTCTCAGGTAGGCAGCGACCTGGGGAAAACAAGGGGCATCCAGATCGAGTGCAGAAACCAGAATCACGGGGATATTTGAAAAAACTGCATTGCGTTGCAATTCATTCAAAACCTGCCAGCCATCCATTAGCGGCATCATCAGATCCAGGAGGATTGCATCCGGGAGTTTTTCCATGCGGCTTAACCGCCGCAGGGCCTCGTGGCCGTCGCCAGCGCAGACAACACGGTAGCCCGGCTCCTGCAGCAGGCAGCGCATGGTTTCCAGAACTTCGATACTGTCTTCGACAACCAGGACCGTCGGGCGGTCGGCATTGCTGATCATTGGGCCATCACTCTTGGAACGGGCATTTTTATTTTCATTACGAGCCCTCGTTGCCACGATGCCCTACTGCAATTGGGCGAATTTCAGCAATTCGTGGGCCATTTATACCTGCGGCGGAATCCGCGACCCAGGGTCTGTACGAAAAGTCGTCGAGCGAAGGTCAGGCAAGGCAAATCAGCGAAGAGCCTAGGGCAAGTACGGCCAGCCCTGATCATCCCATCCCAGGGTTTCAATTCTCAAAAGCGGCGCGCCGTCCTGCGAGGCATCGTAGGCATGATAAGCAATCACGCCATCGTGAACATCCTGACCGCCGGGCCCGATCCAGTTACCTGCCGACTGTTTTACCACCGTCCCGCCGCCACTGCGCAAAGCGACCCCATTGCGGTCGAGGTATGGCCCGGTAATCTGCGCCGAGCGCCCGACCATAATCTGGTAGGTGGAGTCGGTACCGGCACAGCAACGGCCCACGGACGTGAACAGATAGTAGAAGCCATTGCGGTGAATCAGGGTGGGACCTTCGATGCCGCCGCTGCGACTGGCCAGGTTGTACAGCGTCCCGGTGGGCTTCATGGTGCCGGGATCTATGGCGGTCAGCATGATGCCGTCGTTCCAGGAGCCGAATACCATCCAGGGTTCACCTGTCGGCGTGATGATCAGGTCGGGGTCGATGGCGTTGTAGCTATGGCTGTTGCCGGTGGCAATGACCATCCCTTCGTCGCGCCAGTCGCCGGCGGCAATGCTCGTCGCCGACACCAGACCAATGGCAGATATCCGCGCACCGAAGGTCGAGATGGAATAGTACATCCACACCCGGCCGTTGAAGGCGATAACATCGGGCGCCCAGACATCATTGTCTGCATGGTCCGGAACATGAGTGTTCCACCAGGATAACGGGTTCTCGAATATGGACGCCAACGGCTCCCAGTTCAGACCATCTGCGGAACGCTTGCCGTAGATACCGCGACCGGTCTGAAATACCCACCAGGTGCCGTTTTCCTTGATGAGGGTTGGGTCATGGGTGCCGAGATTGCCACTCAGGTTCCAGGTGCTCGGCACCATGGCTCCCGTGTCCGGACCGGAAACGTCCTCGACCTCTTCAAGACGCCATTGCTGCGCCGGATCGGCGCTCGGTGACGCCTGGGTCATGCGGATTAAAGGCTCCGCAGAACTGTTTTCCGGAACCAGAGCCTTGGCGGACATCCGGTTGACGAACCGGTAAGTACCATTACCCGACTGCTGCACCATGAACTGCTGGTTTTCCCCGTTCAGGTCTTCCCACTGCACAATATCGGCGCCGTCGTTTTCGTTGAATTCATAGACGTCGAGTACCATTCCGGAATGCCGAACCGCCAGGCGCCAGGTGTCGTTACCCGCGTCTATAAAACGGAACTGTTGATGGTAGGAGGCAGCCGGTTCTTGCTGTACCAGCGCGGCACCGGGATCGGGCGACCCCTCCTCGATACCCAGCACGAGATCCGACTGGCTGCCGGAGATTGCATACCAGGTTCCCGTATCAAGCTGTGCCGGCTGAAATTCGATCTGGCCGGAACTGGCGCTGCTTGATGAACTTGAACTGCTGCTGGTGGAGCTTGAACTGCTACTGGTGGACGATGACGAACTGCTGGAGCCGGAAGACGAAGCGGACGTTGCACCGCAGCCTGTCATTGCCGCTGCAGCCAATAGCACTAGAGGTGTCAGGCATCTGAAGTTCATGGGTAAGCGTTAGCCTTTTTTATTCGGTAAGGCGCGGATTGTAAGCCTTTGAGGCCCCGCGAGAATGGAACCC
>CAZJKJ010000026.1:10468-18790 GCA_964546435.1 uncultured Cellvibrionaceae bacterium
TGCCAGTCCGCAAATCCATAGAGGTGTTATGCAGATATTGAGTAGAGAGTTCTTTCGCCGTCATCCCGCCGACGTCGCACCGGACCTGCTCGGCAAGGTGCTGGTCAGGGTGCTTGGGGGCGAGCGTCTGATCGGTCGTATTGTGGAAACCGAGGCTTACAGCTCCGAAGATCCGGCCAGCCACAGTTACGGGGGTAAAACCGCACGCAACGAAGCCATGTTCGGCCAGGTGGGTTGTGCGTATGTGTACTTTATCCATGGTATGCACTACTGCATGAATGCCACGGCGCGCCTCGATACCGACGCCGGCGGTGTGCTGATCCGGGCACTCGAACCCCTTGAGGGCATGGCAACCATGCAGCGGCTGCGGGGCCGTGAGCGACTGCTGGATCTGGCCAGCGGCCCCGCCAAGCTGGCGCAGGCCATGGGCATCAACAAGGCGCTGTATGGCGTGGATCTGACTCGGGAAGGGCCGCTCTACCTGGCCGAGCCGGCCGGGCACGAGCCATTCGCCGTTGCAGCCACGCCGCGTATCGGCATCTCCCGCGCCGTTGACGTGCCCTGGCGATTTATCATGGCGGACAATCCGTTTGTCTCTCATTTTAAGGTTTCCAGAACCCGCAAATCCTGACCGCTGCACAACACCACCCCCTCCTGACCTACCCCGGACTCAGGGGGTGTTTTAGATCCAGACCCCTTTCAATCGGGTGACCGGGAAGGAGTGAAAGCCGTTTCAGATACGATAAATCGTGCCTATGGAGCCAGTCGCCCGCATTTTTTGTCTATTACATCGGGCAAAATCGCGCAGCTTCCTGTATATTTGCGCCCAATTTTCACCCAGTATTTTCCAACCAGTTTAGAGAGCGCCATGACCGACTTAACCCTTTACCGAAATATAGGCATCTTCGCCCACGTAGATGCCGGAAAAACCACCACTACCGAGCGCATTCTCAAGCTGACCGGTAGAATCCACAAACTTGGTGAAACCCACGAAGGTGAATCCACGACCGACTTCATGGAAAAGGAAGCCGAGCGCGGCATTACAATCCAGTCAGCCGCCGTGAGCTGCTTCTGGAAAGGCAACCGTTTC
Source organism: uncultured Cellvibrionaceae bacterium (assembly GCA_964546435.1). Taxonomy (GTDB): domain Bacteria; phylum Pseudomonadota; class Gammaproteobacteria; order Pseudomonadales; family Cellvibrionaceae; genus CAYNST01. Next base: position 11,559 of record CAZJKJ010000026.1, read on the forward strand.
AACGTTATCGACACCCCTGGCCACGTTGACTTCACCGTTGAAGTGTACCGCTCGCTGAAGGTCCTGGATGGCGGCATCGGCGTATTCTGCGGGTCCGGCGGCGTTGAGCCACAGTCCGAGACCAACTGGCGCTATGCCAACGATTCCAAAGTGTCGCGTCTGATCTTCGTCAACAAGCTGGATCGCATCGGCGCCGACTTCCTGCGAGTCACCGACCAGATCAAAAAAGTCCTCGGCGCCAAACCGCTTATCATGACCCTGCCCATCGGCCGCGAAGAAACCTTCGTCGGTGTGGTCGATCTGCTCACGCGCAAAGCCTATATCTGGGATGACACGGGTCTGCCGGAAAACTACACCGTCACCGACGTTCCTGCCGACATGGTGGATGACGTTGAAATGTACCGTGACCAGATGGTCGAAAATGCGGTAGAGATGGACGATGACCTGCTCATGGCTTATATGGAAGGCGAGCAGCCCTCCGAAGAAGACCTCAAGCGATGCATCCGTAAAGGTACTCTGGAACTGGCGTTCTTCCCCACCTTCTGTGGTTCTGCATTCAAAAACAAAGGCATGCAGCTGGTTCTGGACGGCGTTGTCGACTATCTGCCAGCCCCGACGGAAGTTAATCCGCAGCCGCTCACCGACGAAGAAGGCAATCCGAACGGCAGCTACGCCCTCGTTGACGCCGATGAACCGTTCCGGGCTCTGGCATTCAAAATCATGGACGACCGTTTCGGCGCCCTGACTTTCGTGCGCATCTATTCCGGCAAGCTCAACAAAGGCGACACCATTCTTAATTCCTTTACGGGCAAGACCGAGCGCGTCGGCCGCATGGTCGAGATGCATGCCAATGAGCGCAACGAACTGAGCCACGCCCAAGCGGGGGACATCATTGCCATCGTGGGAATGAAGAACGTTCAGACGGGCCATACCCTGTGCGACCCGAAACACCCCTGTACTCTGGAAGCCATGGTGTTCCCGGAGCCGGTCATTTCCATTTCCGTTAAGCCCAAAGACAAGGGTTCAACCGAGAAGATGGGTATTGCCATCGGCAAGATGGTTGCTGAAGATCCGACGTTCCGCGTGGAGACCGATATCGATTCAGGTGAAACCATTCTTAAAGGGATGGGCGAACTGCATCTGGATATCAAAGTCGACATCCTCAAGCGTACTTATGGCGTTGAGCTGGCGGTCGGGCAGCCCCAGGTGGCCTACCGGGAAACCATTACCCGTCAGATCGAAGACAGCTACACACACAAGAAGCAGTCTGGTGGTTCCGGTCAGTACGGCAAAATCGATTACATTATCAAGCCGGGCGAGCCGAACACCGGTTTCACCTTCATCTCTTCCGTCGTGGGCGGTAGCGTTCCGAAAGAATTCTTCCCCGCCATCGACAAGGGTTTCAAATCCATGATGAATACCGGCCCGCTGGCTGGATTCCCGGTGCTGGATGTGGTGGTAGAACTGGTGGATGGTGGCTACCATGCCGTCGACTCCTCGGCCATCGCGTTTGAAATTGCTGCCAAGGGTGCGTTCCGTCAGTCCATGCCCAAAGCCGGTCCGCAATTGCTCGAACCCATCATGAAAGTGGACGTGTACAGCCCCGAAGACCACGTGGGTGACGTCATCGGCGACCTTAACCGTCGCCGTGGCATGATCTCCGGCCAGGAGCCCAACGCCACCGGTGTGCGGGTCAAGGCAGATGTGCCACTGTCAGAAATGTTTGGCTATATCAGCACCCTGCGCACCATGACATCCGGTCGCGGCCAGTTCTCTATGGAGTTCTCACACTACTCAGCCTGCCCCACCAACGTGGCGGAAGCCGTGATTGCCAAAGAGAAAGAGAAGAAAGCCGCTGCCGCCAAATAATGGCGAAGTGGTGATGCGAAAGCCCTGCCGGCAAAACCGGCGGGGCTTTTTCTTTTTCGGTCCAGTATTTTTACCGGATGCTCCACGAACCTTCGGCGGGAACAAGCCAGCTTGCGACGCTGAACGTTGTCTCAGGACATTTACCGGTTCCCGGCCTCGTTGCTGTTCATCAGCCGCTCCCGCCGGTAAGCCAGCAACAATGCCAAATGACCCTGATTCAGAATTGCAGTCGCGCCGTCGATTTCAAGCACCGATTCATAACACTTGCGCTACGCGGGCTCAGCCTATTCCGCCGTAAGCAAACCCAGCTTGTAAGGCCGTGCGTCATACGCACCCGTGTGCTTGCTGACATCTACGCCCTGATAAAGAAACTGCATATTACAGGCATCCAGTTCCATGGTTTCATCCCACCCGGCCCGTACCATTTCGCCATGGCTTATCTGCTCCGACCACTGACCGTCGGGGTAAGAGACATTACTCATGCCAGCAAAAGGCTCTTCTTCGCTTGTCTTGTAGGACGTCCACGGGCCATCGAGTGTCGTTGAGGTCCAGGCTCTGTAGAGCCTCTGCTTTTCCGAAACACCCCACCCTTCCACCATAAGAAGGTATTTGTTCAGTCCTTTTAGTTTATAGACGTTTCCCCCTTCAAAAAGAACATTGCGGCCACCGGAGTTCTCAACGGTTGAAACCGCAGCTTCACGTATATCGAAATTCGGGAAGTTACCTATCGGCGTTTTTACCTGATACATGGTGCCGTTGTTTTTGAAGAAGAACATATAGCAATCTGCTTCATTACAGATAACCCAGTAATCCACTGCGGCTGCATGACCTTCTGGCGCATCAGGCCAGACAGGCTTTACTTCAGCCCAGCTGGAGGGATTGCTAATGTTCTCCGAAGTCGTGTATTTGACAGGCCATTGAGTAAAGATGTACCAGCGCTTGTGTGGACGAAAATAAAACACGTGAGGAGCCACCGTGGCTGCTCCGGGAGAAATTTCCGTATGGGATGCTGTGGACGCCTGATCAAAATCCGTGAAACTCAGATAGATCGAACGATACGCGTTGGCAAACGCTGTAGCAAATACATGATATCTGTCGCCGTAAAATACAATCGATGGATCTTTGACATTGATGAAACCATCCTTAGGCAGGATCAGAGGTGGGGAAGACGTCCATTTCAGCTTGTCTGGCAGATCACATGCAGCGGACCCTGCAGGCGGAACAAATTTCCCGCCGGAATTCGAGTAAATGGCGAGGCCACTTATGGTCCCGTTATTAACTGCCGCCTCCAGTTCCACTGTCAGTGAACTGTCCTCTACCGCCACCTCGGGAACTATGATTTCCAGAGCTCGGTCGTGCCCGACCTTTTCGTATATATCCAGGTTCGCAATGACAGGCTGACCTTCAACCTTCACTGTGAAGAGCCGGGAGCCGGCGGTCGTGTGATAGAGTTCGGTGAAGTGGAGTTTCAGGCTGTATGTGGCATTGGTCACGGGAACTTCATACTTGTAATTGCCATACCGCTCGCTTTGATAGAGCGTATCCTTGCTCACCTCCGCAATCGGATCAGCCGTCGTCACCGTGGCGCCGCCCGAGTAGAACTGATCGGCCCGGTATCTGACGTTGTTGAGGGTCGTCGACGATCCGCCGGCATTAATTGCATAGACGAGTCGTGAGCCTGCGGGAAGGGACGGAGGCCCGGGCGTTGCGTCAGGGGATCCCGGATTGTCTCCTTTGTCGCAACTCACCAGCGCCAGTGTCAGCAGTACCAGCCCCAGCTTCCGCCCGCGTTCATGTGATTTGCGAATGCTCATTGACGTATCCATGCGTAGGCGGAATAACGGTTCCCGTTTGATCTAGCGATCAGGGCCTAATGAACCTGAAGCTGGAAAATTCATGCCGGGACGGGTCGCCTCCGGAACCCGAAGACGGTAGCCCGTCTTGACGGGATGTACCCCCTTAATTCTTAGCACCGACCTGCCCGCCAATCAAGTCACACCTTCGAGCCTGTTACGGTCAGCGCTCAAGACTGTCAATCGGCAGTCAGCAATCCCAGCTTGTAGGGTCTGGCGTTGTAGTCACCTTTGTAACCATCCAGATTGACGCCCTGATACAGCAGCTGCATGTTACAGGCATCCAGCTCCATGGTTTCATCCCATCCGGCGCGCACCAGTTCCCCGTGACTTATCTGTTCGGACCATTGACCTTCGGGGAAAGTCACGTTGTTGAGACCGGCGAACGGATCTTTTTCAGTAATTTTGTAAGGCATCCAGGGGCCATCCAATGTTTTTGAGGTCCAACCTCTGTATAGCCTTTGTCCTTCGGCGACGCCCCATCCTTCCACCATGAGCAGATACTTGTCGTGACCTTTGATTTTGTAGACATTGCCTGCTTCAAACAGAATATTCTGAGAGCCGGCGCTCGGCACGTCTGCAACAGTGACTTTGGCAATATCAAAATTCGGGAAATTATCGATGGGCGTTTTTACCTGATACATCTTGCCGTCGTCTTTGAAGAAGAACATGTAACAAGTTGATTCATTGCAAATAACCCAGTAATCCAGTGCGTTGGAATGCCGGGCCTCGCCCGTGTCATTGGGCCACAGGGGCCTTAACGGAGCCCAGCTTGCGGGGTCAGCGATATCCTTCGACGACGTGTATTTGGCAGGCCATTGGGTCATGATGTACCAGCGCTTGTGCGGCCGAAAGTAAAACACCTGCGGCGCTACTGCCGAACCGTCCGGAGCGAATTTTACGTGGGGTGCCGCGCCTGCCTCGTCGAAATTCTCGAAATTCAGATAAATCGATTCATAGAAATTCGACACATTGGCAAATGCCGTGGCAAAGACATGATATTTGCCGTCGTAGTACACGATCGAAGGGTCCTTGACACTCTGGTAACCTTTTTGCGGAACGATTATTGCTGGCGAAGAAGTCCATTGGATATAGGTCGGCAGATCACAGCCCGTAAGCTGCGACGGCGGTACACTTTTCCCGCCCGTGCTGGAAAAGATGGCAATCCCACCGAGGGTTGCGTTATCTGTCTTGCTCGTGAGCTCAATGGTGAGGAAGCCGTCGTTTACGGTGATATCGTCTATCAGGACATCCAGTGCCACGTCACGACCAGCTTTCGCAAACACATCCATATTTTCCAGCACCTTCTTGCCTTCGATGGCAACATCAAAGACGCGCTCCTTTTCGTTCATGTGCAGCAATTCTGCAAAAAAAAGCCTGACGCTGTAGGTCGCGTCGGTCACAGGAATTTCATACTTGAAATCACCGAACCTCTGGGTCTGGAACAACGCGGGTTCACGGGTTCCGCCAATCTGATTTTTCGAAGCGGCATTCTCGCCTCCGGTGGAATAGCGGTCGGGCTCGAAGGCAACCTTGTTTAATACGGTTGCGGGCCCACCCACATTCACCGCGTACACAAGGCTGTATCCCTCCGGAATCAAGGCGGAGCTTGATGAGTCGGATGTACTGGATGAGCCGCCTTCTGGCGCTGCCGACTCCTCCACCGACCCGGATGATGACGAGGATGATGACGAGGATGAGCTGGCGGAGCCGGCCGCCTCATCACGGCTGTCGCAACCGGCCAGGGCGGTCACCAGCAGGACGACCATCAGATGCCAGGGTAAAGATATTCTTGCCTTCATTCTGCAACTCCGGATTTGAGCTCGTGCCGCGAGCGGTCTCGCATGAAAGGGACTGTTTTTAAGCAACGCAGATAGTTCTCGACAGACATTAGGGATAGCACCATCCGGCTACCCAATCAAATGCTCTACGGAGATGGGCACTCGCCGGCCTTTCGTCATCACTTGACCGTGTCGTTCTTCTCAGGCAATACAGGTACCTGCACGGGTTGAGGCGACAGTCGGTATTTTTAAAAAGTTTCGGGCACACTTCGCAGAGTGTGTCATGACTGCGTTGCTTTGGGGCAGTGTTGCCGGTAGAGTCCACCCATAACTAGAATTTGTTCATCTCCCTCACGCGATATATCCACCGTCATGACACGGCTGCGGCTGGGTCTACCGGTTTATAACCAAAAATTACAGCTCTCTGGATGTAATCCGTCAAGGCCAAAGCAGACGATGCGTCCGGCAATCGCCGTGCGCCGCCAGGGCCAGGATGACTTCGGGGACCGCTGTCGAAACAAGGGGACTTTCATGAAAATCTCGAAACTGAGCGGGATGACCTGCTCCATTCTGCTGACCCTGGGGATACTGACCGCCTGCGGCAGCTCCAATGAGCCCGAAACGCCGAACGAGCCGGAAATACCGACTCAGCCGGAACAACCCGAAGAGCCAACCGAACCGGAAACACCTGAGGAGCCCGAAGCGCCCGAAGAGCCGGAAACACCTGTCAACAATTTTGGCGACATCGATTCCGGGGTGCGCACCATCCAGGTTGACGGCACGTCGCGCCAGTTCTACCTGCATGCGCCGAACAGTTACAACGGTTCATCGTCCGTGCCGCTGGTCCTGGACTTCCACGGCATCTTTGGCAGTGGTTCCGGCCAGATGGGTAGCTCCGGGTATCGCGGTGTCGCTGATCAGGAAGGTTTTATCGTGGCCTATCCCGACGGCATTGATCAGGCCTGGAATGTAGGGCCCTGCTGTACGCTGGATCGCGGTGTGGACGATGTGGCCTTCGCCCGCGCCATCGTCGAAGCCGTTTCTGAAGAAGCTAACATCGACGCATCCCGGGTTTATGCCACTGGCTTCTCCATGGGTGGCGGCATGGCTCAGTACCTGGCCTGCCACGCGGCGGATGTCTTTGCCGCAGTCGCTCCCAACGCTTTCGATCTGTTGCAGCAGAACGCGCCTCAATGCGTACCCTCCCGCCCGATCTCGGTACTGCTCACCCGCGGTACCAATGACTCGGTCGTGCCCTACGGTGGCGGCGCTTCCAATCCACCCAATGGCTTACCGACAATCCATTTCCTGGGCGCCACTGCGAATTTCCAGAAATGGTCTGAGCTCAATGGCTGTGCAAGTGTGACCCAGAACCAGAATGGTTGTGAAATCCGCACCCAGTGCACCGATGGTGTAGAAGTGGGACTGTGCACCCAGCAAGGTGGTGGCCACAGCCCGGGTGACGCAGCAGCTGGCTGGAATTTCCTGAAGAAGCACACACTTCCGTAGGCGTTTTGGATTCGCCGCGGGCAGAGTCCCGCGGCTGGATCTTCTGCCGACAGTCTCCAAAAAAAACCCCGCTGAATTCAGGTTCAGCGGGGTTTTCTATTATCCGTCGGTGGTGACCGCTGTATGGCATCGGCCGCCGATTATTATTTGCCGACCGTTTTATCAATGAATTTGATCATGTCCTTGAGCGTCGGTACCGCCAGCTGTTCAAAACATCCAT
>CAZJKJ010000026.1:18890-43158 GCA_964546435.1 uncultured Cellvibrionaceae bacterium
ATGAATTTGATCATGTCCTTGAGCGTCGGTACCGCCAGCTGTTCAAAACATCCATTCGTGTAGTCGTTGCAGCCGCTGTCCAGAAAGCCGTGGCCCTTGCCGCCATACACTTTCATGGTTGCAGGATGCCCTGCCTTCTTCACGGTTTGTACATATTCCCTGGCAATCGCCGGGGTCGTCATCTTATCTTTACTGCCCACCAGTACAAACTGGGGCGGCAGGCGGTAACTGGATGCATCCGGAATATAGTTTCCGGGAGACGCGGCCTGATAAAAGTCGGGCTGGGTTTTGATACTCACATCCTTACCGAAAAGCCCCCGGGGTTCGACCTTGGCCCACCCCCAGAAGGGATTCTGCGCCGATTCAAAACCACCGGTTGCCATACCCAACAGGTCAAACGCCGTATAGCTGAGAATCGCGCCCTGCACTTTCAGGCCATCCGCCGCAGCTACCTGTTCCGCCGTCCTGCCCTGGGGCAAATAGCTGGGCCTGAATCCCAAAGTCTTACCTTCGAAACCATCTGATTCCAACGTCCGTCCTGCCAGCAGTACCATCGACGCCAGATGGCCGCCAGCACTGTCACCAGTGATGACTATCTTCTGAGGATCCCCTTTGTATTTATGAATATTTTCCTTCACCCAGAGCAAGGCGCCCATGGCGTCTTCAATAATTTCGTTGACCGTGACCGTGTTGTCCTGGTCGGCCAGCAACCGGTAGTTGACGTTCACCACGACGTAGTCGCCGTGCGCAGCCATATAGGTCGCCATGTCGTTCATGATGCTTTTGGTATTCAACAACCAGCCGCCACCGTGATAAATGATCAGTACGGGGTACTTGTCCTTGCCGGCGTCGGGCACATGGATATCGGCAGTCAGGGCAAAGCCTTCCGGGTTGGCCCAGTTGATATCGGGGTAAGTTATGACGGGAGGCTTGTCTCTGGCAACAACGCAGCTGGAAAGGGAAAAGCAGACTAACAGGCAGGCAAAAATACGGACCAGCATAAAACCCTTTGAATCATCAACGTAAATGGACTCCGCCACCGAGGTGGCGGAGTCCACACGGTGACATTATTGCTGAGTCAGAAGTCCCAGTCTGTACGGTCTGGCGTCATAGCTGCCGTTGTACCCGCTCAGATTGACCCCCTGATACAGGAACTGCATGTTACAGGCATCCAGTTCCATTGTCTCATCCGAACCGGCCCGTATCATTTCGCCGTGGCTGATCTGCTGAGACCACTGGCCGCCGGGGAAACTCACGTTGTTGAGGCCCGCAAATGGGTCGTTCTCGCTGGTTTTGTGGGCGATCCAGGGCCCCTCAAGTGTCGTGGAGGTCCAGGATCGGTACAGTCGCCGCCCTTCGGACGCCCCCCAGCCTTCCACCTGCAACAGGTACTTATCCTGCCCCTTGATTTTGTAAACGTTACCGGCTTCAAACAGGATGTTCTGCCCCCCGCTGTTCTGGACATTCGAGACCGTCACCTGATTGATATCGAAATTGGGGAAGTTACCTATGGCTGTTTTCACCTGGTACATCTTGCCGTCGTCCTTGAAGAAGAACATGTAGCAGTTGGTACTGTCACAGATCACCCAGTAATCCAGAGCACCGGCATGGCCACCATTCACGCCTGACCAGAAAGGTTTGATTGAGGTCCAGCTGGAAGGGTCACTGATATTGGTGGAAGTGGTGTACTTGGCAGGCCACTGGGTGATGATGTACCAGCGGTTTTGTGGCCGGAAATAGAACACCTGGGGTGCAACTGTCGATCCGCCCGGAGCAAATGTCGTCTGCTGGGCAGAACCCGCCTGATCAAAGCTTGAAAAATTCATGTAGACCGACTGATAGGCACTGGCAGAGTTGGAATAGGCCGTCGCAAACACATGGTATTTGTTGTCGTGCCAGACAATGGTCGGGTCTTTGAGGTTCGCAAAACCGCTTCTGGGACTGATGATGGCCTGTGAAGAAGTCCAGCTCAGGTTGCTGGGCAGATCACAGCCCTCCGGTTCAGTCGGCTGCACGAATTTGCCGCCGTCATTGGAATAGATTGCAAAGCCACTGATGGTGGCGTTGTCTATTTCCGTGGTCAGTTCGATGGTCAGGGATTCATCGGCCACCATCACATCCGTCACTACGACATCCAGCGCGGTGTCGTGACCCGCTTCCTCATACAGATCCATGCTCTGAATGACCGGCTCGCCTTCCACCGTGACATTGAACAGACGTGCACCCCCAACTGAATGGTAGAGCTCAGCAAAGTGCAGTTTGAGGCTGTAGGTGGAATTGGTGACAGGTATTTCATATTTGTAGGCGCCATATCGTTCACTTTGATAAAGCGTATCTTCGCTCACCCCGTCGATCGGATCGGTCGTGGAAATCGCGGCGCCACCGGTGGAAAAGCGGTCCGCCTGGTACTGGACGTTGTTCAATGTAGTCGCAGCGCCACCGGCGTTAACCGCGTAGACCAGCGTGGAGCCCGCCGGAATCGTGCCGGAGCTCGAAGAAGACGATGATGAGGAGCTGCTGGTGGAGGATGAACTGCTGGACGATGTGGACGAACTGCTGGAAGACGTTGAAGAGCTGGTGGAAGAAGTTGAAGAGCTGGCAGACGAGGTCGAGGAACTGCTCGATGAGGAGCTGGAACTCCCGCTACCACAACTTGCCAGTGCCGCGGTCAGCAGGGCCACACTCAGATTCCTGCTGAATTCACTGATTTTTTTGGTTGTCATTGGCGTATCCATTATTAAACGGAAACCTGAGAGGTTTTCGGTCACAGTTTTAGGTTCTTGTAATAGCCCGGCATCAGATACATCCCCCGCACTCCTGCAGCACCCGACTTATAGTCATCCTGATCTTATCATTATTCCATAGCCGGCGTTATTTGAATGCGAATGGCGTAGCAATCGCGCATCCTGATACCTCCAAAAGCCGACATCGATACTTGCAAAATTTTCTGGAACAAGGTTTTGCACAAAACTTTCCGGCCAGGACTCCAGGCAAAAAAAAGCCCGGCAACGGACACGGGTCCTGCCGGGCTGTTATGAACGGGAAATCCGTTAATGAGCTATTTCATAATGGCTGCGCTCGTCAGCGGGTGAGACAGCTGCTACAGCTGTTTGCCTTTTTTGATCAGCAACTCCGCGCTGGATCCGGGGGCAGCCGGCAGGCCCGCGCGCTGATCCGGCTGGCCTCCGCCAACCCAGAGACTGGCCGAGCCCGGAACTACGGCGCGGCGCCCTTCGCTGTCCACGGTGCTCAACTGCACCTCATCCAGGTTGAAGGTGACTTTCCGGGTTTTGCCGGCAGGGATATGTATTCTCTGGAAGCCGACGAGTGTACGGATGGGCGACCCTTCGATATCCGCGCGCGCCAGGTACAACTGGACCACTTCATCCGAATCCACGCTGCCGCTGTTGCTGACACCGACAGAGACGGTCACGCCACCTTTGCCCTTCCACTGCTTCGGCGCAACCTTGACGTCACCGTACTTGAACTCGGTGTAGGAAAGACCGAAACCAAAGGGATACAGAACTTCTCCGGTGTAATACCGATAAGTGCGGTTGGCCATGTTGTAGTCGCTGAAATCAGGCAGATCTTCAACCGATTTATAGAAGGTAACCGGCAGGCGACCGGCGGGACTGAAGTCCCCGGCAAGTAGTGAAGCGACGGCTTCGCCGCCCTGACCACCGGGATACCACGCCTCGACAATCGCCGTCGCTGCGGCATCTTCGTCATTGACCGCCAGCGCACTGCCATTGGTCAGAACCACAATGACCGGTTTGCCCGTGGCATACAGACGCTTCAGCAATTCACGCTGAGCACGTGGCAGAGACAGATCCGTGCGGTCTCCCCCGACAAAACCGGGCAGTGGTAGCGGCATCTCCTCGCCTTCAACCTGGGCGGTAATGCCGCCGACGTATACGATGGCATCCGCCGACTGCGCCGCTGCAAGGGCTGCTTCCGCCCCCGGATCAGATGGCAGGCTCCACATCAGTTTTTCGTCGCCCTGCTCGCCACGCTGGAAAGCTTCAATCTTCAGTGCGTAGCGCTTGCCCGCGACCAGATCGACTGACCCGCTCGCGATCGAAGGTCGCCAGTCCACTTTCCATGCGTCGATCACCAGTTTGTTATCCACCCAGATGCGGTAGCCACCATCTGCCACATAACGCATGGTGTAGGTGCCGCTTTCGGGCGCGGTGAGGTACCCGTTCCAGCGCACGGCGCCGCTGGCGACTTCATCTTTCCAGCGAACCTGTGCATTGGTATCCACGCGCTTTTTCAATGGTTTGCCAGAGAATTCCTTGTCGACGAAATATTCTGCATTGAGACCGGCTTTGCGGCATTTGGCGTCCGCGCACAGGGCTTTATCCGGTACCGGTGCCTGCACGGGCGCCAGCAATCCCAGCCCTTGTGAAAAGCGGATGTTGTCTTCACCAAAACGCGCCTGCATACCTTTCAGTACTGTAACGGGCTGTGACGGCGTGCCGTTGTAATTGCCCACCAGCGCATCGACGCTGTCGGCCGTCGGACCGATCACCGCAATGGTCTTGACGCTGTCTTTGAACGGCAGGAAATTGTCTTTGTTTTTCAGCAATACCAACGACTTTTCCGCCGTCGCCCGCGCTATTTTCCGATGGGCATCGGTGTCATTCTGGCTGGCGGTGATTTTCGGAAATACTTTGGTGCGCGGATCGAACTGACCCAGACGCATTCTGGCGGTAAACAGCCGGATCAGGGACGTATCAAGTTGTTCTTCGCTGATCAGACCCTTTTTCAGAGCTGCGTGGATGTGGTCAGCTTCGTCGGCATCACCGCAGATCAGGTCCATGCCGCCCTCAAAGGCAGCTTTGATGCCTTCTTCCGGCGTGGCGGTGTAGGCGTGGTTGTCGCTGTGGTAGATATCAAACACCGCACCGCAATCCGACACCACAAATCCGTCGAAACCCCATTTTTCCCGCAGAATATCTTCCATGAGGTGCTTGCTGGCACACGCGGGAACGCCGCTCACCGCGTTATAAGCACACATGATCGACTCGGCATCGGCTTCCTGCACGGTAGCCTTGAAAGCCGGCAGATAAGTTTCTTCCAGATCCTTTGCATTCGGATGGATGTCATCTTTATGACGACTGGCTTCCGGGCCGCTGTGAACCGCGTAATGTTTGGGAGTCGCGACGGTTTTCAGATAGCGTGAATCCTCGCCCTGCAGGCCCTTAACAAACGCAACGCCCAGGCGCGAGGAAAGGTATGGATCCTCACCGTAGGTTTCCTGGCCACGGCCCCAGCGCGGATCGCGGAAAATGTTGACGTTGGGCGACCAGACGGTCAGTCCGCCGAACCAGTCGGAACCACCAAAGCGGTGCTGATTGGCGTAATGAAGCGCCCGAAACTCCGTGCTGATGACATCCGCCACCTGCAATAGATGGGCGTCGTCCCAGGTGGCAGCCATGCCGATGGCCTGGGGAAATACGGTCGCGACGCCGAGCGCGGCAACACCGTGCAACCCCTCGTTCCACCAGTTGTATTCCCGCACGCCCAAACGGGGGATCGCCGGTGCGTCGTTGATGAGCTGCGGGACTTTTTCATCCAGCGTCATCCGCCCAACCAGATCCGTCGCACGCTCGGAAAAGCTCAGGGAAAGATCCTGAAACGGATAGGTTTTCTTTTCAGGCCGAGCCGCACTGGTTTCCACTGACGCCAACGTGGCCGCCAGCATGATCGCAGCACACCAGCGACGGCGCAAACCGTCACTCCGGCTCGAATTGTTTTGTCGATTACAACTAAGGCTAAACCCGGTATTTTCCACGTTCAATCTGTTCCTCCAGTGCTTGCATTCAGTTTATTGGTGATTTTTTTAAGCCCGGAATTCAAAACGACAAACCACCGGAACATCCAGCCACATTCAGCGGCCGGCGTTCAGGTGGTTAATTTGCTACGGGTTTGCACCCCGGAGGATGCCCATGCAGGTAGGGATATTAATCGAAATTCTTGTGCTCGATCACCCAGTTGGTGCCACAAATTCCACAGGAATTACCGAGGAACATGCCGCGACCGGTTCCCGACTGATCTCCTTTGAGATGCCAGTTCAACCAGGCCGTACCCACTTTGGCGTACTCGCCGCCATTATCCTGGGAGTAAGTACCTCCGTGACCGACCGGCAGATTGGCATGATACACAGGAACATGATTGATTGACTGGTAATCGCGCTGCCCATTCGGATAAGCGACGTCGGAAGAGCCACCATTGAAATAGGCAACCGGCGTATGCAGGCTGGCGTAAACATTCTGGCTGGGATTGAGCAAGCCGCTGTTCATGGCGACCACGGTGGACAAACGCACGTCTCCGCCGGCATTCAGACTCATCAAACCACCGCAGGAATAGCCCATGACCGCGACTTTGTCCGCATCCAGCTGATTGAAATACGGGCTACAGGGATCGGAGTTTTCATCGATGGCCCAGTCGATCGCCGCCGTGTGTGTTGATCCATTGTCCGGATCGCTGCCGCCACCATTCGGTGCACCGTTGGCGATAACCAGATAGCCATGGGAAGCAATCTCCGCCAGGAATTCCGCCGAACTCAATCCGTTGGCGCCACAACCGCCATTTCCCCAGGAAACGATGGGAAGATTTTCGTTAGTCAGCGTAGCCGGCCGATAAACCGTATGGCGCGACAGCCCGCTTTCGTGCTCGACCACAACGCGGCTGGGCCCGCTCAATGGTGCACCTTGAGTGGACCAGGACACCTGCGATGCAGGCTGGCGGGAACCGGGGTTATTACACTGTGCCACCGGCTCGCCGCTGGACGATGAACTCGAAGAGCTGGACGAAGAACTGGACGAGGAACTTGAAGAAGAACTGCTTGAAGATGAGGACGAGCTCGATGACGACTCATCAAGCTCGCTACCGCAACCGGCCAGCAGCATCGGCGCAACTATGACTGCTACGCCCCCCAATAATCTGATCATCTTTAAACTTGAATCACCCATGGTAATTTCCTGGTCAATACTTTTTATTGTTCACCCCGGAACACACCTCCTCCCGAGAACCTGACATATCAAGATGGTGTTGAATATTTCCTGACCTGAATAAAAAATGGGGTCAACTATCTCTCGCCCGATGAACCGGACTAAGTTGACCCCTGATATTCAGCACCTCTCCCTGTACGACGCAGGATCAGATCCCGCGCCAGACTACCTGGAAAATTATTTTGGATTCTGGCGAATATAATCCATCAACCAGGTCATCGCCGGCCGGAAGGTCCCATTGTCTTGAATGAGGCCGCTACCATTGACCCAGGTTCTTCCCACCACATATCCCCAGATCGTAATTCCCTTGACCCGCGGGTGGTTGTAGAACACCGGGAACTGATCCTGGAAGTTCCGCAGCTGCGCCTGATCATCCGTTTTGGCGATGTCGTACTCCGAAATGTACATCGGCATCTGCAGCTGGTTCCAAAGGTTGTCCATTCGCGATTTGATTTCAGACGCCGAGTAATCTTCCAATCCGTGCGCCTGCAGGCCGATAGCGTCCACATAACCGCTCTGGACGGCGGGTTTGGCCATGGCAATAAACTCATTGTGTTGCCACCGGATGACGTTGTAGTCGTTGAGTATCAGGATCGAATTGGGGCAATACTGACGGGCCAACTGGAATACCTTGGTTATCCAGTCATTGCCGAAGGCTTTTTGCGCATAGCCGGCCGGCTGGTGTCCCGGTGTCGATTCGTTGACTACGTCGATCATGGCGGTATCGGGATAGCGGGTGCAGTAGTCGCGGATCCACTCTTCAATTTCGGCCGCCGTCTCACTTGCGCTGAGATTATTGATCCAGCTCGGTGATTGCGCGCCCCAGATCAGGGTGTGAGCTTTTACGGGGATATTGTGTTGACGGGCATATTCGTAAATTCGGTCGACGGGGCCCCAGTTGTACTGGTCCCGAGTTCCTTCTACCGAGCCCCACTTGCCTTCATTCTCTGGCGTTATCTGATCCCAGTAATCAATGAAGTCAGACCGCACGGCACCTGAAGTCGTGATATTGCCGATAAAGAATGCGTGGTCTCCGCCGGGTGTCGGTGCCGGCTGATCGGGTGGTTCAACAAACTCGCCCCCGTCATTCGAGTGGATTGAAAAGGCGCTGATGGTTCCGTTATCAATACTGGACGTCACCTCAATGGTCAGGCTTTCATCCGCCACCATCACGACCGGCAGAATGATATTCATTGCCTGGTCATGACCAATATCCGCATAAAGATCCACATCGACAAGGACCGACTCGCCTTCAACCGTTACGCTAAAGAGCCGGCTTCCTTCGGATGAGTGATACATCTCAACAAAATGGACAGAGACGCTATAGGTTGCATTGGTGACAGGCACTTCATACACGAAGTCGCCATAGCGTTCGCTCTGATAAAGAACATCGGCGGTGGTTCCTTCAATAGCATCGGCTGTCGTGCTGACGGAGCCTCCATTGTAAAAGCGGTCTGTCTTGTACTCGATGCCGCCCACCGTGGTGGCAGAACCGCCCGCATTGACGGCATACACCAATTCCGATCCGGCCGGTATGGTTCCGGAACTGGACGAGCTGCTGGACGTGCTGGACGTAGAACTGGTACTTGAAGTGGAACTGGTGCTTGAAGTAGAACTGGTGCTTGAAGTAGAACTGGTACCGGAGGATCCCGAACTGCTGCTTGTGGACGGGACGTCGCTGCCGCATCCAGCAAGTAGCGCACAACTGGCCAGCGCCCACCCGAGTATATTGAAAGCCTTGTGAATCTTACGCATTGTCACTTCCCCGCATCTCATTATTATTGGGTACTTCCAACGACGCACGAATATCCGCATAGCTGACGCACGGTATATCCAGATCATTTCATATGATGATATCCCTCTGGCCAAAGCGGGCAAAGGCAATTTTCGGCGATCTGGGAGGTCATCACGGAAAACCTGTGAATGAACTCACCAACCTGGAATATTTATTAGCGGAATTTTCGGTTTGAAGTGCCTGCAGAATTCACTGCAGGCGTTCAGAGACAATCACACGGGGTAAACCGCAATTACGATTGAACGCCGTTGCGGCGGGTTGGCCAACTCCTTCTGGCCGGTTGAGGAAGCTGTGTGGCAGGCTTACTGATTGAGGTTCACGACCACAACTGACTTCGCCGGCAACTTAATCACCAGACTGCCATCCGTCGCGTTCGCTTGGTACGGTTGAGGCTGCACTGCGTTTGCGGCGGTGAAAGTGTTGTGGGAATCCATTTTCGCTGCGGTCAGGACATGACCATTGGCGCTTTTCCAGCCGCCGGGCAGGGTTACGGATACTTCATCCTCCGGGTGGATATTGGTCAGTGCCAGAACCGTTTTACCCTCTGTGGTTTTGGCAGCGGATGCACTGACCTGCGGTGCGGATAATTTGCCGATTTTGTACTTGGGATTTTTGGCTATATCCAGCCTCAGATGAGTGGCCTCCTGGAAGGGTACGTACATTTTGAAGACATGGTAGGTCGGCGTGAGCAACATTTTTTCCTTGTCAGTCAAAATCATCGCCTGCAGCACATTCACCATCTGCGCGATGTTCGTCATCTGAACCCGCTCAGCATACTTGTGAAAAACATTGAAGTTCAGTGCTGCGACCAGGGCATCCCGCATGGTGTTTTGCTGGTACAGGAAGCTGGGATTATCGCCTTCTTCGGTGTCGTACCACGTGCCCCACTCGTCTACATAGAATCCGACCTTTTTCTCTGGATCATGCTTGTCCATGATCGCAATATTGGATTTTATGAAATCTTCGATTTTCAGCGTGTTGACGAATGTGGATAACCACTCGTTTTCCGGAAAGCCAGTGGCGCTGCCTTTTTTCTCCCAGTCGCCGAGAGGCAGGGTGTAGTAGTGGTGGCCGATGCCGTCCATTCGCAGACTGAAGCTCTGCTTGACATTCTTGACCAGGGTCTCGGTCCACTCGGTGAGATCTTCGTAGCCGCCACTGGCAATCAGCGCCGGGCGATTATCTTCGGGTGTTTTTAGAAACGTCGCGTAATGCTTGTACAGGTGGGTGTAATACTCGGGCGTCATGTTGCCGCCACAGCCCCAGGACTCGTTGCCCACCGCGAAAAAGTCAATTTTCCACGGCTCGTCGCGGCCGTTCTGGCGACGCAGGTTCGCCAGCGTAGACTGGCTCGGCGAGGTCATGTACTCCAGCCACTCCGCCATTTCCTGGGGTGTGCCGGTACCGAGGTTGCCATTGATGTATACCTGCGAGCCCAGGATCTCCGCCAGATCAAAGAATTCGTGGGTCCCAAACGCATTGTTATCAGTAACATTGCCCCAGGATGCGTTCACGGTGACAGGCCGCTTGTCACGCGGACCGATACCGTTGCGCCAGTGATACTCATCAGCAAAACACCCGCCGGGCCAGCGGATCAACGGCACATGCAACTCTTTGAGGGCCGCAATCACATCGTTCCGGAAGCCGCGGGTGTTGGGGATTTTGGAATCCGGACCGACCCAGATTCCTTCATAGATGCCGCGCCCGAGGTGCTCGGCAAACTGCCCGTAAACGTTCTTGTTGATGACGGCACCGGGCTGATCCGCATGAATTTTCACGGACACTCTGGTCTCGGCGACTGCTGAAAGGGCGAAAGTACAAGCAAGCCCCGCAAAAATTGCGGACCTGGCGATGGGAGCAAACATGGAGCGCCTCCTGGTTTGGATTTTCGTGACTGCGGTCGACAGCTTTACATTGAGTCGATGGGAGATTGAATGTGATTATTTTAAATATCAGACAAATAAAAAGTCATTAAATATATCATATTATGATTATTCGTTTAAAGCTTTTGAGCATAACGAAACCACCCGTATCGCGCACATGCCGGCGACTGATTCACACTCGGCTGGACGTTTTTGCGCGTTCTGCGGGGCTTTATCAGGCGAATGGGACAAAGCCCGCACTTTCGCACTTAAAGTCCCGGTAACATTGCAAACAAGCCGGACGCGGGAATACCATGATCGGGATAAAAAAATAAGACGATACCTGTGCAAGCAGTTCCCCCGTCGAAGGCTCTTCAATCGAGAGCTCATCAATCAAGAGCTCTTCAATCGAGCGAAGAGACAGCCCGGCTGCGAACGTTATCACACTTGCAACGACTGCTCCAGCAAGCCGGCAGACAGGCACAGAAGTCCGGGCCCGGCCATGCTCGACGATCGCGCAACCGAAAAAATCGTCAGCTCAGAAGAATGGGCGAACTATGAAAGACATGCTGTTTAATGGTCATGATGTAGCATTGGCGCTGGCTATAGGTATCAGCTTGCTGGTGGCCGGCCGGGTTCTGTGCAACGGTCGCCTGTCACCGGCCTTCCGGGCCACCCTGTCCGCCATTTTCATATTGAATGCCCTCATGGTCATCCACGTCCTGCTTTTCTGGGGCGATTTCGTAAAACAGGCCGCATTCGGCGTTTCCCCGACACTTCCGCTGTCATTGAGCTTTGCTTCCTTTGCAATAGGTCCCGCCTTGTATTGGTGTGTCCGGGGGCTAATGCGACCCGAAGCTGCCTATCGGCCCAAAGACCTCCTGCACCTGCTACCGGTACTGCTCACCCCGGTTTATCTTTACTGGGCCTGTTATCGATTTCCCTTCGAAATGCAGCACGATCTCATTCTGGACCTCAAGATATTCAGCAGTAACGGCCGACATTTTTTCATTTTTCTGACACTCAAAAAGCTGGCCCCAGTTGTTTACGGACTGGTATGCCTCAAATTGCTGCTGCAATGCAGTGCTCCCGAGCCACGCCGGTCACAGCTGACATTTCTGACTGCCTGCTTCACCACTATCTGGACCTGGGGACTGGTCACGCACATCCTCGGGCAGTGGCTGCCGCTGAACGTCAGTGATGCCATGGGCATTTTCGGCAATTATTTGTCGCTGACCCTGTGTATTGCAGTGCTGTCGAAAAATTTCCCGGAGCTGGAAGCACCGGTGACAATCCGCACGCTGCACGACAAGCCGTCTACCGAACCCCCTCAGGCCAGTGACACGGACGCATTGCTGGAGAGAATCAATCACATTATTGTCACTCAGCGCCCGTTCCTGAATTCCCAATTGACCCTGGAACGGTTTGCGGACCTGTTACCGGCCGCGCCGCGTCAGGTCTCTGCGGTGATCAATCGGCGCTTCCAGCAGAATTTCCAGGAATACATCAACCGCTTGCGGGTTGAAGAAGCGAAAAGGCTTCTCCATGACTCCGCCAGTGACAATCTCTCCATTTTTGAAATCGCGGAACGGGCTGGTTTCAACAGCAAGCCGACGTTCAATCGCCTGTTCAAATCCTGTGTTGGTTCAACCCCCAGCGAGTATCGCCGACAGATGCACTCGGGCTGTCAAGGTGCGTTGCGCTGACGTCTCAATATGCTCAATGCACACATTGAGACTTTACTGCGCGCAGCTCGCGCCGCAATCTGGCCAATCAGGATATATATAAGCCACAACATGGAGTTGTTCTTAACATCAAAAAAATCGGGGAAACTCTATGACAATTCTGGATAGCAAATTTATTAAAGGCATGGCTCTGCTGTGTCTGTGGGCCGGCCTTGCCAGCTCGGCGGCCGCAAAGCAATACAAAAGTGCCGAGATCTTTACGAGTGAAGAAAACCTGTACGGCAAGTATGTCGTGCGGATGCAGGCTGCTAAAGGCAGCGGCATCATTTCGAACTTTTTCCTCTGGAAGGACGGCTCTGAGCTGGACAGTGTTTTCTGGGAAGAAGTCGATGTGGAAGTCTTCGGTAAAAACAATGCCACGTCCTGGCAGAGCAACATTATTACCGGTCTTGGACAGAAAACGACGTCCGAAGGTGTGCACCAGCACTCCTCTTCTTTCGGTGACGGCTATCACACGTTCACCCTCGAATGGTCACCGGATCGCGTGAGCTGGCTGGTCAATGGCCAGGTTATCCGCACTACCGAAGGCGGTCAGGCACGTGAACTCATGAACCCGGCGCAGTTTCGTCTCAATTTCTGGCCCCCGAATATTCCCAGCTGGGTCGGCGAATGGAATGACAATATCCTGCCCGTTCACATGTTCGTAAACTGGGTCGAATATCATCGCTGGAACGGCTCGGGCTTCGAACTCGCATGGCGAGATGACTTCAATTCATTTGACTCCAACCGTTGGGGTAAAGCCGATTGGACCTTTGCCGAAAACCAGGCTGACTTTTCTCCCGCCAACGCCGTAGTCCGCAATGGCTATCTGGTTCTGGCGATGACACGCGAAGGACAGGAAGGCTATAACGGCAACCCGCCATCAGACAATGGCAGCAGCAGTTCAAGCAGCAGCTCATCTTCTTCATCCAGCAGCTCGTCTTCTTCGTCCAGCAGCTCATCGTCTTCATCCAGCAGCAGTTCGTCTTCGTCATCAAGCAGCAGCTCATCCTCATCATCCAGCAGCAGCGCTTCTTCCAGCTCTAGTGGCGCCGGCGGATCCTTCGGGTTCCTGACTCTGTTTTCAATGCTGGTCTTGCTGGCATTCAAACCAGTGACTGCAGCACGTCGATAAATCAATAGCAGCGCGGCCTCAGTATCCGATACTGAGGCCGCGCCTCTCTCCCCACTCAAATATACTTTCACATGCAGCGCCGGGACGGGCGCAACTACCTTTATCTTACGGACCCCGATCTTGCCTCCAGAACGGTTAATGCGGGCTTGCGTTTGCGGTCAACTGGTCGGATCGGCAATAACTTTCAATAAATTCCTGATGCTGCGGTAGCGCCTTTACCTTATTGGCAATTGATGCCTTCACGCCATCCAGCAACTGCTTCAGTTCCGCATCCGACACTGTCTTGCCGAGATAGTGGTAACGTTCCGGCACAATGCCCTGCCCCAGCATCACCTGAGCCCAGGATTCAATTCGGAAGAGATCTCCTTCCTCGCGGAATACCCGCGCCGACTCCTGAAACAGTTTGATTTTCAGGTCCAGTCCATCCGGCAATTCCATGGTTTTGCAGTAGCGCCAGAGCGGGCTGTCGGTGCGTTGCGTCACGTGATAATGGAGGATGATAAAGTCGCGTATTTTTTCAGCTTCCCGGCGGGACTGGTTATTGTATTCCTGCACCACGGCCGGGCTGACTCCGCCAAACGGGAAGAGCTGCATGAGCCGGGTGATGCCCGTCATGAACAAGTGAATGCTGGTGGACTCCAGCGGTTCGATAAACCCGCTGGAAAGACCCAGGGCGATACAGTTCTTGTTCCAGACCTGCAGGCGTCGCCCGGTACGATATCTTATAACCCGGGGTTCGTTTTGCAACTCTCCTTCCACATTATCCAGCAATCGTTGGTGGGCTTCATCGTCTGACAGGTAATTATTGCTGTATACCAGTCCGTTTCCTACACGATGTTGCAATGGAATTTTCCAGCGCCAGCCGGCATCATGGGCAATCGCACGGGTATAGGGCACGGCTGGTCCGGTGGCCGCAGTTTGCGCGACGACCGCTCTGTCGCAGGGCAACCAGTGAGCCCAGTCCTCAAAGCCGACATTCAGAGTTTTCTCGATCAGCAACCCCCGGAAGCCGGTACAGTCCAGAAACAGATCCCCCGCTATCCGGGTTCCCGATGCCAAAGTGACGGATTCAATAAAGCCGGTGTCGACATTCTGCTGAACGGATTCGATTTTTCCTTCAACTCGTTTCAGTCCGAATGGTTCGCTGTAGCGCCGCAGGAACTGGGTATAGCGGGTGGAGTCGAGATGATAGGCGTACTGCGTGTTGAGTTGCCTGGAGGTGGCGAACTTGTTCTGTTTCGCGGCCACCAGTTCAAAACAGTAGTCGCCAAAATCACTGGCCAGTCCGCGTTCCCGACCGAGCAACCAGAAATTCTGGAACCCCGCCATCCAGCTCTCCTGGCCGGTAATGCCGAAAGAGTGAATATACTGATCACCCACGCTGCCCCAGTTTTCGAACATCACCCCCATTTTGAATGTCGCCGATGTGGCACGCATGAAATCCGGTTCAGAGATCTTGAGGGTGTGGTGGAATGCGCGCAGGGGCGGTACGGTCGATTCCCCGACCCCGATGGTGCCAATTTCCTCGGATTCAATTAACGTGATTTTCAGCAGGCGCCCGAAGGTTTTGGACAGCGCTGCTGCAGCCATCCAGCCGGCGGTACCGCCACCGGCGATTACGACATGGTTGATTTCGTTCATGACCCGATTTGCCTTGTAGTTTTTATATAAAGGCACAACAGCCGCAGACAGTGCCGTGGAATAGATCGAGTATAGAAAGATTCTCCAGCCACTCTTCCACCCGCGTCACATTTGTTCGGGGGTGCAGCAAGGCTGCGGCAGACATCGCATAATCACTGTGATCGCTTTTACATTCACACTTTGATTAATTTGGCGTTTTTATAAGCAGATATCCGATTGACCGATAACGTGCGGCTCGGGTAACGCGGTTCCTTTCGGATTGCTTTGTGATTTTGCAAAATTCGTGCAAGTCGCAAAGCAAAGCGATCCCGTCAAGCCCGGCTTTTGATCATGGTCGGAGCTTCATCGAGAATCGCCCGGATATTTTCCAGTTGTATATCCAGATCCAGCGAAATAGCTTCCGCCTTCTCATGATTGCCAGTGTCAAACGCCTCCAGCGCGTGTCTGGCCAGGTGGACGGTATGGGAGCAGGTAGAGATGATGCGGACGAGAGTATGGCTGCCGCGGGGAGGACTATCTGTCTGGCCTATTGACCCCATTTTTGCATAGAGATAATCAAGTCGGGCCCGCAACTGCTCATCGCCAGTCAGTTCGTTCCATTCGAATGGATCCAACCCGGCGCAATGCTCGTTGTCCAGCATTTCCTGAATAATCGCCTTCACAGTTCTTGTCATACCCGTACCGTCACCCGCAAGTAGTTAAGAAGGAAGCCCGGAATTCTGGCTGTATTATTTTAAGATCCATGGCCTTCCTTAGCGTCTTCACGTCGTTCCCTAAAATCACGCTGACATTGCTATGCATATTTTGCGCCACTAGATATGCCACGCATCGCGTGTTAAGGATTTCCCCGGTCGGCACCGTCGGCGGAGGTCGGTCACGGAAGATTCGTGTAGCGGGCGCCTCTTAAAAATAGGCTAGAATCTCAAAGCCCACCCATTTGCAGTCGAAGGTAACTCTTTTGCTCACGAAATTGCCCCGCTGGGTTGAGTATGGCGCCTTGACGCTCGCCCTGCTGGCTGGGGCAGTCAACGCGGTTGGCCTGCTGGGATTTCAGCACCAAGCGGTTTCGCACATGTCCGGCATCGCCACCTCCTTCGGCGTCGAAGTGGCAAAGATGCAGTCTGGCGCACTCCATCTGGCAGCCATCTTGTTGAGCTTTCTGATCGGCTCGATGATCTCGGGGTTTTTCCTGAAGGGACAGTCCTTAAGACTCGGTCGACATTACGAATCACTGCTGGCGCTCGAAGGCGTGCTGCTGCTGGCAGCGATCGTATTTCTGGAGCAGCAGGCGGCATTTGGAATTTATCTCGCGTCCACGGCGTGCGGCCTGCAAAATGCCCTCGCCACCACTTACAGCGGCGCGGTCATCCGTACAACCCACGTAACCGGCGTCCTGACCGACATCGGTATTATGCTGGGATCGCTTCTGCGCGGTGCCGAGTTTGATAAACGCAAATTCATTTTGCTGTTGCTGATCATCGGGGGATTTGTTTGCGGCGGGATCGCCGGTTCGATTCTGTATGTGCTGTGGGGGTTCAGAGCCCTGACGGTGCCCGCGATTATCTGTTTCGCGCTGGCGGGCACTTACCGGTTTTACAGCAGCTCCAGCCCCCAGTAAATCGTCGATATAGCGCAACGACGCACGCATAGGCGTGCGACTTGCCCCTGCGGGGGGCTCGTCAGAATGTGATTCGCAGCGTTGCGGCCGGAATGATTCCGTGGGATTCGGTGTCTTCGGTATGAACTTTCCGATCAATCAGATTGACGCGATCATAATCGAGCGCTCTGTCCGAGACGTTACTCTGATTTAACGCATTCAGGATGTCGAGAATAGCGGCGGCTTCAAATCGGCCAAACAGGGAGAAATCCCATTTCAACCGTACATCCAGGCGGCTGTAGGTGGGCAGTCGTTCCGAAAACGGGTCTCCGTAAACCGGGAAGGCTGTATTTTCAAACCAGGGATTTTCCTGTATACCGATGACCGGCGTGTAGGGCGCCCCGGAGCGTATCGTCCAACGCCAGCCAATATTAAAATGCTCGCTGCGCTGGTAGCTCATCACCCAGTTCACAATAAGCGGTGTATCAAACTGGTAAATTTTGGTAATTCCGGTGCGTTCATTGGTTCGCTCGCTGCGGGCGTAGCTCATCGCAACCCACCCGTACCAGCGACTTGTCAGATTCTTATTGATGAAGACGTCAACGCCATAAGCTTTGCCCTTTACATCATTGCTGTACAACTGTTCCGCATCCGGGTCACCCGTCTGCAACCCGAGCGGCAGCTTCGCCAATGATTTGTAATACAGCTCGGTCGACCAGCTCCAGCCATTGTCGAGCATCCGTTCCACACTAAACGTGTAATGATCGGCCACCGACGATTTCAGCGCGGGGTTGCCCAAAGTTGGGACGACCTTGTCCAGATCGGGAAAACGGTTGTAACGCCCGGCCTTGGCTGTGAAAATCCAGTCGGCGTCGGGGGCATAGGACAGCGCCAGACGCGGATTGAAAAATTTTTCGTCCGTATAATCATTACGCTGCCACTGGAGTCCCGCATCCAGAGTCCACTCGGGATTCAGAAACCATGTGTCGTTGACATAAGCCATGTGGTCTTCGTATTCAAAAGGCACATTGGCGCTCTCCCGGTCGCGACGATTCAAATCGCAGTCCGCATCAAATTCGGTGCAGACGAACTGAATCTGGTCGTAACTGATTTCGTAGCGTGACTGCTGCACATGCCCGCCCAGAGATAGTCGGTGTTGCTCGCCCAGTGCCTGCTCGAAACGGGTGCGCAGGGACACTTGATCAAGATCGTATCCAAAAAAGAAGCCATCCCCCCAGTAGGCATCGAACGTGTCAGTGAAACGCCCAAGACCCGCTTTGAACGACCGCTGTCGGCTGTCGTAATCCCAGACAACGTTCTGTCCGTGATATTCAGTTCTCAGCCCCGCATCCCCGGCATAATCGGGGTTGCTGCGAGCAAATTCTGATTCTCGTCCGAAATCCGCTGCCGCTTCGTCGGTGGCGCCGGTCGCCGAGAATGCCAGATGATTGCTGCTATTGATTTGCCAGACGTACTTCCCCTGGTAATCCTGATCTTGCGGAGCTTTTTCCACGATAAGTCCATCTTCCTCTTCCCCCGTCGGGATAAAAAGATGAATCAGGCTTTGCCGGCCGGACAAATAAAAGGCCGAGTTTTCCGTGACGCCCCCTTCTACGAAGATGCCCGACCGCAACATGCTCAAATCGAGAATGGTCGTCAGCGGTTGCTGGCGCGGTTCACGCAGTTGTATATCGAACACGGCGCCGGTGACGCTCCCGTATTCAGGACCAAAGCCCGCCGAGTACAGCGCGAAATCCTGCAGGATGAATTCGCTGAAAACCGAATTGGTGAACTGGTGAAAAACATAACCAACCGGCAGAAAATCAACATAGAAGCGGTTATCATCCGGCGACGATCCACGCACAGCGGGACGACTGTCGGAACCTCCGGAGCTCACGACGCCGGGAAGGCTGTAAATTGCCGAGATGGGATCACCCAGGGCGCCAGGCATTTCCACCAGCTTTTGTGCGTCTTCAGTGATAACCGTGAAGTTGGCTCGGCGGCTACCTTCGATAATGATTTCTTCCTCGATCCCCGAACTCGAGGACGGATCTGCAAATGCCGAGGCGCTTGCGAGCATAGATAATAAGGCGATTAAACGAGAAATTCTGCGTGCGTGAATCATCAGTAACGTCGTGATCATGTTGGGAATGTTCCGTGACTTCCAGTCTCGCTGCCTCCGTGCCGCAAACGAAGCTGACGCTGCATACACCGGCGCTTCGGCAGTCCGTCGGGAAGAAATGCAGCAGTAGCTTGAACGAGAGAAAATTGAGAAGCAATGCAAGAAGTTCGAGGTCGCGGCCCTGACCTGGCAAACTTTTTGGGATAACTGCGATGCCGCTAATCGGGCGGCATTATATAACTGCCTTTAATCCGGAGGAAACAGTTGCTGCGCACTAAATCCGGATTTTGCGCGACGACTTCATGAGGAATCTGCCGCGCGGCTTACCAGTATCACCCCTCCGACCAAACCGGTTACCGCAAGACCAGCCAACGGTTACTGAAACTGGTTCATGAAATCAGCGGGACCCCCTGCGGGGCATCAGCAGCAATTCGGATGATCGATGTAGAGAAGGATGCCCGGCGGCGGCAATCATTAATGCCGATAACGGTTCAGCGCGTCGTTCGTCAAGGCTTCGGGACGGTGACAGAAATAGCCCTGTCCCCACTCAATACCCAGCTTGGCAAGCTCCCGTTCGATTGCCTCGCTTTCGACGAATTCGGCGATGACCACCTTATTCAGCTGATGGGCCACCTCGGTGATGGATTTGACGAGCGCCAGGTATGAGGGGTTGCGATCCAGTTCTTTCACGAAATCGCCTTCAATCTTCACGATATTAAAGGGTAATTCCTGTAGATACCGGAAGGATGAAAAGCCGCTGCCGAAGTCATCAAGGGCGAGATTGCAGCCGAGTTCGCTCAAGACGCTCATGAAGGCTCGGGCTGAATCCAGATCAATGGCTTCGGATTCGGTAACCTCGAAACAGAGTAAACCCGGTGGCAACTCGTGGCTTTTTATCAGCTCGGCAATATACTCGGCAAAACCGATGTCGCGCATCGACACCGCAGACAGATTGATAGAGACGCTATGCAGCACCTCGATCAAAGACGGATTTTCGCGGAGAAATTTCATGACTTCGGTAACCATCCAGCGATCAATCCTGGAAACGAGATTCAGGCGCGAAGCGACTGGAAGGAATTGTCGCGGATGAATCAACGTGTCGCTTTCCTGATCATAAAGCCGCACCAACACTTCGATTTTCACATCTTTGCTATTAGGGTCGTTATAAACGACATCTTTTTTATAGTGATTGACCGTCAGCCGCTGAATCCGCTGGAACCAGATGCGGAACTGGTTTTTTCGCAGCGCCGTGAGCAATCGGGTTTCCCAATCGCCAAAATCCCGCTGCGCTTCCGTAATACTCGCGTCCGATCCATCATAGACTTTTATGGTGTTATCGCCTTCGCGTCGCGCCTGCGCACTCAGCTCGTCTGCTACCAATAACAGCTGTTCGAAGGAATTAATGTTTTCACCAATTTCCACCACGGCCAAAGCCGCCGTGAGAGAAAAGGTTTTGTCATCGTAGTTGAATACGAAATCGTTGATCATCTGCTGAACATACTGTGCCGATTTCTGGGCGCCCTCCAGTGTCGTTTCGAGACACAGCAATCCAAACTTGGCCCCGCCGATTCGCGCAAGATAGGTGCGGCTGGTGACGATGTCCGCGAATACGCGTCCGAGCTGGCGCAATAATTCATCGCCCGCTGCATACCCGCAACTGCCGTTGATTGTTCCCAGCTGTTCGATTTCGATAGAAACAAAGGCCGCTCGCGTGCGCTGCAAATGCACTTTGGCAATCACTGTGGTGACTTCATTTTCCAGGGCGGCGCGATTATACAGACGGGTCACCTGATCATGATCCGCCAGATACTGCAGGCGCTCCTGCATGTAGCGGCGCTCCTGAACCTCGTCATTCAGGCGCTGGTTATCGGCGGTGAGAGTGAGCGTCCGTTCAACGATGGCCCGCTCAAATTTTACTTGCCAGTGATCCAGCTGGCGCATCAGGTTCAGTTTGTCCAGCGCGCGTTTTATCCGGAATTCCGCTTCGGGCTCGCTCACCGGCGCAATGAGCATGTCATCCGCGTTCTGTCGCTGCGCGGGGGTCATCTGATCAATATCCCGGGCGACCACCATAACCGGGTAGCGGCCGAGGTTGCCGTTCGACTTCAGGCGATCCCAGATCTTCAGCCCGGCACCTTCAGGCAGGTTCAAGCTCAAAATTATCAGATCGGGATCAACATCCTGGAGGGCACTCAGGGAGGCGTAACCGTCAACCACGGTCAGCAAGCTCTGGATTTTGTCGCGAGTGACGCTGCGAATGGCGTCAATCGTTTCAAGATTTTCCTCGATCAGTAGTATTCGCGCTGGACCCATGGTCATAAATGTCTCGTCGGATGGAGTGATTCTCCTTGTGCGAAACCTTCCCACTTCCCAAAACAGCAATCGTACAGAAGCGACGTTCCAATAAACGTCCAGGCGGAAACTGCATCCTGACAGATCCGGGCACAGGAAAACTCGTATCCGGATGAACTTACGTCGGCGTATTTACACTATAGCAAAGATAACTCTTGCGACGCGCCGCACACTTTTTCAAGGCAACCGCCGTTGCTTCCCAAAAGACACCGCCGGTCACGGTTCCAGATTGGCGTTTCGACAATACTCTCGCCCGAGGTTCCGGCAGAACCAACCCTTGGTCGAGTGCTCGCTTTAGTCCTGAAATCAATCACTTCGAAGTGGACTTTTACTGGATCAGGGGTACCGACCGCATGGAAGTTCTAACCGGTGCACTTTTATAAGCAATTCGGAATTTTTAACACTTAGTATCCTTTTTGAATTACAGATATTCGTTAACCGTATGAAAATCAATGAATCTCTGCAAATGGCACCGGATTTGCTTTTATGGCGTCAAGGGCACCGGCCCCGTCTAAGACCCTGAACACTTGGACAACAATAAAAAGTAGTAAAAGCCGAAGGAGGCATTATGAAGAAATTAGTACTGGGTTTGACCATGGCGTTGACACTGACTGCTGCTGCACCAAGTTATGCAACGTTTGGAAGCTTTCACAAGCACACTGGATTCTACAAAATCCACCTGCTGTTTCCCTTCCTGTGCGACCACAAAGTGAAGCCAACCAAACCTGAAAAGCCGACAAAACCCACCAGGCCGACACCGACCACACCGGTAAAATCGGTACCCGAAATTGACGCAGCCGGCGCTGGTCTGGCACTTGCCTTCGTAGGCGGGATACTGGCGATCCGACGCGAGCGACGCAAGCTGGAAAAGTAAGCCCGGTCGAGTTGCACGAAAGCCCCTCTTCGCAGGGGCTTTTTTATGCGCGGCGGTTATGTTTCCGGGCTGGCAAACAACGCGAATACCCCGCGTTAGCCCATTTAAGCCTTCCAAATCAAATCGCCCTATACTTGGGAGGCTCCACGTCGGGATTTCTGACTTCACCAGGATGACAAAGGATTCGTGATGAACGCCCGTGACACCGAATTAAAACGCCACCTCAAGTCAGCCCTGATACTGTTCGGCATCTGCCTGCCGGTTTTCGAGGTCATGGTACTGAGTCAGCTTTTCGACGCCTATAGCCTGATCATGCACGGCGAAATGAGCGGCTGGCGAAAAGTATTCGGCTACTCTGGCGATATTGCCAAGATTCTTGTACTGACAGCATTTACCGCCGCGCTGCTGGTTCATAAACAATTACTCGAGTACGCTCGCAAACTTGTCAATATTTTTGACATCGGCCGCTTTGGCCGCCGCGGTGTTCCGCACGCGATGGCTTTCGGAGCCGTCATCATGCTCACCGGAAAAATTTATGCGGATCCAGGCGCGGCCCAGTCTCTGGCGCCGGGATGGTACGCCCTGTGGCTGTTGAGTCTCATTGCCACCTTCATTTCCTGGGCGTTGCTGTTTCTGCCGGGCCGGGTACTGACCGGCACCGTCTATCGCCAAAAGTGGGTTCTGGGTACTGCCTTTGGTATTTCCCTGTCCATCTGGGCGCTTGCCATGTTCACCCGCCAGTTCTGGGGGCCAATGAGCGAACTGACGTTTATCCTGTCCGCGTTTTTTCTGCAGACCCTCTATCCCGACCTGGTGTACGTCAACTCAGATGAGAAACTGCTGGGACTCGGGGAGTTTATCGTCAACATCGCACCGGCGTGTTCGGGCTACGAGGGCGTAGGCCTGGTCACCGCCTTCACCGCGCTCTATCTGTGGATCAGTCGAAGCGCGCTGCGCTTCCCCCGGGCGCTTCTGCTGTTTCCCATTGGCGCCATAAGCATCTGGTTGCTCAATATCGTGCGGATTACGGTATTGATCATGATTGGCCATCACGGGAGCCCGGACGTGGCCGTCGGCGGCTTCCACTCACAGGCGGGGTGGCTGACATTCATATTTACTTCACTGGTCATTCTCTGGCTGGCCAGTGACAGTCAGTTTTTCATGAAGGAAAAACGCCCGCGTATCCCGGAGTCGCGTTCGCCGGATCGTCTGCCCGCGTCCGCCGACCACGCCGCCATTCCAAGCCTGGTTCCGATGCTGGCCCTGCTCGGGATGACGCTCCTGACCATGGCTTTCTCCGGCGGCTTTGACTGGCTCTACCCCCTGCGGGTCGTGGCCGTTCTGATCGCATTGAAGCTGTACTGGACTGCCCTGCCATTACTTCCATATCGCTGGTCCGCCCTTCCCCTGATCGCCGGTGCAGCCATGGCGGTGATCTGGATTTTCATGCTGGGCAGGGATCATGAAGCCGACACTGCCATCAGCACCACCCTTGCCGCTGCCCCCGTGTGGGCCAGCGCCGGCTGGCTGGTATGTCGTTTTATCGGTGCGACCATAACGGTTCCCATCGCCGAAGAACTGGCATTC
Organism: uncultured Cellvibrionaceae bacterium; assembly: GCA_964546435.1. Taxonomy (GTDB): domain Bacteria; phylum Pseudomonadota; class Gammaproteobacteria; order Pseudomonadales; family Cellvibrionaceae; genus CAYNST01. The sequence goes on from CAZJKJ010000026.1 coordinate 42,596, forward strand.
CGGGGCTATATTCTCTGCCGCCTGTCCGGGACCGAAGTCCGGCTCCGAGGGGTCCTGCCGTTTTCACTTGCCGGTGTCGTGGTTTCATCCGTCGCATTCGGTGCGCTCCACGGCGCCTGGCTGGCGGGAACCGTAGCGGGTCTGGTGTATGCCGTGGTACGCCTGCGCAGCGACTCAGTCACCGACGCCATTGTCGCCCACGCGGTAACCAATACGCTCATATTCGGTTACGCTGCGGCCACAGGGGTGTGGTCGGTGATCTGAGCGGGGGGCGAACTGCGCCAGCATCCTGTTATGGTGACCAACGGATCCAGAGCTGTTCCAATTGATCTTCGATCGAAGTGACAGAACGCCGGGCTGACCCGTATTTCAGGAATATCAGAGTGTCTTTGTCGGGGAAAGATTCGTTTGTCCGCCCGTAGCGGTAGCCACCGCGTGAGTCGAACGCCCAAAAAAAAACGCCGCAGAAGCGGCGTTTTCGGGATTCAGTCGGGATTAAACCGCTGTGACGTTCTCAGCCTGAGGACCTTTGGCGCCGTTGGTTACGACGAACTGTACTTGCT